>DATHVP010000062.1:0-77688 GCA_035461245.1 Longimicrobiales bacterium | reverse complement strand
TTGTCCGGCCGGGCCGCGAACAGGTCGCCCGCGTCCCGGCCGAGACCGAAGCTGCCGTCTGCAAGCTGGCTGCTCCGGTTCTGCTGCCACGCTACGTACAGCGTGGAACCCGGCCGGTACTCCCAGCGCAGCACGGCGTTGCCACGCAGCGAGCGGAGCGTGAAGTCACGGTTCGGCACCACGAACGACGGCGCGGCGCCGTCGGTGCCCTGGGGGTAGACGCGCACGCCGCCCTGGACGGGTTCGACGTCGCCCACGTCCTGGCCGTACACGTTGAACAGATACGTGCCGGGCGCCCTCAGCTCCGCCGGCGCGCCGAAGTCCGCACTGCTGATGAACGGCTGGGCGTAAACCTGCAGGGACAGCACGGGACTGAACGTCACGTCCATGCGCGTCTCCACGCCCAGGGTGGTCTGGTCCAGCACCGAGAACAGGTAGCGGGCACCGTACGTGTGCGTTGCGGTCGTATCCGGTATGACGCCCAGGTACTGGGCGATGCTGTGGGTCCGCTCCAAGTTGGGCGAGACGCTGAAGCTCACCCCCGGTGAAGGGCGTACCGTCGCGCCGACGCCGACGCCCCAGCCCCAGCCCCCGGCATCATGCCTGGCGCCGCCGAAGCCGCCACCCACCGAGACCTGCCGCCGGCTGTCCGAGTTGAACCCGCCGTTGACCTGCCACTGGGGGCGCCGCTCCGCGGACGGACCGCCACGGGTCAGCCGGTCGTCCAGCGCCCGGCCGTTGTACGCCACGCTCAGGTTGCCGCCCCAGTAGTTCAGCAACTGGCCGGAGCCGCCGACCTGGAGACGGTTCATGATGACGTCGAAGTCGTAGTTCCGCTCGGCCCGGGCCACACCGTTCACCTGCCAGTTCCGGAACAGGCTGCCCGGGCGGGGCTCCACGTAGGTAACCACGGCCTGGCCGTCCACGCGGTCGGCGCGGTACTGGAAACCGATGTCATTGACCTCGTAGCCGGGCGTTGTGGTGCCTGCCAGCAGGGAGTACCGCCAATGGCGGCCCTGCCGGTACTGGATCTGGGCCTGGGTGGACAGCCCCGTCAGGGACGTGCGCGTCGGGTCCAGCGTGAGATGATCCGCGTCCGGCCGCTGGAAGTACCGCCACGGCGAGCGCTGGGCCAGCCGCATCGCATCGGCGCTGCCCTCCACATGGCTGCCCGAGACGAACCCGTTCAGTGCCCAGGTCCGGTTTGCCCACTCATGGCGGAAGTCCACGCCGCCGGTGTACGCGCCGGAACGGAGGACCGCCTGCGCCGTCTCGCTGTCCAGGTCCCGATGCACCATGGTCAGCATGCCGCCCAGCGCCGAGAGGCCGCCCCGCAGGTCGCGGCGGGCCCGGGCCGCGAAATAGTTCGTCAGCGGTTCCGCCGTCATCCGGACATCCTCGCCGGCCCCGTCCCGGAACAGCACTTCCGTCCGACCCGTGAGCGCGTCGAGCACGCCCACCGACCAGCCGCCGGCAGTGCGACCCGTCAGCTTCGCCGCCCCCAGGATGCGGGCCGCGTCCGGAACGTCCCGCTGCTGCGTGCCCGGCAACAGCTGCGGCGCCCGACCGATACGACGGGTGTAGAACGCCGCATTGCCGCCGCCAGCCCCGAAGTTGAACAGCTCGGCGCCCTCGATGAAGAACGGCCGCTTCTCCGTGAACTGCGTCTCGATGGCGGACAGGTTCACCTGCGCCGGGTCCACCTCCACCTGCCCGAAGTCCGGATTGACCGTGACATCCAGGGTCAGGTCCGACGTCACGCGGTACTTCACGTCAGCGCCCGCGGACAGGCCCAGTTCACGGTTCTCCCGGAACGGGTTGTTCGTCCGGTCCACCGACTCGCCCCGGGCCACCACGTACGGCAGCACCTCCATGGGCCGGCCGGACTCCATCCCCCGCAGTCCTTCCAGGTGGCCGAACCGGGGGATACCGCCGGGCTCCGTCGTCGGCGTGAAGGAGAAGACGGAAAATTCGCGACGCCGCGCGATCTGACGCTCCACCTGCAGCCCCCACGTCTGCGTATCCGCCGGGTTGAACCGCAACTGGCTGAAGGGGATGCGGATCTCCGCCGTCCAGCCCTCGTCGTCAATGCGCGTGACCGCCTGCCACACCGGATCCCACGAGTCGTCCTCGCCGGCGCCCTCCGCACGTGTCTGGTCACGACGCACTCCCGACGGGTTGACCTCGAAGCCGAACGCCGTGCGGTGGTCGTGGAAGCTGTCCAGGATGATGGTCAGCCAGTCCGACGCCGCCATGGTGCCGTCCCGCCGGGCCAGTCGCGTGGTCACCGGCTGGCTGTCATACATGCGGGCGCCGATGTAGAGGGCGACGTCGCTGTAGGCGAACCGGATCTCCGTCCGCTCGGTTGCCGGGGCGCCCTCCGCCGGCACGACCTGCGTGAACGACGTGACGGCCGGGGCCGACTGCCAGACGGCCTCGTCCAGCATACCGTCCACCCGCACCGGCTCCGTGACCGGCACCGCCTGGATGGACGGGGCATTGGCATGGTCCGCCGCCGTCTGCGCGCTGGCGCCAGGGGACGCGAAGACCAGCGCCACAAAGGCGGCAGGTACCGACAGGATCCTGATGATTCGCATGAGGACATTCCGATTGGTGCAGGACGAATCCGGTCAGGCCGGATCGAATATCGTGTTCGGCGTGAGTGAACAGAAACGACACCGAGTCAGCGGAGCAAGCCCCGCGGGACGTTCTCATGCCCCGGTGGGACGGGATGGCGGCGGGCCGGTGCGGCGAGGCCGGCCCGCGCACCCCGCCGTCCACACCCAGCCACGGTCGGGCGTAGGGCTTTCCCCTTCCGGCTCTCAGGATCTGCCTTATTGCCGCGCCCGGCGTCCGGGACCTCTGTTTGAGGACCCCATTCCGGGAGGACCAATGGAGAGCCTCATCCAGGCAGGCGCAGCGCCCGAGCAGGGCACGGGCGCATGTGCCCAAGCCCAGCCGGACGGTGTACCGTGCACATGCCTCGGCACCGACTGCGAGACGTGCGCCCAGCGGCGGGACGCGTCGCCGGAGGAAGTACACCGGCCCGCGGGCAGACCGGCCGGAGATGTGTCCCATGCATGAGTTGCGCATCCATGGCCGGGGCGGGCAGGGCGCCGTCATTGCGTCGAAGATCCTGGCCGTGGCCCTGTTCCGGGAAGGACAGCAGGTGCAGTCCTTCCCGGCGTTCGGTGTGGAGCGGCGCGGTGCACCAGTGACGGCGTTCCTGCGCTTCGACAGCACACCGATCCGCCTGCGTTGCGAAGTGGCTGCACCGGACGACCTCATGGTCCTGGATCCGACGCTGATCAAGGCGCTGGACGTCACCAGCGGGCTCAAGTCGGGCGGCGGGATCCTCATCAATTCGGACAGGGATCCAACCCACTACAGCACGCTCGCCGAGCGTTTCCGGGTCGCGACGGTGGACGCCAGCGGCATTGCCGCGGCACATGGCATCGGCTCCCGTACGCAACCCATCGTGAACACGTCCATCCTGGGTGCGTTCGCCGTCTGGTCCGGGGTCGTCTCCCTGGACGCCGTCTGCGCCGCCATCCTCGAGGAAGTGCCGGTGCGAGGAGAAGACAATGTCGCCGCCGCCCTGGCCGCCGCCGCCGCCGTCCGCTGGACTGACGAAGTTGTCGCCGCCATCGCCGACGAGGTACACCATGGCTGAGCCGGTCACCGCTACTCGCGATGCTCCTCTTATCTCCGTCAGCCGGGCCAGCACCCTGGCCAACCGGACGGGCTCCTGGAAGTACATCATGCCCACATACCGGGACGGTGTGGCGCCGTGCAATGCGCGCTGCCCGACGGGCGTGGACGTGGAGGGGTACATGGAGCTGCTCCGGCAGGACCGCGTGGATGAGGCGGTGGACCTCCTGCTACGGGAGAATCCCATGCCGGCGGTGACCGGCCGGGTCTGCCACCATCCCTGCGAGGCGGCCTGCAACCGCGGCCATTTCGACGAGGCCGTGGCCGTGCACCTGGTGGAACGGGAGCTGGGCGACCGCGCACTGGCCGAGCCGCCGCCGCTTCCCGCAACCCGTCGCGAGGGCCGGGTGGCGGTGGTGGGCTCCGGGCCCGCCGGGCTGGCGTGCGCGTACCATCTCACCCTCCTGGGTTACACCGTCACCGTCCTGGAGGCGGAGGCCGAGGCCGGCGGCATGCTGCGGCAGGGCATCCCGTCGTATCGACTGCCCCGGACCGTGCTGGACCGGCAGCTCGCCTGGTACCGCGCCATGGGCATCGAGATCCGCTGCGGGGAACGCATCGACGCCGCCGCCGCCGACTCGCTCCTGGCGGAGTACGATGCCGTATTTCTGGCCCCGGGCGCCCATCGTGGCCGGCCCCTCGGCGCCGCCGGCGAGGTCGGGCCGGGGGTGGTACCGGGGCTCGAGTTCCTCCGGGCCGTGAATGCCGGCGCCAGGCCGGACATCGGGCGTCACGTCGCCATTGTCGGCGGCGGCAACACCGCCATGGACTGCGCCCGCACTGCGCAGCGCCTGGGCGCCCGGGCGACTGTCATCTACCGGCGCACCCGGGAGGACATGCCCGCCATTGCGTCGGAAATCGCGGAGGCGGAAGCGGAAGGTGTCGTCTTCGAGTTCCTGGCCAACCCGCGGGCGTTCCACCGGGCGCATGACCGTCTCATCGCCGTGGAGTGTGACCGCATGGCGCAGGGCGAGCCGGACGCCAGCGGACGACGGCGCGCCGTCGTCGCCGAGCACGGCGCCTTCAGCATGTACGTGGACACGTTGCTCACCGCCATTGGCGAAGACGCGGTGCTGGACTGCCTGCCGAGTGCGGTGCCGGTGACCAACGGCACCATCCCCGCGGACGAACTGGGCGCAACGCCCGCCACCGGCACCTGGGCCGGTGGCGACGCTGCGGGTGTTGAGCGCACCGTCGCCGACGCACTGGGCTCCGGCAAGGCGGCGGCCATGGACATCGACCGGGCCCTGCGCGCCCGCCGGGGCGTGGACGTGGTGCTGGACGCACCATCGCTGCGCTGGGCCGGCGGCGCCATGAGCATGAGCCGGTGGCGCGGCGACGATCCCGTGCAACGGACCGCGCCGGCGAACGACGTCGTCGCGTTTGACGCACTGAACCCCGTGCACTTCACGCACCTCCCCCGGCACCGGGAGCACCCTGACGCCGGGCAGCACGGAGGCGCGGCCCCCGACGGCAGCAACGGCGGTTCCGGCGGTTATGGCTTTGCCGAGGTGAATCCGGGGCTGGCGTCTGCGGAGGCGCTGGCGGAGGCGAGGCGATGCTTCAACTGCGGCGTCTGCAACGCGTGTGAGCTGTGCCTGATGTTCTGCCCGGACGCCGCCATCGCGCGCACGGCGGACGGCCGGTTCAGCATCGACCTGGACCACTGCAAGGGCTGCGGCGTGTGTGCCCGGGAATGCCCCCGCGGCGCCATTGTCATGACGCGGGAGGGGCTGTGAGGAAGGTCATCGTCGGCAACCATGCCGTCTCGCTGGGCGTGAAGCTGGCCCGCTGCGAGGTCATCTCCGCGTACCCCATCACCCCACAGACGCAGGTGGTGGAGATGCTGTCGGAGATGTGTGCGTCGGGGGAATTGCCCGCGCGCTTCATCAAGGTGGAGTCGGAGCACTCGGCCATGGCGGCGTGCGTCGGCGCCAGTGCGGCGGGGGCGCGCACGTTCACGGCCTCGTCGTCCCACGGGCTGGCCTACATGCACGAGATGCTGCACTGGGCCGCCGGCGGGCGCCTGCCCGTGGTCATGGCCAACGTAAACCGGGCCATGGGTCCAGGCTGGAACATCTGGATGGACCAGAATGATTCCCTCTCCCAGCGGGACACCGGCTGGATCCAGCTCTACTGCGAGACGAACCAGGAGGTGCTGGACACCACCATCCAGGCGTTCCGCCTGGCGGAGGCGGTGGACCTGCCGGTGATGGTGCTGCTGGACGCGTTCTACCTGTCGCATACGTCGGAACCCGTGGATGTGCCGCCGCAGGCGCTGGTGGACGAGTTCCTGCCCCGGCGCCGCGCCCGCCACCGGCTGGACCCGAAGGAGCCACATGCGTACGGCGCGCTGGTCCGGCCGGACGACTACATGGAGATGCGCCGGGACCAGCAGCACGCCATGGAGCGGGTGCACGCGGTGCTGGCAGAAGCGGACGCGGACTGGGCCCGCCTTACGGACCGGACATGGCCCGCGGCAGAGGCCTACCGCACCGACGACGCGGAACTCGTGCTGGTGACGTCAGGCACCATTACATCCACGGCCCGCCATGTGATCGATGCCCGCCGCGCCGATGGCGAACGCATTGGCCTGGTCAAGGTGCGGCTGTTCCGGCCGTTCCCCTCGGCCCTCCTGCGGCGGCTGCTGGCCGGCGTGCCCCGCGTGGCCGTGCTGGACCGCAACATCTCGCCCGGCCACGGCGGCATCTTCGCAGAGGAGCTCCGCTCGGCGCTCTACGACCTGCCGCCGGACGACCGTCCCGCGTTGTACGGCTACGTGCTGGGCCTGGGCGGACGGGACGTGACGCCGGACGTCATCGGCGGCGTCATCGACGGCACGCGCACGGCGGCGGCGCCGGAGCGCGAGGACCTCTGGGTGGGAGTCAAGCCATGAGCCAGGTCATGATCCGCGACGACGTGCCCCGCATCGAACTCCTGGACGGCGGGCACCTGGCCTGCCCCGGCTGCGGCGCACCGCTGGCCATGCGCATGGTGCTCAAGGAACTGGGCGAGAACACCGTAGTGGTGCTGCCGGCGTGCTGCTGGAGCATCATCGCAGGGCCATACCCCCAGTCCTCCCTGCACGTGCCCCTCTACCACACCGCATTCGCCACCGGCGCCGCGGTGGCGTCGGGCGTGCGCGCAGCCCTCGACGTCCGCGGCGATACCGACACCAACGTCCTCGTCTGGGCGGGCGACGGCGGCACGTTCGACATCGGGCTGCAGGCCCTGTCCGGCGCCGCCGAACGCAACGAGAACTTCATCTACGTCTGCTACGACAACGAGGCGTACATGAATACGGGCATCCAGCGGTCGTCGGCTACGCCGTGGGGAGCGTGGACCACCACCACTCCGGTTACGCAGCCGCAGGCGACAGGCAAGAAGGACATCCTCGCCATCATGGCCGCGCACCGGATCCCGTACGCCGCCACCGCGTCCGTATCCCACCCGCTGGACCTGCTCCAGAAGGTGCGCAAGGCGAAAGCCATGCGCGGGACCCGGTTCCTGCACATCCTCTCGCCGTGCCCCCCCGGCTGGAAGTTCGAGGACGAGCGGACCATCGAGCTGGGGCGGGCGGCCGTGCAGAACCGTGTCTTCCCGCTGGTGGAAGTCGTGGACGGCACCGACTGGCGCATCACGGTGGACGAACCGCCGGTCCCAGTGGAGCCGTACATCCGGGCGCAGGGCCGGTTCCGTCACCTGGACGAGGACGCCATTGCCCAGGCCCAGCTCGCCGTGGACGCCCGCTGGGCGCAGCTCCAGCGGCTGGTCAGCACCAGCCCAGGGGGTCCGCGCCCGGACGGTCCGCTCCTTGCCGCCACCGAACTGCTGCCCTGAAACCGCAGTCACAACAGGAATTCCGAGGGACTCATGAGGTTTTTGAACCCACACGCCGCGCCGCGGCTGGCTGCCCTGCTGCTCATCGCGTTCACGCTCCAGCCCGCCACTGTGGCGGCGCTCCAGCAGCCGGCGCCGCTGGGCGCGCCGGCCGCTGGCGGCGCTGCCACCGTCCAGCAGGCAGGGCTGACGCCGCTCCAGGTGGCCGAGCTTGTCTCCGTAGCCGCCGTCGCCATCTCCGATGACGGCCGCCACGTGGCCTACACGCTGACATCGCCGCCGAATCCCAGCGAGCTGAACGACCCGACGCCCACGTTCCTCCACATCCTGGACACGCAGACCGGCCAGACCCGTGAACTGTTTGCCGCCGCAGGCGTGGCGGGCATCGCGTTCCGGCCGGGGCACAGCACCGTGACGTTCCTGGCCACACAGCAGGGCTCGCCCCGTGGCGTCTACGAGGTGGACGTGGCGGGCGGCGCCGCCCGGCGGGTCTATACCTTCGAGCGGCCGCTGCTGTCCTTCGCATGGGCGCCCGACGGCAACCGGCTGGCGTTCGTGGCCAATGAGGCCGTCACACCGCCGGCGACGCCGCTGCCGTATACACCGATCTTTTTCGAAGAGAACGTGCCGCAGCGGGAAGGCTGGGTGGTGGACGTTGCGTCGAACGCCGCACCCCGTCGCATGCAGCCCCGTGGGTCGTACTACCAGATGGAATGGAGCCCCGACGGCAACCGCATTGCCGTGGGCCTGGCGCCCACGCCCACAGTGGACGACTCGTACATGCGCGTCTCGGTGCTGGTGCTGGACGCCGGCTCACTCCAGCAGGTGGCCGCCATCAACAACGAGGGCAAGCTCGGCCAGATCCGCTGGAGCCCTGACGGCAGCCGGCTGGCGCTCCGGGCCGCCGACAACATCCACGACCCCATTGACGGCCGCATCATGGTCGTGCCCGCCAGCGGTGGCACGCCGCGGAACATCCTGCCGCGTTTCGAGGGCAAGTTCGAGGACATCCTCTGGACCGGCGCGAACGAGATCCACTTCGTTGCCAGTGAAGGCGTCATGAGCACGTACGGCAGCGTTGCGCCCGACGGCTCGAACCTGCGGCGTCTGGCGCAGCGCGAGGGGCTGGCGTTCACCGCCTTCGCCCGCGCTGGCAACGGCCAGGCCGCCTTTTCCGCCAGCACACCGCTGCACCCCGCCGAGGTCTACGTCCTCGCCGCGAACCAGGCCGAGCCCCGTCGCATGACGCAGAACAATGCGTGGCTGGCAGACGTGCCCATGGGCGAACAGCGCATAGTGCGGTGGCAGCCCCGGGACAACGCGTACGAACTCGAGGGGATGCTCGTGATGCCCGTCGGCTTTGCCGAGGGCACGCGGGTTCCGGTGATCACCATGGTGCACGGCGGCCCGGAGGCCCACTACCTCAATGGCTGGCTCACCAACTACTCCATGCCCGGCCAGATGGCCGCCGCCCGCGGCTACGCCGTGTTCTATCCCAACTACCGGGGCAGCACCGGCCGCGGCCTCGAGTTCGCCATGAGCAGCCAGGCAGACCTGGCGGGCGCGGAGTTCGACGACATCGTGGACGGCGTCGATCATCTCATCCGCACCGGCGTCGCCGACTCCGCGCGTATCGGTGTTACCGGCGGCTCGTACGGTGGTTATGCGACAGCGTGGATGAGCACGTACTACTCCGACCGCTTCGCTGCCGGCGTCATGTTCGTCGGCATCAGCAACAACCTGTCCAAGTGGGGCACCAGCGACATCCCCGAGGAGCTGTACCTGGTCCACTCGCGACAGCGGCTGTGGGAAGGGAACTGGCAGAAGTACCTGGAGCGGAGCCCCGTCTACCACGTGGACCGGGCACAGACGCCGCTGCTCATCATGCACGGCGCCGAGGACACGCGCGTCCATCCGGGGCAGTCCCTGGAGCTGTACCGGCACCTGGTGGTGCGTAAGCCGGACGTGCCCGTGCGCCTGATCCTGTATCCGGGTGAGGGACACGGCAACGTGCGGTCGGCATCGCGGCTGGACTACACGCTGCGCATGATCGAGTGGTTCGACTCGTTCCTGATGGGCGAAGGCGAGATGCCGGCGCTGGACATCACACTGGAGCAGGCCCGGCGGGCGGCACCCTCTGCGGCGGCACCCGCCGGCGGGTAAGGGGAGGGCCGTCGGTCCGGCGGCCGGGCGGGCTGGCGAGCGCGCTGAGGTGCTGAGGCGTCGGCAGCCGCGCTGCGGCGTCAGCGGTCAGCGCGTTCCAGCGCGGCGAGACGCCCGCGGATTGCATCGTCCATGGCAGCGGCGGCCGGCTCCGGCGACCGGCGCAAGCTGAGGTAGCGGCGATAGATATCCGCCGCCTCGCCTGTGCGACCGAGCCGCTCGAGGAGACGGCCCTCTTCCCGCAGCGCCGTGGACAGCAGGTTGGTGGACCCGGTGTCCTGCAACCGGCGCAGCGCCGCCAGTGCGGCGGGCTTGTCGTCGTAGAACTCGTGGAGGGCGGCAGCTACAAAGTTGCCTGCGGCCCGCATGCGAGTGGCGCCAAACGCCTGCGTGGCAAGGTAGGATTCCAGGTCCCGCAGTGCTGCCAGCGCCTCCTGGCGCGTGCCGGACACGTGGGCCAGGCCGGCCCGGACGATGACCGGGCAGGCCTGCGCCTGCATCTGCAGCCAGCGGCCCTCCAGCCGGTCCATGTCTGCCTCCAGCCGGGCCGCCACGCCGGCGGCCCAGTCGGTCCTCCCCTGCAGCACATCGAAGATCGCAACGGTGCAGACGTGGAACGGATGCGGCGGGTCCTCACCGGGCCGGGCGGTGGCAGCGTCCAGCAGTGCGCGCAGTTCTTCCATGGCCGTCCGGGCCTGGATCGTGTCGCCATCCCACGCCCAGCCCATCCACGCCGCAAGCTGGAGGTGTTCCGGATGCCATATGCCACCAGCCCGCTGCTGTCGGCGCCTGGACGCTGCCATTGCCTCACCGGGACGACCCATGTTCGACAGCATCTGGATCTGCACAGTGACCGGCACCTCGGCGGCAGCTACGGTGACGGCTGCGCGCTCACGGTCCCTGCTCAGCGCCAGGACCTCGTCGAGGCCGCGACCCAGGTGCAGTGCCCGGTTCGCGATATCAACCAGGAAGATATTGCTCTCCGACTGGAAGGCCGCGCGCACTGCGGCCCAGGCGGATGGCGAATCTTCATGAAGGGCGACGGCACCGAGAGCCAGCCGCCTGAGGTCGCTGACGCTGTCCCGGGCCAGCAGGCGTTGCGCGATGCCGTTGAACTTCCCGGCGTCGGCTTCCGTCAGCATCAGCTCCAGCAGGTGGTACTCGGCTTCCGGATGTTCGGGGGCCAGCGCGCTGGCCTGCTCGAATGCGGCGATGGCGCGCCGGCGCCAGTCCACTGCGCCGATGGCCTGACCGTCATGGAAAAGCAGGTCGCCGTACAGCACCCACAGCTCCGCCCGGTCCGGCATCACCCGCAGGGCGTCCTCGACCACGGCGAGTTGGGCCGATGGCGCCGACTGCTCCGGAAACGCCGGGCCCAGCATGCCCTCGAGTTGCAGCCGATCCAGTGCACCCAGCCGGTGGCGGTGCCGCCAGGCGATGTCCTGCACCCGCCGGACCTCCGCTGCGGGAACGTCACTCCAGCCGGAGGAGACTTCGAAACCGAACGCGGCCAGGGCAAACGTCGAGTCGATCTCCAGCGCACGGCGGAACCGGTCCAGCGACTCGGCGAACCGGCCCTGCCGTTGCAGTGACGCGCCCTCCAGGTACTCCCGCAGCGCGGGCAATGGCACGTCCGCCAGACTGCCGGCGTGACCGCGGATCCAGGAGATCTCGCCGACTAGCAACTGCGCTGCCAGGCGCTCGACAAGGGCGTTGATCTCGGTTTCCGGACCGCTCACGCTCGCGCGAATCGTGTCGCCACGTGCTTCATTCACCAGCGCCGCGGAGAGGGTCAGGTGAGTCGAGCGACCCACCACTTCGCCTGTCACAAAGCGGACTGACCCCAGGCGGCGGACCACGTCCGGCGCGCGGGTCACCAGTTCGGCAGGATCGTGCACGTCCCGCAGCTCACGGAGCAGCAGCCGCTGCGATACGGTGGGTATGCCTGCCCGTTCGGCCAGCGCACCGGTGAGCAACTCTGCCAGCCCCTCCCGCAGATAGGCCAGGTCATCGTCTGCGCTGGTGACGTGGAACGGCAGGACGGCGACGGCTGTGCCGGCCTCCGCCACCGGCTCCGGCGCGCGTGCGGCGCGTGCCATCCAGCCGCCGGCACTCACGACGACAAGCGCCGTAACCACCAGGATGAGGCGAAGCGGGACCCGCGTGGCCGACGGGGCGGCCCCGGGACTCTGCGCTGCTGTCGTACCCTGCACCGCCCCGGGCGCAGCGCCGGTGTCAGTACTGACGGTGCGGCGCACGCCATCGGGCGTCAGCTCGAAGGCCCACGCCAGGATAAGGGCCAGAACGAAGCCCACGGCAATGACGACGATGAGCAGGCCCATCGTCCAGTCCGGCAGACCCAGCGGTTCGACCAGCAGGTCCACCAGCTGCAAGGCCACGAAGGCGGCGGCCAGGTAGACGGCGGCGACGCGGAAGACGTGGCGTCGGCGGAACTCGGCCAGCAGCCGCCGGCTGGCGGTGACCATGTTCATGGACGTCCCGGATGATGCGTTATGCAGGAAAGACCCCTGCAAGATAGGAACAAACGGCGGCTGCAGGCAATGAAGATGTGGGACGTGGGAACGGCGCTGCAGGCGCGTCTGCCGGCGACGCCACGCCTCGCTGGCGCGCCGGCTACGTCGGTCAGTTACGCCATCGCCGAAGCGGCGCGCGGCACGCGCTCCAGCAGCGCACGTACGGATGCCGCGGCCGCGGCGATGACCTCCTGCTCGTCGCAGACCTCGACGACGCCGGCGTGCATGAGGACGCGGCCGTCGCAGATCGTGGTGTGCACGCAGGACGCGTCGGCGGCATAGACGAGTTGCGACACCGGGTCATGCAGGGGCTGCGTTGCGGGGCGCGAAAAGTCAACCAGGATCAGGTCGGCTGGCTCGCCCTCGGCGATGCGGCCGCTGCCGTGGCGGAACACTTCCGCCGGCGTCGCGGTGGCCATGGCCAGCGCCTCCGCGGCGGGCAGCACCGTGGCGTCCTGCTCCCGGTGCTTCTGGAGCAGGGCGGCCAGCTTCATCCCCTCGATCATGCTGAGGGTGTTGTTGGACGCGGCGCCATCGGTGCCCAGGCAGGTGCGCACGCCGGCCTGGCGTGCGGCACGCCACGGGAAGATCCCGCCGGTGGCGAGCTTCAGGTTCGCCGCCGGGTTGGTGACGATGGCAGCGCCGGCTGCGCCCAGCAGCTTCAACTCGTCGTCATTCAGGAACTGGCCGTGTGCGGCGACCAGTCGTTCATTGACCAGTCCGAGACGGTCCAGCAGCACGGCGGGCCGCACGCCGTGCGCGGCCACGCATTTATCCACTTCCTCCTGCGTCTCGGAGAGGTGGATATGGAGGAGCAGGTCGTGGGCGGCAGCCATTTCCCCCGTCCAGCGCAGGTCTTCGGGCGAAACGGTGTAGATGGAATGGGGCGCCGCGCAGAACTGCACGCGGCCCCGGCCGCCAGCAGCGGCCCCCGACGCGAGGCGCGCCAGGTCGTCCTTCTGCCGCTGGAGCATGGCACTGTCGCCCAGGTCAATGATGGTCTGGCCGATGAGGGCACGGACACCCATCTCCTCAGCCGCGCGGACGAGTGCGGGCCGATGCCAGTACATCTCGTTGAAGAATGTGGTACCACCCCGGATCATCTCCAGGATGCCCAGCCGGGCGCCGGCATACACGTCGTCCTCGGTGAGCTGTGCCTCCGCCGGCCAGATGCGCGTGCGCAGCCACTCCATCAGCGGCATGTCATCGCCATAGCCGCGGAACAGCACCATGGCCACGTGCGTGTGGCCGTTGCGGAAGGAGGGGAACACGTGCAGCCCGGGGGCGTCCATGATGCGGTGGGTGGCGTCACCGCCGGAGGCATCCGCGGGACTCGCAGCATCACCGGCGGGGTCGGGTCCGCTCCGGTGCGGGCGGACGACCGCAATGGTTCCATCGCGTATGACGATATCGGTGGCGGCGCCGTCCAGCACGGCGCCGCGGATCTCCAGTGTCACGGTGCACTGCCTCCGTCAGGTTGCGGCAACGGCTGCTGCTCACGCCAGAGGCGCAGCACCTCGTCAACGATGCGCCGGGCCAGTGTGGCACCGGCGGCAAGCTGGGCCTGGAACGAGTCCAGTGTCAGTGCAGTGCCAGCGACACCGTTGGCGTAATTGTCCACGATACAGAGCGTGGCGTACGCCATGCCCCGCTCCTGGAACAGTGTCGCTTCCGATGCCGCTGTCATGCCGACGACATCGCCCCAGTTGGCGATCATCCGCACCTCCGCCGGCGTTTCAAAGCGCGGGCCGTGCGTCTGCACATAGATTCCACCACGGCGCAGTTCCTCCGCGCCAGCCGCTTCCGCCGCTTCCGCCAGCAGCTCCCGCAGCGCCGGGTCCAGCATTGGCACGATGTGCAGGTAGCCGTCGCCCGCCAGCGTCGGCGGGGGGTGCAATGATACGTAGTCGTCCGGGACGAGCACGGCGCCCGGCCGCAGCGCACGATGCAGTGAGCCCGTGGAGGCGAACCCCACTACGTGGCGTGCGCCGACGGACTCGAGCGCCAGAACGTGCGCGTGATGGGGGATCCGATGGGGTGCCGTATACCCGGTCTCACCGTGTCGGCGCAGGAACGCAAAGCCGTTCCCCACATGCAGCATGACATCGCCGCGCGGTGTGACAACGCGTTGTGGGGTGCAGCCGTCCAGAACGTGGCCGTGCAGGAACGCACTGCCGCCGACAATGCCGAGCATAACCCCGTTACCCGCCCGTCGCCCGCCCGTCAAAGGCCGCTGCGCAGTCCTCCAGCCGGGCACCGCGCTCGTCGCAGACAGCGAACCGCGAGCCGGCGTACATGGACACGCCCGCGTAATCGCCGGCCGCGTTCACGATGTAGAAGTTGATGCCGAATCGTGGCAGGCCCCGCTCATTGAGCAGCCGCGGCTCCACCGTGTTCGTGGCAATGCGCCTGCATGCGTCCACGCCCGCATCCACCGGCGTCATGCCCCGGCGCATGTTCTCCACGATGAGGAACGAACAGAGCCCGTACAGGTTCGCCTCGCCGCGACCGGTGGAGCCGGCGGCGCCGACGTCGTTGTCCACGTACAGGCCGGCGCCGAGGATGGGCGAGTCACCCACCCGGCCGGGGATCTTCCAGGCCAGCCCGCTGGTGGTGGTGACACCGCAGACGTCGCCATTGGCGCTCACGCCATTGCAGTTGATGGTGCCCCAGAAGTGCTCCGCGTCAATGAGGCCTTCCTGCACCATCTCCAGCCCCACCCGCAGCGACTCCTCGCCCCGCTGCTCCGGGTTGAGCCACCGGGACGGGTCGACGCGACGTCGGAACTCCAGCCACTGGCGCCTGGAACGTTCCGTATTCAGATCGTCCTCGATGGCGAAGCCCATCTGGCGGGCGAAGCGCTGGGCGCCTTCAGCCACGAGCAGGTGATGATCCGTGTTCTGCATGACCGCCCGCGCCACCGCCGCCGGCGTGCGCACGCCCTCCAGCGCCGCCACCGCCCCCGCCTGGCGCTTCGGGCCGTGCATCACCGACGCATCAAGCTGGACCACGCCGTCGCCGTTGGGCAGGCCGCCGTAGCCGACACTGGTGTCCTCGGGATCCAGTTCCACTATGGTGACGCCGGCGATGAGGGCGTCCAGCACGTCGCCGCCCTCCGTCATCCTGGCAAATGCGGTCTCCACACAGCTCCGTCCGTCCGGACCCCGGGGCCCATGGCCGTTGCCCGATGCGACGACGACAGGGCGGGCGGCAGTCCGGCGCAGCACCACGGGTGTCTCCAGGGGGGCGGATCCGGTCCCGGTCGCTGCCGGCTCGGCCGACACCGTTTCGGACATGATGAGGCCCGCCGTCACGGCGGCACCGGTGGCAACGAACTCGCGGCGATCCAGTGAGTGCGACATCGTATTACCTCCAGGTGGTTCGCGAGGAACGTTGGGACGTGGCGCATCCGGCGGGTGGGCCACGCGACGCCAGAATTCAGTTACCGGCCGCGGCAGGTATGCTGATGGTGAAAGTGCTGCCCTCACCCGGCGTGCTTTCCACGGTGATATCACCACCCAGCAGACGGGCGAGCTGGCGGCTCACCGAGAGTCCCAGCCCGGCACCGCCCGCACGGCGGCTCATCTTCTGGTCCACCTGCACGAATGGCTCGAAGATGGACGAATGGTGTTCGGAGGGGATGCCGATCCCCGTGTCACGGACCCTGAACGTCGCTCTGCCGTCGCCATCCTTCAGGCTGAGCTGGATGGTGCCGGCCTCCGTAAATTTCACGGCGTTGTTCAGCAGGTTGAGCAGGATCTGGGTCAGCTTCCCCACGTCCGTGACAACATTCATGGAACCGTCAGGGATCTCGGTCTTCAGCTCCAGGCCCCGTCGGCTGGCCAGCGGCTCGATCATCGCTGCGGCGTCACGGGCGAGGCGGGCCACGTCGGCGGGCTCCACATGCAGGTCGTCGTGGCCGGCCTCGATCCGCGCCAGGCTCAGGATCTGGTCAATGAGGCCCACCAGATGCATGGAGCTGTTCCGCACCCGCTCCAGATGGGCTCGCTGCTCATCATTGAGGGGGCCCGCCACCTCCGCGTCCAGCAGGTCAGTGTAGCCCATGATGGCGTTGATAGGCGTGCGCAGTTCGTGGCTCATCACCGCCAGGAACGTGCTCTTCGCCTCACTCGCCTGTTCCGCTGCCTCCCTCGCCCGCTCCGCGTCAGCCCGGGCCACTTCCAGGTCACGGTTGGAGTGGGCAAGCTCATTGTTCAGCTTCTGGACCTCCTCGAGCTGGAGCTCCAGTTCGCTCGCCTGCTCCTCCATCTCCGCCGCCTGCTCCTCCAGTACCGCGCTCTGGGTCTGCAATTCCTCCGTCTGCATCTCCAGTTCGCCCGCCTGTTCGGCGATCCGGTCCCGGGCCTCCTGGATGGCATCGACGAGTCGGGCGTTCTCGATGGCCACCGCAGCGCGCCGGGCCAGGTCTTCCACCATGGCCGCATCCCGTTCACCAAAGCGGCGGCGGGACTCCGCATACACCAGGGTCAGGGCACCCAGGACCCGCCGACCCGCAACCAGCGGCGCCACGATCCACGAATGCAGGGCAAGCTCCTGCAGCATGCGCAGGTGCTCCTCGTCCTGAGCGGCGCTCTCGATGAGCCCTTCCGGGATTTCCTCCACCCTTTCCAGCCGCCCGGTCTTCAGGGCATGGTGTACGCCATACTCGGCGTCCGGATCAGGTGGGTAGCGCTCGGTCAACTCCCAGGCGAGGCGGACCTTGGCGGGATCGGTATGCTCCACGGCCACCCGCGCCAGGGAGCCGTCGGGCTGCAGCACGTCCACAGCGCACCAGTCCGCGAAATCCGGCACGGCCATGCTCGCCATGTTTCGCAGCGTCTGCTCGTATTCCAGCGACGAGGACAGGATCCGGCTCGCCTCGGCCAGGAACCGGGCCCGGAGTTCGCTTTCCCGGACTTCCTCCTCCGCCCGCCGCCGTACGCGTGCCTCCCGCGTCAGTTCGTCAATACTGCGGTTCAGGGCCAGAAACCGGCTGGCCGCAGACTCCGGTGCCTGCAGCCGGATGAGCAGGTGCTCCGTCGGCTCGCCCGGTCCGATGGTAAGTGCGCATCCCTGTGCCCGCAGGCGCAGGCCATCCCTCAGGGTGAGCGCGCCGGGCGTCAGGGCGCTGCCCCCGGCGAACCTGGCGAGCAGCGCGTCAATGGACGGCGCCGGGTCGTCCGAGATGTCGTGGAGGCGCACGCCGTCCGGCACGGCTGAACCCAGGCCCAGCAGCCGGAGGGCCGCCGGATTCGCGCCGCACAGCACGCCGTTCCGCGCCACCAGCACGTGGGGCTCCGGCAGCGCACGGGTCAGGCTGAGAAATGCTTCCGTCGTCACACCCGCGACTCGCTCCCGAAGTATTCGCGCCCGTCAGCGGCATCCGCCTCCGGCGTCGGTTGCAGGTGCACCACTACCCGGCAGCCCGGATCGCCCAGGGCAATGGCTTCCTCGATCACCACCTTCGCGTAGCCCAGATTGTCCGCCGTGATGGCGCCGAACACGTTCGACGTCATCATGCACATGGCCGGGCGTCCTATCACCTTCTCCGCAAAAGGACACGCCCGGTTGCCCAGGACGATGCGCTCCGGAGTGTGTTCGATGACGTAGAAGTCCCCCCGGATCCGGCGCTTCAGGTCCACCAGCACATCCGCGACCTGCGCCTCGTCCAGCCGCTCCACCGACAGCGCCTCCCGGTACGATCGGTCAATGTCCCGGCCCATCGTCTGCCCTACGACGCTGACGAAGCCGGCGGCCTCTTCCAGTCCCACCACGTCCTGGAGCGTGCCCGACAACTCGCGGATCAGGGTCCGCAGAAATACGTCCCGCTCCAGCGGCACGTCCGCTTCCTGAACTCCCGTACGCTGCGCCTCTGCAGGCATGGCTATCTCCCGATTCGGTGGTCGCCACCATGGCAGGCGGCGGGCGAATATAGAACAGGTGCAGAAGTCGTGCGAGAGTTTCCGGATGGGGCCCGACGCGCTGGCTTTGACAGTCGATTGACACTCGGACGGTACTCTGCAGGCGAAGGTCGGGCGGGACGGCAACAATAGCGGAGCCTCACCAGCGGAGGGCCGTCGCCGCCCGGCCTCCCCCGCGTCGGCGCCACCAGCCCGCGGAGGTCAGCCAGCGGCCATCCGGCCGGCGGAGGTCAGCCGGCGGCCAGGCCGGCGGAGGTCAGCGAGCGGCCAGCAGGCCGGCAGCGTCCAGGATGAGGCCCACCGCGCCATCGCCCAGTATGGCGGTGCCGCTCACGCCGGGTACGGCACCCAGGCCCGGCGCCACGGGACGGGCCACGAACTGGTGCTGCCCCAGCACCTCATCTACCAGCAGGGCACACGCCCGCACACCGTCGCTCACCACCACCAGGACGCCGCCTGCAGGATCGGAAACCGCTCCGGAAACATCGAACAGCGCGTGCAGGCGAATCACCGGGAAGGTCGATCCATGCCACGTCACCAGTTCGCCGCTTCCAGCCACACGGGTATAGGCATCCGTCTCCGGTCGGCAGCACGTCCGGATGTCCGACGACGGGATGACGTATCGCTCTGCCCCCACCCGCACCAGCATGCCGTCGGTCACCGCCAGCGTGAGGGGAAGCCGGATCCGGAAGGTGGTGCCGGCACCGTCCTCGGACCGGACGTCGATGCGCCCCCGCAGCGCCTCGATGTTCCGCCGCACAACGTCCATCCCCACCCCTCGGCCCGACAGCGTGGTGACGGTGTCCGAGGTGCTCAGCCCACTCTCGAAGATCAGGCCCGCTACCTCTTCGGCCGTCATCGGCTGGTCGGGCAACACCCGCCCATACGCCTCCGCACGGGCGCGGATGCCCCGCAGGTCCAGGCCGCGCCCGTCGTCCGCCAGCTCCACCATGACGTCTCCGCCGGAATGCCACGCGGACAGGCAGATCCGGGCCTTCACGGGTTTGCCCGCTGCGGCCCGTGCCTCCGCCTGCTCCACCCCATGGTCCATGGCATTGCGGATCATGTGCACCAGCGGATCGGCCAACAGGTCCACCATGGTGCGATCAATTTCCGTGTCCGCACCCGTCGACACGAACTCCACCGGCTTGCCCGTTTCTGAGCCCAGATCACGGGCCAGTCTTTCCATACGCTGGAACAGGGGGCGAAGCGGTACCATGCGCAGCGCGGACGCCAGATCCTGAAGCTGTCGCACGATCTTCCCGGTGCGCGCGACGTTGCGACCCAATTCATCATGACGATGGCGGTGGACCAGGGCGTCCCCGCCCACCATGGCGTGGGCCACCACCAGTTCCCCCACCAGCTCAACCAGCTCATCCAGCCGGTCCGTACGCACTCGTACTGTCGCTGGTGGCGCGGCGGTGGCTGCCCGGGAAGGCGGCGGGTGCGCGGCGCTGGCGGATGCCGGGGACGACGCGCTGGCGGATGCCGGGGACGACGCGCCGGCGGATGAATAGGCGAAGTCGTCCAGCAACCGGCGCAGGACGTCCACACACTCCATGACCGGCGCCGTGGAGGCCGGACCGACAATGTCAGTCGCGCCCCGCAGCCGGTCCAGGAGGGACTCTCCGGCGTGAGCCAGTTCGGCAACACCGGCGGCGCCCAGGAAGGAGGCCGACCCCTTGATGGTGTGAAACGCGCGAAAGATGTCTTCCAGGTCGGCAGGCTCGACGCGTGCAGCCCCCGTACGTAGGAGTATGGCCTCCACATGGTCCAGGTGCTCGGCCGACTCGGCCAGGAACTCCGGGACCAGTTCGCGGATGGTGTCGTCGGGCAGGGCCATCCCGGCGGGAACGTCTCCCGCAGCATGCGGGGCGGCTGAGCGCGTCAGGTCGAGGAGGGCATTGACCCGGGAGATGGAGCAGGCCGGGTCACCGGCACCGTCGAGGGCTCCGTCGAGCAGTTCGACAGCGGCAGCCAGCGCCTGCCTGACCCATGCCGGCTGGTCGTCGTCCCGGGCGCGGGGCTCCAGCAACGCACGCACGTGCTCCAGCTCGCCCGCATCAGGCCGGGGGCCCGCCATACCAGCCAGCGCCAGTGCGGCCTCATCAATGGCGCCCATCCGGTCCGGAGGCGCGGCGGGGTTGGACCGGGCCTTGGCTGTGGCTGTGGGCGGATTCATGAGTCCCTGCACGCGGGAGTTCCGGCGCGGCGCGGCCGGGGGGTAGCTGCGGTGGCTGCGGCAGCGCCGATGCGTGGCAGGGGCAGCACCTCACACGCCCCGCCGAAGCGGATGGCTTCCCCGGGCATGCTGAAGACGACGCTGGTCGCTTCGTCCTGGGCGATGGTGTGCGCGCCGGCGTCCCTCATGGCGCGTAGACCGCTGGCGCCGTCGCTGCCCATGCCGGTGAGAAGCACCCCGACGGCGTCCGCGCCGGCACTGGCGGCAACGGAGTGGAAGAGCACGTCCACCGACGGTTTCTGGTAATGCACCTGTGGCCCGTCCCGCACCGCCACGACCATACCGCCGGCATCCCGTTGCAGCACCATGTGGCGACCGCCCGGCGCCACGAGGGCGATCCCCGGCCGAACCAGATCGCCGTCGCGTGCCTCGCGCACTTCCAGGCGGCACCAGCTATCCAGGCGGCGAGCGAACGCGGCCGTGAAACCCGCCGGCATGTGCTGAACCACGAGCACGCCCGGTCCGTCGTCGGGGAATGAGGCCAGTACCTGTTCAATGGCCACGGGCCCGCCCGTGGACGCGCCGATGGCGACGACGGCGGCGGCGGCGTCATCCCGTGCCTGAGCGGAAACAACGCCGCCACGACGAGCGCGGGACGGATGGCCTGCCGGCTGGGCGTGGCCCCGGGCGAGGTGGCGGACATCGGCGGCCGCGGCCGCCCTGACCGCCCGCAGCAACTGCGCGGCCATGTCAGTGACCGCCGCGGGCCCCGCCGGCTTGGCCACCACCTCCAGCGCGCCGAGCTGGAGCGCGTGCACCGCGATATCACTGCGCCGGGGCGTCAGGGAGCTGACGATGATCACGGGGACGGGGTGATGTTTCATGAGCCGCTGGAGGAAGGACAGGCCGTCCATCCTGGGCATCTCGATGTCGAGGGTGATGACGTCCGGCGCAAAGCGGAGCACCTTCTCGCGGGCGTCGAACGGGTCCACGGCCGTGATGACCTCGATGTCCGGCTCCCGCTGCAGCGTTGCCGCCAGCAGCCGCCGCACGACAGCGGAGTCGTCCACGACCAGCACCCGCACCATGGCCGGCTCTACTCGGACCCGGCGGTCAGCCAGAGCACGACCTCCGCGCGGCTGGACTCGAGGCCCAGCTCAACCCAGGCCGCCAGCTCACTGCCGGCGAGGGCGCTGTCGCCGTCACCGATGGTGACCTGTGGCGGCCGCTGCTCGAACGCGCGGTAAGGATCGAGGTGCGGGAAGAGCTGGCCGCAGATGATGTTGGCGATCTCGCCCAGGGCGTCGAGTTGAACGCCCTCATCGTCGAGGTCGTTACCGAGCATGTTCGCCGCCAGTCGCGGCAGCAGTCCCTGGCAGGCGCGAACCTGCAGCTCGCCGGCGGCGGGGCCGGCGAACGCGATCCGCGCAACGGCCGTGACGGGCCTGGCCCGCTGCGCCTCGTCCGGCGGCGTATCCGGCAGCACGAACACCAGCTGCTCGAAGGTCACGACGGCGGCCTGCCGCAGCGCATCATTCAGCACAGATCGCCTCACGAAGTTCACCCATGGTCATCAGGATGGAACGAAGCTGTTCCGGTGCGAACGGTTTGGACACGAATTCGGCGCCCAGGTCCCTCATCCTGTCCATGCGCTCGCCGGACCGTTCGCTGGACACGACTACTACCGGCAGCCCCTCGAGGCCCGGCGTGACGCGCACGCGTTCGAGCACCTCGTCGCCGCGCATGACAGGCATGCTGATGTCGAGCATGATCAGGTCCACCGGATTCTCCTTCAGCAGCGCCAGGGCCTGCTCACCATTGCCGGCCTGGTACAGGGTGCCGAGGGGGACACCACTCATCCCCAGCGTCTTCATGATGACGGCGCGCATGACGGCGCTGTCATCCACGATCAGTACGTTGAGCCCCATGCCCACCTCAGAGTTGAACGTCGGCGTTCGCGCTGCGCACGACGACGTTGCCGCCACCCACGTCGAGCTGCACCGTGCGCCATCCACTGCCACCCACATCCTGACCGTGAATCATCACGTTGTTCTTCCAGAAGAGCTGACGCGCCGTGAGCAGGTTGCGCCTGCCCACCTGGAAATGGTCGTCCGCTTCCCCGGCGCCGCCGCCATGCACACTGGCAGCGCCCGCCAGGCACACGCGGAGCCGGTCCTTCCGCGCTCCCAGCTCGTAGCATGACCTGAACAAGGCGGGTATGCCGCTGTCCACGTACAGCCCCGGCCGGTCCGGCGCCGTGCCGGCGTCGCCCTCGCGGCGCGGCAGCATGGCGTGCAGGAGTCCTCCCACCTTCGCCACCGGGTCGTGCACGATGACGCACAGGCAGCTCCCCAGCGCGTACGTAACCAGCAGCGCATTCGCATCACCCGTGACCTTCAGTTCGCCTATGCCCACCACGGTCAGCGCACGGTCCGCGCGGCCGGGTTGCACCGCCGCCTTCGCTGCCATACCGCTCATGTGGCCGCCCTGTGGTAGACGGCGGGCTGCACGTACTCGAACTCGTGGTCCAGGGCGGCGAAGCTCTCGGAGTGGCCGGCGAAGAAGTACCCGCCCGGCGCAAGCAGCTCCCAGAACCGCCGGACCAGGCGCTGCTGGGTGGGCCGGTCGAAGTAGATCATGACGTTGCGGCAGCAGATGAGGTCGAACGGGCCGCGCATGGGCCACGTATCCATCAGGTTCAGGCGAGCGAAGCGGACCAGGCCGCGCACCTCTGCGCGCACACTCCAGGCGCTGGCGGGATCGCGTCCCGCGCGCCGGAACGACTGCTGGCGCAGCAGGACAGGGACACTCCGCACCGCTTCGGCGGAGTACACGCCCGTGCGCGCCGTCTCGATGACCCGGCTGGAGACGTCCGTCGCCAGGATACGCACGTCCGCGGTGTCACCCACCTCGGCGCGCAGTACCATGGCCAGGGAGTACGCCTCCTCGCCTGTTGAACAGCCCGCGCTCCAGACGCGCAGCCGACGGCGCGGCACGAGGAGCTCCGGTACCACGCGCTGCAACAGGAACCGGAAGTGCTCCGGCTCCCTGAAGAAGCTCGTCTTGTTGGTGGTCAGCACATCCATGAGGCGGGCCGCCTCCCGGCCGGTGCCGTCAGCGGCGAGAAGGGCCAGGTAGCTGTCCACGTCTGCCAGCCGCAGCTCGCGCAGGCGCGCGGCCAGCCGCGCCCGGACCAGTTCCTTCTTCCCCGGGTGCAGGTTCAGGCCGCACGCACCGTGAGCAAGCTGGCTCACGGCGTGGAACTGGTCCTGGCTGAATTCCACGGCGGCGGGATCCATCAGGACCGGCTCGCGTCCGCATCGAACAGGTCAGCGGCGCCCCCCCTGTCATCACCGGCCATGACGCGATCAATGTCCAGCAGCATGCGCACGCGCTCGCCCGACTTCGCAATTCCCAGCAGGCAGGACGTGTCCACGGACGGGCCGAACGACGGCGTTTCCTCCACGTCGCCCCCGGCAATGGAAACCACTTCGCAGACCCGATCCACGAGGGCCGTCACCTCGGTGCCGCCGGCCTGCAGCACGATCATGCACGTGCGGGGGCCGTGGTCCGTGGCGGCCAGGCCGAAGCGCGTGCGCAGGTCCATGACGGGGATGACCTTGCCGCGCAGGTTGATGACGCCGCGCACATGCGCCGGCATGCCAGGCACGCGTGTGATCGGCAGCGGGCCGACGATCTCGCGGACGCGCATGACGTCCACGGCGTACTCCTCGTCGCCCAGCATGAAGACGAGGCAGCGCACGTCCGCTGATGCCGTAATACCTGCGGCGCCAGCCATCTAGAACTCCTCCAGCGTGTGCATGTCGTCCTCGTCGCTGAAGGGGATCACCGTCTCCGGATCCAGCAGCCGATGCCCCGCGCCGTGCCAGCCGTTGCCCCGGCCACTGCCGCCATTGCCGCTGTGGCCGCCATTACCCACGCCGTGACCGGCAGGACCGCCAAAGCCGGCACTCCCCGGTACCCGCGCAGCAGCGAAGCCCCTGGGCGCCGGGCGCAGCACTGGTCGTACGGTGCGTTGCCGCGGCGCGCCTGTCAGCGCGAACTCGCCCACCAGGCTCTTCATCATGTAGGCCTGGCTGGCCAGTTCCTCTGACGCGCTGGCGCTCTCTTCCGAGTTTGCCGCCGCCGTCTGCGTCACGCCGTTCACCTGCTCCACGGCCAGCGTAATCTGCGCGATGCCCTGGCTCTGCTGGTCGCTCGAGGTGGCGATGCCCGCGACGGCGGCTCGCACCCGGTCCACGTGCTCCACAATGTTGCGAAGGTGCTGAACGGCCTCGCCGCTGTGGGCCGTGCTGCCCCGCACGCTCGTCACCGAGTCCTCGATGAGCTGGGCGGTGGTCCGCGCGGCGTCGCTGCTGCGCATGGCAAGCGCCCGGACCTCCTCCGCCACCACCGCGAAGCCACGCCCCGCCTCCCCTGCACGGGCCGCTTCCACCGCCGCGTTCAGCGCCAGCAGGTTCGTCTGGAACGCGATCTCGTCAATCGTCTTGACGATCTTTGCCGTCTGGTCCGACGACGCCTGCACCCTGTCCAGCGCTTCCGCCAGCCGCTCCATGCTGTCCACGCCCTGGTGGGCCATGGTGCTGGCCGCGCCGGCCAGGCCATCGCTGTCCCGGGCATGGGCAGCGTTCTGCTTCGTCATCGCCGTCATCTGCTGCAGGTTCGCCGAGATCTCCTCGAGCGAACTGGCCTGCTCGCTCGTCCCCTGCGCCAGCGTCTGGCTGCCGGCGCCGACCTGGCCGGCGGCGGACGCCACCTGGTCCGCAGACGCGGCGATCTGCGAGAGCGCCGCCTCCATGTGGTCCATGGCCGTGTTCAGCGAGGACATGATGCGCGCATGATCGCCCTGATACTGACCGGTCATGCGCACCGTCAGGTCCTTGGCCGCCAGGCGGTCCAGCACCGTAGCGGCCTCGTTCAACGGCGCGGTCATGCCCTCAATGATCCGGTTGATGCCACGAACGAGGTCACGGTAGGCGCCACGGAACCGGTCCGGGTCGCCCCGGCGAGCCAGGTCGCCGGCGGCGGCGGCATCCGCCAGGGACGTCGCCTCGGACGTCATGTCACGCACCGCGTCGCGCAGCGTGACGAACGAGCGGGCCAGCACGTCCCGGTCGGACCGGGGCTGCACGTCCACCGCCAGGTTGCCATTGGCGATCTGCACCGCCGCATACGCAATCTCACGGTGCGCTGCCGCCATGTTCCGGAACGACTCGGCCAGCATGCCCACCTCGCCCTTTGATTCCCACGCCACCTGGATGTCCAGGTCGCCCCGGGCAAGCTGGTCCGCGGCCGCCCGCATCTGACCCAGCGCATTGGTGATGGCGTTGCTGACGATGTAGCCCAGTACCAGTGCACTGACCACGGCCAGGGCGACAATCAGCCACGTCGCGTTGCGGGCGCCCGTGTAGGCACGCTCCGCCAGCACGGAATCGACGCCGTCTGCCGCGCCGGCCAGGGCGTACAGCTCCGCCATGCCGCGGGTGCCGACCCAACCGGCCAGGCCGCACAGGAACGCAACCACCAGGAATACTGCCAGGAGGGTCTGGGAGACACTCAGATCCTTCAGCCACTTGAGCATGATGACCTGTCGCGGGTCGAGGTTCGGTTGTCGGCGCATCGATTTGAGGCGGGTACGAACGCGCGAGCGATGGGCGAGCATCATGCCAGTGCCGACGGCGCCCGTGGTAAACGGAATACTGACAACATGTTGTGCATGACTGCGGGGGTGGCGCGCCGGGCTCACAGCGGCTGTCGGGTCGGGAAGTATTTGCGCGATTCAGTTCATTTCTTCCCGCTGCCGACCCACCTTTCGTCTACCGCGGCGGAGATGAAGGCGCTTGTCGCCGTCCGCCGGGACGCGTAGCGTTGCCGGATGACCGACACACCCACGACGGGCGGAGCGACGCCCGGGGACGAGGACACCCCCCCCCGGCACGGTCCGCAGGGACGTCGCTCGAAGAGTTCGCGCTGGAGTCCGCCGGAGACGCCGTGCAGCAACTGCGGCGACCCCACGCCCGGCCGCTTCTGTCCGTCCTGCGGGCAGCGGAAGACCATCGTGCAGGCGTCACTGCCGGTGATCTTCGCCGATGTCGTAGCCGACGAGATGGCCCTCAACAGCGCGTTGCCGCGCACGGTGGTGGGCATCCTGTTCCGGCCGGGGTACCTCACCAACGAGTTCCTGCGGGGTCGAGTGGTGCGCTACATCCCGCCGCTCCGGCTGTACCTGCTGTCCAGCGTACTGTTCTTCCTGACGCTGTCCTTCCACGGGCTCGCCGCACTGGACCGGCTGGCCATACAGTCTGCCGAGACTGCTTCAGCGCCCATGACGGCCGACAGCGTACAGGCCCTCGAGGCGCGCCTGGACGAACTGATGCAGGTTGATACGGCGGCCATGCCCGCCCTCGCCCGGCCTGCCATCCGGCAGGCTATTGCGCAGGCGGAGGCGTCCCTGGCCCGGGCCCGGATACAGCCGGACACCGCGACGCCGGACGTTGCAACGGCTGATACCGCAGCCGCGGACATCACGCCACCTGATACGGGTTCCGCCGGCTCACCGGGCGATACCGGTGCGGTCCGTCCGGACACGGCGGGCATGGCACCCGGTCCTGCGCCGGCGCCGGTGATACCCGCGGCCGATGCGCCGCTGCCCCGTGGCCAGCTGCAGCCGTGGGCCATGACCGTCCGCAGGAACGTGGCGGGTTCCCCGCTGGAGCGATCGGTGGAACGGAAGCTGGCGCAGCTCGGGCACCTGCCCCAGCGGGAGGCGGTGCGTCAGTTCCTGGCCAACCTGCTGGAGTACGCGCCGCACATGATGTTCGTGCTGCTGCCGGTGTTCGCGCTGTTCCTGAAGCTGCTCTACATCCGGCGGGGCCGGTATTATGCCGAGCACTTCGTGTTCGCGCTGCACGTGCACGCGTTCTTCTTCCTCATGTTCTTCCTCATACTGCTGCTGTCTCTGGGCGCGGCCACGCCGTTCATCGTGTTCTGGATGATGGCGTACGTGTGGCTGGCCATGAAGCGCGTATACCGGCAGGGCTGGTTCCGCACGACGCTCAAGTGGTGGGTCCTGGGCTTCAGCTACATGTTCCTGCTGACGTTCGGGCTGCTGGGGCTGGTGTTCTCCGCCATCATCATCGGTTGACCGCATACGACGAGGTGTCCATGCATTACCTGCTCTTCTACGATGTCACGCCCGACTACGTCGAGCGACGGGCTGCGTTCCGCGCCGAGCACCTGGGTCTGGCGTGGGCTGCCCAGGAGCGAGGCGAACTCATCCTGGGCGGGGCGCTGGCCGAGCCCGTGGACGGCACGGTCCTGCTGTTCCGTGGCGACTCGCCGGCCGTGGCCGAGGACTTCGCCCGGGCTGATCCCTACGTGCTGAACGGGCTGGTGCGGGAGTGGCGCGTGCGGCCGTGGACCACCGTCGTGGGTGACGACGCCGCTACGCCGGTGCGGCCGGACAAGTAGGCGGGATCAAGCCCGGCTCGCCATGTGAAAACCGGCGCGGGGCCACTGGACCCGCGCCGGTTCGTCATCCCGGTCTGTTCAAGAGCGGACGCCACCCGTTGCCGGCCGGCGCCCGCCATTGCGCGGCGGCTTACCGTTGCGCAGCCGCCAGGTCGTTCACCGCGCCCACCAGCAGCCGGACCTTGCCGGCGTCGCGGGAACCGGCCACGTCCTGCTGCAGTGACGTCGCCAGCGCCTGCAACGGCGCAACCCGCTGTGATGCGCTCATCCGCTCGATGCGCTGCAGCTCCGTCCGGGCCGACGCGATGCGCTGCGCCGACAGGCCGCTACTGCGCTCGAGCTGGTCAATGTACGCCCGGGCCAGCGGGAACGACGGCGGCCACTCCATCCGGATCTGCATCTGCGGGTTGTACTCCGGCCAGATCACGGTCTTCACCGCGTCGATCTCGTTCTGCGAGATGAAGCCGCTGGGCTGGATCTCGTAGACGTCCAGGCCGCGGGCGATCTCGGAGCTGTAGATGTAGCCATTGTACCAGTACGACGACCACGAGCCGGCGCTGATGAGACGCTCGTCGCTCATGGGGCCGCGGTCCCAGTACGCGATCTCCACCGGGTTGGCGGGGTCCGTCCAGTCAAAGATGGACAGCCCGCCCTGGTACCAGGCCTGGACCTTGATCTCGCGGCCCGGGATGGGAATGGGCGAGCCGTTGTGCGCCACGCAGTTCTCCTGCTCCGTCTGCGCCGCCGGCATCTTGTAGTACGACTGGAACACGAGCCTGCCGTTCTCGATGGTGAACAGCGCGTTGGCGCCCCACTCGTAGCGGTCCGTCTCCCGGCAGCGGGGCGCGCTGCCGCCGCCCCACTCGTCGGTGAACAGGACCGCACTGCCATCGTTGCTGAACGTGGCCGAGTGCCAGAAGGACATGTTGTGGTCCGCCGCAGCGTCCAGGCGGCGCGGGTTCACCACGTCACTGATGTCCAGCAGCAGGCCGTAGCCGCCGCATGCGCCGCCCGCCAGGCCAACCGCGGGATAGACCGTGATGTCGTGGCACTGGCTGGGGCCGGGGCGGTCCGGGTTGACGACGGGGTTGCCGTCGGCGTCACGCCGGGGCGGCGACGCCAGTCCCTCGAAGATCCTGGGCTGCGTCACGATGGCCGCCTGGGCCGGGTTCGCCAGCGGCACGCGGATGACCTCGATGCGGAACAGCGCGGAGTTGGGGTCCTCGTCCGGCGCCAGCCGCGAGCAGCCCGGCAGCTCACTGGGCGAACGGACACCAGCGGAGCCGGACACGTAGATGTAGACATTGTTCGGGTCCCGCGGGTCCTCCACAACCGTGTGCGTGTGCGAGCCGCGGCACGTCTGCACGTTGTGGATGTAGCGCGGGTTCTCGATGTCCGTCACATCGAAGATGCGAATGCCCCGCAGCCGGTCATGGCTGACCGAGTCCTGCACGCCCTGCGCGCCGCAGTCCAGGCGGCCGGACTGACCCTCGCCCGAGACGAAGAGCAGGTTGCGGTAGACGGAGACGTCGCTCTGCGAGGCGGGGCAGATGTAGCGGACCTTCAGCCGTGGGTCACGCGGGTTCGCCGCGTCCCAGACCATGAAGCCGTTATAGTTGCCCTGGTAGACCAGGTCGCCGCTGAAGGCCAGGTCCGAGTTCGTGGCGCCGGCGAAACCCTCCGGCGACGGTCGGTTCGCTACGAGGCGCATGTTCCATGCAGCTGTGCCGGCGTCAGTGACACCGGCCCGCAGGCCCACGCGGGGATCGGGGCTCGGCGCCGTCGTGGACATGTCCACGGCCGGCCCGGCAGGCACCGCTCCGCCGGCCGTGGCGCCGGTGCCGCCAGCCGTGGCGCACGCCGACGCCAGCAGGGGGAGGACGGCGAGGACCGCGATGTTCCTGCGCCGGGAAGTTCGACGCTGCTGCTGCGACTGGCTGTCACTCATGGCTGGCTCCGTTCCGGAAGTTGGGCGAGGATCTGCTGCATGTGATGAATCTCCGTGGTCTGATCGGCGAAGACGTCGGATGCGAACTTGTAGATGAAATCGTCCTGCGCGGCGCCGGCGGCGCCGAACAGGTCATTGACCATGATGATGGCGCCCTCATGGTGCCGGATCATGAGCGTCAGGAACATGCGGTCGAACGCCGCGCCGCGGGCCGCCTCGAGCTGCGCCATCTCCTCATCGGTCAGCATGCCGGGCATGAGCATGGCGTGCTGCATGCCGCCGTGATCCATGACATGGTGCGTCGCGTCCGCTGGCGGCACATCCTCGTTGTTGTCGGCAAGCCACTGGCGGATGAGGGCGATCTCGTCGCCCTGCGCCACGGCCATGCGTTCCGCCAGGATCTTCACGTCTTCACGACTGCTCCGGTCCGGGACCAGTGCCGCCATCTTCACTGCCTGCGCGTGATGCGGGATCATGCCGGCCATGAAGTGCACATCCGCCTGCGAGTACGGCCGCGGAGCGGGGATGGCCCCGGCGCCCAGCAGCGGCGGGTCGGCGGAACCTGCGCCACCGCTGCCGGCGGTGGCACACGCGGACAATGTCAGGAGCGGCGCTGCCAGCAGCGCGACAAGGATGCGTGTTCTCATGTGCAGACTCGGCTGGTGCGGACTCGCAGGACGCGGGCTCGAACGACACGGCTCGGATGATCCGGACTCGGACGATGCGGGCTCGGCCCGTTTGTCGGGGAACAGGGGAGAAATAGCAGGTGGCGGCGGTTTTCGAAAGAGCGCCGGGCGCGGATCCGCGGATCCCCCCTCGTCAGCGCAGCACCGCCCCGGAGCTGGTGGCATGTGGCTGACGCCCGGCCCGCGAGTACATCGGCTGTGCGCACGCTCCTGGCCGGGAGGCTCCCCCGCGCCAGCCACCACTGCCGCAGAATCGACATTCTGCAGGCGATTCCAGCTGGTTTGTCGATTCTGCGGCAGTATTGCAGCATAACTCCACCCGCTCCTGCTGCTGTGTCGACAGACTACGTGACCGGCCGCCTGGATTGTCGACTCTGCGGCAGTCGGTTCCGCTGCCATCGGTGCAGCAGACGCCGGCCATCGTCTCGCAGGCAGTGATTTGTCGAACCCATCGGCCGGCGCCCGTTGTTCGTCGCCCGGCCCATGTCGTACCTTGTAGCCCAACACGTCACCGCCACCTCGAGGCCTCCATGCAGAGAGTTCTCCCGCGCCTGCGGCGGCGCACGCTGATGCTTGCCGCCATCGCCACCGGTGCCGCCGCACCAGCGTCCCAGCCCGTCCTTGCCCAGGCACCCGCCGGCCAGGCGATAGCCGAAGAGGCCGTCCGGCCCATGACGTTCCTGGACGTGCAGCACATGCGCTCGGCGGGCAGCTTCAACGTCTCGCCCGACGGCCGGCACGTGCTCCACACGGTGAGCTTTCCTGACTGGAAGGAAGCCCGCAGCCAGACGGACCTCTTTATCGTGTCGACGGAGCAGGGGGTGCCGTCGTCGCGCCAGCTCACGTTCACGGCGGAGAAGAACGAGTCGCAGCCCGCGTGGCTGCCCGACGGCAGCGCCTTCGTCTTCCTGTCGAACCGTGACGCGCCATCGAGCAGCGCGAACCAGAACCAGCTCTACCTGATGCGAACGGACGGCGGTGAGGCCCGGCGTGTGACGGATGCGACGGCGGGCGTCTCCAACTTCGCGTTCAGCCCCGACGGCCGCTGGCTCGTCTACCGCAGCGGGCGCAGCAACCAGGAGCAACTCTACCGCGTGCCTGTGCACGCCCTCACGGCGCTGCTGAACGGTACTGCCATCGGGACCGGCACCACGGCACCGGAGGCCGAACAGGTCAGCCGCCATGGCACGGGAGTTGGCAGCTGGGAATGGGCGCCGGACAGCCGTCGCATCTACTTCCTGACGCGTGACACGCTGTTTGAGGACGAGCGGCTCCGCCGCGAGAACCGCTTCACCGTCAACGTCTACAATGAGGTCACGCCGTTGAGCAGCCTGTGGGCGCTGGACCTGGACCCGTCCCGGACCACGCGACTTACGGATGACACCGCGTACGACGTCACAAGCTTCAACGTTTCCCCTGACGGCCGCTGGATCGGCTTCAACGGCGTCAGCTCGCACCGTTACCACCGCAACATCACCGAGCAGAACATCAACGCCGACCTCTACCTGCTGGAAGTCGCCACCGGTAGCCTCGAGCGGCTCACCGAGAACGACGAGGTCGGCGAGAGCGGGCCGTTCTTCTCACCGGACAGCCGGACCGTGGCCTTCGTCGCGCCCGAGGACCTGACGCGCTACACCATGGGCAACCGTCGCATCTGGCTGCGTCCCGTGGACCAGCGTGGCGGCGAGTTCCGCATGCTGGGCGGCTCATTCGATGGCAACCTGTCCGTCGGTTTCTGGTCCGACGACGGCCGCACCATCTACTTCAACGAGGGCATCCGCGCCACGCGGCAGCTCATGGCGCGGGACGTCCAGCGCAACACGGTGCGCCAGGTGACGGACGCGCAGGCGTCGCTGTCCGTCAGCCGTGACGACGCCAGCGGCCTCTACCTCATCAGCTACCAGGACCCGACGACGCCGTCCACGCTCTTCGTCACCCGGGACCTGAACCGCATCGGCAACCGCTCCACCTGGCGGCAGCTCACCGACGTGAACCCGCAGGTCCGCAACTTCGCGCTGGGCGCCCAGGAGGAGATCACCTGGACGTCCACCGACGGGAAGGAAGTCGGTGGCGTGCTGACGTACCCCGTGGGCTACCAGCCCGGTCAGCGCTATCCGCTCATTGTCGCCATCCACGGCGGACCCGCCTCCGCCGACGTCCTCGGCTTCAACGGCGGCTACGGCTCGCAGGTCTACGCAGGCGCCGGCTACGCGGTGCTGAAGCCGAACTACCGCGGCTCCACCAACTACGGCGAGGCGTTCCGCACGGACATCGTCGGCAACTACTTCCCGCAGGGCTATGACGACATCATGACCGGCGTGGACCACCTCATCGCCGAGGGCCTGGTCGATGGCAACCGCATGGGCGCACTGGGCTGGAGCGCAGGCGGGCACTGGTCCAACTGGATCCTGGTGAACACGGACCGGTTCAAGGCCATCAGCTCAGGCGCCGGCACGTCCAACTGGATCAGCATGTATGCCCAGAGCGACGTGCAGCGGAACCGCCAGTTCTACCTGGGCGACGACCTGCCGTACCACAACTTCGATGCGTACTGGGACCAGTCGCCACTGAAGTACATAGCCAACGCGAAGACGCCCACCATGATCCACGTCGTCGAGGGCGACCCGCGCGTGCCGAGCCCCCAGTCAGTGGAGCTGCACATGGCGCTGCGGCAGCTCGGCGTGGAGACGGAACTGTTCATGTATCCGGGCAACAGCCACGGCATCCCCGACCCGCGCAACCGGCTGGTCAAGTCCATGAGCGAGATGGCATGGATGGACTACTACGTCCGGGGCATCGGCGAGAAGTTCCAGTGGCGGCAGGTGCTGGAAACGCTGCAGGACCCGCGCCCGGCAGCGGCCAGCGCCGCGAACCAGGGCGGTCGCTGACGGCAGCCCCGCACGCCCCGCGAACGACGGGTATCGGCTGCCGGATGCGCGCGCGTCCGGCAGCCGAACTGTATCAGGCCACCAGTGCCGTGCACAGCCGTCCAGGGACCACATGAGCGACGGGGATCGCCGACGTTTCCCGTTCCTGTTCCCGAGCTGTTCTCAGACCCGGCCGGACGTGATCTGCTGAACCAGTTCGTCGTTGGTCTTCGTGCGCTTCATGCGCGCCAGCAGCTGGTCCATGGCCTCCGGCGGCGACATGTCGCTGAAGTCCCGGCGCAGCTTGTGGGAGGTCTGGAGCGCTTCCGGTGACAGGAGCAGCTCCTCCCGGCGAGTGGCGCTGGCCGTCAGGTCGATGGCCGGCCAGATGCGCTTGTCGGCCAGCTCCCGGGACAGCACCAGCTCGCTGTTGCCGGTGCCCTTGAACTCCTCGAAGATGACGTCGTCCATCCGCGAGCCGGTCTCCACCAGCGCCGTGGCAATGATGGTCAGCGAACCGCCGCCCTGCTTCGGGTCAATGTTGCGCGCGCTGCCCAGGAACCGCTTCGGCTTCTCCAGTGCATTGGAGTCGAGCCCGCCCGTGAGCGTCTTGCCGCTGCTGCGCTCATTCGTGTTGTAGGCCCGGGCCAGCCGCGTGATGGAGTCCAGGATGATGATGACGTCCTGGCCCATCTCCACCCGCCGCCGCGCCCGCTCCAGCGTGATCTCGGCCACGCCCACGTGACGGTCGGCGGGATGGTCAAAGCTCGACGCCACCACCTCGCCGTACCCGCACATTTCCATCTCCGTCACCTCTTCCGGGCGCTCGTCCACCAGCAGGATGAAGACGGAGGAGTTCGGATAGTTCTTGACCAGACCCTCGGCCACGGCCTGGAGCACCATCGTCTTGCCGGCCTTGGCCGGGGCCACGATCATCGCCCGCTGGCCCTTGCCGAAGGGACAGAACAGGTCGATGATGCGATTCGTGTGGTCGTGGGTGCCGCGATCGAGTTCGCACTCAAGCACGAGCTGATCCTTCGGGTGCAGCGCGCTCAGGCGGTGGAACTCCGGACGGTTTGCCATCTCTTCCGGCGGCAGCCCGTTGACGGTGACCAGGTTCACCAGTGGCGGGTTCTTGCCCCGGCCCGGTGAGGGGCCCGCCTCACCCACCAGCTCATCGCCGGTGCGCAGCTTGTATCGCTGAATCAGCTTCTGTGGGACATAGGTATCGCCGTCCGAGGCGAGGTAGCTGTTCTGTTTGCGACGGACGAAGCCGGCGCCACCGGACGTGACGTCCAGCACGCCCACCGTTTCAGTCGTACTCACGATAAATCCATTCTCTCCGGCATATTTGCATGCAACCTGGACGGGCAGGCCCGGGCTGCGCTCACCTGCGGGCTGCGTGCCGAGGCAGCCATACGGTGATTACTGCGGACCGCGCGCCCTGCGGCGGGCACGCGTCCGGACCCGCCCCAGTGACGGGACTGGATCCGGGCTGTTACGGGGTCAGACCTCAGCGTACTCCTCGATGGGAATGCAGGCACAGATCAGGTTGCGATCACCTGCGGCGCTTTCCACCAGGCCCACCGAGGGCCAGAACTTGTACTCCCGCGTCCAGCTTGCGGGGAACGCGGCCCGTTCGCGTCCATAGGGATGCGACCAGTCGTCTGCCATCACCATGTCGGCGGTATGCGGCGCGTTGCTGAGCAGGTTATCGCTCCTGTCTGCTTCGCCCGTCTCGATCTCACGGATCTCCTCACGGATGCCGATGAGGGCGTCGCAGAACCGGTCCAGCTCTTCCAGTGATTCGCTTTCAGTGGGCTCGATCATGAGCGTGCCCGCCACCGGGAACGAGACGGTGGGCGCATGGAAGCCGTAATCCATGAGCCGTTTGGCGATGTCGCCGGCTTCGACGCCGCTACCGCCCCGGAGGGGGCGCGGGTCGATGATGCACTCGTGGGCGACGGTCCCGTCGCGTCCCGTATACAATACAGGGTAATAATCACTCAGACGCCGCGCCACATAGTTGGCGTTAAGTATTGCAATCTTCGTAGCCGTCGTCAGGCCGGCCCCGCCCATCATGCGAATATACATCCACGGGATGGGCAGGATCCCCGGGCTGCCCCACGGCGCGGCGGAGATGGCGCCAATGGCCTGGTCGCCGCCGGTCCGGACGACGGGGTGTCCGGGCAGGAACGGTGCCAGCGCGGCGGTGACGCCGATGGGACCCATGCCGGGACCGCCGCCGCCGTGGGGGATGGTGAACGTCTTGTGCAGGTTGAGGTGGCAGACGTCGGCACCGATGTCGCCGGGGCGGCAGAGGCCGACCATGGCGTTCATGTTGGCGCCGTCCATGTAGACCAGCCCGCCGTGCTCGTGGACGATCTCGCAGATGGTGCGGATGCCCTCCTCGAAGATGCCGTGGGTGGAGGGATACGTCACCATGAGGGCGCCGACGCGGTCCGCGTACTGCTCGGCCCGGGCGCGCAGGTCAGGGATGTCGATGTTGCCGTTCTCGTCGGACTTGACCACGACGACATCGAACCCGGCCATGACGGCGCTGGCGGGGTTCGTCCCGTGAGCCGACTGGGGGATGAGGCACACGTTGCGCTGGTTGTTGCCGTTGGCCTCGTGGTACGCGCGGATCACCAGCAGCCCTGCGTACTCGCCCTGGGAGCCTGCGTTGGGCTGCAGGGAGACGCGGCTGAAGCCGGTGATCTCGGCGAGCCAGCCCTCGAGCTGGCGGAACATCTCGGCGTAGCCCTCGGCCTGGTCCGCCGGCGCGAAGGGGTGCAGCTTCGCGAACTCCGGCCAGGAGATGGGCAGCATCTCCGCGGCGGCGTTCAGCTTCATGGTGCACGAGCCCAGCGGGATCATGGAGTGAACCAGCGAAAGGTCCCGGGACTCCAGCCGGTGGATGTAGCGCAGCATCTCCGTCTCCGACCGGTAACGGTGGAATACGGGATGTGTCATGAAGTCCGAGGTCCGGCGGAACGCGTCGTCGAGTTCGGTGGCGACGTCGTCCTCACCCTTCACGGTGACCAGCGTGCCGCCGGTGACGGCGGCGAAGACGTTGAGCACGTCCTGCACGTCCTGCATGCTGACGGTCTCATCGAACGCGACGCACAGGTCCGACTCGTCCAGCGGCCGGAGGTTGATGCCCGCGTCGAGAGCGGCCTTCATGATGGCGTCGCGGCGTGCGCCAGCCCGGACGCGCACGGTGTCGAAGAAATGCGCGTCGGGCACGTCATAACCGAGTTCGCGCAGGCCGGCGGCGAGCTGCAACGCTCGGGTGCGGACCCGCTGCGCAATGCGCGTCAGCCCCTCGGGGCCGTGGTAGACGGCGTAGAAGGACGCGATGACGGCCAGCAGCACCTGCGCCGTGCAGATGTTGGACGTCGCCTTCTCCCGGCGGATGTGCTGTTCCCGCGTCTGCAGCGCCATGCGCAGCGCCGGCTTGCCACGGGAGTCCTTCGAGACGCCGATGATGCGGCCGGGGATCTGGCGCTTGTACTCGTCCTTCGTCGCGAAGAACGCGGCGTGGGGACCGCCGTAGCCCAGCGGCACACCGAAACGTTGCGAGCTGCCCACCACCATGTCGGCGCCCCACTCACCCGGCGGCGTCAGCAGCGTCAGCGCCAGGAGGTCCGCCGCCACCGTGACGAGCGCGCCGGCGTCATGGGCACGGCTGGCAAAGTCGCGGTAATCGTGGATGGCGCCGTCCGTGGCTGGATACTGGACGACGGCGCCGAAAACATCATCGCCGAACTCGAAGGTGGCGTGATCACCCACCACCACGTCCCAGCCCCGGGCAGCGGCGCGGGTGCGGACCACGTCGATGGTCTGGGGATGGCACAGTTCGGAGACGAAGAAGCGGGTCCGGCCCCGGGACGCGGCGGCGTGGCTCATGGCCATGGCCTCGGCGACGGCAGTGCCCTCGTCCAGCAGCGACGCATTGGCGATGGGCAGGCCCGTCAGGTCGATGACCACCGTCTGGAAGTTCAGCAGCGCTTCCAGCCGACCCTGGGCAATCTCAGCCTGGTACGGCGTGTAGGCCGTGTACCACGACGGGTTCTCCAGCACCTTCCGCTGGATCACCGGCGGCGTGAACGTGTCGTGGTAGCCCATGCCGATGTACGACCTGAGAACCCGGTTCCGACGGGCCAGCTCCCGCAACTCCGCCAGCGCTTCCTGCTCACTGGCGCCCTGCGTGATGGCAAGGGGGCGACGATGCCGGATGGACGACGGGATGGCCACGTCCATGAGTTCGTCCAGCGAGCCGTAGCCCACCACCTCCAGCATCCGCTGGATCTCTGCGGCGCCTGGCCCGTTGTGGCGGCGCTCGAACGTGTAGTCGTACTCGGGGCTCGTATGCATCGGGGGTCTGTTCCTGCGGCCTGCGGCTGAGTTCCGTGATTCGGGTCAGCCCTGATTTTATCATGCCCGTCAAGAATTGGCAGGGGCAGGGCCGCCGTGCTCGGACAGTCCTCGGTCGTCGGGCCGCTGCGCGGTGCCTCCTCCCTGCGGAACCGCGCGCGGCGGGCCTGCCCCTGCCTTCGGGGAACAGCGGGCCAGAAACCCGGGCGGGGCGCCGCCGCTACTGTGGCAGCACCGCCTGTATGCGTTGGTGGACGTCAGGGGCCAGCGGGTCGAACGCGCCGATCCAGCGGTAGGCCAGCACGCCGTCGGCGTCGATGAGGAACGTCTCCGGCACGCCGCTGGTACGGTACTGTCGTGGCACGACCTCACCGGGATCGTGCAGGAGGGTAAAGCCGATGCCGAAATCCCCGGCGAATGCACGGACGGCGTCCTCAGCGCCGCGGGCGTCGATGGAGACGCCCACCACGTGCAGCCCCTGCTGGCCGTACGTTTCGTGGAGCGCCTGGAGGCCGGGCATCTCCTCCCGGCATGGCGGGCACCAGGTCGCCCATATGTTCAGCAACACGGGCCCGCCGCGCAGGTCGCTGAGCCGGACCGTGTCACCGGCCATGGCCGACAGGGCGAAGTCCGGCGCCGGATCCCCCACGGTGAAGGGCCGGAACGTGTCGGCGTCGGCGCCGCAGCCCGCGAGTAATGCGGCGATGGCCAGTATCAGGCGTGGTCGGGCGATGGGCCAGGTTCTGTTCATTGCATGCGCTATTGTTGCCAAACGGGACCTCATGCGTTACGACTTCTCTTCTCAGCAGGATCACCTCTAAGGGCGAACGGGTCAATGCTCGGTGGCAATCGGTCAGGCAGACGGGGGTGGGCAGGTGCGCTGCTGGTAGCAGCGCACCTGCTGGCCGGCGTGCTGCTGCCGCTGGCCCACGGCGCCGAGGAGCGAGCGGCGCCCGAGCACGCCGAGGCCCCCGGCAGCCACCAGCAGGGTCACGACCCTGCGGCATGCCTGGTCTGCCGGGCGGCCGACAACCGATTCCTGGCCGGCCCGGCGTCCGCACTCATCGCATCCCCTGCCGAGGCAGTTGAGCATGCGGGCGCGCCGTACCGCGACCTGCTGCCCACCGGCGAGCGGGTAGCCTGGATCTGGATCCGCGGCCCGCCGACGTCCTGATTCTGGACAGCAGCTTCTCCCCCACATAGGGGACGGCCCGTGCCCGGGCTGGACCCTCGGCCCGATTGGCAGCTTCGTCACGGACGACGACGCTCGCGGTCGGATTACCGGTTCCCGGCCTCCGTCGGGCGCCAGGGAGGAACTGCGTACGGACCTGACTAACTGGAGGAGAAGGCCATGAAGACTCTTGATACCTGGCGTGTACCCGTCGTCCTCGCGGCGACAGTGCTGCTGGGCGCCTGCACTAATCCTGCGTCGCCCGGGCAGCACCTGCGGGCGTATGGCGTGCTGGTGCTGGAAGATGGTGAGCCATTGGTCCGCGCCATGGGCACCGACGTGGACGGCTCGCTGGAGGTGACGGCGGGCGCCAGTCGTGGACCCCTGGTCGTCCGGATGCTCGACCGGGACGGCGACGAGATGGGGCCGGCGCAGGGCTACTACCTGGCGGTGAACGAGGCGAACGCCAGCGTCGCCCGGTGGGACCAGGCCGTGGCCGGTGAATACGGCGGCACGCTCGTGGGCGTGGGCGCCGGGCAGACCCAGTTCGAGTTCTGCAAGATGCACGGGGCCATCGGCGGCGGTCACGCCGACGGCTGCCAGACGGTCACCGTGACGGTACACGCCGGAACGTGACCAGATCAACAACTGACCAGACAGCAGACAACCCAGACCCATGGAGACAAACATGAAGAGACAGTGGACGATGGCAGTGGCGGTGATGGCGGCGGCGGTGGCGTTCTCCGCGGCGGACGCACAGGCGCAGGTCCGGATCTCGGCGGCAGGCGGCCCCAGCTTCCCGACAGGCGAGAATCACCTCGATATGGGCTTCCACGTACAGCTCGCCGGCGAGTTGGGTGTGCCGATGCTGCCCTTCGGCTTCCGCGTGGACGGCATGTTCAACCGCTTCAGCGAGGACCACGGCAATTACGACGTCCTGTCCGGCACCGCCAATGCCATCTTCAACATCCCGATGGTGGGGCTGACGCCGTACATCATCGGCGGCGTGGGCGTCTACTCCGCGGAGGACCACGCCCATGACGAGGAGCGTGAGACGAACCTGGGCGTCAACATCGGCGCCGGCGCCCGGCTTCCGCTGCCGGGCCTGGGCGTGTTCGTCGAGGCGCGCTACCACGCGCCCTTCGGCGATCATGCGCTTCGCTTTGTCCCGGTGAGCTTCGGCATCCGGTTCTAGTCGCGGCTCCCGCGCTACGCGAACGGCCGGTGCCCTCGAAGGGCACCGGCCGTTCTGCATTACGGGCCGTCGTCACGTTGTGTCGGTTACTGCACCAGCGCCCGCAGCCCGAGGGTCACCGTCCGGGGCAGGCCCGGCCGGGCGCCGAAGGGGCGCCGCGCCGCGACGTACGTGGCATCCGTCAGGTTCTGGACACCGGCGTACAGCCGCGTCCATGACGTCACGCCCACCTCACCGGACAGGCTGAACACCGTGTAGGCGTCCGTGGACAGGCCCGGCTGGAGCGCCCCGCTGCCCGCGACGGTACGCGCGGCGCCGGCGTTCACCGCTGACAGGTCCAGCCGCCACCGCGGCGCTTCCACGCCAACGGACGCTGAACCCTGGTGCCGCGGCAGATATGGCAGCTCGTCGCCTACCTCCACCGTGCCCCACTCGCCGAAGCTGGACTGGAACGCCGACTGGAAGGTGGCGTCCGTATACGTGTAGGCCGCCCGTACCGGAACGCGCACGCCCCAGCCCCGGTCCCGGGCGACATCGTAGTCCGCGGAAACCTCGAGTCCCCGTACTGTGGCGGCACCGCCGTTGTACAGCTCGTTGCTGCCGTCGCTGCCCGAGGCCAGGGTAGCCCGGCCCAGGATGTTGGTGTAGTCGTTGTAGAACGCCGACGCCTGCAGGCTGGTCCCGAGCATCTCGAACCGGCCGCCCAGCTCGTAGTTGACGCTGGACTCGGGACGGGCATCATTGTCCGCCCCGGCTCCCGGCGGGCCGAAGCCGCGGTGCACGCCGGCGTAGAGCTGGCCGTGGCGGCCGATGACCCGGCTCAAGCCCACGCCCGGCACCCATACCGAAACCGAATTCGTCCCCTCGGCAGTGACGTCGGCACGGGACACGTCGCCCAGCGCCCAGCGGGTGGTTGTGAAGTCGATGTTCTCGTAGCGCACACCCGGCGTCAGTGTCCAGTCGCCCACGGTGATGCGGTCCTGGGCGAACAGCGCCAGGGCCCGGGCCTCGCCCATGCGGTTGTCCTGGCTGCCCGGCGCGCCGGCGGTGGTCAGTTCCATCCGGCCGTCCCGCATGCGGTACGCATCGTCATGCTGGAACCGGTCCTCCGAGTCGTAGTGGTAGCGCGCCCCGATCTCCAGCGCATGCTCACCCATCGCGCTGAACTGCAGGCCCACCACCGACTGGATGCCACGGGACATGTAATCCCGATTGTTGTTGCGTACGAGGAGCGCGTTGTCGGCACTGTTCGCGCCGCGCAGCACGTCCAGCGACGTTGCATGCTCCGGCTGCGTCAGGATCGCCGCCAGCGAGCCCGTGTTCATCCGGTCCAGCTTGTACCAGGTCCGGGCAAACTCATGCTGGTAGATCGTGGTGGTCACGTCGAATCCTGCGGCAGGACGGATGAAGTGACGGAGCTGGTACTGTGTGGCCTCCGTGTCCAGCCGGTCCATGGCCGTCCCCGCATACCGGCGCAGCGGTGCGGCCGCGAAGTCGGTGTCGGCGAGGCCGAGATAGGTCTCGCGGGAGGCTTCCGCCGTGCGGGAGAGCTTCAGCTCCACATCCTGGAAGAACCGGGACGCCGGGGCACTCGACAGGCGCAGCTTCAGCATGTAGTCCTGCAGGTCGAAGCCGGTCTCATCACCGGTGTCGAGCTGCTTGAAGCCGTCCGTGCGCAGCTGGTACGTCTCCGCCAGCCAGCCGAACTGGCCGTGGGTGCTGCCCACCCGCGCCCGCAGTTTGCCCGTGGTATGCTCGCCGCCGCTCATGTCCAGCAGCCCTTCCGTCCGGGCCGGGATGCTGCTCGTCACCAGGTTCAGCGCACCGCCCGTGCTCCACGGACCATAGCGCACCTGGCTCGAGCCCTTGCGCACCTCGATGGATTCCATGCGGCCGGCCACCGGGAACAGGTACGCCGCGGGAGCCGTGTAGGGCGCCGGCGCGATGAGGACGCCGTCCTCCATCACCGTGATCTTCGCATTGCGGCCTACGCCCGTGCCCCGCATGCCGATGTTCGGGCGACGGCCGAAACCCTCTTCGTCCGACACGTTCACGCCCGGCACCTGCCGCAGGATCATGTGCACGTCGTCGAAGGCCAGCTTCTGCGCCGCCAGCCGATCCGCCGTCAGTACATGCGCCGAGCCAGGGATCCGCGTGAGTTGCCCTCCCACCATCTCCGTCCGCTCCAGCCGCGCCGTCAGCGCCTCCAGCGTCACGGGGGCCATCCCCAGCTCGATGGAGACGTTCAGCGTGCGGCCCTCCTGCACGTCCACACGCTCCGAGCCGTGCGTCCGGCCCAGCAGCGAAACATCCAGCGTGTACCGGCCCGCGCGCACACCATCAACGCGGAACCGTCCCGCCTCGTCCGCCACTACCCGGACCCCTGTCTCGCGCACCAGCACCTGTGCGCCCGGCAGGCCCTCGCCTGTGGACTCCGCCACCACCTGCCCGGCGATTACGCCCGGCAGGGGATTGGCGCCACCCAGCGCCACCTGCCCCTGCGCCGCCGCCGACCCCGTGAACGCCAGTGCCGCCACGGCGGCTGCCATCAGGGCGCGTGTCACGAAACTCGCGCCGCTCCTGTCCTGCTGTGTCCGACTCATAGCTCCCCGCTGCAATGAGATTGAGAACGATTCTCAACGACCGCGGGAAGTTACTGGGCCCTCACCGGCGGCGCAATACGGGGGTTGGAGGATTCTGGCGGGGGAACTGCCTGACAGGCGTGTCAGGCAGGTTGCGGGGGATGGGCACGGCGGTGGCAGGCGGCATCGAGACCGCCTGCACGGGGCCGTTGCCGGTTGCCGGTGTTCTAACGCACGCCTTCTTCGGGTACGAGCTCCGGCCCGGGCCGGTCAAAGCGCCAGGCAATGTGTTCCACCCCGGCCTGGGTAGTGAGCTGCTGGATGAGGATGGACTCGTCGTCGGCGACACCGACGGCCTGGGTGAAGGCGCCACCGGTCTCCGCCCGGAACGTGACCTGGTTCCCGTCCAGGCTGTATGTCCCGCCGGCGGCCTGGGTCTCTTCCTCTCCGGGCTCCCCGCCGCAGACTTCGCGGGTGGTACTCTGGAAAGCAAAGCGGCCGGCCTCGAGGCGGAGGGCGGCCTCGACGATCTCGGTGTGGCAGCCGTTGCTGCGCCGGATGACGGCAGGCAGGCCGGTGCCCTCGGCGTAGTCGAGGGCGTAATTGCCCTCGACGTGGGCCTGCGGCGGCCGGGTCGGTCCGTCGCGGAGGGGTCGCGGCTCGCCGGAGACGGGGGCATCGCCGCCATCGCCGCCGCATCCCGCGGTGACGAGGGCCGCCAGCAGCAGCAGGCTTGCACGACTCATGTTATTCCCTCCGTAGACAGGTTGTTCGTAACTCCGGACGCTGACCGGGGTGGGGCTGCACGGGTCGGGCCATGGGTTCGCATGATCGTGTCTGGCCCACCCCTTGCCCCTGACTGAGGCATGAACGGAAAGCTGAAGGCCATGGCCCTGGCGCTGGGCGGCGTTGCCGCCGGCACGGCGCTGTACGCCCGGCTGGTGGAGCCCCGCCTGGTCTACCGAACGCACACCCGCCTGCACTTCCGGGACCTGCGTCCGGCCCTGGAGGGGCTGCGTATCGCGCTGCTGACGGACCTGCACGCCTCACCGACTACGCCCCGGGGACTGCTGCGGCGGGTGGTCCGCAAGACGCTGGCAGTGCAGCCGGACATCATCGCCGTGGCAGGGGACCTGGCGGAGACGGAAGCCGCACTGGAAGTGGTCCTGGACGAACTGGCCAGCCTGCGCGCGCCGCTCGGCGTGTTCGTAGTGCCCGGCAACCACGACTACCGGGACGTGGGCATCGAACGGTGGCATGACGCCGTCGCCCGTCGCCCGACGCTGGTGGACCTGACCAATCGGTGCAGGACCGTGTCCGTCAGCCGGGCGCCCGGGCCGGAGGCAACCGCGCGGCTGTGCATTGCCGGAGTTGACGACCTGGCGCATGGGCGGCCGCGACTGGATTTCCTGCCGCCGCTGGAGCAACGGGATTTCACGCTGCTGCTGGCCCACCATCCGGACCAGGCGGAGCGGGCTCGCCGGGCGCTGGACAGCGTGGACCTCATCGTCAGCGGCCACACCCACGCCGGCCAGGTCCGGCTGCCCTTCCTCGGTGCCGTGATCAACTCTGCGGAGCACCCGGAGCTGTACGAAGCGGGGGTACGACGTCGCCCGTGGACGCAGGTCTACACGTCCCGGGGCATCGGCACCACCCACCTTCCGGTCCGTTTCCTGGCGCCCCCGGAGATCGCCGTGCTGGAGCTCACCGCTGCGCCCCGTCCCGGCCGGGCCGGGGCGCGGTAGACCTGGCGGTCCATTGCCCTAGATTCCCTCCATGCGACGGATCCTCCTCGTGGACTGCGACCAGTTCTTCGTCCAGTGCGCCCGCCTGGCCGATCCCGACGGGGCCGGCCGGGAGCCGCTGCTGCTGGTGGGCGGTTCCGCCAGCGGCCGGGGCGTGGTGACGTCGGCGTCGTACGAGACGCGGGCCTTCGGCGTGCGCTCGGGCATGCCCACTTCCCAGGCGCAGCGTCTCTGCCCGCAGGCCGTGGTGGTGCCCGTTCCGCGTGGCCTGTGCGGCGAGAAGAGCCGGGCCATCCGCGGCGTGCTGGAGCGTTTCACGCCGGTGGTGGAGCCGGCGTCCGTGGACGAGGCGTACCTGGACCTGTCGGGCACCGAGCGGCTGTACCACGGCGAGGCGCTGGAGGACACGGCGCGTCGCATACAGGCGGCGGTGCTGGAGGACACGGAGATCCACGTCAGCATTGGCGGCGGCACGAACCGGCTCATCGCCAAGCTGGCCGTGTCCCGGGCCAAGCCGGCGGGCGTCTTCATGGTGCCGCCTGGCCAGGAAGCGAGATTCATGCTGGAGCATGACATCGGCGACATCCCTGGTGTGGGCCCGGTGCTGACGGCGGAGCTGCTGAAGTTCGGGTTGAAGACGGTGGGCGACGGTGTGGCCCTCAGCGCCGTCCAGCTGGAGAACCTGCTGGGCGAACGAAGGGGCCACTGGCTTCATCAGCGGCTCCGGGGACGCGATGACACGCCGCTGGACCCGCAGTCACCGGCGAAGTCCATGTCCCGGGACGAGACTTTCGCCCGTGACCTGCACGAGGACGCGGAGCTGCTCCGGGAACTGCGCGTGCTGGTCCGCCGGCTGGCCGCAGACCTGCGCGCCGACGGGCTGCGGGCACGGACCATCACCGTCCGGCTGCGGGACCATGATTTCCGCACGCGACAGGCCTCCAGGACGCTGGACGACGCGGTGGAGACCGATCCCGGCGTCTACGCCGCCGCCCGGCCGCTGCTGGCCCGCCTGCGGGCGGACCGCCGCGTGGGCGCCCGGCTCATCGGCGTGTCGGCGTCCAACCTCATCCCCAGGGGCGCCGGCCAGATCGGCATCTTCGACACCACCGACCCGGCCACGGCCACAGGCGAGGTGAGGGAAACGGAACGCGACCGCGCCCTCGCCGATGTGGCCGACCGGCTCAGGGCCCGGTTCGGCGCGGACACCATCATACCCGGCGATCTGCTGGACTGAGGGGCCAGCCTCCGGCGGCCCCCGGCCACTCAGGCGTTCGTTGCGTCGTCTCCGATGGCTGACAGGGTCAGGAGGAGGGCACATTCGTCCAGCGCCCGGATGTCATGGGCCTCGCCGGGGCCGAAGAAGAGAACCTGGCCGGCGCTCAGTTCGTGGTTCTCCCCGGCTACGCGGAAGCCGATCCTGCCTTCCAGGACCTGGATGGTCATGGGGCTGTCCGCCTGGTGCGTGCCTACCTCGACACCGGCGTTCAATGCGACGAGCACCATCCTCAGCCGACCTGAGCGGGCCAGCGTACGGCCGAGCCGACCGGAGCGACGATAGGACTCGTCGTCCCTGAGGGTTCTCAGCGTGGGCTGGAGGTCGAACGACATCATGGGCTCGGAGAGCGGGCGCTGTACAGGCGACATGACTCGGGTTCCTCTGAGGTGATGTTGGCCGACCCGGCGGGCGCGCGGCGTCGGAACAGCGTTCAGCAATCTGATGCGACTCCCGTGCCGCTGCCATGCAGCGCCGCTGTCACCCAGGGCGGGCAAAACAGGTTGTGCAACGTGGCACTCCCCTTGCCAGCGTCACTGGCATGACGATAGAGAACGGGGGCGGCCGCACCGCCATCGTGGACGGGTCCAATGTCGCCCATTCCAGTGAGGGCGGCGAGGCCCGCCTGGAAAACATCCGGCTGGTCTGCGGCAAGCTCAAGGAGCAGGGCTACGAGCCCATTGTCGTGGTGGACGCCGCGCTGCGGCACCAGATCGACCGGCGGGACGAATACGAGACAATGGTGGACGACGGCCGCATCCGGCAGGCGCCGGCGGGCACCGACGCCGACTACTTCATCCTGTCCTTCGCCCGGGAGCTGGACGCCAGTGTCGTGTCGAATGACCGCTTCAAGGATCGGCTGGACGCGTTCCCGGAAGCGCGTGAAGCGGTGATCCGCTACATGATCGTAAACGACGAGGTCGTCTTCGAACGGCGCAACCAGCGGCGGAAATAGGCGCACGGCGCTACCTTTCACTCGTTGAACCTGCCGCCGGAGGCATTCGTGACCAGTTACTGTGATGTTGCGCCGGGACATCCATGGCACGGGCCGTATCACGACACGGAGTACGGGTTTCCGCTGGACACGGACGCACAGCTGCTGGAACGTCTGGCCCTGGAGATCAACCAGGCCGGCCTTTCCTGGCTTACAATCCTGAAGAAGAAGGACGCATTCCACCGGGCCTTCGACGGTTTCGACGTGGACGCCGTCGCCGGCTATGGGGACGCGGAACGGGCCAGACTACTGGCCGACCCGACCATTGTACGGAACCGGCTGAAGGTGGATGCGGTAATCGAGAATGCACGACGGGTGCAGCAACTCCGTGAGACACACGGCAGCTTCGCGGGCTGGCTGGACGCGCACCATCCGCTGGCGAAGGCGGCCTGGGTGAAGCTGTTCCGGTCCACGTTCCGGTTTACAGGCGGGGAAATCACCGGCGAGTTCCTCATGAGCACCGGGTACCTGCCCGGCGCCCATCGCGCCGACTGTCCGGTGGCCGAACGCATCGCAGCGCTGCAGCCGCCATGGCTGACGGCACCCCTGAGCAGCACTGATTGAGAGCATGCACCATCTGCTGATCCTGACCCTGATCCTGGGCGCCCTCGCCCGCGCCACTGCCGGCGCGGACACTGCCGCCCCGCAGACCGGCGCGCCATTTTCGCCGGATGAGGCCCGGGCCGCGCTGGCGGCGCCGCACCCGGAGACGGCGCCCCTGCCGCTGGTGGGCGATACCGTCGCCGTCCGCGCCGCGGAAACGGAGATGCGCGCCGGACTGACCGCAGCCAATGCCGGCAACGCCGCTGCCGCCGTGGCCGCGTACCGGAAGGCGGCGGAACTGGTGCCGGCACTGGAGCCCTGGGCTCACGCACTCTCCGCCACCGCCGTCGCCCGCACCGGCGACACGGCCGCCGTCCGCCGGCACCTCGCCGCATCGGATCCGGAGATCGTGCGGGACTGGGGATGGCGCGCCCGGGTGGACGCGGCCCAGGCCGCCGGCGATGGGGCAGGCGCCGCACGCGCCGCCATCGCCGCCGCCGATGCCATGACAGAGCCCGCCCGCCGGGTCGCTCCCCTGGCGCGGGCCGGCGCCATCCATGCCAGCGCGCGTCGCCACGACGAGGCGCGGGCGCTGTTGCGCCGGGCGATTGACGAGAGTGTAGCCCCCGCGGCGGCAGTGGAGGCAGCCCGGACCCTGGACGGGCTGGCCGGGCTTACCGCCGAGGACCGGCGTCGCATCGGCCGCGTCTACCTCAGGCACCGGAACATGCCCCGGGCGACGGCGGCGTACGACGCTTACCTGGCCGCCGCCTCGCTCCCGGCCACCGAGCGCGCCATGATTCAGCTCGAGCTGGGCCGGGCGCTGTTCGAGACCCGGGACTACCCTGCCGCCGAGAGGCGGCTGCGCGCGGCTGTGGCCGCAGGCGGCAGCAGGGAGCACTCGGCCGAAGCCGCATTGCTGCTGGGCCGCGCCCTCTATCGCCAGGGCCGGCACGACGACGCCCGCACCCGGTTCCTGGCCGTGACCCGCGAGTTCCCGGGGTCGGAATCCGCGGCCCGCGCTCACTTCATCCTCGGCGATCTGGACCACGATGCCGGCCGCGTCCAGAGCGCGAGCACGCACTACCGGGCCGTCATCCAGGCCGGCGGTCCCGAGACCGGGCTGTCCGCGGCCCGGCTGGGGGCTTTCTCTCTCATGGCCGGCAGGCCGCGGGAGGCCGCTGCGGTCTACGCCGACGCGTGGCAGCGGCTGGACGGCAGGGCCCGCCAGCAGCCCGGCTACTGGCTCGCCCACGCGCTGGAGGCGGCGGGCGCACCGGACAGTGCGAGGACCGTCCTGGCCGAGGTGCGGCGCATGGATCCCTTCAGCTACTACGGCCTGCGGGCCGGCGACCGCCTGGCCGCCGGGCGCTGGGACTTCGGCCAGAGCCAGCCGTCCACGGCTTCGGCACAGGTCCGGTATGCGGTGGCAGCCCGGCTGGATGCGCTCGACGTGCTCCGCGCCCTGGAACTGACCGAGGCGGCGACGCTGGAATCGGCGCGCATCATCGCGCAGTACGACGGCCTGGAAGGGGCACTCTACGCCCTGGGGCAGGCCTACCATGCCCGGGGCCAGATCTTCAATGGCATCAGCATCGGCCGCGAACTGCTGCGTCGCGCCGATGGCGCGTGGAACCGCCAGATCCTGGAACTCGTCTATCCATTCCCCTACCGTGACGACGTCATCAGGTACGCCCAGGCCAACGGCCTGGACCCGTACCTGGTAGCCGGCCTCATCCGCCAGGAGTCCATGTTCAACCCCCGGGCCCGGAGCCCCGTGGGCGCTGTGGGGCTCATGCAGGTCATGCCGAACACCGGTACGGCGGTGGCCCGGGGGCTGGGCATCAGCGGGTTCACCACCGCGCGCCTGACGGAGCCGTCGCTGAACCTGCAGATCGGGACGAAGTACCTGGCGGACCAGATCCGCGCTCACAACGGTCGTCTCGTGGACGCCATCGCATCCTATAACGCCGGCCCCACCCGGCTCAGGGCGTGGCGGCAGTTCCCGGAGTATGCTGACACTGAGCTATTCATCGAGCGGATCCCCTTCGAGGAGACGCGCAGCTATGTGCGCATCGTGCAGCAGAACGCCCTCATCTATCGGGAACTCTACGGCTCCTGAAGTCGCTACCGCATGACGGGTGGCTGTGCCAGGACATCGCTCCTCTGGTGTCCCGGCACGTCAGCACCGACATTGCCGTTGGACCCGAACACTCGCGAACCAATGGACACAGTCCCGTTGCGGAAGGCCGGTTCCTGATGCGACGCCTGCTCTGCACCACCCGACAGGTGGCGCTGGACCGGTCCGATGACTACCTGCCGGCGTGGGATAGCGTGCGCCTGGCCGTGGAGAGGGCCGGCGGCCGGGCATGGCTGTTCCGCGGCGCGGACCATGAGGACCGGTTCCTGGAGTTCATTGAGTGGGACGACGCGCAGACCACACCGCTGGAAGATGAAGCGGTGACCGCCGCTGTCGAGAACCTGGACACATTCGCCTCGCCCCTGGCCGCAGGGGAGTGGGAGGAAGCAAGTGAAGCCTGAAGTCGATCGTGCAGCGCTGCTGCAACTCCTGCGTGACCGGTCCCTGCGCCGGGGCGATTTCGTGCTCGCCAGCGGGGCCCGTTCGTCCTACTACATCGATGCGCGCCTCACCACCATGGCCGGAGCCGGGCAGCTTCTCATCGGCCGCCTGGGCCTGGCCGCCATGGACGAGCGCGGCTGGGCTCCCGTCAGTGTCGGCGGGCTGACGCTCGGTGCCGATCCCGTGGCCTACGCCATCGCCCACGCCGCTGCCACGGCGCAGCGGTCGCTGGATGCCTTCACCGTGCGCAAGCAGGCCAAGGAACACGGCACCGGCCGGCGTATCGAGGGCAATCTCCGGGAAGGCGACGCCGTCGTCGTCGTCGAAGACGTCATCACCAGCGGTGGCAGCGCGCTGAACGCCAAGCAGGCAGTGGAGGAGGCCGGCGCCACGGTCCTCGGCGTGCTGGCCATAGTTGATCGGGAACAGGGCGGCACGGAAAAGATACGGGACGCCGGCTGCGACGTCATCGCCCTCGCCACAGCCGGCGAACTACTCGCCGGCTGAGGGCACGCGTCAGGGGTCGGCGACAGGGCCCCGCCACGGCTCCCGGCTGATGTCACGGGAGAGCGGCTCCAGGATCTGCTGCGCACGGGCCAGCCCCGCCTCGTAGTCCCGACGGACATCGTCGGGCATGTGTCGCCGGAAGTGCTCGCTGGTCAGCACATCGTCGCCGGTGCCCTCCGTCATTTCCACGACATCGGCCAGAACGAACGTGGCGCCGCCCGCATCCATGGCGTTGATGATCCGGCACTCGAACGCCGCCCGTACATCCGCCAGCATGGGACAGCCTGTGGCGCCGGTGCGCACAGCCAGGTCCGCCAGCTTATCCGGCACATCCCGGGCACTGCGCAGGCCCAGCGCCCGGATCACGTCCCACTGGTCCGCACGGAGCAGGTGCACGCCCAGCACACCGCTGGCCATGGCCAGGTCGTGGGAGAAATTCGGCTTCGAGATGTACAGCGAGATGCGAGGTACGGACGGCACGAGTGACGCCCGCTGCGCGCTGTTTACGATGAAGCCGTTGCGTCGCCCGTTCGCCGATGTGGTGATGGCGCAGACGGGCAGCGTCAGGTGGCGCAGCAGCGGGTACGGCGTGCCCTCGATGTTCAGGGGCATCAATCCAGCAGGCGCAGCGGCATGACCAGGCAGAGGTAGTCGGGTGCGTCCTCGGCCGCATTCGCCGGCTCGATGGTAGCCGCCCGCTCCGGTGCCTTGAACGTCAGCTTCACCTCGTCGCTGGGCATGTAGCGCAGGACCTCAAGCAGGTAGCTGGCGTTGAAGCCGATGTCCAGCGCCTCGCCGCTGTATTCGACCTCCAGGTCCTCGTGGGCCTCGCCCAGGTCCGGCGTCTCCACCGAGAAGCGCACCGTGTTGGACGTGAACCCGAGACGAACCCGGTGCGTCTGGTCACTGGCAACGACGGCCATGCGACGGAGCACGTGGATGAGCTGGTTGCGATCGGCGATGGCGTGCTTGTCGTTGTCCTTCGGGATGACCTGCTCGTAGTTCGGGTACGGGCCCTCGATGAGACGGGTGAAGACCTGGGTGCCGTCCTTGCGAAAACCGATGTGGTTCTCGCTGCGGGCGACCTCGATCTCGTCATCGCCGCTGAACAACCGCTCTACCTGCGCCAGCGCCTTCGGCGGCACGATGAGGTCGGCCCGTGGCGCGCCCGCCGCCACGCTCGACACCCGGATACGCGCCAGGCGGTGACCGTTCGTGGCCACCATGCGCATCTCGTCCTCGCCGAGCTGCCAGAGCACGCCGTTTAGGATGGGACGGCTCTCCTCCGTGGACACGGCGAACGACGTCTGCCGGATGAGATCCTGGAGCAGCCGGCCCTGGACCTTCCACGACTGCTCGAAGTCCACCGCAGGGAAGGTGGGGAACTCGTCCCGGGGCATCCCGTTCAACCGGAAGTTGGCACGACCGCATGCCAGCTCCAGCCGATCACCCCTGGTGCTGATGCGCACCGGATGCTCGGGCAGCTCACGGGCCAGCTCCTGCAGCTTCTTCGCCGGCACCGTCAGCGAACCACCCTCCTCCACCTCCGCCGGAACCGTTACGCTGACGGCGATGTCCAGGTCCGTACCGGACATGGCAATGCTGTCCTCGCCCACATCGATGAGGATGTTGGAAAGGACCGGCAGCGTTGTCCGCGTCGGGATGCTTGCAGCGACGGCGGCCAGGCCCTGCTGCAGGTTGTCCCGCGTGATCTTCAGTTTCATGAAGCCCTCACCTGAGTGCGCTGTCTGTATTCCACAGCAAAGGAGACTTCTCTTTATTAATATCTATATCCAGCAGTAACAGTAGGGACTGTGGGTTTGTGGACGACGCGTCCGTTCGCACCTGAATCCCCGCTGCCGCAACACATCCTCGCTGCATGCCCGCTGTTGACACGTTGTGGACGGCCCGTGGAGAACTCCGCTGTTCTCCACAGCCCCGGCCGTTCTGTGGATCAACCGGCAACGACGCACACCCTGTCCACATGTTATCCGCACCCCCCGCCGCGCCCGGAACCGGCCTTCTCAGGCCGGACAGAACGAGCCGGGCGCGCTGATGATTCACCCGCGCATGCCATCGCGCAACAGTTCCACGCGCGTGCGGAATGCGTCCTCGGTGCGCAGATCCTCCTCGACCTTGTTCACTGCGTGAATCACGGTGGAGTGATCCCGCCCGCCGAAATGCCTGCCGATCTCCACCAGCGAGAGGTCCAGCAGCTCGCGCATGAGATACATGGCGACCTGGCGCGGCACCGACAACTCCTTGGTGCGGCGCTTCGACGTCAACCCGTCCACCGACACACCCCACTCTTCCGCCACACGGGACCGGATCAGGTCCGCCGTGACTTCAACCGCCGCTCCGGCGCCCAGCACACCGCCCAGCGCCTCGCGGGCCAGGTCGAGGTCAACCTCACGGCGCGTGAGGGACGAGTACGCCAGCAGCTTGATGACCGCGCCCTCGAGCTCCCGGACGTTCGACCGGCAGTTCCGGGCAATATAGTCCAGCACTTCGTCCCCCAGCGAGATGCGGTCGTCCTCCGCTTTCTTCCTGAGGATTGCCACTCGCGTCTCCAGGTCCGGCGGCTTGATGTCGGTGACCAGTCCCCACTCGAAACGCGAGACAAGCCGCTCCTCCAGGCCCGGGATCTCCTTCGGGGGACGATCGCTCGTCATGACGATCTGACGCTGCGCGTCGTGCAGGGCGTTGAATGTATGGAAGAACTCCTCCTGCGTACGCTCCTTCTCGCCCAGGAAGTGCACGTCGTCAATGAGCAGCAGGTCAATGTCACGGTAGCGACGGCGGAACTCGGCCATCCGGCCTTCCTGGATGGACGCGATGAGGTCGTTCGTGAAGCGCTCGCTGGATACGTACGCCACCCGCTTGTGGGCATCCCGGCCCAGCAGCACGTGGCCGATTGCGTGCATCAGGTGCGTCTTGCCGAGACCGACACCCCCATAGATGAACAGCGGGTTGTACATGCGTGCAGGCGCTTCCGCCACGGCCCGGCACGCCGCGTTCGACAACTGGTTGTTCGCGCCTACGACGAACCGTTCAAACGTGTACCGCTCATTCAGCGGTGAGCCCAGCACCACGCCGCCCCGGCCCTGGTGCGCAGACGCCGGTGGAGCCGGCGTACCGCTGCCGGCACCGTGGCCCGCGAGGGACGACATCGAAGAACCCGCCACCGAAGGGGCGCTCGATCCCTGGCCGCGCGCCGGGCCCGCCGTGGCGGTGGATGATCCCAGCGCTGAGGCTGTGGCCCCCGAGGCGTCGGCGTCCGAGCGGCCATCGTGCGGACCACCCGCTCCCCCAGCGGCTCCAGGTCCGGGCCCGCCCTGGTCCCGGTTCTCGAAGCCCAGGGCTATGGCGCGGCCGAACACACGCTCCGCCACCTCCGTCAGCAGACCGCCGTACTTGTCCTCGATCCACTCCGCGGCGAAGTCGCTACCCGCCGCAACGGTGAGCTCGTCCTGTGACAGGGCCACCGGCTCCGTGTGCTCGAGCCAGATCCGGAAGGTGTGTTCAGGAAGCAAAGGCCTGGCTCGCTCGAGAATGCGCGACCAGGCCTCCGCTGCTGTCAGCTCCATGTATGCATTCGCCGGAGGGTTGCAGCGTCAAGGGCAGGTACGTTAGGCGAGGATTGTGGATAAGTCAACGACGGATCCGGGATGGGGATCGTAAACGTAAACGTTCCGCGGGATAGCCGAGAACCCGGGCGCCTCGTGCCACCGGCGGTATCCCCGATCCCGTTTACGTTGAACGTTTACGATCCCCATCCCGAAACTCCCCGTTGACCAAATGCCCTTGCCCCCCCTATTATTGACATCTTTGCCAACGATGGAGTGCTCGATATGGGAATGCCGACGTACCGCCCGCACAACCGCAAGCGGAAGAACAAGCACGGATTCCGTGCGCGCATGGCGACCAAGGCCGGTCGCCGGGTACTGAATCGTCGCCGGAAGCACGGCCGCAAGCGCCTGGTCGTCTCCGTCGGCCGCAAGCAGTAGGAGGTCACCCGTGGCGGCGGCGTCCCGGCCGGTGGAGGGACGACGGCTGCCCCGCGCGCGACGCATCACCTGTGATGCGGATATCCGCGCGCTCATGAAGCGGGGGAAGAGGAGCGGGACGGCCCATCTGGACGTCTTCGACTCCCCTTCCCCTTTTGCTTATCCCCGGGTGGGCGTGGTGGTACCCCGATACCGGCACGCGGTCGTCCGGCGGAACCTCGTCAAACGCCGCATCAGGGAACTGCTGCGGACCGAGATCCTGCCCGCCCTGGCGGAGCATGGCCAGGCCATGGATGTGCTGGTGCGGGCCCGACGGGAGGCGTATGACGCGTCCTGGGACGATCTCAGGGCTGAACTCAGAACCTGGCTGGAGAGGCGATGCTGGCCCGTCTCCTCGTCTTGATGGTGCGGGCGTACCAGGTGGGCATATCGCCCTTCCTGCCGGCGTCGTGCCGCTACCAGCCCACATGCTCGGCCTATGCCGTGGAGGCCTTGCAGAAATACGGCAGCGTACGGGGGAGCTGGCTGACGGTGCGCCGGCTCCTGCGCTGCCATCCCTGGGGCGGTAGCGGGTTCGACCCGGTGCCGTGACCATACACAAGCGAATGGATTGATGGACAGCGGACGCTTTCTGCTGGCGGTGGTCCTGATGATCGCCGTCATGGTCGTTACAAACCTGCTCCTGCCGCCCGAGCCGCCGCCGGTGGATCCCATGGCTCCGGACACGACGGCGGTAGGTCCCGCGACGGTACCCGCGGGCGAGCCCCCCGGGGCTGTGCTGGATACGATGGCTGCGGGGGACGCAGGGCAGGCCGCCCCTGCACCGGCGGTGCCGGTTGACACCGGCGCGACGCCCGGGCTGACGACTCCCGCTGCCACTGCAGGGGTGTCGGCGGATACGATCGTCGCCCGCACGGCGTTGTACGACTATCGTGTCAGCACGGCAGGGGCGGGCATCGTTGGAGCTGAACTGCACCAGCATATCGTGCTGGACCCGGCTCGTCACGGACAGCCCGTGGAACTGTCCTGGGACACGGTGCCGGGCCTGTTCTCCTACCGCCTCCGTGTGGGCACGCGGGAGATCCCGCTGGATGACCTGAACTTCCTGCCGAGTGCATCGGGCGTCGTGGACGTTGCCGGGGGGCAGCCGGGGACGCTGGAGCTCAGGCACGAGGGGGAGGACCTGGGCATTGTCGTAGCCTACGCCTTCGACCCCGATCGCTACGTCATCACTGGCCGCATGGTGGTCACGGGTCTGGGAGGACAGGCCCCCACGCTGCTCATCAACCTGCCCCGGCGCCTGGCCATGAACGAGGCGAACCCGCAGGAAGACGAGCGGATGCTGGAGTACGTCGTGAATGCCGACCGGGACGGGGTATCGAAGGTCCGGCTGAACTCCGTCCGCGCCCAGCGCGTGGAGAACGGGCCCCTCCACTGGGCCGCAGTGAAGAACAAGTACTTCGTCGCCGCAGCCGTGACCCACCCCGAATCGCCCACGGCCTTTGGCGGGCTGGTGGCCAACCCGGTGAGCGAGCCCAATGCCGCGGACATGTATGTCACGCTGCAGCCCGATCCCGATGGCACCTTCGGGTTCCGCTTCTATATCGGGCCCCAGGAGCCCCGCCGGCTGGCGGAGGTGGGGCAGAAGTTCTCCGACGTCAATCCCTTCGGCTGGCGCGCGTTCCGCATCTTCCTCCAGCCCCTCGGGCACGGCATCACCGCCGCTCTCTACTGGATGCACGACAACCTGGGCATCGGCTATGGCTGGGTGCTGGTCCTGTTCGGCGTTCTCATCCGCATCGCCCTCTGGCCCCTGAACGCCAAGGCCATGCGCTCGCAGATGAAGAACATGGAGATCCAGCCGCGGATGAAGGAAATCCAGGCGAAGTACAAGAACGAACCGGAGAAGCTGCAGAAGGAACTGCTGCGCCTGTACAAGGAGGAGGGCTTCAACCCCATGGGCGGATGCCTGCCCATGCTCATTCCCCTGCCCATCCTCATCACCCTGTTCTTCGTGCTGCAGAGCACGATCGCCTTCCGCGGCGTGCCGTTCCTGTGGCTGCCGGACCTGTCGAGGGCCGATCCGTTCTATATCCTGCCGGTGCTGCTCGGGGTGAGCATGTTCCTCATGCAGTGGCTCAGCATGCGCAGCATGACGGATCAGAATCCGCAGATGAAGTTCATGATGTATGCCATGCCACCGGTCATGACCATCATCTTCCTGAACTTTGCATCAGGGCTGAACCTGTACTACGCCGCGATGAACTTCGCGTCCATCCCGCAGCAGCTCCAGATCTCACGGGAACGGAAGCGCTTCCAGCAGGCCAGACAGGGTGCCCCGAAGGCCGAAGCGTAGTCGAGCTGGCGCCGCATGAACCAGCAGGGGCGCCGGGATTCTCCATCCCGGCGCCCCTGCTGGCGTTCGACGCGGCCGCGCGTTGCTGGACGTCAGCGAGTAATGGTAAAGGGGCTGGGCAGGTTGCCGTCGCCGGGCTCCACCTCCCTTACGCCGGAGACGGTGGCCCACGGTGGCCCCTTCGCCGCCACCGCGCGCAGCCGGGCCACATCCGCCGCCGGCCCCGCCGCCTCGATCTCCACGGTCCCGTCCTCCAGGTTGCGCACGTAGCCATCGAGGCGGAGCCCGCGGGTCTGCCTGCGGATAAACGCCCGGAACCCGACCCCCTGAACCTGGCCACTGACGACCATACGCACCCGTGTGTTATCATTCATACGCCACCGTATGTTTCACGTGGAACACCGTGTCGCCGGACGGGGTGGCGCGATGCCTGAGGGGAGGTGTTTCACGTGAAACACGCTAGCGCCGCTGGAACGATCCTCGGGCACGGGCGGGGTCCATCACGCCGTCTCCGGTGAAGTCGAACACCAGGAAGGTGCGCCGGAACGCCAGCTGCAGGTACTGCCCGCTCAGCGCGTAGTCCAGGGTATCTATCTGGCCGTCGGCGTCCGTAACAATGAGCATACCGGACTCCGCCCGCACTGCGGCAACGGACGCCGTGTCCGGGCCCGGCCGGCTCCGCAGCCGGAAGGTACCATCCCTCGTCAGCACCACGTCCGTCGCAATCCCGGTGAACGCAGTGATGTTGACGCTGTCCGCAGGGTCCGCCAGGGAGGCCAGGGTCAGGCCACAATGGGGCAGGCACGCCGGTTCCGCGGTCCACGTGCCAGCCAGTTGCGCGGGTATCACATCCACCGGGGCGGTGCCGTCACCGCCACACGCCATTACCATCGCCGTCGATACCGCCACCAGGCCCAGCCGCATGCCGGCCCGTCCCGTCGTCACGGATTCTGCCATGTCTGCTCTCCCCTGCCCATGATGCACCGCCGGGAGGATCCCCGGGAGGGCCAATTTCCCGCCAGAAAGGGTCTTCCGTCAAGAAATTCCGGAGCTGGTATCCCCAACGGGGAGGTCTCGCGTTATATTCCCGCCCCCAATCGATGCATTCCGGGCCGTGGAGGCGAATGTCCCGCGTCATTGCCATAGCGAATCAGAAGGGCGGTGTGGGCAAGACCACCACCGCCATCAACCTCGGTGCGGGCCTGGCTGTAGCAGAGCGCAGGACTCTCATCGTGGACATGGACCCTCAGGGAAACGCCACCAGCGGCATGGGCCTGGACCGGGCCGGCCTCAGGGGATCCGTGTACGACGTGCTCGTGGAGGAAGCCACCGTTGCAGACCTGCGGGTGGAGAAAGTCCATTTCCCCTTTCTGGACATCCTGCCTTCCAGCCAGGACCTGGTGGGAGCGGAGGTGGAGCTGGTGGACCGGCCAGGCCGGGAGACCATCCTCCGGAACGCCCTGACGGCCGTACGGGACGAGTATGAGTTCATTCTGCTGGACTGTCCGCCATCCCTGGGACTGCTCACCCTGAACACCCTGGCCGCTGCTGACACGGTGCTCATCCCGATTCAGTGCGAGTTCTACGCGCTGGAAGGCCTTTCCCAACTCCTGAACACGGTGCGCCTGGTTCAGCAGAATCTGAACCCGCGGCTGCAGATCGAGGGCGTGCTCCTCACCATGTATGACCAGAGGTTGAACCTCTCCCGGCAGGTGGCGGACGAGGCCAAGGAGTATTTCGGCAGCCGGGTCTTCGAGAGCGTCATTCCCCGGAATGTGCGTCTGGCCGAGGCACCGAGCTTCGGCAAGCCCATCGTGCTATATGACGTACTGTCCGCTGGCGCGCAGAGCTACCTGACCCTGGCCAGGGAAATCATCGGGCAGCCCCAGGCCGGTGAACCCCTGGCTGCCACGGCGGAGGAGGGTTCTTGAAGCGGGACCGTCTGGGGCGCGGGCTCGGTGCCCTGCTGGGAGAGTACCTGGGTGAGGAGGGCGTCCCGCAGCAAGGGGGCGAGACAGGGCCTCGCGTGCAGGCAAAGTCCCTACCCATAGCCAGCATCGTGCCCAACCCCTATCAGCCCCGCCGGGAATTCTCCGAGCAGGATCTGGCGGATCTGACGGCATCGCTGAGAGAAAACGGCCTGCTCCAGCCCATCGTGGTACGTCCGGCGCCTGATGGGGACGGGAAGTGGGAGCTGGTGGCAGGGGAGCGGCGCTGGCGGGCAAGTCTGCGACTCGGCTGGAAGGAAATCCCCGCCGTCATAAAGGACGTAGACGACCGCACGCTACTGGTGCTGGCACTGGTGGAGAATCTCCAGCGGGCGCAGCTGTCCCCCCTGGAGGAGGCGGAAGGCTACCAGCGCCTGGCGGAGGAATTCAGCCTCACTCAGCAACAGGTAGCGGAGGTGGTGGGGAAGGAGCGGTCCACGGTGGCCAACTCCCTCCGTCTGCTGCAACTGCCGTCCAGCGTGCGTCAACTCCTTCGGGAAGGTGCTCTCAGCGCCGGCCATGCCCGGGCGCTCCTGGGTCTCGAGAACGACCATCGCATGGCAGAGCTGGCCCGCCAGGCGACGGAGGAGGGATGGAGCGTTCGCGACGTGGAAGCCCGCGTGAAGCGGTCCCGCAAGCCCGGCCGGAAGGCTCAGGGGGCGGCAGCGGCGCGGGATGCCGGCGAGCGCGAGCTCGAGGAGACCCTGCAACGCCTGTTCGGGACGGACGTAAAGATTCGCGCCGGGCGCGGGGGCAAGGGGCGGGTGGAGATTCCGTTCTACAGTCACGAAGACTTCGAGCGGATTTTCGAGACTCTGTCAGGGCAATCGGCGAGCGATGTCGTCTCCTGAAGAAACGCAGAACGGCGAGGAGCGCCGTCTCACGATCATCTTCGTACCGCACGGTGATCTGGAGACGAGGAGCTTCGTCATATCGTACGCCCGCCTGAAGGTGCTGGTCGTGGCGGCCGTGGCCCTCGTCATGGCGTGGGCGGTGACGCTGGCAATCCTGTTCCCGGTGATGGCCCAGGCCGCGCGGGTGCCCGGGCTGGAGGCAGAACTCCGTCTGCTGGACAGCGAGCGCGCCCGGGTCGCGGAACTCGCCCGCACCCTCGAGGAAGTGGAAGCCCAGTACGAACGGGTGCGTCAGCTGCTGGGTGCGGATGCGCCGGCGACGGGGGACACGGATCCCATCCTTCCTCCGCTTCGGGGTGATACCAATCGAACCGAAAACAGCGAGCCGGACGCGGCGGCCATCAGCGCCGCCACGTCTCTTATCCGCCAGTGGCCTCTCACAACACCCGGGTTCATTACCCGCACCCTCAACACCGGCGGTTCCCAGCATCCGGGGCTGGACATCGCCACGGCGCAGAACGCGCAGATCAGGGCGGCGGGTTCCGGCCGGGTGCGAGTCGCGGGCGTGGATGACGTTTACGGCCAGTACGTGGTCATTGATCACGGCTCCACCGTGGAATCGGTCTACGGACACGCTTCCAGACTCCTGGTCACGGCCGGTGACACCGTGGAAGAGGGACAGGTCATTGCCCTGACCGGGTCCACGGGGCGGTCCACCGCTCCTCACCTTCACTTCGAAGTCCGGGTCGGCGGGCGGGCGATGGATCCCCTCCGATTCGTGCGGCAACCCTGAGCACCATGGCAATCTTCGGCAGGAAAACCTCAAACGGCAGCGACGGCAAAATGGCGAAGGAATCTCCCAAAGAGCAGCAGGCCCGTGATAATGTCATCTCCATCATAGGGCCCGGCATGCGGGTCAAGGGTGACTGCGAAACGGACGGCACTCTGCGGATCGAGGGCCACGTGGAAGGCACGGTCCGGGCAGGCAAGGCGGTGGTCATAGGCAAGGACGGGTCCGTCCAGGGCGACGTCCTCACGCAGGACGCCATCGTCGGCGGGCGGGTAACCGGCGCCATCGTCGCGGAGAGCAGGCTGGAGCTACAGGCAACCTGCGTAGTGGAAGGCGAGATCCGGTCCCGTCGGATCAAGCTCGACGAGGGCGGTCGTGTCAATGGCACCGTGCAAACCGGCGAGGCTCGCACCGCCGGGGCCGAAACGCCAGGGCAGCCGCAGCCGGCGGTGGCGAGCTGATCCCGGCAAACCGTCCCACGGGGCCGGGCAAGCCCGGATCACCGGCTCTCCGAGGGCTGCGACCCACCGTCGCAGCCCTTTTTCCGGCCCTCGACGGCAAATTGTCCACATTTTGTAGGCAACTCGTAAACGCGTTTCATAGCAACGACTTAACCCACATGTCGGAATCTTGGACAATCGCGTGTTGATAACTGACCCCCTGTTGTCCACATTCTCGCACACGCCTCCCAGGAGCATGCCATAATGGCAGGTGTACACCTTAGTGAGTTGGTTGCTCACCTTGACGAGTACCTCCGGCATGATGAGGTGAAGGACTATGCCGGTGCGCTGAATGGCCTCCAGGTGGAGAACAGCGGGAAGGTGAGCCGGGTGGCAGTGGCGGTGGACGCGTCGGTTCGGACGGTAGCGGAATGCGTGAGGCGCGGCTGCGATCTTCTGGTGGTGCATCACGGGCTGTTCTGGGAGGGGCCCCGGGCTGTCACGGGCCGGCGGTACCAGCGCCTGAAGGCGCTACTGGACGCTGACGTGGCCGTGTATTCGTCACACCTCCCGCTGGACGTCCACCCCACGGTCGGCAACAACGTGGTGCTGCTGCGGGCGCTGGGGGTGGAGCCGGACGGGCGTTTTGGCGACTACCAGGGCGAACCACTGGGTTTTCGCGGCAGGACCAGCATGACGCGCAGCGGCCTGGAAACGCGGCTGAAGGAGGTGCTGGGAGGCACCGTCCATGTCATGCCGTTCGGTCCGGATGACATCCGTGACGTGGGCGTCATCACCGGCGGGGCCGGCAGCATGATCGAGGCCGCCATCGAGGCCGGCCTGGACGCATTCATAACGGGCGAGGGCGCTCATCACACGCATTTCGATGCGGAGGAAGGCGGCATCAACGTGTTCTATGGCGGTCACTACGCCACGGAAACGTGGGGGGTGCGGGCGCTGGCGGAGTACATGGAGCAGACACTCGGCCTCCCGTGGGAGTTCATCGATCACCCGACCGGCCTCTAAGCCTCTAGGGCCTGGGGATCGTCGCCCCGGGGTACCAGCGGGGCCGTTCCGCCGCACTGGCCACGTCGTGCCCGACGAGGAACGCCAGGCGGGCCTGCTGCACGGCGCCGGCCAGGTCGATGCCCGGCTCATAACGGTCCCCGGGCAGGTGGTAGCGGTCGGCTTCGAAGCGGCTGAGGATGTTGATGCCCCAGTCGGGCGGCCGGTTCCGGAACGTCACGCCGTGATCGATGAAGAGCGCAGGGACACCCGCCCGTGCGAACGGGAAGTGGTCAGACCGGAAGAAGAACCCTTTTTCCGGCGCGCGTTCGCCGGTGACCCGCAGACCGAGGACTGCCGCCTGGCGCTCGAAGGCGACGCCGAGAGTTGAGCGCTCGAGGCCGACGCCACCGACGTCCTCGGTCTCACCCCAGATATTCACGCCGTCCAGGTTGAGAGCCGCCACAGTGCGCTGCATCGGTACGAGTGGCTGCTGCGTATACCAGGTGGAGCCGAGGAGTCCGGCCTCTTCAGCGGTGGGGAAGAGGAACACGACGCTGCGGTCCGGTGGGGTGTCCAGCGACGCGAAGGCCCGCGCGATCTCGAGGAGCGCCGCCACACCGCTGGCGTTGTCGTACGCGCCGTTGTAGATGGAGTCACCGTTGGCGGGCGCGCCGATGCCGAGGCCATCATAATGCGCCGTGTAGATGACGGCATCGTTCCGGCGCGTCGGGTGCCTTCCTGTCACCATCCCCACCACGTTCGCGGACTGGAGCCGGCGCACCGTACCGGTGGTGCGGATGGAGGCGGTGATGCCCGTGAACAACGGCTGGAAGTCCCGACGGGCGGCGCGTACGTACAGTTCGCTCAGGTTGTGATTGCCAAGTGCGAACATGCGTCGGGCAGCGTCGAGGGATACCCAGCCCTGCAGCACCGGCCGCGGTGGCTGGGTCCCGCCGCGCAGTGACAGCTGCTCGCCCGTGAATGATGACCGGACGACGCCCCAGGAGTAGCCCGCCCCGTCGGGGGTGTGGACGACGAGCACGGCGGCGGCGCCCCGGCGGGCGGCCTCCTCCACCTTGTACGTCCAGCGTCCGTAGAAGCTCATGGCGCGGCCGTCGAATATGTCATGCTGCGGCGGTGCCGGCGGGTCCGGCACCAGCACGACGGCGATGCGGCCGGTCAGGTCCCGACCCTTGAAGTCATCCCAGTCATACTCCGGCGCCGTTACGCCGTAGCCGATGAACACGACCTCGCCCGTCACACTGGCCGAGTCGGCGCCACCGGCGGTCCAGATCACTGCATCATCGCCATACTGCAGCGCCAGGGTGCGCTGGCCGGCGGTGAAGTCGAGGTGCGTGCGCTGGGGCCGGGCCCGCCACCCGTTGAGGGGCACCGTCTGGTAGTAGCTGTCCCCGATGGGCTCGACACCGGACGCGGCGAGCTGCGCGGCGATGTAGCGAGCGGCGATGGCGCCGCCCCTGGAGCCGGTGGCGCGGCCCTCCAGCAGATCATCGGCGAGGAAGGCCAGGTGTGCGCGAATGGCCGGTTCGCGAATGCTCTCCATGGCCTCGCGCACGGAGGCAGGCGCCGCCGCGGGTGCGGCAGCGGACAGCAGCAGCGCGAGGCCGAGCAGGACCGGGAAGATGCGGGGAGCACGCATTGTCCCCAAATTGAATGCAGAACCGGAATCACTGCAACCTCTGGAGGTCGCATGCGACGAGCCCTGATGCTCGCCGTCTCGTGCGCGCTTCTCGCCGCATGGTCCCCCGCACAAGACGTGGGGGGCGTGCGCTCGCCGGCGTACTCCGAGGACGGCCGCCTGGCCGTCTCCATCGCTGGGAGCCTGTGGGTGCTGGAGCCCGATGATGACGGCGGCTGGGCCAGCGCACGGCAGGTCACGTTCGGACCGGCCTGGGACCGTGACCCGGCGTGGACACCGGACGGCACGGCGCTGGTCTTCAGCTCGGACCGGGCGGGCGGCATCGATCTCTGGCGGGTGGAACTTGCGACGTCGGGGGAAGACGCACCCGTCGTTCGCCTGACGACGTCGCGTGAACACGATCTCGATCCCCACGTGGGCCCCGATGGCGCAATCGTCTTTGCCCGTGGGCTGGGCGGTGACGCGGACCTGTGGGTACTGGGCGTGGACGGCACGGAACGGCGCCTGACGGAGGAGTCCGGCGCGGAGCGGGAGCCGGCATGGTCGCCGGACGGGGGGCGCATCGCGTACGTGGCCATGCGCGGCAGTGCCAGCGAGTTGCGGGTCATGCACGTGGATGGCGCCGGGACCGCGGCCATTGTCACCGGGCGCCAGGCGCGCCGTCCCGTCTGGTCGCCCGACGGCGCCCGCCTCGCCTACGCCGTCACGGGTCAGGATGGCGCGACGTGGGTGGTGGACGCCGACGGCGGCAGTTCACAGACGGCGGCGGCCATGGCGGGCGCGCCGGCCTGGTCGCCGGACGGGCAGTGGCTCCTGCTGGCGAGTCTCGACGGCGGCGACGGTGGCTACAACGGCGACCCCGACCGTCTGGGCGAGCGCCTGGCGGGCGACATCATCGGCGCGTCCGGCGGACTGCACCGTGTGCCGGCGCCGGTGCCACCTCCGGCCGCTGTGACCGTGACGCTGCCTGTCGTTGACGACGCCGAAGCACGGGCAGGGCGCAACGTCGCGGCGTATGACCGCGTCTGGACACGCGTGGCGCGACTGTACTACGGCCTGGCGGACGGCCCGGGGCTGGACGCCGAACCGGGCGCAGCCGAAGGCGAGGGGTTGGCGGCATGGCGCCGAGTGGGTCTGAAACACCGTGACGGGGCAGTCCGGGCCGCTGATGACGCCGGGGTGGAGGACGCCATCGGCGCCATGCTGGCAGAGCGGCCGGTGGGGCAGGGCGCCGTGGGCCGGGCGGGCGTGTCCAGCGCCCACCCGCTGGCCAGTGAAGCCGGTGCGGAGATCCTGGCGCTGGGCGGCAACGTGGTGGACGCGGCGGTGGCCGTCTCGTTTGCGCTGAGCGTCGTCGAGCCGGACGCCAGCGGCATCGGCGGCTACGGCGAGATGCTCATCCACAGGGAGGGCATGGCGCAGCCCACGGCCATCGAGTTCTCCACCCGCCTGCCGGCGGGGGCCACACTCGACAATCCGGTCATTGATGCGCTGCCCCGTTCCGGCGCCGCAGTGGCCATCGTGCCGGGCACGGTGGCGGGGATGGAGCTGGCGTGGCGGCAGTACGGCAGCGGGGACGTGCCGTGGGCGCGGCTGGTGGAGCCGGCCATCCGGCTGGCGGAAGACGGCTACCCCATCAGCGACGGCTTCGCCACCACGCTGCGCAGGGAGCGGCTGCGGTTCGAGGGCTCACCCGGCGCCATGGCGCTCTTCTTCCCCGACGGCGAGCCGCTGGCCACGGGCGACACGCTGCGCAACCCGGACCAGGGGTGGACGCTGCGGCAGATCGCCGAGCACGGCGCCGATGCGTTCTATCGCGGCGAGGTGGCCCGGCGGATGGCGGCGGACCTGGGCGCCGGCGGGAACCTGATGACGCTGGAGGACCTGGCGAACTACACGGCGGTGGAGCGACGTCCCGTCCACACCACGTACCGGGGCAATGACGTGTTCTCCGGCCCGCCGCCCATCACCGGCGGCGTCCAGCTCGCCGGGCGGCTGAACCTGCTGGAGCTGGCGGAGCCGGGCACCTCCATCACGCAGGACGCGGCCACGCTGCATGCCCTCATCGAGGCGTGGAAGCTCCAGCCGGGGACGGGCGGCCGCGTGGGCGACCCGGATATCTGGCCGGTGGACCTCACGCCATTCGAGAGCAAGGACACCGCAGCCGCCCGGTGGCGCTGCTTCGACCCGCGCCAGGCGAGCCCGCCGGGCGCCGGCAGCCGGGAGGACTGCGGTCGGCCGGACGGGCGGACGTCGCCGGAGCGGGGTGCGCCGGCGGCGTCCGCACCAGGTGTGGACGGAATGGCGTCGTCCCCGGATGGCGCTCCGTGGCAGGCGGCCACGACGTCGCCCGAGGAGTGTCTCATGTATGACCGGGACTGTCAGGGCACGGGCACCACGGCGTTCGTGGTGGCGGACGCGGACGGCAACGTGGTGAGCGTGACGCAGACGCTGGGCACGTGGGGCGGCAACTTCCACGTCACGCCCGGGCTCGGGTTCCTGTACAACGACAAGCTGCGCTCCTACGGCGGCAACCCGGACGCGGTGAACTCACGGCGGCCGGGGGCGCGCACCACGACCATCATCACGCCCACCATCGTGTTCCGGGGCTCGGGCCCGGCGCGGCGGGCGTGGTTCGGCGTGGGTGCGGCAGGCAACGCCTGGATCTCCGCGGCGGTCTATCAGGCAGTGGCGGGCATCGTGGACCATGGCCTCACGGCGCAGCAGGCGCTGGAACTGCCGCGCATCCTGGCGGGCGGCCGGGTCATGCAGATGGAGCAGGGCTTCGCGCCGTCAGTCATTCGCGAACTCGAGGCCATGGGCCACGCGTTCCAGCCCATCTCGCTGCTGGGGGAGCTGCGCATGGGCTACGGCGCGGCGGTGCTCATCGGTGACGGCTGGGTGGAGGCCGCCGCCGACCCCCGGCGCAGCGGGCACGGCGCTGTCGTGCCGGATGCAGCCGGCAGGCAATAGGCCGGCCACACGGGTACGGGAGGCCACACGGGTACGGGAAATCACACGAGGAGGCACGCCATGGGACGTACCATGATCCTGCTCCTGCTGGCTTCGGCCGCGGCTGGCGGCTGCGCATTCGGCGACGGGCAGCAGAGCTGGGACGGCTCGGTGGAGACGCTGCCCAACGGCGTCATCCGCATCACCAACAGCGAGCAGGGCCTGTGGCGCGCCGGCGAGGAGTGGCGGCTGACGCCGGAACTGAACATCGGGCGGCTGGACGGCGACGGGCCCGACGCGTTCAACAGCATCTCAGGCATGGTCGTGAGCGACGACGGCCGCATCTACGTGCTGGACCGGCAGGCCAATGAGCTGCGCATCTTCGACGCCTCGGGCGCGCACGTGCGCACCGTGGGCCGCTCCGGGCAGGGCCCGGGCGAGTACTCGGCGGCGAACGGCCTGGAATGGCTGGCGCCGGACACGCTCATCGTCGCCGACGCGCAGGGCAACCGCTTCACCGTGCTCACCCGGGACGGCGACTTCGTGCGCACCATGCAGCGCCCGCTGAACTTCTTCGGCTGGATCACCAACGGCGGCGTGCACGACCGGCGCTTCATCGAGGCCGGCTCCGTCTATCGTGGCGCCGACGACTACTCGCCGTCGTTCTTTGTCATGCACGTGGGCGACGCCATCACCCACTCCGATACGGTGGCCTCGCCGTTCCCGGGGCCGGGCCAGTCCCCGTACCCGTCGCTGTCGGTGCAGACGGACCGGGGCGGCATGTCCATGGCCGCGCCGTTCGCGCCGGGCCCGGTCTGGCACCTGAACGACGACGGCTCCATCTGGTACGGCTTCTCCGACGACTACCGGCTGCTGCACCTCACCCTCGAGGGGGACACGCTCCGGGAGATCATCGCGCCCGCCGAACCGCTGCCGGTGCAGTCGGCGGAACTCGACGAGTGGGAGGCCACCGCCGGCGTGCAGCGGTTCCGGGAGATGGGCGGGCGGATAGATCGGAGTGCGCTGCCCCGGACCAAGCCGGTGTTCCGCGCCATGACCACGGACAGCTACGGCAACCTCTGGGTGGAACTGCTGGACGCGGAGGGCCTGACGGAGTTCGACGTGTTCGACGCCGACGGCCGGCGCCTGGGTCGTGTGGCCACCGGCGTGGAGCGGATGCAGTGGGTCAGGCCGCGGGTGCGGAATGACCGGCTCTACCTCGTGGCCACGGATGACTTCGGCGTGCAGCGCGTCATGGCGTTCCGGGTGGAGGTGCCGGTGGGCTGAGGCACGCGCACGGAGCCCCGGCGAAGTACTTCGGCGACGGTGCCGGGCTCATGCGAGGCAGCGGTTGCCGGGCGGCCGCTGGGCCGCCCGGCAACGCGGGATCAGCCGCCCTGCGCCACGGCCCGCTGCGCCGCCTGCCGGTACTCGGGCAGGATGCGGGCGTGGTCCATGTACTCAGGCAGGTTGCGGCCGATTTCCGTCTCGTAGGCGTCCAGCAGCCGCTGGTGGTACTGGCGGGCGGCGGCGGTGTCACCAGCGCCTTCGGCGGCCTCGGCGGCGGAGGCCAGGCCCAGCAGGTGGTCCGGGTTGCGGCTCAGGATGCGTTCCGCGGTCTGGAGCGCGCCGTTGAAGTCGGACGCGGTGTTCTGGAGCGTGGCCAGGTGGTAGAGACCATCGTCGTCCAGGGGCTCCGCCATCTGGTACGCCTGCACGCCCATGGGCGCGAACTGGAGGGCTTCCGGCATGTTGCCCTGCTCGCGGGCGGCCATGACGCGGTTGAAAAGGCGGTCCGCCTGTTCCCTCGGCGTTCCCGTCAGGGGCGCGAGCCCGCCCGGTCCGGCCTGGCCATTGAACGTGGCGGTGCCACGGTCCGGCACGCGATTGTCCTCGCCCATGATCATGGGCGTGATGAGCACGAACAGCAGCACCAGCAGCACTGCGCCGGCGATATACCACGGCAGGTTGCTGGATCCGCTGTCGGCGGTCTGGCTCCCGCTGCCGCCGCGCCTCGAGGAGCCGCCACCGCTGGTGCCGGCCTCGGTTCCGCAGGAGGTGCAGAAGCGGGCCCCGGGGACCAGCTTCGAGCCGCACCCGGCGCAGTTGGCGGCGCGCATGCTGGCGCCGCAGGAGGGGCAGAAATTGCCCTTGGACTCGGTACCGCAGTTCGCGCATTTCATGAGGGGAATAGTGTCAGGGGCGGCGATGTGCCGCAACGGTGCCCGGTGCGCGCTGGAGTGCTCGGGTAGTCACCGTCAGCCCTGTCCGGCACCCGGTCCACCGGGGTCCGCGGCCGGTCCGCGCTTTGCGGCGGCTGGCGCGGAACGGGTATGTTGCGGCAGGGAGGATATACATGAGCGAACGCGACAACGACGAAGTCACGCCGTCGCCGCCACCGGAGCAGCCGCCGGTGCCGGTGGCGGAGTTCCAGCATGAGCCGGGTCAGGAAACGGAGGACGAGCGGCTGCTGTCCCGGGAGCAGACGTGGCTGCACCGACCGACGGACACGACCGACTCGTGGCGGGTCTTCCGCATCATGGGCGAGTTCGTGGAGGGATTTGACACGCTGGCCCGGATCGGGCCCGGCGTCAGCATATTCGGCAGTGCACGGACGAAGCCGGATGACCGGTACTACCAGGCGGCCATGGATACGGCACGACGGCTCAGCGACGCCGGCTTTGCCGTCATCACGGGCGGCGGACCGGGCATCATGGAAGCGGCGAACAAGGGCGCGGTGGAGGCCGGAGGCCGGTCCGTGGGCTGCAACATCGAGTTGCCCTTCGAGCAGGGCATGAATGCGTACGTGCGGACGGCGGTAAACTTCCGCTATTTCTTCGTGCGCAAGACCATGTTCGTGAAGTACGCCGAAGGCTTCATCATCTTCCCCGGCGGCTTCGGGACCATGGACGAACTGTTCGAGTCGCTGACGCTCATCCAGACGGGCAAGGTCAGGAACTTCCCGGTGGTCCTGTTCGGCACCGAGTACTGGCAGGGCCTGCTGGACTGGCTGCATGACACCATGCTCACCGATGGCAAGATCCACCCGGCAGACATGGACCTGCTGGTCCTCACGGACTCGCCCCAGGAGGCGGTGGACGTCATTATCAGCTGCTACGAAGCGAATTGCGCGAAGGCACAGCAGGAGTCCGAGGCCATGCGGGCAGGCGGCATGAAGGCAGACAGGAGATTCTGAGGACATGGGCAAGAGCCGATACCTGAAGGGGGCGAAGATCGCGCCCGACCCGGTAACTGGCGGCATCAGCGCAGCCGACCTGGTGGACACCGCGTTCCTGTCGTACAACGGCGGCCGCCTCCGGGATGGTTGCCGGCTGTTCACGGAACGGATGCTGGACGACGACGTCACCATCGGCGTCACCCTCACCGGCGCACTGACGCCTGCGGGGCTGGGCATGAGCAGCCTGATCCCCCTCATCGAGGCGGGCTTCATTGACTGGATCATCTCCACCGGCGCGAACCTGTACCACGACACGCACTTCGGCCTCGGTCTCGAGATGCACCAGGGCAATCCCCATGTGTCCGACGTGCAGCTCCGGGAAGAGGAGGTCGTCCGCATCTACGACATCTTCTTCGACTACTCGGTGCTGCTGGACACGGACGCGTTCTTCCGGCGCATCATCCGGGAGGACGAGTTCCAGCGGAGCATGTCCACGGCGGAGTTCCACTGGCTGTGCGGCAAGTACATTGCCGAGCGGCAGAAGGCGCTGGGCCAGAAAGGGCAGTCGTTGCTGGCGACGTGTTACGAGTATGACGTCCCCGTCTACACGTCGTCGCCGGGCGACTCGTCCATCGGCATGAACGTGGCCGCCGGCCAGCTCCAGGGGCTGAAGCTCCAGTACGACGTGAACGCCGACGTGAACGAGACGGCGTCCATCGTACTGGACTGCAAGCGCGGCGGCGGCAAGAGCTCCATCGTCATCTTCGGCGGCGGCTCGCCCAAGAACTTCGCCCTCCAGACGGAGCCGCAGATCCAGGAAGTGCTGGGTATCGAGGAGAAGGGGCACGACTACTTCCTCCAGTTCACCGATGCCCGCCCGGATACCGGCGGCCTGTCCGGCGCCACGCCGGCGGAGGCCGTGAGCTGGGGGAAGGTGGACCCGGACCGGTTGCCGGACGCCGTCGTCTGCTACACGGATTCAACCATCGCGCTGCCGCTGCTGACCGCGTACGCGCTGTCACGGCACGAGCCGCGGGAGCCAAAGCGGCTCTACCGCCGGCGCGAGGAGATGCTCCAGCGGCTGAAGGACGAGTACGCCGCGTCCGCCCGCAACGAGGCGGCGCAGCAGCACGCCCGGGAGACACACAACGACGCCACCCTGGAACGGGTGCGCTGACGAGGAGGGGCCATGGGCCGCTGTGTCGTCGTATCCGTCGCATTTGTCGCCCTGATCATTGCAGGGTGTACGGGAACGACCCGGCGCAGCCCCGCCGCTGATCGCAACGTCATCACCGCCGAGGAGATGACGACCCTTGAGAACGTGTCCGCGTACGAGGCCGTGCAGCGCCTTCGGCCGCACATGCTGCAGGCCCGCGGCGCCACGTCCCTGTCCGACCCCAGCGCGTCGTACCCCCTCGTCTACGTGGACGGCATGCGCCGCGGCGGCATAGCCGAGCTCAGGGGCATCCCCTCCAGCCTGGTTGAGCGCATCGAGTTCATCTCCCCCGCCGACGCCACGACCCGCTGGGGCACCGGCCACGTCGGCGGCGTCATCGCCGTCACGACCCGGAGCTGACCTCCGGTCCCTTTTCGTTGACGTTTACGTCGTACGTTTACGATCCCGATCCCGATCCCGGTTCGTCTGTATACATTGACAGCGGGCCCTGTCCGTCCGAGTTTCAGCCCCGGATTCCACCGCCTGATGGCGTCGGCTGCCGCGCCCCGCGGCCGCAGTCCAACCGCCGGTCGAACCATCAGGCCACACACCGCTTTCAGGAGGATGCCGCCGTGATGCACCGTTTCCGCAGGCCTGTCCTTACGGCGCTGGCGCTGACCCTCGCCGCCGGGCTGGCCGTTGCGCCCCAGGCCGAGGCGCAGCAGATGCCGCAGACGTGGCAGGAGCAGAACAACTTCCGCGCCGGTCCGACGCCGTTCGTGCCGCTCATGGAGTTCTGGTACGAGCTCGCGCGCATCAGTCCGGAGGTCAGCATCCGGCCACTGACCCAGACGCTCCTGGACCGCGAGTTCACCCTGGTCACCATCTCGAACGAGCCGATCCTGACGCCGCAGGACGCCATCCGCAGCGGCAAGACGATCGTGCTCATCGCCAACGCGGTGCACGGCGGCGAGACCAGCGGCAAGGAGTCCAGCCAGATCGTGGCTCGTGACCTGGTGGCTGGCGATCTCCGTCACATCCTGGACGACGTCATCGTCCTCATCATCCCCCTCATCAATCCGGATGGCGGCGAGGTCCGCCGTCGTACGAATGAGGAGGGCTTCGACATGAACCGGGACTACGTCAAGCTCGAGTCGCAGGAGATTCGGGCGCTGGTGACGCAGGTGATGAACGAGTGGACGCCGGACATCCACATTGACACGCATCACGGTGGCGCGGCCCCCTACACCATGACGTGGCAGGGCACGCTGAACCCTGCGGCGGACGCGGCGCTGCGGGCGTTCCCGTACGAGCACATCTTCCCCGCCATGCGCGCGGCGCTGCGGGCGGAGGACTACGACGGTTTTGACTATTCGGGGCCGCAGAACGTCAATGGCCAGCCGGCGTGGGGCTCCACGTCGGTGGAGCCGCGGAAGCACCACGTCTACACGGGCATGGTGAACAGCATCGGCCTGCTCTTCGAGACGCCGAACAACGCGTTCCGCGTGCGTGACAATGGCAGCCGGGTGGAGGCCATCCCGCAGGAGGAGCGCTACTACCACCAGGTGCGTGGCAGCGTCCTCTCCAAGCGGGCTGTGCTCCAGGTCGCGGCGGAGCGCCGCAACGAGATCCGGGCGCTGACCACCGCCTCCCGGCAGCGGGCCATCCGCAACGGCGCCACGTTCAGCAATGACGACCAGATCGTCCTCGACTACGAGCTGGTGTCCCGGGGCAACGAGCCTGTCTGGGTGTCCGACGGCGACGGCGGTTACCGTCTGGAGACGCGTCCCATCTACCTGAGCTACAACATCACGCGCACCACGCCCAGGGCGCTGGGCTACATCCTGCCGCCGGCCATGGCGAAGGTGCTGCCCATCCTGCTGGACCACGGCATGATCGTGCACCGCTTCTACCAGCCGGCGTCGGTGGAGGTGGAGGTCTACCGGGCGGGCCGCGTGAACCGGGACGAGTACTTCCAGGGCCACTATCTCAAGTCCGTGTCCGACGTGACGAAGACGACGGAGACCATCGAGGTGCCGGCGGGATCCTACTACATCTCCACGGCGCAGTCCCGGGGCAACCTCATCTCCTACATCATGGAGCCCGAGACGGACGACAACCTCATCACCTGGGGCTGGACGGACCACATGCTGGTGGTGCGCGACGGGCCCGGCGGCCCGGGCGGCGGCGGTGGCGGCGGGCAGGGCGCGCAGCAGCAGGGGCAGCGTATCCCCATGATGCGCGTGGTGCGGCAGCAGCCGATGCCCCTCATGGAGGTGGTGCCGTTCAACACCAATGACCGGAACCGCTACTACCAGACCTGGGGCCCGGAGAGCATCTGGCGCCAGTAGCTTCCGGCCCGGGGCAGGAGTCCCGGGCGGCGCAGGTTGTGCACGGGTGTCGCGGCGGCCATGGGTCCGCTGCGGCACCCGTCGCGCTTGCGGCATCGAGACGTTTCTGACCTGAACCCAGGTGAGGCATCATGCGCGTAGCGATCACCGGGGCCACCGGCCTCGTGGGCAGTGCTATTGCAGAGAAATTCCGGGCCGGCGGCCACCAGGTCACGCCGGTTACCCGGTCCCTGGGGTCCGTGGGACACGGTGAGCGGGCGGTGGTGTGGCATCCGGAACGAGGGATCATCGAAGCCGATGGCCTGGAAGGTCACGACGTCGTCATCCACCTGGCTGGTGAAAGCATTGCGGGCGTGTGGACGCCGGCGAAGAAGCGGCGCATCCGGGAGAGCCGCGTCAAGGGCACCACGCTGCTGGCGCGGACACTGGCGGGGCTGAAGGAGAAGCCGCGGGCACTCTTCTCGGCCTCCGGAATGAATATTTACGGCGCCCACCCGCCGGACCGGGAGATTGACGAGTCCGTGCCCCCCGGCACCGGGTTCCTGGCCGACGTCGGCCGGGAGTGGGAAGCGTCCACCCGCGCTGCGGAGGAGGCGGGCATCCGCGTGGTCCACATGCGGTTCGGCAACGTGCTCTCCCCCGACGGCGGCATGCTCGGCACGCTCATCCCCATCTTCCGCCTCGGTCTCGCCGCCAGCTTCGGCAGCGGCCGGCAGATGTGGCCGTGGATCGCGCTGGAGGATATCCCGCCGGCCATCCTGCACCTGCTGGAGCGGCCGGAGATCAGTGGGCCCGTCAATTTCGTGGCGCCCGATCCCGTGTCCAACGATGAGTTCACCCGCGCGCTGGCCGGCGCCCTCGGGCGGCCGTCGCTGCTGAGCATACCGAAGTTCGCCACCCGACTGGCACCGGGCGGCATGGGCGACGAGATCCTGCTGGGCGGCGCCAGACTGGTCCCCCGGCGGCTGCTGGACGCGGGCTACGAGTTCCGCCAGCCAAAGCTGGAGCCGGCGCTGCGGACCATGCTGGCGAAGGACCGATGAAACGGGTGCGCTACCAGGTGGCGTGCAGCCTGGACGGGTTCATTGCCGGGCCCGACGACGACTTCGACTGGATCCCGCCGGAGCCCACGTTCGACTTCAAGGCACTCTACGCCCAGTTCGACACCCTCCTTATGGGCCGCCGAACCTGGGAGAAGGTGCAGGGCTTCAGAGAGAACTTTCGCGGCAAGCACGTCATCGTCGCGTCAACGACGCTGCGGCAGGAGGATCACCCGGACGTCGAGGTGGCGGGCGCCAGCCTCGAGGAAAGGATCCGCGAACTGAGGGCGGGCACCGGCGGGGAAGGCGCAGATGGCAGCGACATCTGGCTCTACGGCGGCGGCCGTCTATTCGCGCAGATGCTGGAATGGGGGCTCGTGGACACCGTGGAGCCCGCCATCCTGCCCATCCTTCTGGGCGGCGGTGTGCCCTTTCTGCCGGCCCCCGCCATGCGACAGGGCCTGACCCTCACCGGCCACACCGCCTACCCCGGCGGCATGGTCCTGCTGGAATACGACGTGGACCGGCAGGCGTAATCTCTCCAAGGCCTGCAGTCCCGGACGGGGCTGCGCCGGAACGCGGCAGCGGCGTAGCCGTTCGTGACGTCCCGCCGCCCCGGCGGGTGGCGGATTTGCCGCGGTTTCCGCGGCTACGGCGCCACGGGCGGGTGGGTCGCGCCAGAACAGCCGCCGCGCCAGGCGGGTTTGCCGCGCTTTCCGCGGCTCGGGGGCCAGGAGCCGGCGCCGCCACGTGGCGATTGGCGGACTTGCCGCGGGAAACGGGGGCGAAGCCGCCAGCACCGCGGACATACGGTACCGTACGGAGGGAACGCCCGGAATTGCCGCGGTCCCGGGGTCGTGGTACCTTGCACGGCTGTTGACCGGACCCTGGAACGGGTGAGGAGCGCATGAGCGCTGAAGATACAGGCCGGGGCTACCGGCCGAAGGGCAAGGACACGGGGGTCGTCAAGTCGAAGGGGACGGCGAAGCTGCCTATCCTGGACGGCGAGGCGCTGCCGCTGGGGACGCGCAAGCCCGACTGGCTGAAGGTCCGCTCACCGGGCGGGCGGAACTACCTGCGGCTGAAGAAGATGCTCCGTACGGAGCGGCTGCACTCGGTGTGCGAGGAAGCGGGCTGCCCGAACATCGGCGAGTGCTGGGAGGCGGGCACGGCCACGTTCCTGATCCTGGGCGACGTGTGCACGCGGGCGTGTAAGTACTGCGCCATCGCCCATGGCATGCCCACGGAGCTGGACTGGGACGAGCCCCGGCGGGTGGCGGACTCGGTGGAGGTGATGGAGCTGGAGCACGTCGTCATCACCAGCGTGAACCGGGACGAGCTGGAGGACGGCGGCGCGGCCATCTTCGCGGAGACCATCCGCCTGTGCCGTGAGCGACGTCCCACCATGACCATCGAGGTGCTCATCCCGGACTTCAAGGGTGACGAGCCTGCGCTGCGCATGGTGATGGAGGCGAAGCCGGACATCCTGAACCACAACCTGGAAACGGTGGAGCGGCTGCATCCGTGGGCCCGGCCGGGCGGCCGGTACTGGCGGAGCATCTCGCTGCTGGGCGCGGCCAAGGCCATGGACCCGACGATGCTGACCAAGTCCGGCATCATCCTGGGCATGGGCGAGGCCCAGGATGAGATCCACCAGGCGCTGGTGGACCTGCGCAAGGCGTCGGTGGACATCGTCACCATCGGCCAGTACCTGCGCCCGACGGTCCACCACACGGCGGTGGCCCGCTGGGTCACGCCGGCGGAGTTCGCCGAGTGGAAGCGCATCGGCGAGGAGGAACTGGGCTTCCGGCACGTGGAGTCCGGACCGCTGGTGCGGTCCAGCTACCACGCCGAGAAGCAGGCCCGGACGGTGACTGCCGGCGAGGCCGGCGAGATCCGGGAAATCCTGGAAGCGGACATTCCGGCCCCCGCCGAGGTGGTGGGCCCGGACATGGACAACGGCAACACGGCGCCCGGGCTGGTGCAGATCGAAGCCCGCCGGGCCGCCGTCTGAGGGGTACGGGAGAAGGCATGGCAAAGACGAAGTCCACCGGGAAGCCCGGGTCCGAGGAGAAGCAGCCGTCGTCCAACGGCCACGGCGGCAGCGGCAATGACGCCAGCGCCGCCAGCGAACGCAAGGCCGCCGGCGAAGGCAAGGCCAGCGCAGGAAAGGCCAGCGCAGGAAAGGCCGCCGACGTCGGCAGGGACGAATGGCTGTCTCACGACCATCCGGACACCGGCATCCCTACGGAAAACGGGCTGGACGGCATCCCAAAGGAACGGCTCCACGAGATGCTGTACCAGATGCTCATGGGCCGGCGCTTCGAGGAGAAGACGGCGGAGGCGTACGCCATCGGCAAGATCGGCGGCTTCTGCCACCTCTACATCGGCCAGGAGGCCGTCACCGTCGGCGCCTTCGAGCCGCTGACCAACGACGACTACGTCATCAGCGCCTACCGGGAGCACGTCCAGGCGCTGGCCAAGGGCGTGACGCCCCGGGCCGTCATGGCCGAGCTGTACGGCCGCATTGACGGCTGCGCCGGCGGCAAGGGCGGCTCCATGCACCTCTACGGCGCCGACGTCAACTTCATGGGCGGCTGGGGCATCGTCGGCGGCCAGATCCCCATGGCCACCGGCTTCGGCTGGGCCATCAAGTACCGGGGCGAGGACCGGGTCTGCATCTGCTTCATGGGCGAGGCCGCGGTGAACCAGGGCGCGTTCCACGAGTCGCTGAACATGGCGGCCCTCTGGAAGCTGCCCGTCATCTTCATCGTCGAGAACAACCGCTTCGGCATGGGCACCGCCTGGGAACGGGCGTCGTCCCTCTACGACATCTCCCAGAAGGCCACCGCCTACGACATGCCGGCCGCCGTGGCCGACGGCATGGACGTCCTGCACATGCGCAAGATCGTCAAGGAGGCCGTGGACCGGGCCCGCACCGAGAAGACGCCCACCCTCATCGAGGCCCGCTGCTACCGCTTCATGGGCCACTCCATGTCCGACCCCGTCCACGGCGTGTACCGGACCAAGGAGGAGGTGGAGGAGCACAAGGAGAAGGACCCCATCCGTCGCTTCATCGACCAGCTGCAGGAGGCCGAGCTGCTGACGGAGGAGGAGCTCCAGGCCATGGACAAGCGTGTCCACGAGGAAGTGGATGACGCCGCCGAGTTCGCCGACAACTCGCCGGAGCCCGGGCCCGAGGAACTGTACAGGCACGTCTATGCCAGCGAGGACGTGAACGGCCGGCTGTTCTTCGACGGGCGCCGCTGAGGTGCGCCGCGGACGCGGCGCGGAGTATGGGGCGCTCGCGTTGCTCGCGCGGGGTGAGGTGGCGCCGCTGTGCGGCGCGGGGTGATGGTGCGCTTCGCCGTCCTGGGGCTCCAACTCCGCCTCCGATATAGCCCTCTCGGCGGATTGCGGCCGCGGGCACCCTCGGTCTGCTCCTCGGCGGGCCATACTTCGCCCACGGGCGACTTCGCTGCCGCAGCCTCGACAATCCAGATGCCCGTCCGGCTACTTTGTCGACTCTGCGGCAGTTTCGCAGCATAATTCCGTCAGATTCTGCCGCAGGGTCGACAATCTGGCGCGCGCACC
>DATHVP010000061.1:0-2129 GCA_035461245.1 Longimicrobiales bacterium | reverse complement strand
CCGCTTCCATTCGGACTGGCGTGGAGCCTCAGTGCAGCGTCGGCCGGCGATCACCTGGTCATTCCCCTGGCCACGGTGGGTGCCGCGCTCGGCCCGTTCGACGCATGGGTGGGGCGCCAGCGCCTGCACTACGGCGTCGGCCGCTCCGGTGGCGTGACGACCGGGAGCGGCTGGCACGGCGCACCTCACCTCCACCGCGCCGCGGGCGCTGTGACGGGCTTCGGGATCGCGACCCGCGAGCCCTTTCACTTCCCCTCGTTCCTGCGCGTGCTGGGGCCGGACCGCATCGAGATCGCCATCGGGCGGACTGAGCGAGCCGGCGACGTGGAGGCGCCCTGGGTCGTGATGGGGCGCCTGATCGGGACGCCCTTCAGCCGCCGGTTCACGCTGGGCCTGAACCGGGGTGCGATCTTCGGCGGGACCGATCGACCCGTGACGCTGCGGCGCCTGATCGGCGTCCTCATCGGTGAGTATGGGACCGACGCGGATGGGGCTCGCAGCGCCTTCGAGAACCAGGTGCTGTCGGGCGTCATCCGGTATCGCCCGCCGGTGGAGCGGGTACTGCCGCTGGAGCTGCTGCTCGAGTTCGGCGCGGACGACATGGCGGGAGCGATCAAGGAGGCGCCCGGCATCGTGGCGGGATTCGACGTCGCCGCGGTCCCGGGCCTGTCGCATGTGTCGGTTACAATGGAGCACACACGTTTCAGTGCCGGCAGTGAGGGCAACCTGCGGGCGTGGTACCGGAACAGCGATTTCGGCGGGTCGTGGTCGGACGATGGTCGGCTGTTCGGCCATCCGCTGGGCGGCCACGGGGAGGAGACGCTGGTGCGCGTCGGCTTCAACGCGCCCGAACGGTCGACGCTGGTGGCAGTGACCGGCTTCACGCGCCAGCGCCGCACGTACAACCTGTACGCTCCCGAGCGGGAGGGGACGAGCCATGGGGGCAGCCTGGCAGTGGAGGCCGACGGTCGGGCGGGTTGGGGCCTGCGCGTCTGGGCCTCGTACGAGGGGGGTGCGGACTGGCGCACCCACCAGCTGCACTCGGCTGTGAGTTACCGGTTCTGATGTTCAATGGAGCGATGAACGATACCGGCCCGGCCGCCGGCTGGTTTGCGTGCTATACGCGCGGCCGGCATGAGAAGCGCGCAGCCGCGGTGCTCGAGGAACGCGGCTTCGAGGTGTTCCTGCCGTTGCTGGTCAGGACGAGCCAGTGGAAGGACCGCCGCAAGCAGATCAGCGAGCCGGCCTTCCCGTCATACGTGTTCTGCCGGGCGGCGCTGGCGCAGCTGCACGAGATCCTGGCCGTGCCGGGGATTGCGAGCGTGGTGCGAGCGGGGAACCGGCCGGTGCTGGTGGCGGAGGAAGACATCGAGAACGTGCGTCGCCTGATCCGGGCGCTGGAGGGCGGTGCCGAGGTGCCGTCGCCGACGCCGTACCTCGGTGCGGGCCAGAAGGTGGAGATCATCGACGGTCCGTTTGCCGGGATCCGCGCCGTGGTGGTGGAACAGCACAAGCGGCGGCGCGTGCTCGTGGGTCTCGAGGCGATCGGCCAGGCGATGGAACTGGACGTGGACGTGTCCAGCCTGCGGGTCCTGGATGCGGAAGAACCGGAGTGAGTGGGCGTTGCGACTTTCACAACCACCTGATCCCCGGGGTTGACGACGGGGCCACGGACGAGGCGGAGTCGGAGGCGGCGCTGGTGGCGCTGGTGGCGCAGGGTGTCAGCGCCCTCGTCGCAACCCCCCACGTCTCCGGCTGGCTGACGCTGCGGCCGGGCATCGCCGACTGGCTGCGCGACGTGGACAGTGGCTGGGCCCGGCTGGAGAGTGTGGCGGCCCGACATGGGGGCGTGCGGGTCATGCGAGGTGCGGAGATTGCGCTGGACAGCCCCGACCTGGACGTATCGGACCCGCGGCTCAGGCTGAATGGCGGGGACTTCGTGCTGGTCGAGTTCGCCGGCATGACGGTACCACCGAACTCCGACAGCGTGCTCCGGCGGCTCCGCGACAGCGGCGTGGTGCCGGTTCTGGCGCATCCGGAGCGATATGCGGGCCTCCGCAATCGTCCGGACCTGCCGGGGCTGTGGCGGGACAGCGGCGCGCTGCTTCAGGTCAACGCGGGGTCTGTGA
>DATHVP010000060.1:0-40324 GCA_035461245.1 Longimicrobiales bacterium | reverse complement strand
CGACGTCGGTTCCTGGACATCGTGCTGTCCCTGAACAGCCGCGGGTACCTGGAGGCGCTGCAGCGGTACAGGCACGTGCTGCGCCAGCGGAACGCGGTGTTGCGGGACGGCCGGGCCGACGCCGCGGCGCTGGCGCCGTGGGACGAGGTGCTGGTGCAGAGCGGCGCGCGCATCATCGCCGACCGGGCGGCGTGGGTGCGGGACTACGCGGAACGTTATGCCGCGCTGTATGCCGCCATCGGCGGCGGTGCCGGCGCAGACATGGGTTACGACGGCGATGTCGCCACCGGCGACGACGTGTCCGAGACCGCGGCCGCGGCAGCGTTCGCCGCGCGGCTGGAACGAGTGGCGTCGCGGGAGCTGGAGCGGTGCATGTCGCTGGCCGGACCGCACCGGGACGACCTGTCGCTCGTCATGCAGACGGCGGACGGCCCGGTGGACCTGCGCCAGTTCGGGTCAGGCGGCCAGGTGCGAACGGGGGCCATCGCGTTGCGCATGGTGGAAGCCGAGACGGTGCGGCGGGCCCGGGGCGTCCAGCCGCTGCTGCTGCTGGACGACGTCTTTGCGGAACTGGACGCCGGGCGGTCCCGCCGGATCCTGGAGTTGCTGGGCAGCGCGGCCCACGGTCAGGTCATCCTGACGGCGCCGAAGGAGTCGGACGTGCTGCTGGACGGCCTTGTGGCTGACAGCGTGGTGGCGCCGCTGGCGCGCTGGCGCATCGCCGCGGGACACGTGGATGCGTGAGGGCCGGCACATGAAGAACAGGCCGGAGAAGCTGGGCGACGCTCTGCAGGAGTACCTGCGTGACAGCGGCCTCGAGGAGCGCATCGAGGAGGCCAACGTCGTGCCGGAGTGGGAGGAGCGTGTCGGGGCGGCCATTGCGGCGGTGACGGTCCCGGTACGTGTGTCACGGGGCACGCTGCTGGTGGCCGTCCGCACCAGCGGCTGGCTCATGGAACTGCGGCTCATGGAGCGGGACATCCTGCAGCGCATCAACGACGGCCGGGACAGGGGCCGGATCCAGCGGATCCGTTTCGTCATGACCGGCGACGAGGACGCGCCGGAACCGCCGGAACCACGAGCCCGGCGGCGCGGCAGGCGGAGCACGTGAACAGGCCGGGCCGCTGGCCGGTCCTGCGGTGCTGAAGGGCGGGCGGCAGCCCTGGCCTTCAGGCGGGCTGCGGATTGTCCTGAGTCACAGGATCCGGCGCAACCACGCGCCTTTCCGGGGGTAGTAAGAGGGCTGGAGTACACCTCGCCGACGGCGAGCATCGACAACGGGAGCACAATGGCGAAGAACGAGTCGCAGAAGAAGGACTATTCGGCCGGTCAGATCACCGTGCTGAAGGGGCTGGAGGCCGTGCGCAAGCGGCCCGGCATGTACATCGGCTCCACCAGCGCGCGCGGCCTGCACCACCTCGTCTACGAGGTCGTCGACAACTCCGTGGACGAGGCTCTCGCCGGCTACTGCACCCACATCGAGGTCACCATCCACGAGGACGACTCCATCACCGTCGTGGACGACGGCCGTGGGATCCCCGTGGACATGCACCCCGGCGAGAACAAGCCCGCGGTGGAAGTGGCCCTCACGATGCTCCACGCGGGTGGCAAGTTCGACAAGGACTCCTACAAGGTGTCCGGCGGCCTGCACGGCGTCGGTGTGTCGGTGGTGAACGCGCTTTCGGAGCGGCTGCGCGTCGAGGTTCGCCGCGACGGCAAGATCTACGAGCAGCACTACATCCGCGGCGACAAGCAGTCTGAACTGACGGTGACCGGCAAGTCGAAGGAGACGGGCACCACCGTCCACTTCAAGCCGGATCCGCAGATCTTCACTGAACTGCGGTTCAGCTACGACACGCTGGCCAACCGCCTCCGGGAGATGGCGTTCCTGAACGCCGGCCTGCAGATCTCGCTGGCGGACGAGCGCCCTGAGGCGCCGAAAGCCGAGGTATTCCACTACAAGGGCGGCATCGTCGAGTTCGTCGAGTTCCTGCGCGGCACGCGCAAGCCGCTGCACCAGAAGGTCGTGTTCATCGAGGCGGAGCGTGAGGAGGCGGAGATCCAGGTTGCCCTCCAGTACGACGAAGGCTACAACGAGAACACGTTCACCTTCGTCAACAACATCAACACGCATGAGGGCGGTTCGCACCTCACCGGCTTCAAGGCCGCGCTGACGCGTACCCTCAATGACTATGCGCGCAAGGGCAACTTCCTCAAGAAGGACCTGGACTCACTGTCTGGCGAGGACATCCGTGAGGGCCTGACATGCGTGCTGTCAGTGAAGGTGAAGGAGCCCCAGTTCGAGGGTCAGACGAAGACGAAGCTGGGCAACTCGGAGGTGAGAGGCGCCGTCGAGTCCGTGGTCAACGACAAGCTGGCCACGTTCCTGGAGGAGAACCCGGCCGTTGCCAAGACCATCATCGAGAAGGCGCTGCAGGCGGCGCGGGCGCGGCTGGCGGCGCGGAAGGCGCGGGAGCTGGTCCGTCGCAAGAACGCGCTGGAGGGCATGGTCCTGCCCGGCAAGCTGGCCGACTGCTCCATCACGGACCCCGCCATGTGCGAGATCTACCTGGTGGAGGGTGACTCCGCCGGCGGTAGCGCGAAGCAGGGCCGGGACCGGAACTACCAGGCCATCCTGCCGCTGCGCGGCAAGATCCTGAACGTCGAGCGTGCGCGGCTGGACAAGATCCTGTCCAACGAGGAGATCCGCACCATCATCGCCGCGCTGGGCACCGGCATCGGTGAGGACGAGTTCAGCACGAAGAGCGCGCGCTACGGCAAGATCATCATCATGACGGACGCCGACGTGGACGGCGCCCACATCCGCACGCTGCTGCTCACCTTCTTCTTCCGCCATATGCGGCAGCTCATCGAGGAGGGCATGGTCTACATCGCGCAGCCGCCGCTGTACCGCGTGGCCCGCGGCAAGGAGGAGCACTACGCCTTCTCCGATGAGGAACGGGACCAGCTCATGACGCGCATGAAGGACGGGGACGGCAAGCGCAACATCAACATCCAGCGCTACAAGGGTCTCGGCGAGATGAACCCCGAACAGCTGTGGAAGACGACCATGGACCCCGAGACCCGGACCATCCTCCAGGTCACGCTGGAAGACGCCGTGGACGCCGACCAGGTCTTCACGACCCTCATGGGTGATGAGGTCGAGCCGCGCCGGAAGTTCATCGAGGAGAACGCGCGGTACGTGAAGAACCTGGACGTCTAGGGAACTCCGCACCATCAGCCGCCCGAGCGGCTGATTCAGGATCTGATCGGACGGGGGCGCCTGCGTCAGGCGCCCCCGTCCTTCTGTCAGGACGAAACCATTGCCATCCCGCCTGCTATCTGCCTATCCTTCCTCTTCCCGGAACAACCTCTGAGTGACGATGATGTCATCCCTGTGTAGTCGCACACTAGCATGTGCGTTGCTCACGCTCGTGGCCACGGCTGCGTGCAGTTCCACGTTCGTGGTGGTGCCCCACCCGGCCGGTCAGTACGCGGCCACGGACACTCTGTACGCCATCCATCGGGGCGACGAGGTGAGGGTCACCTTCCACTTCGACTCCATCATGCGCGTAGACACGGTGACGCGCGTGGACACCGCGTGGGTAGAGGGAAGGCTCCCACGTGACACGATACTGCGCATCGACACGCTGCTGCGGGTGGATACGCTGCGCACAGTGGTGACGGACACCGTAGTGCGCACCGAGGCCATCCTTCGCGTGGACACAGTTCGTGTGCCGGCCGTGGAGCGGGTGGTGCGGGTGGACACCGTGACACGAGTGGACACGGTCCGCGTGCCTGTCACGGAGACGATCGTGCGCGTGGACACGATGGTGCGCGTGGATACGGTCCGAATACCGACTACGGAGAGGATCGTTCGCGTGGACACGATGGTGCGCGTAGATACGGTCCGGATACCGACTACGGAGACGATCGTTCGCGCCGACACCGTACTCCGCGTGGATACCTTGCGCCTGACGGTGACCGACACGCTAAGGCTGACAGTGACAGACACGCTGCGCCTCGCGGTGTCCGACACGGTTGTCCGTACGGTGCGCATCCCCGGCCGGCGAATGCTCTTTGTGCCGCCGGGACACTACCCGCCGGCGGGCCAGTGCCGCGTCTGGATCCACAATCTGCCGCCTGGCCAGCAGCAACAGGCGGCGCCATGCGATCAACTGCGCGACGTTCCGGGCGGCGCGTTCGTGCTGTTCGGTGGCGAGGCGTGGGACTTCGATTACGACTGGCTCACGGCAGCAGAGACGGATCCTGAGGCCGTGCCGCCCGAGATCACTGGGCTGCAACGGAGGCGCTGAGTCCTTCGTCAGCGGGCGAGCCGGGGAAGGGCCTACCCGGCGGGACGTAATGGGTGCGGCGAAACTGAAGGCGTGGCACTCTGCTTGCCCGCGCAGGCGGCATGCGCGTAACCCAGTTCTTAAAGGCGTCACTTTTCAAGTTCCTGGGCGACAACTGTCCGCAGCAGGCAGCGGCGCTGGCGTTCTACACCTTCTTCTCGCTTCCGCCGCTGCTCTTCCTGCTGCTCACGGTAGTTGGACTGGTGCTGGACCCGGCAGTAGCCGCTGCCCGCATAGAGGCTCAGTTCTCCGGGCTGGTGGGCCAGGCTGGGGCCGAGCAGATCAGCGGCATGCTCGAGGCCGTGGGCGAGGCGGACACGGCCGGCGGCCTCGGCGCTGTCCTTGGCGTGGTGCTTGTGCTGTTCGGCGCCACCGCGGCGTTCGCCCAGCTGCAGGCGTCGCTGAATCGTGTCTTCCGGGTGGAGCCGGACCCGACCCGGGGCGACATCGGCAATTTCCTGCTGAAGCGGCTGCTGTCGTTTGCCATGGTGTTGAGTGTGGCGTTCCTGCTACTCGTGTCGCTGGCCCTGAGCACATTACTGGCCGCGTTCGGCGATTTCCTCGGCCAGCTGCTTCCCGGTGAGCTCTCCGAGCCGGTGCTGGCCGCGTTGCACCTGGCAGTGGACTTCGCGGCCGCAACCGTCCTTTTCGCCCTGATGTACCGGGTCCTGCCCGATGCCCGGTTCGCCTGGCGTGACGTGACGGTAGGCGCCGTCGTCACGGCCGTCCTCTTCATAGCCGGCAAGTTCGCCATCGGCTACTACCTGGGCCGCTCGGACCCCGGGACGGCGTATGGCGCGGCGGGGTCGCTGGCGCTGGTGATGATCTGGGTCTATTACTCGGCCATGGTGCTGCTGGGCGGTGCGGTGCTGACCTACGTATGGGCCGATCAGCGTGGCGCCGGCGTGCGGCCGGAGCCGGGCGCCGTGGAGGTCAGAATCGAGAAGCATCGCCAACCAACCTCGTAATCTGTCGGAGGACGAGGAAGCGGTGGCGCCCGTGCAGCCGAGCTGCGCCTAGGTCCGGTGCCTGGCGAAGTGCCGCGCCAGGACGCGGACCAGCACGCCCGCTGCCAGCACAGCCAGTCCTGTCAGAATCACGCCCCGGGACAGCGACAGCGCAAGGAGTGCACACGCCGTGACGCCCGCAATCGGTACCGCATCGGGGAACAGCTTCGCTTCGCGTGGCATTTTGAAGGCGGCCACATTGGCGATGCCGTAATAGACGAGGATGGTGAACGATGCCGCTGACGCGACGCCGCGCAGGGTGCCCGTGGCGGCGACGACCGCGGCGATCACGCCGATGACAAGCACCGCCCGCCCGGGGACGCCCCAATTGGCGTGGACCTTGTCCAGCATCGCGGGCAGGTCCCGCCTGGCCGCCATGGCAAACGCCATGCGGGACAGGCCGAGGATCTGCGACAGTATTACGCCCAGCATGGCGGTCACCCCGCCCACGGACACCACGGTTGCCACCCAGGACAGTGGCAACGCATCGGCGGCGACGCGCAGGGGCGCTCCCGTGCCTGCCAGCCGGTCCGCGCCCACCGCGCCCACAGCTATTACCGCGACCCCGAGGTACAGGAGCAGCGCGCTGACGATGGTGATGATCGTCGCCCGGGGTATGGTCCGCCTCGGCTCCCGGACCTCCTCCCCCAGCGTGGCAATCCGCGCATAGCCGGTATACGCGAAGAACAGGATGGCCGCCGCTTCCATCCCTCCGCGCCAGCCGGCCGGCGCGAACGGCCGGAAGTTGGACGCGTCGAACGCCGGGACACCCGCGCCCACGAACACCAGCAGCGAGCTCAGCGACACCGCGACGATGATCAGGTTGACCCGGCTCGACCGCTTCACTCCGAAATAGTTCAGCGCCGTGAAGCACAGGATGGCAGCGACTGCGATGCCCCGCGGCGACAGCCCCGGCAGCAACGGATCCACGTAAGCCGCCAGCCCCAGGGCCACGGCGCCGGCCGCGGAGATCTTGCTGGCGAGGAACATCCAGCCCGCAACGTACCCGGCCCATGGACTGAGAACCCGGTACCCGTACTCGTACGTGCCGCCCGACTGCGGGTATTCTGCCGCGAGTTGCGCGGAGCTGAGCGCGTTGCAGGTCGCGGCCGCGCCGGCGAAGACGAGTCCCGCGATCATCGCCGGTCCGGCGATGCCGGCCGCAACACCGGTGACGACGAAGATGCCCGCACCGATGATGGCGCCAAAGCCCACACCGACGGCGTCGAGCAGCCCCAGATCGCGGCGGAGCCTTGATGGCGCTGCGGGTGGCAGGTCGGCGCTGGGTGGCCGCGTCATCGGCTCAGTCGCCGCCGCTGCGCGGCGGATACCTGCTGGCGGGCTCGTCCACGAGGTACCCGCCGCGGACGGTCGACCCGATGACCAGCGCGGCGGCGATGAGGACGGTGTTCTTGACAATGTACTGCCCTGCCAGTGTGAGCCCGAACGGGAATACAGTGAAGACCTGGTCAGGCAGGAGCACGATGGGGGCGAGGGTGCCGGGCATCTGCAGGTAGAGCAGCAGGATCGTCAGGCGCAGGGCACGGCCCGTGAGGAAGCCGAGGCCGATGGTGATTTCCCAGATGGCCAGGATGGGGAGGAACACCGACCCGGGAATCCAGGGCACCGTCGCCCGGACGAGGTCCTCGGCAGGGCTGAGACCTGGCACCAGCTTGAGCGCGCCGAACCAGACGAAGACGACGCCCAGCGCCACCCGCAGGATGGGAATTCCCGCCCGGGCCATCCAGTGCGTGATGCGCCGGTCTATTACGTCAAAACGCTCAATAACGTTCATGCGTATCCGCGGTGCCGGAGGTTGTCGCATTCGTCGCCCGCCATCCTGCCCGTGCCAGGCGGCGTGGTCACCGGGAGATATCCGACAATGCCACGCGGTGCGCAAGGCGCAAAAAAACGGCGGCCCCGGCCGAACAGCACCGGGACCGCCGCACCACCATCATCGACCGGTTCAGTCTTCGGTCACTGCAGTGATGGTGAACGCCATCTGCAACGCGCTGCCGCTGGGTGCCTCGACTGTCGCCGGGAACGCTGGATCCAGGCTGACCGTCAGGCCTTCGGGCACCTTCAGCGAGACCGGGTAGGACTCGCCGCCGACGAGGAAGTTGAAGCGAACCTTGAACGCGTCATCCACCTCGACGAAGGACTCCGTGATTTCGTCCCCGTTCCTGTCCAGCACGACGGCGAAATCGCCCAGCTCGAACCCCTCGGGCAGGGAGATGTCCTCACCCAGCGCGAGGCTGAACTCCACGGAGCCGGTAAGCTGCAGGTCCGTGGCATGGATGACAGGCGTCATCACCCACATGCCGGACGCGCCCGCCTGCTGGCCGAAGCTCTCCGCGACATTGAAGTCCAGCAGCAGGATCTGCTCACCGCCGTCCACGCGCAGTGCGCCGTTGGGCATGTTGATCTTGAGCCCGCTCTCCGCATAGCTCGGCATCTGCAGCGAGCCGTGCGCGGTCACGCCCTGCGCGGCCGCGTACGCGGGCGACGACGCGTAGATGCGCGTCTGCGTCGGGTTGCCTTCCGCGTCTTCGGCCTCGATGACCTCGACGTAACCGCCGGAGATGACCATCCGCAGCTGCGGATAGGTGCCGCCCGGGATGACCTTCCCGTCCACCAGGTCCATGGCGACGTTCTGCAGGTCCAGCAGGTTCACGGTGACAGCTTCATCCGTAAGGTACAGGCGGCCCTGCTCCGAGTCCTCACTGCCACCCTGCAGGTAGACTGACTCGATGGTGACGACGGCGGCGGCGAAATCGCCTGGCGCGTCCGTCAGCAGGATGGACAGCCTGCCGTCCATCTGCGGGCCCGTACTGTCCTGGCAGCCCGTCGCGACGACGGCGGCCAGGGCCAGTGCGGTGAAAAGTCCGAGCTTCTTCATGCAAATTCCTCCTGAGCGTGGTGCCGGATGATCCGGCGACATGCTCCCGGCGGCGAACTGACCGCTTCCTTCGGTAGCCGGACGGTCTCGTGGAGACTCCAGGCTTTGCGGCCCCGCCTCACGGCGGGTGTGCCCTTATCGGGAGCGAAAAACAATGCGTCGTTGTATCAGACGAGCGAGACGGGGAAAGGTCACATCGCGGTCCAGCGGCTGATCAGCGGCGCTTGCCGCCCAGCAGCGAGCCCAGCAGGCCGCGGGCGATCTCGCGGCCGATGGTGGTGCCCATGGTCCGAACCGTGGACTTGACCATGGCCTCCCCCACGCCCTGCCGGTTGCTGGGGCGCGGGCGGGCGCGCTCCGCCGCCTTCCTGGCCGCCTCGGCCTCCTTCGTGCGCGCCGCGTCCTCCGCTTCCCGGGCGGCTGCCGCCGCTGCCTCCTCGGCATGGCGGGCCAGCATCTCGTACGCGGACTCACGGTCTACCGCGTGGTCGTACCGTGCGCCAACCGGGCTGCGGGCCCGGATCATGGCCCGCTCCTCCGGCGTGATGGCGCCCATGCGGCAACGAGGCGGACAGATGAGCGCCTGCTGCACGGGCTGGGGGACCCCCTTCTCGCCCAGCATGGATACGAGCGCCTCACCGACCCCGAGCGTGGTGATGGCCTCGGCCACGTTCAGCGGTGGGTTCGGCACGAACGTCTCCGCGGCCGTGCGGACGGCCTTCTGGTCGCGCGGCGTGTACGCGCGCAGGGCGTGCTGCACCCTGTTGCCGAGCTGGCCGAGGATGTCACCTGGCATGTCGTCGGGGCTCTGGGAGCAGAAATAGACGCCAACGCCCTTCGACCGGATCAGCCGCACCACCTGCTCCACCCGCTGGCGCAGGGCCGGCGGGCAGTCGTTGAAGAGGAGGTGCGCCTCGTCGAACACGAATACCAGGCGGGGGAGCGGCTGGTCGCCCACCTCAGGGAGCTGCTCGAACAGTTCCGACAGCAGCCACAGGAGGAAGCTGGAATAGAGTCGCGGCTTCAGGATCAGCTTTTCCGCGGCCAGCAGGTTGATGACGCCGCGACCCGCCAGGTCCTGGCGCATGAGGTCATTGAGGTCAATGGCGGGCTCGCCGAAGAACCGCTCGCCGCCGTCGGACTCGAGCCGGAGCAGGGCGCGCTGGATGGCGCCGATGCTGGCGGTGTTGACGAGGCCGTACTGCGCGCTCACCTCCTGGCGCTTCTCCGAGACGGGGTTGAGCAGGGCGCGCAGGTCCTTCATGTCCAGCAGCAGCAGCCCGGCCTCGTCAGCCACCCGGAACGCCACGTTGAGGACGCCCTCCTGGGTGTCATTCAGTTCCAGCACCCGGGCGAGCAGCGTCGGGCCCATCTCCGTGACGGTGGTCCGAACCGGATGCCCGAGTTCGCCCCAGAGGTCCCAGAACACGACGGGGCTGCCGGCCTGCTGGTAGTCGGGCACGCCGATGCGCTCGAGGCGTTCAGTGATCCGCTCGTGAGGCGTGCCCGGCATGGCGAGCCCGGCGATGTCGCCCTTGACGTCCGCCATGAAGACAGGCACGCCCAGGCGGGAAAAGCCCTCGGCCATGACCAGCAGCGTGACGGACTTGCCGGTGCCGGTGGCACCCGCGACGAGGCCATGTCGGTTGCCGTAGCGCCCGTGCAGGAAGACCTGTTCGTCGCCCTTGCCGATGAGGATGTCGCCCATCTCGTGTGCCTCTTGGTCGTTGCGGTAGGTGACGTCGCCGGGAACTGAAGCTGTCGCCCTGCCTGGGTCCGACGCAATGGGATGGGCGCCCGGAATTTCCAACTTCTGCACGCGAGGTCCAAGACGGAGCGCCGCTGGACGGTGACGTTATGCCAGGGGCGCACCCCCGGATGTGGTGCGCCGGGCATCCTAGCGGAGGCGATCATGAGGATTATGGCAGGGCTGCTGGTTCTGTTAATCGCTTGCGACGGCGGATCACCGGGTACGGAACCGCAACCGCAGTTCGGGTCGGTCCGCGGCACCGTTGTGGAGGACGGTGGGGATCCGGTGGGCGGTGTGACAGTCCAACTGGCGCGGCAGGGGCACAGCACACGTAGCGCAACAAGCACCGCCGCCGGCGTGTTCACCTTTGGGACGGTCCAGACGGGAAGCTGGACGGTGTCCGCCACGCCGCCGGCAGGCTTCGAGGCGGCAGGCAACCTCAGCACTTCCGTCCAGGTCAGTGCCGACACGGAGGCCACCGTCGCACCGTTCGAGCTGCGCAGGACGGGAACGGCGCCGACCGCGGCGACGGTGAACATGGTGGACAATGCGTTCGCGCCGTCATCAGTGACCATTGCTGCGGGCGGCATCGTTACGTGGGTCAACACCGGCAGTGCGGCGCACAACTCCACGGGCGCAGGCGGGGCGTGGATGAGTGCCGATCTGGTGCCCGGTGCGACCTTTGAGCGCCAGTTCCCGGCAAGCGGCACATTCAGCTACCAGTGCACGCTGCATCCCGGCATGACCGGCACGGTCATCGTCCAGTGACGGGAGACACTCCGAGACGCAGGGCCGGAACCGGAGCGGCCGTGGCACTCGTGGCCGTCTCACTGGTCGCGGCGGCACATCCCGCACCGGCCCGGGGGCAGTCGGCGCTGGACCGGTCGCCCAACCTGCACGGTGGCTGGACGGGCAGCGCCGGGACGATGCACTTCAATTTCCTGCACCGCTTCAATCACAGCGGTGCACCGGAGCGGCAGGTGCAGAACCGCCCGACGTTCCTGCTGGCGTACGCCCCGGCGAGTGCCTGGCTGCTGGGCATCCATTACGCCACGCGGTCCGCCCTGGTGCCGAACGTGCCCAACGAGTGGGAACCGTTTGTGCGGATCGCCATCGCCGACGCTGCGCGTCACCCCGTGGACGCCGGCGTGCAGCTGGCATGGAACGCTGCGGCCCGCAGTCCTGATGCGGAGCTGACGCTGGGACGCCGGCTCGGCATTGCGCGCATGCTCGCGGTAGTGCGGGTCCTGGGGCGGGACGCCGCCTCCGGCAATACGGAACTGGCAGCTGGCGCCGGCGCCGCACTCAGGCTGCATGAGAATGCCGCCCTCGCCGGCGACATTACCCAGGCCGCTGCCGGCACCACGTGGAGCGCAGGGCTGCAACTGCGCATCCCCGCCACGCCCCACACGCTGTCGTTGCACGCCACCAATGCCGATGCCGTGACGGCCCATTCCGCGTCCCGGCCGGCGGCGCGCACGCGCTGGGGCTTCGAGTTCACCGTCCCCATCACGCTGGCGCGGTACTTCGCTACCGCCCGCGACGTGGTCCGACACGACACGGACACCCCCGTGGCGCCTGTGCCGCCGCAGGGCGACTCGGTGGTCATACGTGCCCGCATCCATAACCTCCAGTACGTGCCCGACACCGTGCGGGTGGCCGCCGGCGCCGTGGTGGAGTGGCGCAATGACGATCCACTGGCACACACGGTCACTGCGGAGGACGGGTCCTGGGATTCGGGAGAGATCCCGCCCGGCGGGGTATGGCGGCGACGATTCCTGGTGCCGGGACGGTTTCTCGTCACCTGCACGCCCCATCCGTTCATGCGTGCTGTGCTCATCGTGGAGTAGCGCGTGTACCGAACGCCCATGTGCCTTGTGCTGGCGGCCGCCACCGCGGCGTGCCTGTCCGACCGGGCGCCCGTGGCGCCCGCTGGAGAGCAGGCGGACTGTCGGCTGCCAGTGGACGCCGTCCGACGCGGCGACCGCATCGTCGTCATCCGCAACTTCGCGTTTGTGCCCGACACCGTCACCGTGGAGCCGGGACGCAGCGTGACGTGGGTGAACTGCGAGGCTGACGGGACGGAACCGCATACCTCGACTGACGACGCCGGCGCGTGGAACTCATCACTGCTGCACCCGGGCGACAGCTACTCCCGGACGTTCGGCGAGGAAGGCGAGCACGGCTACTTCTGCCTGCCGCACCCGGCCATGCGCGGGCACATTCACGTGCGCTCACCCTGACCCGCTGCGCAGGTCAGTGCGCCCGGTGCCTGCGCCGGTACTCCGCGGGTGTGATGCCCATGTGGCTGCGAAACGCGTTGGTGAAGTGGCTCTGGTCGTAGAACCCTGCGTCCAGTGCGATACCGCTGATGGCCGCGTCGCTGGAAGAGAGCCGGCGAGCGGCGTGCTCGATGCGCAGCGCCCGCAACCGCCGCGCTATGGTGCAGCCGTATTCCTGCCGGTAGCGCCGGGCCAGGGTGGAGCCGTGCACGCCCACTTCAGCGGCAATGGATGCAACCGTCAGCGGTGTCCTGAACAGGTCGTGAACGATCTCGTCCGCCCGCCGCAGCCAGGCCGGCGCCAACGGCTCGCGGGATTCCGCAACCCGTGCCATCCGGGCCACCAGTTCCAGCAGAAGACCCTCGGCGGCCACCGGCGCGACGGTGTCGCGGCCCCGGACCTCCGCCGCGATGTCCCGGGTAAGTGCGTCCAGTACGCCTGCCGTCAGGAAGATCCGTTCGCCGAGCATGCGCCGCACCGGGCCGTGGCCATTGAAGCGGCCGGGATCGACGTCAATACGCAATCCGAACGTGGTGACTCCGTCGAACCGGTTCCAGTGCGGTTCGCCCGCAGGCGTCACCTTCAGCGTGCCACCGCCACATTCGACGGCCTTGCCGGGGTAGTACTCCGTGAAGCTGCCGTGCTGGACCGAACAGATGGTCGGCAGATCGTGGGTGTGCCGGGCGAGGAAATGACTGCGCCGGGTGTACACCGGCGTAAATCTCGAAGCCGGGCACGTGCAGGGTGCCCGTGGGCCAGTTGGCACCAAGGGTGGTGTTCCTGGTCATTGCTCCCGCTCCGCTGCGCGAGGGAGAAGTCTACAGGAACAACGCGCCGGGCGGGTGGATCCTGTACAGCGGACGCCCCTACTGCACCAGCATGTCTCCGGTGTCGTCCCAGCGCCAGTGCCGCAGGATGAAGTCAAAGCGGGGGCCGAGCCCGTCGCCGTACTCAGCCGGATAGTGCGTCAGCACGTGGAACACCCGGCCGCCCCGGGAGGCCAGGATGAGAACAGCGGAGTAGTACACGTTACCCTCGCCCACGTACATGATGGAGTAGCCCTCGTCTGCCCATGCGGGCGGCGTGTCCATGACTTCGTAGGGCTGGTCCCGGGGCTGGTCGCCGACGGGATCATCATCAGGCTGGCGGCCGACGAGGAACGCGTTGAGCGTCTCCCGGGCGTCAGCGACGGTGGTGCCCGGCACGTAGAACCGGACGTGCATGTAGGCGTTGGGGTCGCTTTCCGGCGAAAAGGCCGCCGCGAAGCGAACTGCCACGGTGTCAGCCGCCCCCTCGAAATCGGTGGCAATGCCCTCGGGCACGTAGGTGGAGAAGGGCATGGGCGTGCCCGGCGGCGTACTCAGGAGCGTCGCGGTGGTCGGCTGCGGCATGCCCTCGACCATGAGGGTGTCCGCCAGCGTCTGGGCCCTGGGCGGCGCCATGGGCGCCGGCGGTTCCGCCTCGGGGGCAGGCTGTGATTCGCATGCTGCGAGGAGCAGAACGGCGAGGGCCGGTCGGATGAATCGTATCATGAGATTACTCCGTGGTACGACAGATGCGACACTGGCTCGAACCCGAACCGAGGAGGCCTGTATGTGGCGTCGCATGGATGCGGACGGTGACAGCTGGCGTGTGACAAGCTTTGAGGACGACCGGCGACGGGCGGTCCGCACCGTCGTGTTCCATTGCCTCAGCAATACGCAGCGGCCGTACCGGGTGGTTGAGATCCCGGACGACATGCTGGGCGACGACGGCGTGGACGGCCTGTCGTCCCGCGAGATGGATGACCTGTTCCGGCGCACCCACTCCATGGATTACAGCCACGACCGGTCCGCCAGCCCGGGCAGCCACGGGTTCGGCGATCCACCGCTGGAGTGACTCAGCGCAGGTTCTCATAGAGGGGGTTGGCAATGATCTCGCCCGCGGCGTTGAGCACGTGCCGGTCCCACGGGAACGCCACTGTCGCCGCCGTTTCCAGTGCGTGGAAGTCCGGGCGGTAGCCGCCCACGCGGACCAGGCTCGTGGCCGTCAGCACCTCCGCCGGCTTGACCTGTCGCATGGCGTTCAGCGCAATGCGCAGCGTCTCGCCGGACGTACAGATCTCGTCCACCACGAGCACTCGCTTGCCGGCGGCGTCCTTCGGCGCCGCGGACAGGATCTTCGGGCGGTCGCGCACGCGCTCGGCGCCGGCATCCCGGCTGATCTTCAGCGAGTAGAAGTCGCACTGCAGGATGGACGCGACGACGGCGCCGGGAATGACGCCGGCCTTTGCGATGCCAACGACCAGGTCCGGCTGGTAGCCGCTGGTGGCGACCTTCACGGCAAGGACGCGACACAGCTCGCCGAACAGCTCCCACGACAGTTCCAGCAGCTCGCCGTCCGACATGCCCGGGTCCCGACTCGTATCCATGCGCATTTCCCTCGTGGTGCCTGTCTCCCGATAGGGCTCGCCAACTTAGCCCGTTGCGCCAGCCGGGGAAAGGAAACAGCCGGTCGCAGCCCCGATATTGACAGGACCCCGACGACGGGACATTCTCGCGCCATGGATGCCGATACCCGCGCCCGCGCCGAGATGCGACTCACGGACGCCGCAGCCGCCCTCGGGCTGGCCGACCCCAGGCCGCCACTGCGCGAGCGGCTGAAGCAGCTTCGCGAGTCCCGGGATGCCGGCTTCCAGCAGGCGGTCCGCCACTACGAGGACGCGGTCCTGCCGCGCCTGGCTGACGAGGAACCGCTGCAGGCGTGGCTGGACTACGCCCGCTTCGTCGGTCAGCTCTCGTCCAACGGCCGCCTGATGGCCATAGACGCCACCGGCCTGGCGACGCCGGTGCGGGGGGGGCTGGCGGGGCCGGCACTGGTGCTGTTCCTGCCCGAGGACACCGCCGTACCGCCCCTCGTCGCCGCCCAGCCACTGGACTCGAGCGACGCCCAACAGGCGGCCAGGCTGCTGCTCGTGGAGCGCAAGCTGGCCCTGGGCTGAAGTGGTCCGCCACAACTAACAAACCGCGCCCGGCGCTGCCGCTTGCGCGGGCGAGCACCGGGCGCGTTCGGCCCGGGGAGGCCAGGCCTGCAGTGCCGAAGGCGGCGCAGCGGTCAGCCGCGGGCCATGCTGTCCAGGAATTCCTTGTTCGTCTTGGTCCGCTTGACGCGGTCCAGCAGGAATTCCAGAGCTTCTGCCGGCGGCATGTCCGCCAGGAAGTTGCGCAGCAGGTAGACGCGGTTGAGTTCAACCTCGTCCATGAGCAGTTCTTCCTTGCGGGTGCCGGAGCGGTTGATGTCCACCGCCGGGAAGATGCGCTTGTCCGCGATGTGGCGGTCCAGCACGACTTCCATGTTGCCGGTGCCCTTGAACTCCTCGAAGATGACCTCGTCCATGCGCGAGCCCGTCTCGATGAGCGCGGTGGCGATGATGGTCAGTGAGCCACCGCCGTCAATGTTGCGGGCGGCGCCGAAGAAGCGTTTCGGCTTGTGCAGCGCGTTGGCGTCCACACCGCCGGACAGGATCTTGCCCGAATGCGGCACCGTCACGTTGTAGGCTCTTGCCAGGCGCGTGATGGAGTCCAGCAGGATGACGACGTCACGCCCGTGTTCCGTCAGCCGCTTTGCCTTCTCGATGACCATCTCGGCGACCTGCGTGTGCCGGTCGGCAGGTTCATCGAACGTGGACGAGATGACCTCCGCCTGGACATGTTCCTCCATGTCCGTCACCTCCTCCGGACGCTCGTCAATGAGCAGCACGATGAGGTGGACGTCCGGATGGTTCTCGATAAGGCTGTTCGCGATCTGCTGCATGAGCATCGTCTTGCCCGCCTTTGGCGGCGAGACGATGAGGCCGCGCTGGCCCTTGCCGATGGGCGTCATCAGGTCCATGAGCCGCATGGACAGGTGACCCGCGGCGTTCTCCAGCTTCAGCCGCTGCTCGGGATAGCGCGGGCGCAGGTTGTCGAAGGCGATGCGATGCTTCGCCTTGTCCGGCTCGTCCCCATTGACCTGCTCGACCTTCAGCAGCGCCAGGTACCGCTCGCCCTCCTTCGGCGGCCGGACCTGGCCCATGATGGTGTCGCCGGTGCGCAGGTCGAAGCGCTTGATCTGGGACGGGCTGACGTAGATGTCGTCAGGACCGTACAGGTAATTCCAGTCCTGCGAACGCAGGAAGCCATAGCCTTCCGGCAGGATCTCCAGCACGCCCTCGCCGCGGAGGACGACGTCGCTGTCCAGGAGGTTCTGTTCGATGCGGAAGATCAGGTCCTGCTTACGCAGTCCCGAATAGTTCGAGATATTGAGCTCCTCTGCCATTTCATGCAGCTCGGCAATGGATTTGCTCTTCAACTCGGCGATGTCCACGAATGACTCCGTAGTTGCTCAGGTAGTGGACGACAGGCGAGTAGCACCGTCGGATAATGCAGTGAACGCCATGTGGTGATCCGGCCTAACTCGTGATCCGGCCCAGCCTCGTGTGACCCAGGAAAAGTCAGCGCGGAGTGCGCGCCACCATACTGCGGGAGGTTTTCGCGTGGGTTGTGCGCACCAGTCTACCACCACGGTCCCCGGTGGTCAAGAGTATTGGCCGCTGCCGGCGCGGGACGGTACCCGACCCTGACCGCCGGCGCTTGACAGTGGCGGGGCGGCCCCGAAATATACGGACCCCGTTCCGGACGAGAATCCCCAGGGTGGAGGCGGCATGGCACGCCACAATCGCGTCGCGCGCGGCGTGGACCAGCGCGGAGACGCGTACGAACTCAGCTACCAGCCCGACTGGCTGCGCCTGATCAAGGTGACGCGCACGCTGGAAAGTGGCCGCCAGTCAACGAAGACGCTGTTCAAGAACGGCGGCCCCCGGGAGCAGCAGCCGGGGTCCCGGGTCCGCACTCGGCTGACGTGCCGGGACCAGCGGCTGGAGTTCGAGATCGAGCTGGATGATCCGCAGCAGGTCGTACGCCGTGTCATCGTGGAAACGGCGCCCGAGGGCGCTGGCGAGGAACGGCTTGTCTTTTCCATCGACGCCCGGTCCACTCAGAAGCGCCGCGGCGCCTGACTCACGGCGTCGAGCCGAGCGGGCGGCCGCCCGACCCAGGCCCTCAGAACAGAAAACGCAACGGATTGCGCCGGACCTCGGCCATGAGCGAGTCGAGGGAAGCGCGCGCCTCGGCCACGGCGCGGCTGAGGGCGGCATCGTTGCGGAACCGGCCCAGGGTGCCGGCGGACTCGTCCAGCAGTGCCGCCGCGGCGTCCAGTTGTGCGGCCAGGGTATCGGCGCGCTCGCGCAACCGTGCGACGGCCTCGCCCATGTCGCCCGCGGCGCCCGTCCGCTCCCTGACCTGGTCGAACGTTGCCGGCAGCGCGGCCACATGGGCGCGGGCGCGCTCCAGCGATTCACGGAACGCGGGATCCCGGAGCAGTGCCAGGCCGGGGTTCGCCTGCGCGTCCGCCTGCATCCGTCTCACTTCGTCCATGGTCGCGTCCATGGCGGCGAAAGCCAGGCGGGTGTCCTCCATGCGTGTCCGGACCAGCGGCGCCAGGTCCTCCATGGTCGCGAGCACCTGCTGCAGGTCCTCGCGGACCTGACGCGCCTGCTCGGTGAGCTGTGCCCGGTCGGGACGGGGCTCGACGCGCAGGGTGTCGCCGGCCGCCAGCGTGGCTGCGGCAGCACTGCCCGGCACGATGTCGACGGCCGCTTCGCTGATGAGGCTGACGGACGTGATCCGGACACGGCTGTCCGTCCGGACCTGGGACTCCACGCGACGAGGCAACTCGACGGTCACCGCAATACGGCCGAGCGTGTCCGCCGACGTGGGCAGAATTGCCACCTGCTGGACCTTGCCCACCTCCCGGCCACTGACCCAGACGGGTGTGCCGGCGGCGACGCCGGGTGCGTCCGGCACCAGTGCGACGATCTCGTAGCGGCTGTCCATCAGGGCGAGGATGTCTTCCAGGAAGAAGACCATCAGGCCGGCTGCGACGAGAGCAACCATGATGAGGATGCCCTGCACCGTACGCCGTGTCTGGCGTCCGCCACGCGCCGTCTTATCTTCGTCCGCCATGATTCGTCTCGGTCATATCGATTACAGTAACTGCGTGCCGGCCCACGCCATGCTCCTGGCGGATCCGCCGCCTGACATCGAACTGGTCCGTGGCGTGCCCGCCGACCTGAACCGGGCGCTGGCGGCGGGCGCCATTGACGCGGCGCCGTGCTCCAGCATCGAGTTCGCCCGCCACAGCGCCGAATACGGTGTGCTGCCCGGCCTCGCCATCGGCAGTGATGGCCCGGTCCGCAGCATCATCCTGGATGCGCCCGGTCCGCTGACCGGCCTGGACGGTGCGGACATCGCCATCCCCACGGCCTCGGCCACGTCGGTGGTCCTGCTCCGTGCCCTCCTCGAACTGCGCGCCGGCGTCCGCCCATCCTACTCCTGGTACGACCAGAGTGCCGGATCCGATCCGATTGCAGCCGGCGCAGCGGCGGCCCTTCGTATTGGCGATGCCGCACTGCGCCACGCCGTGCCGGCGGGCCGGACGGCCTGGGATCTGGGCGCCGAGTGGACCGCCTGGACCGGCCTTCCCTTCGCCTTTGCCATCTGGCAGGTCGGGCCGGACCTGCCAGACCCCGGCATCCGTCGGCTTGCCAACCTGCTACACCAGTCGAGAACCTGGTTCGCCGCACGCCAGCCGGACCTTGCCCGGCAGTACGGTCCGGTCTACGGGCTGGCGCCGGAGCGACTGCTGCGCTACTGGGCGTCCCTGCGTTTCGACCTCGACGCCCGCATGCAGCAGGGGCTGCTCCACTTCTACGACCTTGCGGCCCGCCTCGGTGAGGCGCCACCCACGACATCGCTGAAGATACTGGACGTGGCATAACCCCGCGCGGGCACTATGCAAGGCGCAGGCCCTGCGCTGCCTGCCGGTCCCGCGTCGTCCCCGGCTATGGACAGTGCCGCGACGGCAGGATTACGTTGCAACATCATGAACCAGGTCTGGAACACCCCCGCGGCATGGGTCGGGCGCTCGGCCATCAACGTGGCTGCCGGGTTCGGCCGGTTCGGTGCGTTCGTCGCCAGCATCGGCCGCGGCGGCGCCGACCTGCGCACATGGCCGCAACTGCTCGTGCCCCACATGGCGCGACTGGGTGTGGCTTCGCTCCCCATCGCCCTCTTCATTGCCGGCTTCACCGGCATCGTCATGGCACTGCAGGCGTCGTACACGCTTACGGGTGCCGTCCCGCTGTATTTCGTGGGCGTCCTGGTAGGCAAGACGATGATCCTCGAGCTCGGCCCGGTGCTGACCGGGCTGGCGCTCGCCGGGCGCGTGGGCGCCAACATCGCCGCAGAGATCGGCTCCATGCGCGTCACCGAGCAGATCGATGCGCTGGAGACGCTGGGCTATGACCCGTTCGCGTACCTGGTCGTGCCTCGCGTGCTGGCCGGCCTCATCATGTTCCCGGTCATCGTCGCGTTCGCGAATACCATCGGCATCCTGGCCGGCTGGGCGACGGCGCTGAACCTGCTCGACATGACGACGCCGGAGTTCGTCCGCGGCCTCCGCCTCTTCTTCCAGCCGTTCGACGTGACGTTCTCGCTGATCAAGGCGGCTTCGTTCGGCCTCGCCGTCACGACCATCGGCAGCTTCTTCGGATTCCATACCTCGGGCGGTGCCGCGGCCGTGGGCACGTCCACCACCCAGGCGGTGGTGGTGAGCAGCATGCTGATCCTGGTGCTCGACGCCTTCTGGGCCGTGGTACTGCTGTGAGCGCGGCGGCCGGGAGTGCGCCGTGAGCATCGAGCTGGCGGGTGTCCGCAAGGCGTTCGGGTCGCGCGTCATCCTGAACGGAATCTCGCTGAACGTCCGGGACGGCGAGACCCTGGCGGTCATCGGCTATTCCGGCTCCGGCAAATCCGTCATGCTCAAGACCATCGTGCGGCTGCTGGAGCCGGAAGCCGGCACCGTTACGGTGGACGGGCAGGACGTGGCAACGCTCCGTCGCCGGGACCTGTTCGCCATGCGCCAGCGCGTCGGCTACGTCTTCCAGTTCGCCGCGCTGTTCGACTCCATGACGGTGTTCGACAATGTCGCCATGGGGCTGCGCCGGGCGGGCATGCGTGAGGCGGACGTGGCCGAACGGGTCGCCGGCTCGCTGCACCTGGTGGAGATGGACGGGTACGAGGGTCGGCTGCCTGCCGAGCTGTCCGGCGGCCAGCGCAAGCGCGTCGGCCTCGCCCGCGCCATTGCGACGCGGCCGAAATATGTGCTCTACGACGAGCCGACCACCGGGCTGGACCCGGTCACGACGGCGGTGATTGACGGGCTCATCCTGAAGATGGCCCGGGAACTGGGCGTGACCAGCGTCGTCGTCACGCACGACATGAAGAGTGCGTACCGCGTGGCCGACCGCGTTGCCATGCTGTACGAGGGCGACATCCGGTTCGTCGGCACGCCTGCAGAGATCCAGAACGTGGAGGACCCCGTGGTCCGAGGCTTCATTGAAGGCATTCCGGAACTGGCACAGGAGGCAGGCACATGACGCGACGGAACGAAGCGAGCGTCGGCCTCGTCGTTATCGCAGGGATCCTGCTCGTCGTATTCGGCACCATCTGGATGCGCGGGCTGCGGCTGGGGCACGAGGAGGTCACCGTACAGGCCCGCTTCCATGAGGTCGGCCAGCTGCTCACGGGCAGTTCCGTGAAGTTCCGGGGCGTGCCCATCGGCCGCGTGGAAAACATCGCGCTGGAGCCCGGCGGCGGCGCAGTCATCGTCACCATGTCAGTCTCCGGCGATGTCCGGATGCCCGACGATCGCGTGGTTGTACTCGCACCGGAATCCCTGTTCGGGGACTGGCAGGCGGAGATCGTGTCCCGCGCCCAGTTCCCCCATTACGCGTATGCCCAGACGATGGAGCCGGCGGTCCTGCCGGGCTATGCCCTGCCCGACATGTCGCGCCTGACGGCCGTGGCGGACCAGATCGCCGGCAACCTCGCCACCATAAGTGAGCGCTTCGAGATCGCGTTCACGGAGGAAACGGCGTACAACATCCGTGAGGCCATCGAGAACATCCAGGAAGTCTCGGCCCAGCTCACGAGCCTCGTGGGCAGCCAGCAGGAGGCCATCGAGGAGGTCGCCCGGAACCTGGAGCAGACGTCCGAGGCTGCCGGCCAGGCGGCCCTTACCATGCAGCGCGCATTCGCCGAAGTGGAGGCGGCCATCGGCGGCGGCCGACTCACGGGCATCATCCAGAACGTGGAGAGCGCCACCGCCCGAACGGACACGCTGGCCACCCTGCTGGCGGCCGCCAGCCAGGACCTGCGGGTGACCGCTGCCCGCGCCGATACGACCTTCGCCCACATCAGCGGCATAGCGTCTGCCATGGAACGAGGCGAAGGGACGCTGGGCATGCTGCTCCGGGATACGGCCCTGTACCACAACCTGGTGGAGATGAACGTCGAGGTGCAGGCGCTGCTGCGGGACCTGAGAGAGAATCCGCGGAGGTACATCAATCTGCGGATCTTCTGAACGGACCCGGGAACGGGAACGGGAACGTAAACGTAAACGGGAACGTTTACGACGGGTGGGGATTTGATAGTACAGAAATACGGGGGGACTTCGGTGGGGTCGCCGGACCGGATCCGGCAGGTGGCCCGGCGGGTAGCGGACGAGGCGCGAGCGGGGAACCGCGTCGTCGTAGTGGTCTCGGCCATGGGTCATACCACGGATGAGCTGGTGTCGCTGGCGGCGCAGGTCTCTCCGGACGCCCGGCGCAACCATCGCCGGGAACTGGACATGCTGCTTACCGCCGGCGAGCGCATCACCATGGCACTGACGGCGATGGCCATCAGGGACTGCGGCCTGGAGGCCATCAGCCTGACGGGCTCGCAGGCCGCCATCATCACTGACGGCACCCACACGGGCGCGCGGATCGAGGAGGTGCGGGCGGATCGGGTGCGGACCGAGCTGGATGCCGGCCGCGTCGTCATCGTCGCCGGCTTCCAGGGCGTGAGCCGTGCCCGCGAGGTGACTACGCTGGGGCGTGGCGGCTCGGACACGACAGCGGTTGCCCTCGCTGCGGCACTGGGTGCCGAACGCTGTGACATCTTCACCGACGTGGACGGCATCTACACCGCCGATCCGCGGCGCGTGCCGGACGCGCGGATCCTGCCGGAAATCCACTACGACGACATGATCGAACTGGCCGCGTCGGGCGCCCAGGTCATGCACCCCCGGGCCGTCGAGATCGGGGCCCGCTACAACGTGCCCATCCGGGTGCTGTCGTCGTTCAGGGACGGCGGCGACGGCACGCTGATACACAGGAGGACGAGGATGGAAGGGCTGGAGCTGACAGGACTCGCCAGTGCCGGCGGACAGGTGAAGCTCACCGTGCGCAGCCTGCCGCCGACCATGGACGCGCTGACGGCCATCATGTCGGCACTCGCCGCGGAAGGCATCTCGGTGGACATGATGACGCACGCCGACCGGTCCGACGGCCGGCGCCAGATGCAGCTGACCATCAGCGAATCGGACCTGGAACGCGGTCGGGAGATCCTGGAGGATCTGGCACCGCGCATCGGTGGCGATGGCGTGGACGTTGCGCCGAACCTGAGCAAGGTCACGCTGGTGGGCAGCGGCATGACGGGGATGCCCGGCGTGTATGCCCGTGCCCTGGAGGCGCTGCGGGCCGCGGGAGTGGAAGTGCACGCCCAGGGGACATCCTCGGTTTCCATCGCCTTCCTGGTGGACGCCGACGCGGAGGATCGGACCTTGCAATCCCTGCATGAGGCATTCGATCTCGCGAAGGGGAAGGGATGAAGGTAGCCGTACTGGGTGCCACGGGCGCCGTCGGTCGCACCATGCTGAGGATCCTCGAGGAGCGGGGCTTTCCCGTGGACGAGCTGGTGCCGCTGGCATCTGCCCGGTCCGCCGGCACGGGCCTGCACTGGCGCGGCCGCGACTGGACCGTGGCCGAGCCATCGGCACGGGCGTTCCAGGGCTGCGACGTGGCCCTCTTCTCCGCGGGCTCCGGCCGCAGCACGGAATGGGCGCCGGTGGCAGCGGATGCCGGCGCCGTCGTCATCGACAACTCGTCCGCCTGGCGGATGCACCCGCAGGTGCCGCTGGTGGTGCCCGAGGTCAATGCCGAGGCGGCGGCGGATCGGCCCCTGGGAATCATCGCAAACCCGAACTGCGCCACCATCCAGCTTGTCGTGGCGCTGCATGCGCTGCACCGCGCCAGGCCATTGCGGCGCGTCGTCGTGACCACGCTGCAGTCCGTGTCTGGCGCGGGGCACAGGGGTGTGGCCGCACTGGCAGCGGAACTCGCGGGCGGGACAGCCGCCGATTCGCCCTTTGCCAGCCGGATCGCGGGCAACGTCATCCCGTCTATCGGGCCCCGCCAGGAGGATGGCTGGAACGAGGAAGAGGCCAAGATCCGGGCGGAAACCCGGAAGATCCTCGGCCTGCCCGGTCTGCCCGTCGCCGCCACGTGCGTGCGCGTGCCGGTGGAGACGGGCCACTCCATCTCCGCCATGGTGGAGACCGAGACGCCGCTGGATGTGCCGGCGGCGGAAGCCGCGCTGGCCGCTGCCGGCGTAGCTGTCGGCGGGTGGGACGCCGATCCGTTGCCGTGCGACGTGGCCGGCTCCGACGACGTCCGCGTCGGCCGCATCCGCGTGGACCCTGACCTGCCCGGCGTGCTGCACCTGTGGATCGTGGCGGACAACCTGCGCAAGGGCGCAGCGACCAACGCTGTCCAGATCGCAGAGGCGCTGCTCCATGGCGCGCAACTGCCCGCGTCGGCGACGCATGGCTGACGCGTCCCGGCCGGGCAGGGGGCCCCGGCGCGGCCGGGATGCCAGGCGGGCCCGGGTGGAGACCAGCTCCGGCGGCGTCGTGTTCCGTCGCGCCGACCCGGGCATCGAGTTCCTCCTGATCCGGGACCCCTACTCCAACTGGGGCCTGCCCAAGGGCCATATCGAGGGTGGCGAGACGCCGGAAGCGGCGGCGCTGCGGGAGGTTGAGGAGGAGACCGGCCTCATGGAACTGGCCGTCGTCACGCAGCTTCCTACCATTGACTGGTACTTCAGGGACCGGGGCAAGCTGGTCCACAAGTTCTGCCACTTCTTCCTGCTGGAGTGCGCCGGCGGCGAGGCGACGCCGCAGCTGGACGAGGGCATCACCGAATGTGTGTGGCGACCGCCTGATCACGCACTCACGACCATCAGCTACGCCAACGCCAGGGGCGTCATGGAGGCCGCCGCCGAATGGCTCCGCCAGGAGGGTGACCTGGCCGCGGGCGTCAACGTCGAGGGCCGCGACACGGCGGGCGACTGATGCCCGGCGTCATCGCCGTGCCGAACCTGCTGTCGCTGGCGCGGCTGCCGCTGGCAGCCGTGTTCCTGCTCGTGCCGGACACTGCCGTGCGCGTCGCCGTCATCGTCGCCGCAGGCGTTAGCGACTATCTGGACGGCTGGTGGGCGCGCACCCGTGGTCCCCGTACACGCACCGGCGCCGTCCTCGATCCCGTCACCGACAAGGCGTTTATCGTCACCGCGCTGGTGGCGTTCGCGGTGGATGGCACCATCACGCCTCTGGGGTTGCTCGTGCTGCTGGCGCGCGACATCTGCGTCGCCGTTGGCCTGGCTGTCATCCTGCTGGCCCGCAGCGGCATGCGCCTCGAGGCCCGATACCCGGGCAAGGTGCTGACGACGATACAGTTTGCCGCCATCGTCGTGCTCACCCTGCTGCCCGCGGTGGCCGTCCCCGTCATCGTCGTCGCCGGCGTCGTTTCCGTGTGGGCCATTGCCGACTATGCCACGGCAGGCCTCGATGCCTTGCGCGCGCCGCGGCGACAGGGCTAGCATGCCGCCGCCAACGAGGCCCTGGAGTGAGATCATGCAAGCAGAACCGAGAGACCTGACCATCATCGGCGGCGGACCGACCGGCCTGTTCGCCGCGTTCTATGCGGGACTCCGCGGCATTTCATGCCGCATCATCGACTCGCTGCCCGAACTGGGTGGACAGCTTACCGCGCTGTACCCCGAAAAATATATCTACGACGTGGGTGGCTTCCCCCGCATCCTTGCCCGTGACCTGGCGGCCAATCTGGTCGAGCAGGGGCTCCAGTTCGGTGCCGACGTGCGCCTCGAGGAGCAGGTGCAGGATCTCGATGCCGTGGACGATGGCTACGTCCTCACCACCAACGGCGGACGCTATCCGTCGAAGACCGTGCTCATCGCCGGCGGCAAGGGCGCTTTCGCGCCGCGCGTCCTCGAGTGCCCTGGATACGAGAGCCTGCTGGGCAAGGGCGTCGAGTATCACGTGAAGGACCCTGCCCGCTACGCCGGCCGCCGGGTCCTCATCATCGGCGGCGGCGATTCCGCGGTGGACTGGGTCCTCAATCTCAAGGACGTCGCAGAACGACTCATTATCATCCATCGGAGGGAAGGCTTCCGCGCCCACGCCCACTCCATGAAGCTCATGCGGGAGGCCGTCGAGGCCGGCCAGGTGGAGTTGCTTACCCACCGGGAAGTTCGTGCCATTCACGGGGACGCCTGCGTCACCGCCGTGACCATCTTCGACAACCGCACCGATGAGGACGAGACCCACGACGTGGACGCCATCATCTCACTCATCGGCTTCAAGCCCGATCTCGGCCCCATCGGCCGCTGGGGACTCGAACTCCAGCGCAACACCATCCGCGTCAACCACCGGATGGAAACCAACCTCTCCGGCGTCTATGCCGCCGGCGACATCGCCCACTACGACGGCAAGCTGGAACTCATCGCTACCGGCTTCAGTGAGGCGGCCATGGCCGTCAACCACGCCGTTCATGACATCAACCCCACGGCTCGCTACAGCCCCGGCCACTCCACGAACCTGAAGGTCTTCAAGGAACGGGAAGAGGCCGAGGAGGCCGGCATTACATGATCGCCCTGACCATGGCATGGAACGTGTATACGTCAGGTACCACAGTCCAAACTGACTCGCCTCCGCGGCGCTGAACATGGCAGACAACCAGAAAACGATCCTGCTCGTCGAAGACAACGAGGACAACCTCGTCGTCTACCGGACCATCCTCGAACACGTCGGCTACAGGGTCGTCGAGGCACGCGACGGCGAGGAAGGCGTGAGCCGCGCCCGGGAACAGATGCCCGACCTCATACTCATGGACATCTCCATCCCCAAGATGGACGGATGGCAGGCTACCCAGACCCTCAAGGGAGATGAGAAGACCCGGCCCATTCCCATCATCGCCCTCACTGCCCACGCCCTCGAGGAGGATCGCCAGAAGGCGGTGCAGGCTGGCTGCGACGGGTACCTGGCCAAGCCCGTGGAGCCCCGGCGCGTCGTGCAGGAAGTGGAACGCTTCGTCGGCCCGGCCACCCCGGCGTGACTCTGGCGGCGGGCCCGGCACCAACCTGCAGAGAGGGGCGCCACGGCGCCCCTCTTGTGCTTCTGTGCAAGGTCCCGCGGCCGGCGCCGAGCCCCGAGCAGGCCCCTTGCGTCCTTATCAGTAGTTATTATTATTAGCAGGAACCCACGCCCCTGGAGGAGCACATGACGGACAAGCGGAAAGAGCTGATTGACGGGCTGAACGAGGACCTGGCCAACGAGTATACGGCCATCATTTCCTACCTGCTGTATTCGCGGCTCGTGAACGGCCCGATGCGGATCGAGCTGTCGGGCTTTCTCGAGGGCGAGATTACGGACGAGCTGGAGCACGCGAAGTTCCTGTCGCACAAGATCGTTGCCCTGGGCGGCACGCCCACGGCGGAGCCGGCGCCTGTGAAGCTGTCGGCGGACAACCGTGAAATGATCGAGCTGTCGCTGCAGGCGGAGAAGGATACGATTCAGCGCTACATCCGACGAGTGGAACAGGCCGAGGCGGCTGGCGAGCCGGGGCTGAAGGTGGAGCTGGAAGACCTGATCGCGGAGGAGACGCGCCACAAGGAGGACCTGGAGCGCATGCTTTCGGGCTGGAAGGGCTGATCAGGCCGGCCGGGCTGGTGATGAAGACAGGGAACGGGCGGCTGTGGGGCCGCCCGTTCGCGCATGGGAAACCGGGAGCGCCAGTGGCGCCGGCCCCGGCCCCGCCGCGATGCAGGCTAGAGTGCGATCCAGCGGTCGATGGCTCGCAGGGTGGCGAGGCAGATGGCTTCCTCGGGCGCTCGCGCGGGATCGAGGGGCACCATGCCGGACAGGTTGGCCACGCGGCGGCCGACGGATGCCTCGACGGAGACGACGGCGTAGTTGCGGCCGAAGAACTCCGTGGTAGCGGCCGCCTCGAGGCCGAGCGCCAGATTCTCGGCGGCGTTTTCAGCGGCTCGGAGCGTGGCGTTGGCGGCAGCGCGGGCCCGACCGGCGATGGTGTCGAGTTCGCGGGCCTCCCCGATGGCGGGCACGTCACCACGCATCAGCTGGACGCGGCAACTGATGTGGGCCCCGGAGCGGGACAGGGTCAGGTCCTGAAGCAGCAGGAACCGTCCGGCGGTGGGCGCCGGGGCCATGGTGACGCTCTGGATCTCGTCGGGCAGGTTCAGGTGTGTTGCCCGGATGGAGCCCTGGTCGAACGGTATGTTCAGCGCCTGCAGCACCCGGGCGGCCGCGTTGGCGATGATGGTCGGGGCTACGCCCGGCATGATCTGGATCCGGGCGTCGAGGAGCTGGCCATCGGAGTTCAGCCAGACGGCGGCGGTGACGACGCCGGGCAGGCGTTCCATCTCGGCGCCGGCGCGGAGTTCGGCGTCGTGTCGGTCGCCCATGGGATAGAGCTGATGGACCTCAGGCATGGAACTCATTCCATCGGTTCGTCGCCTGGAGCGCGGCGAGGATTGCGGCTTCCTCGGGCGACTTCAGCAGGGCGGCGATTCCGGTGAGGGGCACGGTGGATCGGCCCGCGGTAGCGTGGGCGGCCACGAGGACGAATGCGCGGCCGTGGGACTCCACGACAGTGACGCCCTCCAGGCCGACGGCGTCTGTGTGACTGGCAGTGGTCAGGGCGGCGAAGACGGCCCGGGCGGCGGATTGGGCGCGGCCGAGCTGAGTGCTGGGTCCGTTGCCGCTGCCGCTGTAGACCGAGTTGCCACGGCGGATGCTGACCCGGCACGCGGCCTCGAGGTCCGGCTGGGTGCGGGCATCATAGCCAACAAAGATGAAGCGGCCGTATTCGACCTCCTCCTCGGGCTGCCGGGCGGCAGGCGCCTCGTCGTCGCCTGCCAGCGTTTCACTGACCAGGTCATGGTGCTCCGCCCGGACCTGGGCGACGCTGATGAGCCGGCGGTCCACGACCACGCCCAGCCCGGCGCTCAGGGCCGATTCGATGTTGCGGACAATCTGCTTGGGGTGGACGCGCGCCTCGGCCAGGACATGGATCTCGTCGATCCTGCCCGTGTGATCGAGGACGACACTGCACGCCATCACGCCGTGCAGAGCCGAGACCAGCTCCTCGATCTCGGATTCCGGGTATGTCGGCGACTCCGCCAATGCCGGTTCTCTGGATTCGGTGCAACGTGAAGGGAACTCGGGGTAGCCAGTATAGCGTACGGCGAGTCCGGGCGCCAGCATTTCGTGACGCGTTGCCTGACCGGTACCGTGGCCCCATCTTCCGAGGGATGCCGCATCAACGTGACCCACTGCCTGACTCCTGACTCATGCCTGCACGCGAAACACTGGTAATTATCGGATCCGGCCCGGCAGCGTGGACAGCTGCCATTTATGCAGCCCGGGCGAACCTGAACCCCGTGGTGTACGAGGGCGAGCCGAGTCGCACCATGCTGCCCGGCGGCCAGCTCATGTTCACGACGGAGGTCGAGAACTATCCGGGCTTCCCGGATGGTGTCACGGGCCCGGAAATGATGCAGAAGTTCCGGGACCAGGCGCTGCGGTTCGAGACGCGCATCATCTCGGAAGATATCCGCGCCGTGGACCTGAGCCAGCGCCCGTTCGTGCTGACACCGAACTACAGCGATCCTTTCGAGGCGGATGCCGTGATCATAGCCACGGGTGCGCGGGCCAACTGGCTGGGCCTGCCCAATGAGGAGCGGCTGGCCCAGAGCGGTGGCGGTGTATCGGCGTGCGCGGTCTGCGACGGCGCGCTGCCGGTCTACCGGGACAAGGTGCTGGCGGTGGTGGGCGGTGGAGACTCGGCCATGGAGGAAGCTCTCTACCTGACCAAGTTTGCGAAGGAAGTGGTCATCATCCATCGTCGCGACCAGTTCCGGGCCTCGCCCATAATGGCGGACCGGGTGCTGGAACACCCGAAAGTGCGGGTGCTGTGGGACACCCAGGTTATCGAGGTGCTGGGCTACGACCACATCACCGGTGTGCGCCTGAAGGACACACGGTCGGACGATGAGCACGAGCTGGAAGTGGGTGGCCTGTTCATAGCCATCGGGCACACGCCGAACACGGCCTTTCTCGAGGGCCAGCTGGAACTGCACCCGACGGGCTACATATGCACGCCGGAGCCGTGGCGCACGGCCACCAGCGTGGACGGCGTGTTCGCTGCCGGCGATGTCATGGACAGTTACTACCGACAGGCCATCACGGCGGCGGGCACCGGCTGCATGGCCGCACTGGAGGCGGAACGCTGGCTGGCACACCATGGACTGGGCGAGAGCCCGGTGCCGGAAGTGTCGGAGGCGCCGGGACCGGCGGTGGCGCCGGCTGGCGGCTCTGCGGAGGCCACGGCCTGAGCCCGTCCGGTCTGGCTGCAGCCTGAGTCCAACCCGACGGTCAGCCGCGGGCGTATAACGCCGGGGTCAGCAGCGCTTCAGCCGCCGCCCCGCAGCCGGAGGCCTCGCAACAGGCGGTCAACGACGCCGGGCGAGGAGAAGTGGGTCGGGCAGTAACTGGCGGGCTCGGTGCCGGGCACGAAGTGCTCGATGCGGATGTCGCCCGGCGGGCAGTCGTCGGTGGCAGCCCCACCGGTCCGGATGTCAACGGGCATGCTCACCAGGGACGCGGGCGGCGTCCAGGCACGCGGCGTGGGGCGGGTTGAGTACGCCGCCATCATGGTGCGGGCCCATACCGGCGCGGCCATGTTGCCGCCGAACGCGCTGGGCAGCACCTGCTTCGGCTGGTCGAAGCCGAACCAGACGGCGGCGGCCAGGTCCGGCGTCATCCCCACGAACCAGACGTCCTTCGCCTGGTTCGTGGTGCCGGTCTTTCCGGCGGCGCTCAGCCAGAACCCTTCCCGCCTGACTGCGGCACCGGTGCCTCGGTCCACCACCTCTTCCATCAGGTTCGTCGCCAGGTAGGCGACGCCGGTGTCCAGCACATGCTGCGGGTTCTGGGGGGGACGCCACAATACGTTGCCCCGGGCATCCTCGACGCGGCTGATAAGACGCGGCTGCACGCGATAGCCGCCGTTGCCCAGCGTCGCATACGCCGCCGCCAGTTCCGCGGGGATCACCTCGGCCGAACCCAGGAATACGGACGGGTAGTGGGGAACCGGCGTGGACAGGCCCAGGGTCCGGGCCATCCCGCTGACCTTGCCCACGCCCACCCATTCGCCGACGCGGACGGCGGCGTTGTTGGACGACAGTGCCAGCGCCTCCCGCACCGTCAGGCTGGTGACGCTGTCCGGGACCAGGTCATCGGGACGCCACGCGGTACCGGCCACGTCCACGGCCACGGGTGTCGTCTCGATGCGGTCCGTCGTCGCCAGCCCGTTCTGGAGGGCCGCAGCATAGACGATGGGCTTGAAGGTCGAGCCGGGCTGGCGCCGCGCCACCAGCGCTCGATCGTAGCTGGAATGGGTGAAGTCCCGGCCACCCACCAGCGCACGCACCTCGCCGGTGCGGGTGTCCATGACGACGATGGCGCCCTGAAGGTAGGGCGAGCCGCTGCCGTCTGCGGGAGCCAGCCTGTCGCCGTCTGGCTTCGGGTGGGGCCAGCGGCCCAGTGAGCCGTTCTCCACTCGCCGGATCTGCTCCACCAGTGCCTCCCGCGCCGCCCGCTGGAGGGCCGGGTCGAGGCCTGTGAAAACACGCAGGCCACGGACGTCAGCGTCGTCGCCGAACCGATCCCGCAGTTCCCTGCGCGCTGCCGCGACGTAGTAAGGCGCGGGTCCCGACGCCTCCATGGGTGGCGCCAGCCGCAGCGGCTCAGCCTTCGCTGCCTCCGCGTCAGCAGGGCTGATGGCGTGCTCCCGCGCCATCACGTCGAGGACCGTGTTGCGACGCTGGATGGCGCGGTTGGGGGCCCGGCGCGGGTTGTAGCCTTCGGGGTTCTTGACCAGTCCCACCAGGGTCGCCGCCTCCGCCGTGGTCAGGCGCGCGGCGGGCTTGCCGAAATAGGCGCGCGACGCCTCTTCGACGCCGTACTTGCCGTCACCCAGGTAGACCTGGTTGATGTAGAGCTGCAGCACGTCGCGCTTACCCAGCGTCGCCTCGATTTCGCCGGCCAGGCGCAGTTCGCACAGCTTGCGGCGGAACCGGTCCCGGCGCGGCAGCTCGTCAGGGAAGATGTTGCGCGGGAGCTGCATGGAGATGGTGGAGAAGCCCTCCTGCAGCGACAATGTGCGCAGGTTCACCCACACGGCGCGAATGACGCCCCGCGGGTCAATCCCCCGATGCGTCCAGAAGCGGCGATCCTCAACGGCCACGAAGCCGTTGGAGATGGCCGGCGGCACTTCGGCCAGGTCCACCACCACGCGTCGTTCCGGCGACAGGTCGGCCAGCAGTGACCCGTCCATGGCGTAGAGGCGCGTCGCCTCCGGCGGCCGGTAGTCGCGGAGTGCTTCCACGGACGGGCAGCCTTCCGGCCGGGGCAGCCGGGCACAGCCACCGAGGAGCACGCTGAACAGCGTGGCGGTGATGATGACGCGCTTCATGCCCGGCGTTCTACACCAGGCGGGCGCTGTGCGTGCCGTGTCGTGTCACAGCAGCATTCGGCCGCCGTCCACCACCAGGTTCTCGCCGGTGACGAAGTCACTGCGGACCAGGTGGAGCAGGGCTGCGACGACGTCCTCAGGTCGGCCTTCCCGGGCAAGGACGCGACGTTCGCTCCCTTCCTCCGCGTCCGTTCCCTCAGGCGGCAGCACGGTGCCCGGGGCAATGGCGTTCACGCGGATCTCCGGCGCCAGCGCCCGTGCCAGCACGCGCGTAAGGTGCAGCAACCCGGCCTTGGACACTGCGTGGTGGGCGTACGACGGCCACGGCTGCAGTGCCGACAGGTCCACGATGTTGACGATGACGCCGCCATCGTCACGGCGCAGGTGCGGTGCCGCCGCCTGCGACAGCAGGAACGGACCCTTCAGGTTCACCGCCATGACCCGGTCCCAGTCGGCTTCCGTGATCTCCGCCACCGGCTGCCGTTCGAACAACGATGCGCTGTTCACCAGGATGTCCAGTCGCCCGAACGTGTCCGCGGTTGCCGCGACCAGGCGGTTCACGTCATCGCTGCGGCTGACGTCGGCCTGCACCACCGCCGCCCGACGGCCCAGCGCCTCGATGTCCCGCTGCGTGGCACGCGCGGCATCGGCGGACGTGCGGTAGTTGATGACGACGTCGGCGCCGGCCTGCGCCAGGCCCAGCGCGAACGCGCGGCCAAGGCGATGCGCGCCACCGGTAATCAGGGCGACCCTGCCTGCCATATCCATGGGCGTAACCATAGTGGCGGGCCCGGTAGGGAGCAATTAAACTGCCACGCGGCAACGGCGGCAACGGCGGCAACGGCGGCAACGGCGGCAACGGCGGCAACGGCGGCAACGGCGGCAACGGCGGCAACGGCGGTAACCAGCCGGACCCTGGCAGTGGAGGCGGCAAATGGCGGAATTGAAGGGCAGCACGGCAGTGGTTACCGGCGGCAGCCGGGGCATCGGCTTCGCCATCGGCGAAGCCCTCGCGGCGGCAGGCGTGAACGTGGTGCTGGGCGCCCGCACGAAGGAGGACGTGGAGCAGGCGGCCGCGGAACTCAATGAGAAGCATCCGGACGCACGGGCCGTGGGCGTGGCGTGCGATGTCCGGTCCCAGCAGGACTGCGAGGCCCTCATCGAACGCGCCGCCGGGGAGTTCGGCCGCATCGACATCCTGGTGAACAACGCGGGCGTCGGTCGCTTCGCGCCGGTGGCCGACATGTCACCGGACGACTGGCGCGCAGTCATCGAGACGAACCTGGACAGCCTGTTCTACTGCACCCACGCGGCGCTGCCTCACCTGAAGCAGCGTGACGCGTCGTGGATCATCAACATCGGCAGCCTCGCCGGCAAGAACGCGTTCCCCGGCGGCGCCGCCTACAACGCATCCAAGTTCGGGCTCATCGGCTTCAGCGAGGCGCTCATGCAGGAGGTCCGGCACGATGGCGTCCGCGTCAGCTACGTCATGCCGGGCAGCGTGGCCACCGATTTCTCGCACCCCAGCGGCCACGACCGGAGCCAGGACGCATGGAAGGTGCAGCCTGAGGACATTGCGCAGATCGTCATGGACCTGCTGCGCACGCCCGAGCGGACCCTGCCGAGTCGTGTGGAGGTGCGGCCGTCGTCACCGCCGAAACGGTGATGGACAGGCGACGTCCTCAGCCGTGAGACGAGCGATTAACTGCAGGTTCGCAGACGTTGAACGTTTACGTTTACGATCCCGATCCCGAGTCCGTTAAGGAGGCACAGTGCGTATAGAGAAAGACAGCCTGGGCGAGATGCAGGTACCTGAGGACGCGCTCTATGGGGCGCAGACGCAGCGGGCCGTGGAGAACTTTCCCATCAGCAACCTGCGCTTTCCGCGCTCGTTCATTGCTGCGCTGGGTGAGATCAAGAAGGCGGCGGCGCTGACCAATCGCGAGCTGGACCTGGTTGACGGCGAGATCGTTGACGCCATTGTCCAGGCTGCGGATGAAGTCATTCGCGGCGACCATGACGACCATTTTGTCGTGGACATCTTCCAGACGGGAAGCGGCACGTCCACGAACATGAACACGAACGAGGTGCTGGCGAACCGGGCCATCCAGATCCGCGGCGGCGCCATCGGCTCGAAGGGCGTGCATCCCAATGACCACGTCAACGCCGGCCAGTCGTCCAACGACGTCATCCCCACGGCCATGCAGGTGGCAGCGTGTGCCAGCATCCGCCGGGACCTGATCCCGGCACTGGAGCAGTTGCGTGATTCACTGCAGGCCAAGGCTCGCGAATTCGACCATATCGTGAAGTCCGGCCGCACTCACCTCATGGATGCGACGCCCGTACGCCTCGGGCAGGAGTTCGGTGGCTACGCAGCGCAGATCGAGCAGGGCATCCGTCGCCTGAAGGAGGCGGAGCAGGACATGCTGGAGTTGCCGCTTGGTGGTACCGCCGTCGGCACCGGCATCAATACGCCGGCGGTCTTCGCGGAGAAGGCGATTGCGCGCATCGCGCAGAGCACGGGGATCGAGTTCCGTGAGGCGAGCAACCATTTCGAGCGGCAGGGCACACGGGATACCATCGTCTACGCCCATGGCGCCATGAACACGCTGGCGGTGTCGCTCATGCGGATCGCCAATGACATCCGCTGGCTGGGCAGTGGTCCGCGGGCCGGCCTGAACGAGATCACGCTGCCGTCCATCCAGCCGGGGTCCAGCATCATGCCGGGCAAGGTGAACCCCGTCATTCCCGAGGCGGTCACCATGGTCGCGGCGCAGGTGATGGGTAACCACACCACCATCACTGTCGGCGGGCAGGGCAGCTACTTCGAGCTGAACGTGATGATGCCCGTCATGGCGCACGCCATGCTCCAGTCCATCTCGCTGGTGAGCACCGCGGCAAGGGCACTGGCGGAGAAGTGCGTTGACGGCATTGTCGCCAATGAGGAGCGCTGTCGCGAACTCCTCGAGGGCAACCTCTCCCTCGCCACGGCCCTCGCCCCCAGGATCGGCTACGATGATGCCGCCGCCATCGCCAAGCAGGCATTCAAGGAGGGCAAGACGGCACGCGAAGTCGCGCGTGAGCGGCAGGTGCTGCCGGAGGCCGAGCTGGATGAAGTGCTGGACGCACGGGCCATGACGGAGCCGGGCATCCCCGGAGGCAAGCCGATGCCGGGCGGGGGCTGAGGCGCCAGCTCACAGGCAGCCGCCGTGCCGGGAGCGCCCGCTCCGGCCCGGCAGCTGCTGTCCCGGCCTCGCCTGCCAGGGGTCGCCTACGCGTGCTGCTTCTCCTGCACCTCAATGACCTTCTCATGCTGCAGGGCCTCGAGCGCGGCCTCGCGGGAGAAGTCCGGCGCCACGGCCGGCTCGAGGGTGTATCCCTCGCTACGGGCGATCACCACTGAAGTCAGCAGGTCGGCGGTGACATTGGGCACGGTGCGGGACATGTCCAGGATGCGGTCCACGCCGAGGACCAGGGCGATGGCTTCCGCAGGAATCCCCACCATGACCAGGATCATCACGAGCAGGGGGATGGAGCCGCCGGGCACGCCGGCCGCCCCGATGGCCGTGATGATGGACATGATGACCACGATCAACTGCTGGCCGATGGACAGATCGATGCCGAAGACCTGCGCCAGGAACAGGACGGTCATGCCCTCGAACAGGGCGGTGCCGTTCATGTTCATGGTCGCGCCCAGCGGGATCACGAAGCCCGAGATCTGGCGCGGCACCCCGAACTCCTCCTCAGCGGTGCGCAGCGTCGTGGGCATGGTGGCGCTGGAACTGGACGTGGAGAACGCCGTGATCATCATGTAGCGCCCACGGCTGAACAGCTGGCGCGGGGTGATGCCGCCGAGGACCTTCGCAATCAGGGCGAGTGTGCCGAACTGGTGCAGGCCCAGCGCCAGCAGCACCATGACCACATACATGCCGAGGGAGCGCAGCACGTCGAAGCCGAACCTGGCGGTCACCGTGAAGATCAGGCCGGCGACGCCATAGGGCGCCAGCTTCATGGCAAACCCGATGATGACAATGACGGCCTGCGCCACGCCCTCGAGGAACTTCAGCACCGGCGAGGAGAGTGACTCGGGGAGTCGGGTCAGCGCCACGCCGAACATGAGCGTGAAGAAGATCAGCGCCAGCATCTCGCCGTTGGCGGCTGCGCTGACGATGTTGCGCGGTACGATGTTGATGAAGGTCTGGATACCGAAGCCGTTGGTCTCGGACTGCTCGATTCGCTCCGACGCGGCGCCGGAATATTCGGCCAGCAGCTCGGCGCGCAGGCCGGCATCCATGCCGGCGCCAGGCTGCACGGTGTTTGCCAGCGTCAGGCCCAGCACCACGGCCAGGCCGGTGGTAAACAGGAAGAACCCTATGGTCTTGCCGCCGATGCGGCCCAGCTTCCGCAAGTCGCCCAGGCCCGCCACGCCCAGTGCCAGGGTGCTGAATACCAGCGGGACGACCACCATGAATAGCATGCGCAGGAAGATCTGCCCCACCGGGTTGGCCACGTAGTCAATGGTCCAGTTGACCCAGGGCGCGTCCCTGGCAAAGACGTTGGCCGAGACGCCAGCGGTGGCGCCGATGGCCAGGCCGATGAGGATCCTGGTGTGGAGGGGCATGCCTGGCTCCGCGCCGTGGTGCAGACTCATGGATCGCTCCTGGAGGTTCTTCTGTTCTGATGCTGACAAAAAAACGCCGCGTTCCCGGTTCCGGGAACGCGGCGTCAGTGGCCTGACCTACTGTGTTGCCGCTACCATCTGCTGCAGTCCGGAGAGTCGGCGCGAGAGTTCGTCGCGCCGCAGACGGTTCAGCGTCCATAGCCCGTCCTTCCTGCGCAGGATCACGGCAGCACCCTCCAGTACACCGAGGTGGTGTGAAATCAGCGATGGTGACAGGCCAAGCGCCGTACTGATGGCGCCACACGACAGCTCATCGTTGCCGGCGAGCAGTTCAACGATACGGTACCGATTGATATCCGACAACGCCGCCATGGTGCGGACGACTTCCCGCACTGGCGCCTTCTCAAATTGGGTTTCCACACGCCCTCCAGGTTTCCGCCTCATGCGGGCCTTGATACACGGGGCGGCGCGCAGAAGGTCCCGTCAGTCGGCGGTCTCCTCGTCGCCCGGCGCCTGGCCCACAAAAAAGGAGCAGGCATCGACGCTGTCGCCACCCGCCAGCAGCTCGAAGCGGTACTGGCCGGGCGCGGGGAAGATGACCTTCTCCAGCGGCATGATGAGCCGGGTCTGGGCCGGTGCCCGCCCGTCCTCCCGGGCGTCCACGTCGGTGTGTCCCTGGATTGTCAGGATCTTGCGCCCGCCGTTGTCCACCATGTCTGCCCGGAGCGGCTGGCGGCCCGCCTCATCGGCGCTCCATTCCACCACGAACACGGCGGCCATGCGGTCCTGCATGGCGGGGAAGCCCGGCGCGCTCAACTCGTTGAAGACGCCGACCAGGTCAATACGGCCGTCGGGGCGTTCCCGGGCCATCTCGCATACTGCTGCCATTCGGAGAATCATTGCGGCGGGAAGATGCCGTGGGCCGCGGGTGCTGTCAAACACCGGCGGCCCCGACCCTCAGCGGTCCCCCATCCGCGCGTCCGCCCGATAGTCCGGCAGGTGGTACCGGCGGTGTCCCTGGAGGCGGTTGCGAAGCGCCGCGCACAACCTGTCCTCGTCCGCCCGGGTCAGGCCGCCACCGTCGTATTCCGGCAGGGCCAGGAAGTCAGCCCTGGCGATGCCGGGTGCGCGGACGACGCCGTTTTCGTCATCAATCCGGAGGAACCCCACCGGCAGCAACCGCGGCGTCCTGCCGTCGTCGTCGGTCGCGACGACGTACCGCACCTTTTCCTCGGCCGGTTCCACTACCAGGTCAGTGATGCGCATGGGATCGCCATCATCCAGTCCCAGCGGCCAGCCCCGGATGTCCGGTTCGCCCTTCGCCACCCGCCAGCCCGGCAGGTAGGCCAGCCGGCGCAGATGACCCCGCCGGGCCGCGGCCTCCGCGGGCTCCTCCCCGGAGGCAGGGCTGGCCGGGGCCGCGGCCGCAGTCGGGGCCTCGGCGGTACCCGCGTCGTGCGTGGCCTCATCCAGCACCACGGGGTGCTCACCGGCGTATAGCCCATCGTGATCATAGGACGGGTGGGCGTAGTAGCGCTCGCCGTGAAACGAGCGGCCGTAGGCCTCCAGCAGCGCCCGCTCGAACGGGTCGTCGATGTGGCCAACGTCCGCCGGGAACGGAGGGATCTGTTCCAGCTCCTCCAGCAGCGCGGCCCGTAGCCGGATCCGCGGACCTTCCGGCTGCCCCTCGCGCACGCGAGCGTGTCCGATGGGAACCAGCACGTGACGCGCCCGCCGCTCCAGCGACAGGTCGATATAACGCACGAGTCCGGTCTCGGCCTCGGTCAGTGCGCCAAACAGCTCGCCCACGGTCAGGCCACTCGCATCCTCCACGGGCAGCCCGGCCAGGTCCGGCACGGCGCGAAGCACTACATCATCGGGCGCGTGGTCGTCCGGCGCCGGGTCGTGTTCATACATGCAGCCGGGGCACTGCAATCAGCGTTCCTTGACACCCGAGCCCGCAACGGCGCAGCTTGCGGCGCCACTGATCCGCTTACCAGTGATTGATGCGATACCGTCGAGACAAGTCCGCAGGCGTCATTGTTTTCCACCGCGGGGAAGACGACTGCCGCTTCCTGCTGCTGCTGTCACGCCTGACCAAGCGGCCCCTGTGGGAGTTTCCCAAGGGGGGCGTGGACGAGGGCGAGACGCTGCAGCAGGCGGCGCTGCGGGAGCTGCAGGAAGAGACGGGCCTGCAGGGCGGTGACATCCGCCTCCTGGACGGTTTCGAGCACCGGGAGGAATACCGGTTCACGTCCGGCAAGGGTGACAGTCGGATACTGGTCCGCAAGGAGGTCACCTACTTCCTCGGGGAGGCCGCCAGCACCGACGTCCAGCTCTCTGCCCACGAGGCCAGCCAGTTCGTATGGCTGCCGCTGGATGCGGCGTTGCGGAAGCTGAAGTACAAGGCCCGCCGGGAGATGTTGAAGAAGGCCGCCGAACGTGCCGGCTGCGGGGGGGCGTAGCGTGCAACGGCCGCCGGTGGGCGCCGCCCCGGGGCAGCCTCAGCGTCCCGCCACCAGCCGGCGCAGTCGCCGTGCCAGGGTGCCGTCGGGAAGTGACAGCGCCTGCCCGAGCACATCGTTCTCGTCGGTCCCCGCGAAGGATTCCACCGAATCCAGCCACAACCGGCCCGTGGGCCCTACGAACACGAATCGGCCGTAGTACAGGTCGGTATTCTTCCAGCACTGGAGCATAACCCGCCAGGGCGTGCCGTCCACCTCCAGGGAGCGCACGTCCAGGGTCTGGGTGCCACCGGTTCCGGTGACAGACTCGTCGGTCACAGGGCGCGGGCTGCCGCCGCCCTCTCGGCGGGCACGATTCTGCGGACCGTCGCCCGGGCCGGCACGCCGCTGGCCAGTGACGACGGTTGGCTGGTGGCGGGGCAGCCGGCAGGTCCCTTCCCAGCCGCAGCACAGGCACCAGCGGCGGTGCAGCGTTGAAAACGGGTTGGCCCCGTCCAGCAGCTGGAGCCGCGGTGCCTGCAGCCGGATCGTGTCTCCGCGACAGTGCGGACAGTCCTGTCCGCGGGGCAGGGCCCGGTAGCTGACCACGAGGCTCAGCGCCACGGGCAGGACAAAGACCAGAAGCAGATAGGAACCGATGAGAACCAGCACGATTACCACTTCCACAGGTTGACGTTTCCACGGTGGGGGAGGGGCAATAAGCATGCCCACCAAGGCAATTTTCTGCTTGACACTGCGCCGGTCGGACCGCATAATCGCTGCGCACGGCTCCCCCGGAGCCGGGGCTCGTCGTTGAGCGACGATGGGTCCTATGCGAACCAGCGGGCGCCGGCAGGCGTCCCGGACAGACACTCATCGGAGGTTGTTATGAAGCGCTCGTTCCTGGCGGTTACGGCTGCTGCGTCGGTGCTCGCGTTCACCGCGTGTGGCGGGCCGGACACGGATGCCGACATCGAGCCGGTGGAGGACGTGCAGCCGGCGCCGGCACCTGCACCGATGCCGGAGCCGCTCCCGGCTGACACGATGATGCAGGACACGATGGTGATGGACACGACGCCGCCGACCGAGTAAGCCTCATTCCGTCAAGCGGTTTATTGCAGACGCGGCGCCGGGCAACCGGCGCCGCGTC
>DATHVP010000059.1:0-5982 GCA_035461245.1 Longimicrobiales bacterium | reverse complement strand
GGATGCCCGGACCTCCGTTTTGCTGGTCCTCCTGCCCTTCAGGGGAGCGGGTCGCCGGCCGCCTCCAGCGGATTCTCCAATGCCGCAGTGACATCCCCGGCCCGCTCACCCTGGACCGCCGTCTCCCATACCGCCTGCACGGCGTCCTGGTTCAGAACGACGTCGCCCAGCGTCACGTTTACCTTCCGGGGCGGCCTGCCGCTGCGCAGCAGCTGCGCGCCGTGCATGGGGATGAACTGGCCCGCCGATTCCAGGTAATCACTGAGCCGCTGGTGCTCGCTGAGGATCAGCCCGCCCCGCACCAGCAACCCGCCATCGAGCTGGACCTCTACCTCGCGCGCCCGGTTTGCCGCGGACGCGTTGGTGAGCGGGATGTCGCCGTCCGGCGCCGCGGCCCACAGCACCTGCGCGACCCTCAGAACCACATGGGCGACAGTGCCGTCCGTGCCGGCCCAGTGCGCGCCGCGCAGGTTCACGTAGGACTTGCGACTGGCCAGGTACGAGGCCAGGGCCTGGCCATCGGCGAGGCTCGCCGTCGCCTCTACCATCCGGAAATCGCGCAGGAAGATGCGCAGCCGCCGTGTCGCGGACCTGGAGGTCTCCATCGAGCACCTGTTCCGTTCTGGTGGCGGCCCCGCCGGGTCGAGGCCCTCACATGGGAGGTAAGTGGGGATAAGATGGCAGCAGGAAAGCCAGTTGGGCAAGCTTTTCGACACGTGGGCCGCTCCGGGACCCCAGGCTGCTGCGGTGCCGGACGGAACTTCGACAGGCCTGCGGTCGTAGGAGAGGCAACCGCGGCGCTGTGGTGCGCCGCCCGTCATACCCAGCTGCGGCGGCTGCCGCAACCGAGGTGCCTATGCGTTCCCGATACCTGATCCTGCCGATCCTGGCGCTGGCGGCGTGTTCGCCTACGCGCGTGCACGAGCGTCCCATCATGCAGAATGGCGACCGCGTCCCGGCGCCGGACGTGGCCATCGAGGCCGCGCGCCAGGAGGCGAGCCGCACCGAGCGGGAGGGCGCCGCCCAGAGGGACGCCATCGCCGCGTCGGCGCTGGCCACGTGCGCACCGGAGATCTGCGCGGCCATCACCCGTGGCGAACTGGCCCTGGGCATGACGGAGGCGCAGGTGCTGGCGGCGACACGTACCACCGAGGGCGCCTGGAGTTCGCGCGACGCTGGCGGCGCCACGGTCATGGTGCCCACCAGCCGGGGCGTCGCACCGCGGGACGCCGTTGGTCAGCTGGCCATGGTCCAGCTCAGCAACGGCCGGGTGGCGGCGTACAGCTACAACGAGGCGCAGGGCGTCCGCATCGTGTCGAGCCCGGCCGATGCCACGACGGAGGGCCGTGCCGCCGCGCTGGCGGACATGCTGGTCCGGGAGGGCGATGACTACATGGCCCGTGGCGAGTTCGAGATGGCCCTGAACCGTTATGACCGTGCCCATGTGCTGCGGCCCATGGACGCCATGACGGAGTATCGCATCGCCACGCTGCTGGACAAGCAGCTGCGGCCCATCGAGGCGCTGATCCGCTACCAGCTGTTCCTGCACCGCCTGGAGATCGAGAAGATCCAGGCGACGGGCGAGGCGTATGGCCACCTGGCCAGTGCCATAGCCCATGCCCGGGAGCGAGTCATCATCCTCGAGCGGCAGACGCGGTAGGCGTATCATGTCGGCAGGCTTCGCGCGGCAGCTCCGGCTCCTGGCCGGGACGCTGGCAGTTCTCTCGGCCAGCGGCTGCGCGAGCCTGACGGGCGCCTGGAACGTCGCGCCCAACGGCCTGGCCGGTGACGACGACCGGCTGCGCCGCATGCTGGCGGGCAGCGAAGCGCCGGCGGCATTCCAGCGCGTGCAGAAGAGCGCGCCGGCCGACGAGATGCTTCACGCCCTCTACCACGGCATCCTCGCCTACCATGCCGGCGACTGGGCCGAGAGTGCCCGGGCGCTGGACATCGCCGCGCATATTGCCGACGAGCGCATGACCCTGAGTCTGTCCCGGGCCGCGCTCTCCATGGTCACATCGGACCTGGCCCAGCACTACACGCCGGGCCGGACCGAGCGGCTCATGATCCCCTACTACGCCGCCCTGGCCCGGATGAGGATGGGCGACGTGGATGGCGCCGCCGTCGAGGCCCGCCGGCTCAGCATGCTGCTCCAGCGGTTCCAGGATGAGGGCGCCGACCTCGCTCCTGCCCTGCGAGCCACACTGCGCTACGTCGCCGGCGCCATCTTCGCATGGAGCGGCGACCGTAACGACGCCGATGTCGCATTCCGCAACGCCGTCGCCCTCGATGCGTCACTGGAGCCGTACAGGGCCGGCAATGGCAACGGCACCGTGCTGGTGGTGCTGGAGCAGGGTTTCGTGGCCCACCGCGTGGAGCAGGGCCTCGCCGTCATGCTGCTGCCCGAGGAAGTCCATGCCATCGCCCACGGCGGTGGTGAGGACCGGACACTGGCGTCCGCCTTCGTCGCCGGCCGCATCCTCGACTACGCTACCCGCGGGCCCTACGGCGGCCGCTACGACGACCGATATGCAACCCGCGACTACGGCACGCTGCACGTCCCGGCACCGGACCGGTCGCTGCTGCCCGAGGCGCTGCGCCGCACGGTGACGTGCACGCCTGCCGCCACCGGCGCCACCGTCACCACCGCGGCAACGACCGTCACCGACACGACCCGGACCACGACAGGTACGGTAACCACGACGACCCGCAGGACGGAACGCAGCCAGGCAGTTCGGGACGCCACGGCGGAGCGGGCCGAGTGCACCGAGCAGGACCGGGAGGTGGACGACCTGCCGTACCTGCTGCGCGTTGCCTGGCCGGCGTACCGGTCTGATTACCGGGTCGGGCCGGTGCGCCTTATGGCGGGCGCAGACACGGTGAGCATCAGTCGCGTTGCCGACATTTCTGCCGGTGTCCTGGCGGACTTCGAGGAGGAACGGGCGGCGATCCTGGCCCGCACCATCGCCCGTGGCACGGCCAAGCTGGCGCTGACCAAGGGCGCCGAGCGCCGGATCGAGGAGCACAATGAGGTGGCGGGCCGCATCGTCGGGCTGCTGGGTAACGTGGGCACTGCGCTGCTGGAACGTGCCGACACCCGGTCCTGGCACCTGCTGCCCGCGGGCATGTCCGTGCTGCGGGTGGAACTGCCCCCCGGTGAGCACGCGCTGAGCGTGGAGGTGGACGGCCGGCGCATCGACCTGGGCCCGGTCCAGGTACAGGCCGGTGGCCTCGTCGTGGTACCGTCCCGCGCCTGGTAGCTGGTCCCTCCCTTGCAGCACCTTCTCGCTGCGAACCGCAGCAACGGGAGGTGCACATGCCGAAGGGCTGGAGCAACAAGGACGAGCGAAAGTACGATCATATCAGGGAGAGCAATGAGGAGCGCGGGATGAGCGAGTCCCGGGCGAAGGAGATCGCTGCCAGGACGGTCAACAAGGACCGGCGCGAAGAGGGCCGCACGCCCAACACGCGCACCCAGGGCTCCGGCAACCCGAACCGCAGCTACGACGACCGGACCCGGGATGAGCTGTACAACATCGCGAAGGATCGCGACATCGAGGGCCGGAGCAGGATGTCCAAGGACGAACTGATCCGGGCACTGCGGAAGTAGGCAGTCGGAGCGGGGCGCTATCGCTTCATTGCCGCCAGGGCGGCCTTGATGAGGTCCACCGGCGGCATGGCGCCCTGCTCGTCGGCCACCTTGCGAACGGCGGCGGCGGCGTCCGCGCTGGAGTAGCCAAGGGCGACCAGCGCCTTTACGGCCTCATCGAAGGCCGGCGTTCCGCCGCCGGACGTGGCCACTGCAACGTCATCCAGCCGGTCCGCCAGTTCCAGCGCCAGCTTTTCCGCCTTCTTGGCGCCGAGGCCGGGGATACGCCGCAGCGCGGCAATGTCCCTGTCCACGATGGCGCGGACTATCCGCTCCGGTGGCATGGACGACATGATGTTCAGTGCCAGCTTGGGCCCGACGCCGGATGCAGACAGCAGCTTGCCGAACATTGCGCGCTCTGCGTGATCCATGAAGCCGTACAACTCCTGCGCGTCCTCCCGCACGACCTGGAACACGCGAAGCTCCACGTCAGCGCCCTCCCTGGGCAGTCGTTCGTAGACGCCAAGCGGAATGTGAAGCTCATAGCCGACGCCGCCGGCGGTCATGACTTCGGCGGCGCCGATCTCCCGGCGCAGGAGTGTTCCACGAATGCGGCTGATCACCGTCTGCGCCCTCTCACCGCGGCGCCAGGCCGATGCGCTGGGCGGTCACACCGACAGTGCAGTGACACAACGCCACGGCCACGCCATCGGCGGCGTCCGCAGGCGAGGGCGGCGTGCGCAGGCGCAGCAGCTGCTGCACCATGAACTGGACCTGCTCCTTGGTGGCCCGGCCGGTGCCGGCCACGGCGTTCTTGATCTCGGCGGGCGAGTACTCGTGGACCGGCAGTTCCCGGAGTGTGGCGGCCAGCAGTGCGGCGCCGCGGGCGTGGCCGAGGATGACAGTGGTACGGGCGTTCTTGCCGTAGAACACACCTTCCACCGCCATCACCTCCACGGCGTGGCGACCGAGCACCTCGCCCAGGCCGTCATAGATCTGGCGCAGCCGCTCGGCCAGCGGCGTGCCGGCCTCCGTCCGTATGACGCCGCATTCCAGCAGCGACACGGCGCCGCCGCCACCGCGGGCAACGACGCCGTATCCGGTGGAGGCCGCGCCCGGATCGACGCCGAGTACGATCACGCCTGGGCCTCGGCCCAGGCGGCCTCGTCAATGTCTGCATTGGAGTGGACCTGCTGCACATCGTCCAGGTCGTCGAGGGCGTCCAGCAGCTTGAGCAGCTTCTGCGCATCGCCACCGGAGACATCAACGGTGTTCTTCGCGATCATGGCGAGTTCCGCCTGGTCGAAGTCTATGCCGGCGGCGCGCAGACCCTCCTGTACGGAGTTGAAGGAGGTCAGCTCTGTCGTGATGACGTAGACCTCGTCCTCCCGGCGCATGTCCTCTGCGCCGGCTTCGAGGGCTGCCATGAGGGTGCTGTCCTCGTCGTAGCGGCTGGCGTTGACGTAGATCTGGCCCTTCCGCTCGAACTGCCATGCCACCGACCCACTGGTGCCCATGCTGCCGTCGTTCCTGCTCATGACGTAGCGCAGCTCGGAGACGGTGCGGTTCGGGTTGTCGGTGAGTGTCTCGATGTACAGCGCGACACCGGCGGGACCGTACCCTTCGTACGAGATCTCCTGGTAGTCCACGCCCTCGAGTTCGCCCGTCCCCTTCTTGATGGCGCGGTCGATGTTGTCCGCGGGCATGTTCGCGGCCTTGGCCGTATCAATGGCCAGCCGCAGCCGCGGGTTCATGCCCGGATCGCCGCCGCCGGACCGGGCCGCCACCGTGATCTCACGGATCAGCTTGGTAAAGTGCTGGCCGCGCTTGTTGTCATTGACGGCCTTCTTGCGCTTGATCTGCGCCCATTTGCTGTGCCCTGCCATGGGCGAACTCCTCGTTGCCTGGAAACCCGTTGCGGGAGAATATGTTGCGGCCGCCTCAGGACCGCGGCTTCAGGCGCGAATATAACGTGCGCACCGCGCACTGCGCCACGTCAGCTGCCCGACCGGGTCAGGCGTTCGCAGCCCCGCTGGAGCCAGTTCCAGAACGCGTCGCAACTCCTGTCGAACGACAGTTCCGCCTCGGCGATGGCGTCGAACTGGAATACGGTCCCCGCGATCTGGTCGAGGAGCTGCCGGCTGCCGGCACTGGTGGACGCGTTCGGGATGATGCCGGAGAAATCCTGGAAGTCTATGTACGCGACGCCATCCCGGACGCTGACGTCGTTGAGCATGCCGCCGGTCTCCGCGGAGAAGAACGAGTGCAGCCCCACCGCCTGCTCCGCGGAGATGGGTCCCTCCAGCAGCGCCTCCAGCGCGAAGCGCAGTGTGTCCGTGGTGCCGTCTGCCAGGGGCCGCCACGTGCTGGCGGGCTCTTCGTCGCACGAAAAC
>DATHVP010000058.1:0-42200 GCA_035461245.1 Longimicrobiales bacterium | reverse complement strand
GCGCGGCCACCCGTCCTGGGTAGTTTCAGTTACGCTCGAAGATTGCAGAGTAGAGCTTGTCGATCACAGCAAACCCGGGCCCACGGCGTGCAATGATGAGGTCGGTGACGGTCGCGTCGCGTCCAGCTCCCGGCCGATAGTAGGTCGGCAGGACACGCAAGGTCCATTGACCTGGTTCCGGGCCGCTGCCAATGGTGTCGGCCAGCACCACGACCGTGAATTCCTCCGGGCAGCCGTGCACCACCCGCTGGCCGGGCGGCGCTGACATCAGCCCATGACAGTTGGGGATCAGGGGGAACCCCGCCACCATTTCCACGCCCAGCTCCTCGAGCACCGTCATGCGATCCCGAACGATGTCGTCCAATCCCGGGTAGAAATCGCTCTCCCGGGGACCAACGTCTCCGCCGATGGGGATGGGCCGTGGGTCGACCAACACCGTGCTGCCCCCTTGCAGCAGCTCCAGGACGGCCGCCCGGAATATCTCGGCGGAGTACGGGTTGCCGTCGACGTCAGACGTACTACTGCGTGCCATGGCGCATGACGTGAGGAGTCCGCACACAATCACTACAATGCGCTGCATTCGACCTGGCATTGGTCAACCCTCCTCGTCGCTCGCGCACATCACCGCGCACCGTATGCGTGACCGATCACTCGCGCTCGAACCAGGACAGCGCAGACCAGTCAATCACGGTAAAGACGCCGTCGCGACGTGCAATGATCAAGTCAACCGCTCTCGCCTCCCGGCCCGCGCCGGGATGATAGGTTGTGGGCAAGACCCGCAACACCCACTGTCCAGGTTGTGCTCCAATTCGAACAGTGTCGGACAACACGACGACAGTTCGCCTCTCAGGACAACCATGCACGACGCGCTGCCCAGGCGGGGCAGACATGATCCCGTGACAATCAGGTATCAGGGGTAAACCCGCCGTCGTCTCGATACCAAGTTCGTGGAGCACAGCCGTGCGCAGCCGGACGATATCCTCGGATCCGTCTATGAAATCGGTTTCCCGAGGTCCAACATTCTCGCGGATCCTGACCGGCCGCGGATCGACCAGTACGACGCCTTCGCGTTCATTCTGGAGATAAGCGATGGCGGCGCGATAAATCGCCGCCGGATCGCCCCCATCGGCATCGTTCAGTGTGCCCCGAGTCATGGAGCAAGCCGTGAACACCGCGCATAGCGCTAAGGAAACACGCTGCGACCGCCTGAGCATAGCTTCTCCTTAGCAATGAAGTCCTTAGTATGGTCCTTCTTGCGGTGGAACTTCTGCAGCTGATGTATTAACTCATGCGCCACGACTAGTTCCGCATCTGCATCCACCCACCCATAGGACAACAGCATCCAGCTCTCTCCCGGGCGCGTTGCTCCACCATAGTCCTCACCGCCGTGATCCCAGAGGCGAATGCCGTCCTTGACCCTGTTCCAGGCTGTCGTCAAGTCCGAACAGCGAGCAAGGACGTTCACTGCCGCAGCTTGCAGGATTGCCTGATATGAACTGTCCGGCGGCTCTCCGAGAATGCACCAGGTCGCTTCTGCGGGATGGTGTTCGCGCTGCGAGAGGTCCTGGCAGTCGGGGACAAACTGGGTAGCGGGGCCGTAGACATCGTCGTACCAGAGCGATCCACGCAACGCATGATGAGGGTCATCCTCAACGGACGGTGGCGCGGCGTGGTAGGTGCCACCCTCGATTGGCGGATCATCCGGCCCTGCCGGGTCCCAGCCGCCGTACTCCGGCACCCAATGGCAGTAATACCGTCCCGAGGAGCGGGTGAGTTATCGGCGGATCCCCAGGATCTTCTGGCGGGTCTTCTTCCCAGTGGCAGTGGTAGTACCCTGAGTCGGGGTAGGTACTGAAGCGAGGTTCAACGGGTCTGTCGGCTTCGCAGCTCACGAGTAGAACAGCGGTGACCGCTATGCTCCAGCGTACAGCGGGAGATGCGCGGCGGTGGGTCCGTCCTACCGTCCGGGGGGGGGGGATTCGGCATGTTCCGCTCCGATTCAGGTGTGGTGAGTCGGTGGATCCATGCACACCATACGCGCACCGCGCCGACCGGTCAAGGATACCGCGCCTTCAGCTCCGCGATCCGAGCCGTGCGCCCGGCGCTTCGAAGCACGCAAGCCCCGTGATCAGACTGACCACGGGGCCTTCCTGTGAACGATGATCACCCGGCCGTCGTCTGGTTCAGACGCCGACCTTCACCTGCTGGATCAGCGCCGTCAGGCTCTTGCGGGCATCGCCGAAGAGCATGCGCGTGTTGTCACCGAAGAACAGCTCGTTCTCGATGCCGGCGAAGCCGGGGTTCATGCTGCGCTTCATGACGATGACGCTCTTCGCCTTGTCCACGTCCAGGATGGGCATGCCGTAGATGGGGCTGGTGGTGTCGTGCCGCGCCGCCGGATTGACGACGTCGTTGGCGCCGATGACCACGGCCACGTCCGTGCGGTCGAACTCGGGGTTGATCTGCTCCATCTCCACGAGCTGCGGGTACGGCACGTTGGCCTCGGCCAGCAGCACGTTCATGTGGCCGGGCATGCGGCCGGCCACCGGGTGGATGGCGTACTTGACATCGACGCCCCTGCCTTCCAGCAGGTCGGCGAGTTCCCGGACCTGGTGCTGGGCCTGGGAGACGGCGAGGCCGTAGCCTGGGACGAAGACGACGGTCCGCGCATAGGCCAGCAGGATGGACGCGTCCTCTGCCGTGATGTCCTTCACCGACTGACCCTCGGAGCTGCTGCCGCCGGTGGCGGTGACCACGGAGCCGAACGCGCCGAAGAGCACGTTGGTCAGCGACCGGTTCATGGCGTCGCACATGATCTTCGTCAGGATGATGCCGGACGCGCCCACCAGGGCGCCGGAGACGATGAGCACGTTGTTGCCCAGCACGAACCCGGTCATGGAGGCGGCCAGCCCGGAGAAGCTGTTCAGCAGCGAGATGACCACCGGCATGTCGGCGCCGCCGATGGGCATGACGAAGAGCACGCCGATGACCAGGGCCGCCGCCGTGAGCACGGCGTACAGCGGCAGGTTCGGCTCGCCCGCCACCAGGTAGATGGCCATGACGGCGGTGCCGCCGAAGATGATGCCGTTCACCACCTTCTGGCCGGGGTACGTCACGGCCCTGCCGGTGATGAGTTCCTGCAGCTTGCCGAAGGCGATGAGGCTGCCGGAGAACGTGAGGCCGCCGATGAGCACGGACAGCATGATGGTGGCCTGCACGTTCAGCGGCGCGTCGATGTGACCCGTGGCGAAGCGCAGGTACTCGTCGCCGGCGATGAGGGCGGACGCACCGCCGCCGAAGCCGTTGAGGAGCGCCACCATCTGCGGCATGGCCGTCATCTGGACGGTGCGGGCCATGAAGCCGCCGATGGTGGCGCCGATGACCATGCCCGCCACGATCCAGGTGAAGCTGACGATCTCCCAGTGGAGCAGCGTGGCCACGACGGCCACGAGCATGCCCATGGCGCCCAGGATATTGCCGGAGCGCGCCGTCGCCGGCGAACTCAGCCGCTTCAGGCCGAGGATGAAGCAGACGGCCGCGACGAGATAGGCAATCTGGATGAAGGACGGGATGAACCCGGTGGGTGTAAGGACGACGTCGTTCATCGTGCATCCTCCGGGCGGCGGCGGAACATCTGCAGCATGCGGTCGGTGACCAGGAACCCGCCCACCACGTTGGTGGTGGCGAAGACCACGGCCAGCACGGCCAGTGCGGTGCTGAGCGGGGACTCGACCCGCCCGGCCACCACGATGGCGCCTACCAGCGTGATGCCGGAGATGGCGTTGGAACCGGACATCAGGGGCGTGTGCAGCATCTGCGGCACCTTGGTGATGACCTCGAAGCCCACGAAGATGGCCAGGACAAAGATGTAGATGGACAGCAGGATGGCTTCAGTCATGATCCGGTCTCCTGCAGGATGCTGGCGCTGACGCGCGGGTGGACGACCTCGCCGCCGGCGGTGACAAGGCACTCCTTCACGATTTCGTCGTCGGCGTCTATGCGGAGTTCACCGTCCTGCCACAGGTGCTGGACAAGGGCCTCCACGTTACGCGAGTACATCTGGCTGGCGTGGCCCGGCATGCCCGCGGCCAGGTCCGACGGGCCCAGGATGAGGGCCCCACCACGGGAAACGTCCTCGTCCACCCGGGTCAGCGTGCAGTTGCCGCCGGATTCCGCCGCCAGGTCCACGATGATGGCGCCCGGCTTCATGGCGTCCACCATGTCCTCGGTGATGAGGACCGGTGCCGGCTTGCCGGGGATCTGCGCGGTTGTGATGACGACGTCGGCGTCCTTCACCAGCGCGTGCAGGTGCTCGTGCTCCTTGCGCTGCGTCTCCTCGGAGACCTCCGCCGCATAGCCGCCGGCACCCTCGGCCTCGGCCAGCTGCATGCCCACCCACTGCGCGCCCAGGGACTCGACCTGCTCCTTGACTGCCGGGCGGATGTCGAAGCCCTGGACCACCGCGCCCAGCCGTCGGGCCGTGGCAATGGCCTGGAGCCCGGCGACGCCGGCACCCAGCACCAGTACCCGGGCCGGCGGGATGGTGCCAGCCGCCGTCATGAGCATGGGGAAGAAGCGGGAATGCCGGCCGGCGGCCAGCAGCACTGCCCGGTAGCCCGCCACGGTGGCCTGCGACGACAGCACGTCCATCTTCTGGGCACGGGTGATCCGCGGCACCATCTCCATGGCCACCGCCCGCACCTTCGCCGCGGCGAGCTGCTGCATGTAGGCAGGCGAGTTCAGCGGCCGCAGCATGCCCATGACGGCGGTGTCGGGTGCCAGCTCCGCGACCTCGGCTTCCGGGAGCGGCTTGACGCAGATAACAAGACCGGCGGCGCCCAGCAGGGCCCGCCGGTCGGTTCCGGTACTGGCGCCAGCGGCCGCGTAGGCCGCGTCCGTGAAGCCGGCGGCAGTGCCCGCTCCTTCCTCCACATGGACCTCCAGGCCCGCCGCCACCAGACGCCCGACGCTCTCCGGCACCAGCGCCACCCGGCGCTCGCCCGGAGCCGACTCCTTCGGCACAACGATCTTCATGGACCGCTCCCGTTTTGCTGTAGGACCAAACGGCTGCCAGTATAGACCGACCTTCCCGGCGCCTGCTGTCGGGCGACGGAGGATTCTCCCCCCACGCTTTCAGGCAATGCCTGTAGGGAAAAGTCCTACCGCCCCGTCGTCGGGGCGGGTGCTCCCTGCTGCAGTTCCCGCCACTCCGCGATGAACACGTTCGTGTCGCCCTCGCGGCTGCTGTGCCGGTTTGACGCGAAGACCAGGTGCCGGCCGTCCCGGCTGAACATGGGGAACCCGTCGAAATCGCCGTATGTCGTCACCCGCTCCAGGCCGGTGCCGTCCATGTTGATCAGGTACAGGTCGAAGTTGCGGCCCCGGGGGTCGTCCAGGTTGGAGCTGAAGATGATGCGCTCGCCGTCCGGATGCGGGAACGGTGCGAAGTTGGCCGCGCCGTTGTTCGTGATGCGACGCTTGTTGGAACCGTCGGCGTCCATGACGTAGATGTCCAGCACGCCCGGCCGGATCCGATTCTGGCCGAGGAGGCGCCGGAAGTCGGCGAGTTCGTCGTCGGACTCGGGGTGGCGGGCCCGGTACACGATGCGCGCGCCGTCGGCGGTGAAGAAGGCGCCGCCGTCGTAGCCCGGCTCGTCGGTCAGGCGCCGGACATTGGAGCCGTCGGCGTCCATGGCGTAGATGTCCAGGTCGCCGTCCCGGTCGGACGTGAAGACGATGGTCCGGCCATCGGGCGAGATGGTGGCCTCGGCGTCGTAGCCGTCACGGTCCGTCAGGCGACGCAGGTCGGAGCCGTCAGGGCGGGCCGTGTAGATGTCGTAATTGTGCAGCGACCAGACGTAGCCCTGGCTCATGTCCGGCGGCGCCGGGCATTCGACGGCATGGTCGTGCGTCGAACTGAACAGGATCCGCTCGCCGTCGGGGAAGAAGTAGCCACACGTGGTGGCTCCCTGCCCCGTGGACACCATGCGCACATCGCTGCCGTCGGCGCCCATGATGAAGATCTGGTCGCAGTCGGTTATCCCCGGTCGGGTGGCCTGGAAGATCAGCTGCGAGCCGTCGGCGGAGAAGTAGGCCTCGGCGTTCTCACCGCCGTTCGTCAGCATCCGCAGGTTGCCCAGGCGCGGCTCGTCCGGCTCGGCTGCAACGGCTGCGGCGCCGTGCTGGAGCGCGGGATCAGGGGCCGGTGCCGGCGCATCGGCCGGACGGCTGCAGGCGGTGGCCGCAAGCATGGCGGCGCAGGCGATGGTCCGAGTCATGGCACGTACAATATTCACCGATGTGCTGCGTGTCGAGGATGACGTACGCTATCCGCGCGACCTCTACCGTGGCTGGAGGCGGGCCGCGCGGCACCGTGATCCTTGACGCCGGGCCCGCCAGCGCGTTTCTTGAAGGCGTCCCGCCTCCCCGCCGAGGACGACCGCGGCCTCAGCGGCACCGCACCAAGAACCAGCAGCATGACACCTGAGTCGAAGCCGACGATCGGTACGGACGCGGAGCGCATCCCCCTGCGCGTCGGCGATGCCGGACGTCTCGCGCTCGGCGATGGCGGGCCCGGACTGCTCCGGGGCGTGCGCGAGCCGGAGGGCCGCACGGCGTTCCTGGCCCGCGCCAGCTTCGTACTCGGCAGCACGCTGGACAGCGGCGCGACCGTAGACAACGTCGCGCGACTGGCAGTGCCGGAACTAGCCGACATCTGCATCATTGACGTAGTCGCGAACGGGCCGGGGCGGGCAACGGCTGTCGACCTGGCCGACGCCCTGGAAGCGGAACGGCTGCGACACCTGCTGCTGGGCGCCGGTATCACCGAGGGCTCGCCACAGGCGCGGGCCCTGGAGACGGGCCAGGCGCAGGCGGGCCGCATTGACGCACACGCCGCCGGTCCGTGGGCGGGCGACACCGCGGAAGCCGGCTGCATCGCGGCAGTGGGCGTACGCTCCTGGCTGGTCCTCCCCCTCAGTTCCCGGGGCCAGCCGCTGGCGGTGATGTCACTGTTCATGGCATCCCACCATTCGTGGGCTGCGGACCACTTCGCGCTGGCCGGTGAGTTCGGCCGGCGCGCGGCCGCCGCGCTGGACAATGCGCTGCTGTACGAGAGTGCCGTGGACGCGCGCGCCGCAGCGGAAGCAGCGCAGGCACGGTTCGGCATGCTGCTGGACGACCTCCGGGAGAGCGAGGACCGGTACCGTTCCCTGTTCGAGGAATCCCGCGACGCCATCTACATCACGAACCTGGACGGTGAGTTCGTGGACGTGAATCCGGCCATGCTGGAACTGTTCGGCTACGCCCGGGCGGAGATGCTGAGCCTGAACGCGCGGTCTCTGTACGCGGCGTCCAGCGACCGCGATGCGTTCCGCCGCATGATGGAAGAGCAGGGCTCGGTCAGGGAACACGAATTGACTCTCCGGCACAGTTCCGGGCGCCAGCTGGACTGCCTGCTCAGTGCCATGGTGCGCCGTGGGACTGACGGCCAGATCATCGGCTACCAGGGGATCCTCCACGACATCACGCACCGCAAGCAGGCGGAGCTGCGGCTGATGGAGTCGGAACACTTCACCCGGGCCATCATCGCCAGCGTCCAGCAGGGCATCATCGTCTATGACCGGGAGTTGCGTTACCAGGTCTGGAACCGCTTCATGGAGGAACTGAGCGGGCTGAAGGCCGACCGGGTCATCGGCACGTCCCTGTCGGAGCTGTTTCCCCAGCTGCGCGACCAGGGCGTGGGTGCCCTGCTGCAGAGAGCCCTGGGCGGCGAGACCGTGACGAGTCCGGACCTGCAGATCACGCCGCCCGGCGGCCGCACGGTATGGACCTCATGCGTCTTCAGCCCGCACGTTTCCCGGTCCGGCGAAATCATGGGCGTCGTGGGCATCGTCCACGATATCACCGGTCGCAAGGAGGCGGAAGCACAACTCGTCCACAGCGCCTTCCATGACCCCCTCACCGGTCTGCCCAACCGGGCCCTGTTCCTGGACCGGCTGGAACGCCTGCTCAGGCACTCGGTCCGCCACCCCGACTATGTGTTCGGCGTGGCGTTCATGGACATCGACCGCTTCAAGGTCGTCAACGACAGCCTGGGCCACCTCCACGGTGACGAGCTGCTGACCGCCATCGGGGACCGGCTGCAGCGATGCGTACGACAGGGTGATACCGTCGCACGGATCGGCGGGGACGAGTTCGCCATCCTGCTGGATGACGTGCAGGATGAGCGCGACGCCACCCGCGTCGCGGAACGGGTCCTCGAGGACTTCGGCAGGCCGTTCCGGCTCGCCGGCCATGACGTGTACGCCGCGGCCAGCATAGGCATCGCCCTGAGTTCCACCGGGTACACGGAGCCCGAGGACATCCTCCGGGATGCCGACGCCGCCATGTACCGGGCGAAGATGGACGGCCGGGCCCGGTACGAGGTCTTTGACCGGGGCATGCACGAACGCGTAGTCCACACGCTGCAGGTGGAAACCGACCTGCGCCGGGCTCTCGAGCGCCACGAGTTCCGCCTCCACTACCAGCCCATCATCGAACTGTCATCGGGTCGCATCACGGGCGCGGAGGCACTGCTGCGCTGGGAGCATCCCACCCGGGGGCTCGTACTGCCCGACGATTTCATTCCACTCGCCGAGGAGACGGGCCTCATCGTCGGCATCGGCTGGTGGGTGCTGGAAGAGGCATGCGGCCAGATGCAGCGCTGGCTGGACGACTTTCCAGGCAGTGGCATGCGCTACGTCAGCGTGAACCTGTCCCCACGACAGTTCACGCAGCCGGACCTGCTGCAGCAAGTGGACCGGGTACTTGTCCGGACCGGTCTGCCGGCCGCCGCGCTGAAGCTGGAGATCACCGAGAGCGTACTCGTCCAGCACCAGGAGGTCGTCACCGCCGCCCTCATCGCCCTGCAGAAGCGCGGGATCCAGCTCTGCATCGACGACTTCGGCACCGGCTACTCGTCGCTGGGCTACCTGCACTCGTTCCCCGTTGACACCCTCAAGATCGACCGCTCCTTCATTGCCCAGGTCGGAGACGTGGCCAGCATGGGCCGCCTGGTAGAGACCATCATCGCCCTGGGCCGCAACCTGGGCATGGAGACCGTCGCCGAAGGCGTCGAGACGCGTGAACAGCTGGAGTTCCTGCGCCAACTGGGCCCCCAGTCCGCCCAGGGCTATTACTTCGCCCGCGCCCTTACAGCCGACAACGTGGCGACGCTGCTGCGGCAGGACCCCGTCTGGTAGCACCGCCCGCCCCGGCGGCGTGGCAACAAACTTGCCCTCACGCTGCCGACCCGTACCACCGGATTCAGCATGACCGAAACTTCCCTGCGGGAAACCATTCTGCAGCTGGCCCGCGACGCAGGCGCGGAAGCCGTGGGCGTCGCATTGTACGATTTCGAGCACGGCGTGAGCTGGCAGCTCGACGGCGAACGCTGGTTCCACGCCGCCAGCACCATCAAGGTGCCGGTGCTGCTGGCCGTGTTCGATGCCATCGAGGACGGCCGGCTGGAGACGTACTCCCGGATCCACGTCAGGAACCGGTTCCTGAGCGCTGCCACCGGGCGGCCGTTCCGGGTGCAATCCGGCCGGGACGCCAATCCGGATGTCCATGCCGCCCTGGGCCGTACCATGACCGTGCAGGAACTGGCTGAGCACATGATCGTGACGAGCAGCAACCTGGCCACGAACCTCCTGCTTGACATCGTCGGCGTGGACGCGGCGAATGAGACGCTGGCACGGCTGCAGCTCACCGGGATCGAACTGCACCGCGGCGTGGAGGACGAGGAAGCCTGGGAGCAGGGGCTGAACAACCGCATCACGGCCGCCGGACTGAGCGGCGCACTGCGCATGATCGAGGAAGGCACCGCCATATCGGAGCAGGCCTGCGCCGCCATGCTGGACATCCTGCACGAGCAGCGCTTCCGCAGCGGGATTCCAGCCGGCCTGCCTGATGACGCCCGCGTTGCCAACAAGACCGGCGAGATGTCCACCGCCGCCCACGATGGCGGCATTGTCTACCTCGAGGGTCGCCGGCCGTACATCCTGGTGGTACTCACCGAATGGCAGCCCCAGGCGGATAACCGGAAGCAGCTCATCGCCGCTGTCTCCAGGGAGGTATACCGGCACGTGACCGCGGGAGGCGATGATGCCTGAGCCGCTGCTGCCGGTGGTGGACGGCCTCACCCTGCCCGACGAGTACCGGGCCGTTCTCCGCCCTGGCGAGACCCTCACTGATGCCGCCGGGACGGACCATGAACTGCCTCGCTGGTTCTATCGCGTGGACTCGTGGGAGCAGGCGCTGGACACCCCACTCACCGAACATTTCGACCTGTGGGAGTTCATAGGCGTGGACGTACGGGAGGCTCCGCCCATGCGCTCCTTTCCGCGGTACGTTCCATGCGCTGTGACAGCGCTGGCGGCGGCACTGGAGGTGTTCCGGCTGGCCGCAGGCACGTACGTCCACATCGCCGCCAACGGCGGGTACCGGTCGCCGGCGCACGCGCTGACACGCCAGGCGTCCCGCCATTGCTGGGGCGTGGCCGCGAACATCTATCGGGTAGGGGACGACTGGCTGGATGAGGAAGGCGTCATCGACAGGTACGCCGACATCGCCCGACGCACTATCCCGGGCGTGTGGCTCCGTCCTTTCGGATTGGAGAGCGGGCAGGCCGATGACCATCTGCACCTGGACCTTGGTTACGTGACGACACGGCCCGTCCAGGACGAATGAACAGAACGGCGGCGAACGCCGTCGGATGACGGCGTGGCGGGGCCGACCCTCCGGTCGGTCCCGCGGGAAGCAGCAAGGCATGCAGGACGGCAAGAAGTACGATCACGCATCCGCGCCGGAGCGGCTCGGCCTGGCAGCCATGGGGATGGAGGCCGAGTTCACGCTGTTCATGGATGACGAACTCACGCGCCCCGAGCAGGTCTTCAGGAGCCCCACGGACTTTCTTGGTGGCGACCTGATGCACCGGGAAGGCTCGTCGTATCACCTGCCCACCGGCGGCGCGGTCTACTTCGACACGGGCGTCATCGAGGTGGCGACGCCTGTCATCGAGCTGGAACGAGGCTGCGCCGCACGGGCCGGTCGTTCCCTGTGGGAGTCCATCCACGTGGTGCGGGAAGGTCTGGACCGGTGGGAGTCGGAACACGGGCGCCACTGCCGGCTGGTCGGATTCAGCGCCCATTACAATGTTTCCTTCGACGTGCCCCTGGAGCGGCAGACGAACGGACGATCGGTGCAACAGCTCGCCTGGCTGCTGGCCCACGTCCTGCCCGTGCCGGTCATGCTGCTGGCGACGAACCGGCGGTCCACGGGGGTCGGTGTCCGGCCGCGGAGTGACCGCATCGAGATCACTGCCGATTTCACGCCCAGTCCATCCCTCATGATCGCCACGGCCACTGTCATCGTGGGCGTCGTGCGGGCGGTGATGACGTGGGACACCTTCGAGCTGGACGAGCTCCGCCGCCATGACGTGCCGCTGATCCGGGGGTTCGCGCCGGTGCCACACACGTCCCGGCAGGGCTGGCTCGCCCGCTTCAGCAGCTTCCCGGCCAACCCGTTCGCGTGCGACATCAACGCGGATCCGTGGCCGACGCACCATCACGGGGAGCGGACGCTCAGGGAACTCGCGTCCGACATACTGCGTCCGTTCATGCCGGCCATACGGCGCCTGGCCGATCCGTTCACCTTCCGCCTGCTCGGCTCCATCCTGCAGGGCAGGAGCCCATCCCTCCTCGAGCTGGAGGACCGTCCGGAGGCGTACGACGACGTGGGCCGCCTCTGCCTCTGGGACAGCCTCTTCCCACCCGGCCAGCTGCAGCGGTCCCGATACGAACGTGTGCTCATCCGGGCCATTTCCGGGCAGCACCTGCGGCTGGGGCGCCGTCGTCTGAAGCCGATAGGAATGCGCGGCTGGTCGGCAGTCGTGTTCCGGTCCGAGTCAGACCACCGTCGCGAGGTCATCCCCCTCGACGAGCTCGTCGGCCATCTCGACGCCTGGGAGCGGGATAACTGACGCCGCGTCGAGGATCGCGTCACGCAGGGATGTCGGATCCGCCACCGGCACGAAGCAGGCGGAAGCGTCGTCCAGGACCACGACCGTGCCCGTCCCCCACGCCGGGCGCAGCACGCCCCGTAACCTGCGCGAACGCGGCGCTTCGCCGACGAATACCTCGCGCACGCGCCCCAGGGGCAGCCGGATGGAGCGGTACGTGGGCGACTTGATGCGCATCTCATCGCTGAAGACGAGCACCTTCCGGGGCACGAGGCCCAGCAGCGTGAAGCTGGCGAGCGCCGCGACGAAGAGCGCGATTGCGCCGGCCGCGGCATGCAGCACCAGGCTGTCCATTGTGCCCAGCCACGCCGAATGGGCGAAGTACATGCCGCTCAGCGCCGCCCGCACGGCTACGACGAGCAGCAGCGCACCGCCGAGTCCCGCCACCAGTACGGTGGGCCAGGCCGGCCGCACCCTGGCCACGAACCGGATCCGCCGCATGTCCGCCGGCTCCAGGGCCAGCCGCCGGAAGACGCGTACCCCGGCAATGATCGGCACCAGGCCCAGAAGCACGACCACCGGCAGGGGTACGGGCAACGGGCGACTGATGTGCATCATGCGGTTATCGGCGGCGAACAGGCGGGCGGCCATGGCGCCGATGGAGTCGGCGCCCACTGCCGTGTAGTAGTCGCCGACGTCGGGCATGCCTTCCACTCCAGTGGCGGCGAACCGCTCCGCCGCCCAGCGCACCAGGCTGGCGGGCGCGGCGCCCTCGATGCGGACGCGGCGGGCCAGCAGATCCCGGTCGGCATAGAACGCTGCAGAATCGGCCACGGCCTCGACCAGGCGACCAATCTCTGCGTCGACGGCGGCACGCACCTCCCCTTCCCGGCCTGGCGCAACGTCGGCGGTCACGGCGAGGAATCCCGCGTTGGCACGGCTGGCGGAGCTGACGGCGACGCCATAGACCGTTTTGTCCTGGCCGCGCCGCAACCGCTCCATGAGCCGATGCCGCAGCAGGTCCTCGACGAAGGCGAGCCGCAGCAGTGCCACGGTGCCGGGGTCCTGGTAGCGGTAGCGGACCGTCACCCGCGTCCCGGGCGTGTCATGCCGCCACGTGAACCGGCGACTCTCGCCCCGGCGCGGTTCGGCGACCTGGGTGGAACGGGCGGCGGGTCGCCACGGCAGGGTCCCGAACGTCTCGAGGATCACCGGCTGCAGCCATTCCAGCGGGGCGCCGGTGGCGACGACGAGTACCATCGACTCTGGCGTATACCAGCGTTCATGGAAGCCCTGCAGGTCGGCGCTCGTGATGGCCCACAGCCCGCTGGCAGCGCCAGCCCGCTCCTCCGGCACGTCCAGCCCGAACTCCCTGAGCCAGAACGGCGCCGGCGCGAACGCACGATGGCGCAGGACCCGGTCCGTCGCGGCCAGCAGTGCTGGCCGGGGGCGGGCGCCGATTTCCATTGCCACCGGCTGCAGGTTCCGCGCAACGGCTTCGGGGCCGAAACTGCGGGGGGCGACGACGTCATACAGCCACCGCACGCCGTACTCCGCCTCCGTCGTCGGGATGGACACCGGGAAGACCGTGGTCGCCGCCGTCGTGTAGCCGCCGTGGCTGCCGCCCCGGGCCGCCAGTTCCCGGGCCAGTTCCGCCTCCGTGCGGCCGGCCCGGTCCCCCAGCAGGACGTGCTCCAGCATGTGGGCCGTCTGTTCCCTGCCCCACGGATCCTCGTCACGGCCCGCCGCGACGACCACGGCCATGCTGGTGACGGCAGCCCCCGGAACGTGGGCGTACCACACGCGCAGCCCGTTGGACAGCCGGATGGACTGGAACCGGGCGAACGGGTTCGGCGGCAGCCCATCCTGGCCGGCGGCGGGCGCCGCGGGGACTGCCCATATCATCAGTGCCATCAGGCCGAGAATCACGGAACGCATGGCCTGAACGCTACTGTTTCGCGCCCTCGCAGGCTATGGGGAATGGGCGGGGCCCGCGTGGGGCATCGCCCTACAGGCGTTGCTAGCAGCCGGCGCCTGCCGTACTATCGCGCACCCTGCGATTCACGTGGACACGCGAGGACACGTATGGAAAACCCGCCGGACCCAGCTACCGAGGACGTGCTGCAAGGCGCCATACCGCCGGATCGCCCCCCGAAGAAGGGCGCATTCCAGCGCTTCCTCGACATGGTCGAGTGGCTCGGCAACCTGCTGCCGCATCCGGTCACGCTGTTCGCGCTCTTCGCGCTGGGCGTGGTCCTGATGAGCGGGCTGGCCGACTGGCTGCAGCTGGCCGTACCCGACCCCCGGCCCGAGGGCGCGCGGGGGCGCAGCCCCACCGGCGTGATCACGGCGGTCAGCCTCATGAACGCCGACGGCCTGCGTCGCATCGTCGAGAACCTCGTCTCGAACTTCGTCAACTTCGTGCCCCTGGGCACGGTGCTGGTTGCCCTCCTCGGCGTCGGCGTGGCGGAAGCGTCGGGTCTGCTCAGTGCGGGCATCCGAGCGCTGGTGCTGAAGGCGCCCGCGAAGCTGATCACGGTGGCCCTCGTATTCACCGGTGTCGTCTCCAACACCGCGTCGGAAGCGGGCTACGTGATCCTGGTCCCGCTGGCGGGCGTCATCTTCCTGGCCATCGGCCGGCACCCCCTCGCCGGCATGGCGGCGGCCTTTGCCGGCGTGTCAGGCGGCTACAGTGCCAACCTCCTCATCGGCACCGTGGACCCGCTGCTCTCCGGCATCACGCAGGAGGCCGCCCAGCTCATCGATCCCGATTACGTCGTGCACCCGCTGGTGAACTGGTACTTCATGATCGTCAGCACCTTCCTGGTCACGGGCGTGGGAACGTGGGTGACCGTGAAGATCGTGGAACCGAAACTGGGCACGTACGACCCGTCCAACGCGCAGGACGGCGCCGCCGACAACCGCACGCTGGAGCCGCTATCCAGGGAGGAGAAGAAGGGGCTGCTGGCCGCCGGGCTCGCCACCGCCCTCGTCCTGGCGCTCATCCTCATCGCGACGGTGCCGTCCACCGGTGTGCTGCGCAACCCCGAGACGGGCGACCTGCTCGACTCGCCGTTCCTGCGCGGCGTCGTGGCGCTGATCTTCGTGTTCTTCCTGGCGCCGGGCGTGGCGTACGGTGTGACGACGGGTAAGTTCCGCAGCGACCGTGACGTGATTGACGGCATGGCCGCCGCCATGTCATCCCTCGGCCTCTACATCGTGCTCGTCTTCTTCGCGGCGCAGTTCGTCGCGTTCTTCGGCTGGACCAACCTCGGCGCCATTGTGGCCGTGACCGGCGCCGGCGCCCTCGACTCCATGGGGTTCACGGGGCCGCTGCTGTTCATTCCGTTCATCCTGGTCTGCGCGTTCATCAACCTCATGCTCGGCAGCGCATCGGCGCAGTGGGCCGTGACAGCGCCCATCTTCGTGCCCATGCTGATGCTGCTGGGCTATGCGCCGGAGGTCATCCAGGCGGCCTATCGCATCGGCGACTCCGTGACCAACATCATCACGCCGATGATGAGCTATTTCGGGCTGATCCTGGCGTTCGCCGCGCGCTACGACCGGAACATGGGGATCGGCACCATCGTCGCTACCATGCTGCCCTACACGCTCTTCTTCATGGTAAGCTGGATTACGCTCTTCCTCGTCTGGGTTTTTGTCCTGGGCATGCCGGTGGGTCCGGAGACATCCACCTACTACACGCCGTAAACCGTCAGGCGTCCCGCCCCTCGCGCTCCTCCCGGGAGCCGAGGGGCGCCGGTGACGGTACCGTGCGGCCCTCGGCGTGGGCGATGTAGACGGCGCTGTTGATCAGGCCGATGTGCGTGAACGCCTGCGGGAAGTTGCCCAGGAACGCACCACTGCGTGGATCGAACTGCTCTGCGAACAGCCCGACATGGTTCGCGCGCCGCGCCACGCCCTCGAACATGGTCCGCGCCTCCTCGATCCGACCCGACAGCGCCAGCGCGTCGATCATCCAGAACGTCGTCAGCCCGAACGCGCCCTCCTCGCCCGCCAGCCCGTCATCCGTAGCGTCCGTCCGGTACCGGTAGACGAGGCCGTCCTCGGTCAGTTCGTCCAGGTAGACGTCCAGCGTGGACTGGACCCGCGGGTCTTCAACGGGCAGGAACCCCACGAGGGGGATGTTCAGGTTCGCCGCGTCCAGGGCCGTGTCGCCGAACGCCTGCACGAACGCACCGCGCTCCTCGCTGTAACCCCGTTCCAGTACTGTGCTGTGCACGGCGTCCCGCGTGCTGGTCCAGCGCTCGGTATCAGCGGGCAGGCCGAACCGTTCTGCGATGCGCAGCGCCCGGTCCAGTGCCACCCAGACCATGACCTTGGAATACACGAAGTGGCGCGGCTCGGAACGTACCTCCCAGATGCCGTAATCGGGGCGGTTCCAGTTCGCGCACGCCTGGTCAGCGACGTCTGACAGGAAAGGCCACAGCTCCTCATCGATGTCCACGCCCAGTCGGACCATCTCCCAGGCGGCGTCCAGCAGTTCGCCATAGATGTCGAGCTGGAACTGGCCGGCCGCCTTGTTGCCCACGCGCACTGGCGTGGAGCCGCGGTAACCCTCGAGGTGTGTCAGCTCGCGCTCGGGGATGTCGGCCACGCCGTCGAGCGTGTACATGAGGTGCAGCTCACCGCCGGACGCGGCGTCACGCCGGGTGACGTCCTCCGCCCAGCGCAGGAACTCCACGGCCTCGTCGCTGTGGCCGAGGGCGACCAGCGCCTGCGCCGTGAACGACGCGTCCCGGATCCACGTGTACCGGTAGTCCCAGTTGCGCTCGCCGCCGATGTGCTCGGGCAGCGACGCCGTCGCCGCCGCGGCGATGGCGCCGGTGCGGGGGTAGGTCAGCAGCTTCAGCGCAAGCCCCGACCGGTCCACGAGCTCCTGCCACGGTCCTGCAAAGTCGCACTCCTCGCCCGCGTCCCGGTTGTGCAGCCAGTTGCGCCACATGGTGGCGGTCGACTCGAGCGCCGTTTCCCACGCCGTCGGGTCCGGTCGTGTTGCCGGCACGCCGTCCCCGGCGTTGCTGTACTCCAGGACCAGCGGCACAACGTCGCCGTCCCGGAGTCGCAGACGGACGTTGAGCGCCGGTCCGCCATCCATGGATTCGGTGATCTCGCCGGCCGCCGGAAGTCCCGTCAGGCTCACCATCGCGCTGCCGTCAATGGCCACGGCACTCGCCGGACCGCACTGCATGGAGGGGAACGACCGCGCGTAGTCGAAGCGCGGACACCATTCGATCTCCACCTCCACCTCGCCGCCTGCGCAGCGCAGCACGCGATAGATGACGGGCGGCGCGCCGCCGTTGCGGCCGACTTCGCCGCTGAGCGGCATGAAGTCCGTAACGGTAAGTCGGCCATCGGCCGATTCCCACCAGGTGTCCAGCACGTTCGTGTCGTGATGGTAGCTCTGCTCGCCCCGCTGCGGGCCCGTTGCGGGCGCCACGCGGAACCGGCCGCCCCGGCGGTGATCCAGGATCGCCGCGAACACACTCGGCGAGTCGAGCTGCGGCATGCAGCACCAGTCCAGGGAACCGAAACGGGAGACCAGCGCGGTAGTGCGCAGGTTGCCGATAGCGGCATAGTCCTCGATAGCCGGGTAGTCCGGCCTTTGCTTCCTCATCCCCACCCCCTGGCGGCTCCACGTTGGTCTGGTCAGGGAACAGCCGTTGCATGGCCCGTTCCAGACGCTCGCTGCCACACTGGAGGAACGAATGACCCGGACCTACGACATCACGCTCGACATCCATGAGGGCATGATCGCCTATCCCGGCAACCCACCCGTGGGCGTGCGACCGCATGAGCAGATCGCCGACGGCGCGGCTGCCAACGTCACGGCCCTCGCCTTCGGGTCGCATACCGGGACCCATGTGGACGCCGCGCGCCATTTCATTGATGGCGGCCAGCCCGTGGAGCAGTTGCCCCTCGACATACTGATCGGCCCGGCCACCGTCCTGGCGGTGCCCGAAGACGTCACAGCCATTGACAGCGATGTGCTGGCCCGGGCGGGCCTGGACGGTGCGACGCGGGTGCTCCTCCGGACACGGAACTCGCGGCTGCTCCGCGAGCCTGCGTTCCGGGAGGACTTCGCGTACCTGACGGGCGACGGCGCGGCGTTCCTGGTGGCGGGAGGGGTCCGACTGGTCGGCATGGACTACCTGTCCATCGAGGCGTTCGATGCCGACGAGCCACGGGCCCATGAGACGCTGCTGCACGACGAGGTGATTGTCGTGGAAGGGCTGGACCTGAACGACGTGCCGGCCGGCCGCTACGAACTCATCTGCCTGCCCCTCCGCGTGCGCGGCATTGACGGCGCACCCGCACGCGTGGTGCTGCGCGAGATGTGATGTCCCGCAGGCGGAAGCAACGCCGCTACCGGCCCGGGAGCCGTTCGCTTTCTCTGCCGCGACTGTTAGATTCAAAGCCCCGGGAGGGGTGGCAGAGCGGTTGAATGCACCCGCCTTGAAAGCGGACGTCCCGCAAGGGACCGTGGGTTCGAATCCCACCCCCTCCGTAGCCCCCGGCGCCTGCCAGCGCCGGGGGCCTTGTACCATCCGGATCCTGCGAGGTCATGATGCCGTTGCGCCGTGTGCTGCTGGGCACCGATTTCAGTGATGCGTCCATCGCTGCCGCGAAGTGGTGTGCCCGGCACCTCATTTCCGAGGGCGAGCTCATCCTGGTGCACGCCGTCGAGTTGCCGCAGCAGCCTGTCTTCCTGCGCCGCCTGCTGCCCGCTGCCGAGGAGGTGGCGGAGAACCTGGCTAGCAGCGCGGCCGCCCGTATGGATGAACTGGAGGGCGCCGTGGACGGCCGACGCACCCGGACGGTGATCCGGCAGGGTGCGGCGCCGCAGGTCATCGCGGACGTGGCGCGGGAGACGGGCGCGGACCTCATCGTAGTGGGTGAACACGGACTGCGCCGCGGCGTGCGCGGCCTGATCGGAACGACGGCCGAACGGCTGCTTACCCTCGCCCCGGTACCCGTCCTCGTGGCCCGCGAGCTGCCAGACGGCCCGCCTGCCGCCGTACTCGCGCCGCTGGACGGATGCGCGACCGACAGCCGCGTACTCGACTGGGCCCGGACCTTCTCCAGGCGGTTCGATGCCCACGTCACGGCGTGTCATGCCGTGGACGTCATGGAACTGTACCGCCGGGTCCGCACCATCTCCGCCGCCGGGCGGCTCCGTGAACTGGAAGCCGAATTCCGCCGTGACGCCACTGCATGGGTGGAGAAGCGGCTGGAGGAGACGGGCCTGCCCGAGGACCGGCGCAGCGTCGAGGTCCGCATGGGCGACCCTCGCTATGCCATTCCGGCCATGGCCGAGATGACGACCGCCGATCTGATCATTATGGGTGGCGCCGGCGCCGGCGCGATGACGCGGGCGGTGGTAGGCAGTGTTACCAGCGCCGTGCTCAGCTCGACGTCGTTTCCTGTACTCGTCGTTGTTGGCGAGGATCGGCCGCGGGACTGACCCTGCGCCTCACGTCAGGTTCAGCGCCTGACGCCGCCCAGGTCGAAACTCAGGCCGGCACTCAGGTCCCTGATGCTGGCCGTCCCGCAGAATGGGCTCTCGTCCCAGTCATACTGACCACATGATGTCATGCGGATCCAGTGATTGCCGATGCCCGCATGCAGACTCACCGGCAGTGTCGGCACCGGACGCAGCCTCGCCGTCGCACCCACCGCGAGGCCCCACTGGCCGGTCGGTCGAGTGAACAGCGCGTTCGCCCGGCCTGACGCCGTGCGGTCATCCGCTCGAACCTGGTTCAGCGTGATGCCCGTACCCAGCTCGATGGACAGCGATGGCACTGGTCGGATGGGAAGCGCCGCGCCAACGCCGAACCCCCGCAGGTACGCTTCGCGCCGGGTCGCCTCCACTCTGCAGCCGACCATCTGCTCATAGGAAATGCAGACGTTCGTGTCCAGGTGCGAATTCTGGCGCCGGTGGTGAATGCCGGCCTCCAGGCGAAGCAGGTCGCCGGCAGCGAACCCCATGCTCACCGCCCAGCCGCCGGCACTGGAGATCTCGGGGATATCGGTGCTGCCGTTGAGCAGCATGACGGACATCTGTTGTGCTGCACCCGGCTGCGCCAGGGCACAAAGCGCCCCTGCGGCGAGCACGGCCGCCAGACCGTGGCTTCTGCTGACCTTCACCGGAACTCCTCCTCGTGCATCGGTTGTTCTGGAGTGTGGCGGCGCCGCGTGTTGCCGTCAAGAAAGGGGCAGCAGCACAGCGGCTGGAGCCAGCCTTCAGGGGACCGCTCGGGATCGGCACTGCGCTTGCACCTGTGGATCCATCAGGACATGGGGTGCCGCCCTCGCGCCACATGGCAACATGCCGCTATCTTGAAGCAGGCGCCCACGATGCGCCCCGACAGGAGCCGGATGCTCCGCGACCGCAGCAGCCCGAGGCCCGACAATGCATCACCCCGCTGAACCGTCCGAGGCGCAGCCGGCGAAACTCGCCCGCACACGCCGCATCCAGGTCATCGCCGGCGTGCTGACCCTCGCCGTCGTCCTGCCCATCAGCTGGCGCTCCTTCCGCGAGCGCACCGCCGAAGCGCAGAACCCGATGGGCGACGACGCAACCGCCGCCGTCGAGACGCTGGAAGCGCCACCGGTGGTGCCGGACCCGGAACAGACGGCAGTCGCAGCGGCGACCCGTCGCTTCGGCTCCAGCGCGGCTGATGCCACGGCCTGCCTGGTCCAGCACCAGCAACGCATCGCGACGGCTGCCGCGGCCCAGCGCGCGGACTCCACCGCACGGCGGCCGGGTACGGGACGGGACCCTGTCGAGGCGGAGCGCTACGGCTGGTACCCGTCAATGCCGGATTTCCTGGATGGCGCCATCCTGCCCTGCGCACGCATCGTCGCGTATTACGGCCACCCGAACTCAACCCGCATGGGCGTGCTGGGCGAGTACCCGAAGGACGAGATGCTGCGTCGTCTGAAGGACCAGGTGGCGGAATGGGAGCGGGCCGACCCGACCACGCCCGTGATCCCGGCGCTGCACATGGTAGCGGTCGTCGCCCAGGGCGAGCCGGGCACCACCGGCCTGTGGCGCAGCATCACCGCTGACTCCCGGGTCCAGGACGTGTATGACTGGGCACAGGAGGTCAACGGCATCTTCTTCGTGGATATTCAGGTGGGGCTGGACGACATTCGCAACCTGCTGCCCCGCTTCGAGTGGATCCTCAAGAATCCCGACGTACATGTGGGCATAGACCCGGAGTTCATGATGAAGGACGGAACGCCGCCGGGCCGCAAGATCGGCACGATGGACGCCGCCGACATCAACTTCGCCATCGACTACCTGGCCGAGCTGACCCGGGAGCACAACCTGCCGCCGAAGGTTCTGGTGATCCACCGGTTCACCCAGCGCATGGTGACCAACTACCAGAACGTCCGGCTCCGGCCCGAGGTCCAGGTCGTGATGCACATGGACGGACACGGCAGGATGCAGGGGCCGCTGCTGAAGTACGACACCTACTCACACTATGTGGTGCGGGAGCCCGTTCAGTTCGCTGGGTGGAAGAACTTCTACCTGCACGATAACGAGAAGGGCGTAATGCCGACAGCGGCGGACCTCATGCGGCTGCACCCGCTGCCGCTGTACCTGCAGTACCAGTAGCACGCCGGCGAACCGGGAACGCGCAGGGGGCGGGCCGATCCGGGCCGCCCCCTGCTCTCGTCAGTGCCGGAATACGCGGCGGCCGGTGAAGATCATGGTCATGCCATGTTCGTCGGCGGCCGCAATGACCTCCTCGTCCCGGACGCTGCCGCCGGGCTGGATGACACAGCGGATGCCGGCCTGCGCAGCGGCGTCAATGCCGTCACGGAACGGGAAGAATGCGTCGGACGCCAGGGCGGCGCCGTCCGTGTGAGCCCGCTGGTCCTGCGCCTTCATGACGGCGATGCGGGACGAGTCCACCCGGCTCATCTGTCCCGCGCCGATGCCGAGGGTGCGGCCGTCCCGGGCGATGACAATGGCGTTTGACTTGACCGAAGCGCACGCCCGCCATGCGAACCTGAGGTCGGCCATCTCCTGCGGTTCCGGCTGTCGCTCCGTTACCACGCGCCAGTCGGTCTCCTGGAAATCCATGCTCATGCGTGACTGCACGAGGAACCCGCCGCGGACACGCTTGTAATCCAGTTCCTCCGGTGCCGCGCGCTCCGCCGGCAGTGCGATGAGCCGCAGGTTCTTCTTTCCTGTCAGCCGCTCCAGTGCATCCTGCTCAAAGCCGGGAGCAACAATGATCTCCAGGAAGATGCCTGCGAGTTCCGCCGCCGTCGCTGCGTCAACCGGCCGGTTGAACGCGACGATGCCACCGAAGGCGGATACGGGGTCCGAGGCCAGCGCGCGCTGCCACGCCTCCAGCTGGGTGCCGCCCACCGCGACACCGCACGGCGTCGTGTGCTTGATGATCACGCACGCGGCCTCGGCGTCACCAGCCCACGCCGAGATGGCGGCGGTGGCCGCGTCCACATCCAGCAGGTTGTTGAACGAGAGCTCCTTGCCGTGAAGCTGCCGCATATGCGGCACCGATCCGGCCGGCGCGTGCTCGTCGGCGTAGAAGGCCGCCCGCTGGTCCGGGTTCTCGCCGTACCGCAGCCCCTGCACCCGGTCCAGCCGGAGGACCAGACTCGCGGGAAGCTCATCCGGGCCGGCGCCGGCATCCTGCTGCTCACCCGCCTCGAACCGGCTGAAATACTCCGCAATGGCCGCGTCATACGCCGCCGTGTGCGCGAACACCTTCGCCGCAAGCCGCTGCCGCAGGTGGGCGCCGTTCTCCGGCGAAGCCTCGCCCGCCTTCAGGACGGCAAGGATGCCGTCGTAGTCTGCCGGATCAACAACGGCCATGACGTGGGCGTGGTTCTTGGCGGCGGCCCGCAGCATTGTCGGGCCACCGATATCCACCTTCTCCATGGCCGTCCGCAGCGCGCTGCCTGCCGCCACGGCCTCGTGGAACGGGTAGAGGTTTACCACGACCATGTCGATGGCCGCGTATCGCTGCGCGGCCATGGCATCCATGTCGGACGCGACGTCGCGCCGGGCGAGGATGCCCGCGTGTACGGCCGGGTGCAGCGTCTTCACACGGCCGTCCATCATCTCGGGGTGGCGGGTCACCTCGCTGACGTCCCGCACGTCGAGGCCGGATTCCCGCAGCAGTGACGCCGTGCCGCCGGTGGAGATGAGTTCCCAGCCGAGTTCGCCGAGGCCCCTGGCGAACTCCACAATCCCCGTCTTGTCTGAAACACTGAGCAGTGCTCTCGGCATTGACCTATTCCTGGTAGCCGGCGAGGTGCAGCATGTCGCCGGCCAGTTCGTTCAGTTGCTGTGATGGAGGCGTCGCGGCAAGTCGGAATATCGGGTCGCCGGTCGCCGCTGTGCGAGTTTCGCGGCTGTCGCCAAGCAGCGCATTGACCACTGCCGGGTAGAGCACGTGCTCCACCGCGAGCACGCGTGCCGCCAGTGATTCCGGTGTGTCCCCTGCCAGCACTGGCACCGGCCACTGGGCGACGATACCGCCTTCGTCGTACGCGTCGGTGACCCGGTGCACCGTTGCGCCGCTGACCCGGCACCCGGCAGCGAGCACCGCCCGGTGCACATTCAGCCCGTACATGCCGCGCCCGCCGAAGGCCGGCAGCAGGGCCGGATGAATGTTGAGCATCCGGCCGTCGAACGCACGGATGACAGGTGCCGGCACGAGTCGGAGATAGCCGGCAAGGGCGATGAAACGGATGTCGTGGCGGTGCAGCGCGTCCAGCGTCTCTGCGGCAATGGTCTCCGCGTCCCGGGACCTGACGGCGACATGCACCGCCGGTATGCCGTGGCGGCGGGCTCGCTCCAGCGCGCCGGCGTCTTCCCGGTCGCTGATGACCAGGGCTACCCGGCCGGCGCCGCCGGCTTCACCGTTGTCCATGAGGGCCTGCAGGTTGCTGCCGCCGCCGGACGCAAGGACGGCGATGGGAACGCTCACGCCAGGCCGCCGCCGTAGTGGGGGATGAGAAACGGGTTCGTCGCACTTTCGTGACCGACGGTGGTCTGCGGTCCGTGCCCGGTGTAAAGGACGGTGGGTTCGGGCAGCGTCAGGACGTGTCGCCGGATGCCTTCAATGAGCTGGTTGAAGTCGCCGCCCGGCAGGTCCGTCCTGCCGATGGACCCCTGGAACACGATGTCGCCCACGAACGCGCAGTCCGCGGCCGCAACGTGGAACAGCACGTGGCCCGGCGAGTGGCCGGGGACGTGCCTCACGTCGTATGTCACACCACCGACGGTGATGGCGTCGCCGTGCGCGAGCTCATGATCCGGAGGTGGCGGGACATCCACCTGCATGCCGAACTGCTGTGCCTGCACGGCGGCGTGATCGTAGAGGAACCGGTCTGCCGGGTGGAGATGGACGGGCGCCCGCGTTTCCCGCACCAAGGCGGCCACGCCCTCCACATGATCCAGGTGTGCGTGCGTCAGCAGGATGGCTCCGATCGTTAGGCCTTCCGTCTTCGCCAGGCTGAGCATGGGGCCGACCGCACCGCCGGGGTCAATGCAGGCGGCGGTGTCCGCGCCAGGCTGCCAGACGACGTAGCCATTCTCGGCAAAGCCTGGTGCCACGAAACTGCGGACGTTCAGCGTCATTGGGGGCGTTTCATCCCGCGGGTGCGTGCTACGCGCAGCCGCAGCCGCTCCTGCCAATGCCGTCCTGCTCCAGCCGCTCCTCCTCGGCCGACGCCGGCCGCCAGCCGCCGGACTGGTCGAGCATGCGACGGAGCGCGACCTCGGCGCGGCTGCGCACGTCCTCGTCCAGCAGCACCTCGTGCTTCACGTGATCCAGCGACCACGCCAGCTTCGCCAGCGTGTTCACCTTCATGTTCCCGCAGATGGCGGCCCGTGACAGGGGCACGATGGTCTTGGACGGATAGAGCTGGTGCAGCCGGTCGATGAGGCCGCGCTCGGTGCCGATGATGAGCTCGTCATGTTCCGCGGCGAGCTGCGCCATACCCGAGGTGGAGACGACGTAGTCTGCCTGGTCCAGCAGGTCCCGGCGGGCCTCCGGATGGATCACGACCTTCGCCTTCGGATGGGCCTGCCGGGCTGCAGCCAGCTCATCGAGGACAAGGTCATCATGCACATAGCAGTAGCCGTCCCACGCGATGATCTCGCCGGGATCGCCGGTGTGCTCCGTCGTCCCCGTGGACGCACTGCGCAGGGCGCGACCGGTGCGCTCCGCCACGTACTTGGCCAGGTTCCGGTCCGGCACGAAGATGATGGGGCGGTCCCGGTCAATGGACTCGACGATCTGGACCGCGTTCGAGCTGGTGCAGCAGATGTCCGACTCCGCCTTGACCTCGGCGGTGGAGTTCACGTACGTCACTACAGCGGCCCCGGGCAGCGCCTCCCGCAGGCGACGCAGCGACGGGCCGGTGACGAAATCCGCCATCGGGCAACCGGCCTTCAGGTCCGGCATGAGCACGGTCTTCTGCGGAGACAGGATCTTCGCGGTCTCCGCCATGAAGTGCACGCCGCAGAACACGATCATGGTGGCGTCCGTGGCTGCAGCCTCCTGTGACAGCCCCAGCGAGTCGCCCACGAAGTCACTGACGTCCTGGATATCGCCGCGCTGGTAGTTGTGCCCGAGTATCACCGCGTCGAGTTCCTGCTTGCGTGCCAGGATGCGCGCTGCCAGCTCGTCGCGGTCAAGCTTCGAGTACTGGAGCGGTGATGTGAGAGGCTCGCCTGAAGCGATCATCTGATCTCCCGTGTTCGATACGAGCCGGGCCCGCAGGTGCACCCGCGGGCCCGATTCGAGACTGGTCTGCCCGCGGGGGCTGTCAGGCCGTGAACGAACTGCCGCAGCCGCAGCCGCCGGACGCGTTCGGGTTCTTGAACGTGAAGCCGGAGCCCATCATCGTGGTTACGTAATCGATCTCCACGCCGTCCAGGTACTGGCTGCTGAACGGGTCCACGAACAGCCGGATCCCGTTGGACTCCAGGATCTCGTCATCATCCTGGGCCTCGTCCTCGATATTCAGCCCGTACTGGAACCCGGAACACCCGCCGGGCAGCACGGCCACACGGAGCCCGGCGCTCTCAACGGCGCCCTGCTCCTCAATGAACTTCTGTACCTCGGCTATCGCCGTTGGAGTGACCGTAATGGTCATCGCATCCTCCTCAAGGGTCGAACCCAATCGTCGTGCATGAAGTACACCCCTGAGACGATAGGGTTTCGCAGTCGTCGGGGAACGTTATTCCTGCCTCCCCGGAGTGTCAACCCGCGATGACACCCGCCAGTTCCCGCAGGTCTTCCACCACCTCTACACGCGCCGGCGCCGCCTCGGCTTCGCGGGCGCCGTAACCGGTGCGGACGAGGAACGCACGGCCGCCCAGATCGTCGGCTGCGGCGACGTCGCGTAATCGGTCACCCACGTAAATGGAACGGGCCGGGTCCAGGTCCAGTTCCGCTATGGCCCGGCGGAACAGGCCGGTGCCTGGCTTGCGGCAGTCGCACGGTCCGGTGAAACGGGGATGGTGCGGGCAGTGGTACACCGCGGTGATGGCGACACCATCGGCTGCCAGGAGTTCGCTGAGACGGGTCTGCACGGCCTGGAACTCGTCCTCCCCGAACAGCCCGCGGGCTATGCCGGACTGGTTCGTGACGATGACGAGCGCATAGCCCGCCGCCGCGAGCCGGCGCAGCCCCTCGGCGGCCCCTGGCAGCAGCCGGACGCGCGCCGGATCAGCCAGGTAGTCCAGTTCCTCGATGATGGTGCCGTCGCGGTCCAGGAACGCGGCAGGCCGGCTCACGGCTGGCACGCCCGCGCCATCGTGTCCGCGAGAGCTGCGTCCGCCGCTTCGGGAACGGTGCGGAGATCGAGGACGATGTCATCGCCCATGATGCGCGCGACGACCGGCGGCACCGCGTCCCGCAGCCTGCGCTCGGCCGCGGCGGCGCCGACGGTTGCGCTGATGCGGACCAGTGTGGCCGGCAACTGGGCCGCGGGCGCGGCGCCCCCTCCGACGGCGGAGAAGCCAGGCACCGTGACAGCCTTGAGGCCGCCCGCGCTGCACTGAGCTGCGAAGGCCGTTGCCCGGGCCTCGAGTTCGTCGGGCGGCATGGTAATCATGCGCAGCACGGGGATCTCGCGGATGGCCCGCGCCGGCTGCAGGTACAGCCGCAATGTGGCCGACAGGGCCGCGAGGGTCAGCTTGTCCACGCGGAGCGCCCGGCACAGCGGGTTCTTGCGCAGCCTGTCGAGGAGTGCGGGGGTGCCCAGCAGGATACCGCACTGGGGTCCGCCCAGCAGCTTGTCGCCGGACATGGTCACAATGTCGGCGCCCGCCGCCAGCGACTCGCGCGGCGTCACTTCCGGTGGCAGTCCGAGCTGCTCCGCGGGCAGGAGGAGGCCCGAGCCGACGTCGTGCACGACTGGCACGCCGACCTCATGACCCAGGCCGGCCAGTTCGCGTATGCCCGTATCCGCCGTGTACCCACCCATGACGAAGTTGGACGGGTGCACCTTCAGCAGCGCGCCGGTGTGCTCCGACAATGCGGACCGGTAGTCAGCCAGGTGCGTCCGGTTCGTGGCGCCGACCTCCCTGAGTCGTGCACCGCTGCGCTCCATGATCTCCGGGACGCGAAATGACCCGCCGATCTCCACCAGTTCGCCCCGGCTGATGACGGCGTCCCTGCCGCGGGCCAGCGTGTTCAGCACCAGCACCAGGGCGGCGGCATTGTTGTTGACCACCAGCGCATCGGCGGCGCCGGTCAGGTGACAGAGCAGGTCGCGGCAATGATCGTAGCGGCTGCCCCGGCCGCCCGTGTCCAGGTCGTACTCCAGGTTGGCGTAGCCGGCCGCCGCCTGGTGCATGGCCTCGATGGCTGGCGCCGCCAGTGGCGCACGGCCCAGGTTCGTGTGCAGGATGACGCCGGTGGCATTGATCACGGCGTGCAGCGAGCCCCCGGCCAGGTCGCTGATGGCGTCACGGACACGGGCGGCATACCACGCGTCGTCGCCGGCACGCCCCGAGGGGAATTCCGGCCGGCCGGCCGCCTCGCGCACCCGTGCCATCTCGTCCTGCAGCATGCCCACGACCAGTTCCCGGGGCAGCGCCGCCAGCAGCGGTGCGAACGATTCGCTGGCCAGCAGCTTGTCCACGGACGGGATCGCTCGGCGCGGATCCACGGTTCAGCCGTCTCCCGGGCCCTGCACTTCGATCACGACCACGCCCTCGCCGGCGAGGCCGCTGATATTGACTACGTTCCGGACGGTCACGCTATAGCGCCCCGGTCGCAGCGGTCGGTCCAGCTCCAGCACCAGTTCCCGGGTGGGCAATGGCGGCTGCTGGGGCTGCTGGGACTGCCGCGGCGGCGGTGGGGTTACCGTGTCCGCCGCCGCGGTATCCGGCGGCGCGGCCGGTGCCGCGCGGCGTTCCCGCTCGAACACAGTGCCCGGCACGATACGCGTGGCCGTCGCATAGCTGCTGCTGTCCGCTAGCGCGTGGACCTCAGCGGATGCGGCAGCCATGGACTGGGCCGGATCGAAGTGGTCGTCGAAGATGAGACGCACGTGCAGCGAATCCACGACCTCACCCCGCGTCACCCGAGGGGCGGTGCTGTCCACCGCGAGCACATTGAAGACGACGGCGACGGTGTCAGCATCCGAGCCGAGGGAGACCTGGCGACCATCCACCGGCTCGGCGGCGTCGTGCCGGCGGTTGCGGTTCAGGTCGGCGAACGCCGCCACGTCGTACACGCCCATGGGCAGGTGCCGCAGTGAGAAGAAGCCGGCGGTGTCGCCCACCGCGATGTATGAGACTTCGTCGCCCCGACGCACTGCCCGCACCACAGGACTCTGAGCAGGGCGGCCCGTCAGCCGGTCGAGCACCATCCCCGCAACTGCGGTGGCAGGGACCGGCGGCCCAGTGGAGAACACGACCTCCGCCGGCTCCTCCCGGGCATTGCCGAACATGTCCCGCACGCCGGGCAGCACCACGATGCGATAGACCCGATCAGGGCGCCATCCGCCATCGATCTCGACCCGGATTTCACTGCGGCCCCGGCGCACGCGCAGGGTGCTGTCCAGCGGCGATACCGTGACCAGCGCCTCGGAAAAATTGCGCTCACTGAGCCGCTCGTCGAACTGGAACACGACAGCCCCCCGGAATCCCGGCACAACGGCCAGCGGCTCGGGCGTCGTCCCCACGAGGCGCGGCGGGAGCGTGTCCCGCTCGCCACCCGGTGGCGGATACGGCCGGGCGCAACCGGCAGCAATGATCGCCAGCAGGCACACCGCCAGCGCGTTGATTCGCATGCGTCTCAGCCGAGCCCCTGCAGTTTCGCGGCGAGCCGGCTGCGCTGGTCGCGCAGACTCTCCGCCTTCTCCCGTTCCCGTGCGACGATGTCCGCCGGTGCGCGGGCGGTGAACTTGTCACTGCCCAGCCGCGCCTCCGTGCCACGGAGCTGGCCCTCGATGCGCTCCAGCTCCCTGCCCAGCCGCTGGCGCTCCTGCTCCACGTCGATGATACCGGCCAGGGGCAGGAACAGGTCCGCGCCATTCCGCAGCACCGCGTGCGCGCCCACGTCCCCGCCGCCCTCCCGTGCAGACTCGCGGATGGCGTCCACGCGGCACATGCGGTGCACCGCCCGGGCCTCCGCGGCGAGGGCCCCCTGCAATGCGGCACCCTGGCCGGTGAGCCGGACGTCGATCCTCGATCCGGCGGGCACATTGTATTCCGAGCGCAGCGTGCGGATGGCGCCGATGAGTTCCATCAGTGCATTCATGCTCGCCTCCGCCTCCTCGTCCCGCCCGCTGGACAGCGGCCAGTGTCCGATGACGAGGGATTCCTCCTTCGCCGTGCCGGCCGGTGCGGGCAGCCGCTGCCAGAGTGCCTCGGTGATGAACGGCATGATGGGGTGCAACAGGCGCATGGCGCCGTCCAGGACGTGCACCAGGGTTGCCTTGGCGGCTTCCCGGCTGGCGGCGTTCTCCCGGTCCTGCATCCGCGGCTTGATCAGCTCCAGGTACCAGTCCGCCAGCTCGCCCCAGAAGAAGTGGTAGCCGCCCTCAGCCGCCTCGTGGAAACGGAACGCCTCCAGGCTGCGAGTCACGTCTGCTGACGCTGCGTCGAGTCGGGACAGGATCCAGCGGTCCGCCAGTTCCAGGTCCGCCGCCACAGCGTCCACCGTCTGCACCGGCTCGTCACCCAGGTTCATGAGCGCGAAACGGCCGGCGTTCCAGATCTTGTTGCAGAAGTTGCGGCCGGGCCCGAACGATGCATCCAGGTTGTCCGGGTCCATGTAGACGTCCGTGCCGAAGCCGACGCTGGAGATGACGGTGTAGCGCAACGCGTCGGCGCCGTACAGCGACACGACCTCCAGGGGGTCAATGCCGTTGCCCAGCGACTTCGACATCTTCCGGCCCTGCGTGTCCCGCACCGTGCCCGTGAGGTAGACGTCGGTGAACGGCGCGTCGCCCATGAACTCGTAGCCGGCCATGATCATGCGGGCGACCCAGAAGAACAGGATCTCCGGCGCCGTCACCAGCGAGTGCGTCGGGTAGAACGCCTTCAGGTCCGCGGTCTCGTCCGGCCAGCCCAGCGTAGAGAACGGCCAGAGCCACGACGAGAACCAGGTGTCGAGCACGTCGGGATCCTGCTCCAGCTCGCTGCCGCCGCACCGAGGGCACGACGTCGGATCCTCACGCAGCGCCATGACGTGCCCGCATCCGGGGTTACGACAGTACCAGACGGGGATCCGATGCCCCCACCACAGCTGCCGGGAGATACACCAGTCCCGGATGTTCTCCAGCCACTGATCGTACACCTTGGTCCAGCGGTCCGGCGTGAAGCGGACCCGACCGTTGCGCGACGCCGCCAGGGCCGGCTCCGCCAGTGGCTTCATCCGGACGAACCACTGCTCGGACAGCCTCGGCTCCACCACGGTATGGCATCGGTAGCAGTGCGGGACCGAGTGGACGTGCTCCTCCACGCGCTCCAGCAGGCCCAGTTCCTCCAGCTCGGCGACCACCGCACGCCGGGCATCGAAGCGGTCCAGCCCCCGGAACCGCTCCGGCACGCTGTCGTTCATGGCGGCGTCCGGCGTCATCACGTTCACCGACGGGATGTCGTGGCGCCGGGCCAGCTCGAAGTCGTTGGGATCATGGGCGGGCGTGATCTTGACCACACCGCTTCCGAACTCGGGGTCAACGTAGTCGTCCGCCACCACCGGCAGCTCCCGATCCGCCAGCGGCAGCATGACCCTGCCGCCGATCATGCCGGTGTACCGCTCATCCGCTGGATGCACGGCGACGGCGGTGTCACCCAGCATCGTCTCGGGACGCGTCGTCGCCACCGTGATGAAGGGCCGGCCATCGGGCAGGCGCGGCATGTCGGACGACACGGTGCCCGTCACCGGGTAGCGGATGTGGTACAGGCGGCCGGCCGTCTCCTCCGGCTCCGCCTCCTCATCCGACAGCGCAGTGAGGCAGCGGGGACACCAGTTGATGATGTAGTTGCCGCGATAGATCAGGTCCTTCTCATACAGGCGGACGAACACCTCGCGCACCGCCCGGGACAGGTCCGGCTCCAGCGTGAAGCGCGTGCGCGTCCAGTCGCAGGAGCAACCGATGGAGCGGAGCTGCTCCAGGATGGTCGTGCCCGTCCGGTCAACGAAGTCCCAGACCCGCTCCACAAACTGCTCACGGCCCAGGTCATCGCGCGTCAGGCCCTCGCCGGCGATGAGGCGCTCCACCACGTTCTGCGTGGCGATGCCGGCGTGGTCGGTGCCCGGCAGGTACAGCGCCTCCCTGCCCTGCATCCGGCGCCAGCGGGTGAGCACATCCTGGATGGTGTTGTTGAGGCCGTGGCCCATGTGCAGGACGGACGTCACGTTGGGCGGCGGGATCACGATGACGTACGGATCCCTTCCCTCGGCATTGACCCGCTCGGCATCTGCATGGAAATAGCCCCGCTCCTCCCATTCACGGTAAAGCGGGGCCTCGATTGCTGCTGGATCGTACTGCGCGGATAGCGGCTCGGTCATCATTCGCCCGGTCACAGGTAATCCGCATAGGTTAGCTGTGCCCGAACGCCCGCGTCAACGGCCGGTGCCCGGCCGACTTCGCTACATGGGACGGTCCGTGTGCTCCGCGCCGCCACTCTCCGCCGACGACTGCGCCGCGTCCGCCAGATCCGATGGCTGAATCTCGAGTTCCCGGGTGCGACGCGGGACAGAATCGTCCGGCCGATCCGGCTCCGTCTCCGGCGACTGCCGTCGCTGGCCGGTGCCGACGCGCACGCCGTACCAGCGCCGGTCCCGCAACTGCGGGTCGCCCTCGGCATTGCGGCTCCGGGCGGAGGCCAGGCGCTCCTCGAAACTGCCGACTTCCAGACGGCTGATCACGGTGTTGACGCCGGAGACGGCGTGCAGCAGGCGCGTCGCACGCTGGGCGACGTCATGGGTTGGCACCACACCTGTGAGTTCCACGATACCCGGCGCAACCGCCGCTACATCAATGGCGCATACGCCCGTCTCCCTGTCCCGCCGGAGCGCCTCCACGGCCGACTCCTCGAGGGCAGTGAGTTCCGCCGGCAGTTGCACCGCCTCGTGTGCATGACGGCGCCGACGCAGCAGGCGGACTCCCCTTGCCACGGCGAACGCCAGCGCGCCCGCACCCGCCGCCGCTCCAGCCGCCAATGCCCACGGTTCCGGTCCCGACGACCGACGATGCAACATGACTCCTCCAGGATTCAGTCTGGAATTGATACGCCGGCAGGAAGTGCAAGTCGCAGACCAGATCAGGCGATCCGGTCACCGGCGTCCAGGGCGGATGCCGGACAGACGGAACGGCTTCAGCCAGCGGCGCCGGGCCCCGATCCCGATCCCGATCCCGATCCCGATCCCGATCCCGATCCCGATCCCGATCCCGATCCCGATCCACCGCCGCTGTTGCGGCGCTCCTGCTCCGCGCGCTCGCGGATGGCGCGGATACGGGCGTCAATGGCCTCCTGCGTCTCGACTCGAGCGGCCTGGCGCTGGATGTCCTGCCAGTCCCGGACCCGCGCCCGTTGCTCGTCGCGCCGGCCGGGGGGCGGCGCGAACTCGATCTCGAACGGGATGGTCACCGTATCGGTGCCCACGTAGATCCGGCCGGGGGCAACGCCCCACCGCCGGCCCTCGCTGTCGGTGAAGCTCCAGTCCAGGGCCCTGGCCCGGTCCGCCTCGGCCTGGGCGACGGAATCGTTGAATTGCTGGAGTTCGGCCGCGACACGGCGCCGCACCACCTCGTCCGGCGTCATGATCTCGCCCTGGAGTTCCACCGGCGGTCGCCAGACCTCGACGGATCCCATGCGGTAGCGCAGGCGGTCGCGCACGGAGGAGGCCTCCGGCGGCGGCGCTGAGCTCGGGGGCGGCACGACCCATGGCGCAATTGGCAGTTCTGCCTGCCGCTGCTGTTCGATCTCCCGGATCTGCACGTCAATGGGAGGCACGTCCGCAGTGACAGTGGTGATGTCGTAGGCGCGCATGACGCGGTCAACATCAACGATCTGTGGCGGTGGCGGCGGTCCCATGGGCGGGCCGTCGGGCTGGATGGTGACGCGCAGCAGAAGCAGGTGGACGAGCAGCGACAGGGCCAGCGCGGGCGCCAGGACGCGCCAGTCGAGCCGCCGGTCGATCCGTTTCCGATCGGGGATCGGGTTGCTGGTGGGTCCCGTGTCGCCGCGCATTCCTATGCTAACCCGGCCGACCGGCGCAGTTCCGCCGCACCCGGGTCACAGCAGGGCGGCCAGCCGGTCGGCCGCCTCCCTCAGGCGCTCCGGGGACTGGGTCAGGGCGACCCGGAAGAAGCCCTCGCCCCCGGCACCCAGGGCCGCGCCCGGCATGACTACAACGCCCTGCTCCAGCAGCGCCCCGCGTGCGAACGCCTCGGAATCGCCACCGGGCACCGGAACCCAGGCGTACATCGTCGCCCGGGGCATGGGCACGGCAAAGCCGGCCCCGGACAGGGCGGCGACGAGGGCGTCCCGTCGTTCCCGGAACGCGTCAACGTTGCCCGGCACCCAGGATTCCCAGGCGCCGAGGGCCGCGGCGGCCGCCGCCTGGACGGGCAGGAACTGCCCCGTATCAATGAAGGACTTGACCCGGGAGAGGGCCGCAATGGCGTCGGCGGCGCCGGCCGCCCAACCTATCCGCCAGCCCGTCATGTTGTACGTCTTGGAGAACGAGTGGAACTCGATGGCAATGTCCCGTGCGCCTTCGATCTCGAAGATGCTGGGCGGGACGTAGCCGTCAAACGCGATCTCACTGTAAGCGTTGTCGTAGACCAGGACGGCGCCTCGTTCATGGCAGAACCTGACGGCGTCGGCCAGGTACTCCCTGGGGGCGATGGCGGCCGTCGGGTTGTTGGGATAGTTCAGGTAGAGGACGCGGGTCCGCCGGGCGACGTCCTCGGGGATCTCGTCCAGCGGGATCAGGAAATCGTTCTCCGGGCGCAGCGGCACGGCGTACGGCTGGCCTCCGGCGAGCAGCGTCCCGCCCAGGTACGGCTGGTAGCCCGGATCCGGGAACACCGTCACGTCGCCGGGGCCGACATGGACGAACGCGACGTGGGCGATCCCTTCCTTCGAGCCGATGAGCGGCAGGATCTCGCGGTATGGGTCCATGCTGACGCCGAACCGCTTCGTCATCCACGCACTCACCGCCTCGCGGAACGCGGGCAGTCCGAGCTGGAACGGGTAGCGGCTCATGGCCGGTTGTGCGACGGCCTCTGTCAGCGCCTGGACCGCCGCAGGCGGCGGCGCCAGGTCGGCGTCGCCGGCGCCGAGGTCAATGATGTCCACGCCGCTGGCGATGAGGTCCCGCTTGATCTGCGGTACGTCGGCCAGCGGATAGGCCGGGAAATCGGAGAAGCGTCCTGCGAGCTGGATCATGTGCGTAGTCGTACGGGGTTGCGGGTGCTGCTGATGCCCGGGATCTCGACCTCCACCACGTCGCCCGGCGCCAGCGGCCCGACGCCCTCGGGGGTGCCGGTGGCGACGATGTCGCCGGGCTCCAGTGTCATGATGCGGGTGATGTACGCGATGAGTTCCGGGATACCGAAGATCATGTCCTGCGCCCGGCCGTGCTGGCGAACGTCGCCATTGACCCGGGCAATGATTTCCAGCGCCTTCCAGTCGTCCGCCGGCGCCAGCGGCCCGACCGGGCAGAACGTGTCGTAGCCCTTGGCGCGTGTGAACTGCACGTCCAGCTTCTGCAGGTCACGGGCGGTGACGTCATTGACGGCGGCGAAGCCTGCGACGACGTCCATTGCCTCCGTCGCGGTCACATCCCGGGCTCGCCTGCCGATTATGATTCCGATCTCCGCCTCGTGCTCCACGCGGGATGAGTCGGCGGGCAGTTCGATGGCCGCCCCGCTGCGGATGAGTGCGGAGGGCGGCTTCAGGAACAGCAGCGGTCGCTCCGGTACGTCGTGGCCCAGCTCGCGGGCGTGGGCAGCGTAGTTCCGGCCGACACAGACGATTTTTGAGGGGTGGTGCTCAGTCATCCTGCCACGATAGCGGGGCCGCGGCGCCGCCGCCACTCGCCACCGGGACGTCGGCGTCGTAGAACGCGCGGAGTCCGGGCAGCAGCTCGGACCAGGTGCCGGTCACCAGCGGCGCCGGCGGCAGGGACGCCAGGAGATAGCGGCCGTAGCCCTTGCTGATGAGGCGCGGGTCCAGGATGACGACGGCGCCGCGGTCGGACCGTGTGCGGACCAGCCGGCCGAAGCCCTGCTTCAGCCGCAGCGCGGCGTGGGGCAGCATGTAGTCGTGGAAGCTGTTGCCACCTTCCTGGTCAATGCTCTCGATGCGCGCGGCGGTGAGGGGCTCTGACGGCACCTTGAACGGCAGCTTCGTGATGATCAGTCCGCGCAACGGGTCACCGGGAACGTCAACGCCTTCCCAGAAGGACGACACGCCGAGCAGGATGCCGCGATTCGCAGCGGTAAACCGCTGCAGCAGAGCGGCCCTCGGCGCCTCGCCCTGCACGAACAGCGGCCAGCGCCCGGGCGTACCGCGGCGATACAGCTCCTGCGCAACACCGCGCATGGCACCGTACGACGTGAAGAGGACGAACAGGCCGCCGTCCGTCAGACGGGCGTGGTCCTCGGTGATGGCCGCCACCCGGGACATGAACTCGCGGGACTGTTCCCGGGCGTCTGGCATGTCCGTGGGCACGGCGAGGACGGTCTGCCGCTGGAAGTCGAAGGGCGAGGGGTGAACGGACTCCACGGCCCGCACGCCGCTGCTGATTCCGAGGCGGCGTCGCAGGAACTCAAAACCGTCCTTCGTCGTCAGCGTGGCGGACGTCAGCACCGTGGAGTGCACGGGCTCGAACAGCGCTTCCCGCAGCAGCCCCGCCAGGTCAATGGGCGCCGCTATCGCGGCGATGTTGCGACCGCGCCCGCTTCGGTCGTCCCGGCCCCGCCGCTCGATCCAGCGCACCAGCGGCACGCTTTCGTGCGCGGGCACGAACGCGGTGCGCAACGAGGCCGCCGTCATGTCAATGCGATTCTGCAGGCCGGCCAGTTCGACAAGCTCCTCAGCAAGCTGCTCGCTGAGCCTGTGGTCGGTAGCGGCGATTGACCGTACGCGGCCGATGTTGCGGGCCAGGCTGTCCAGCACGATGAGCAGGTCGTCCAGCACCGGCTGGATCCGTTCGACCCAGCCCGGCTCCGCGGCGAAGCCCTCCTGCAGCCGCAGGATTCCGTCGGGCGTGGCGTCCAGCAGCCGGTCCATGCGGTCGAACAGTTCCGACGTCAGTTCCCTGGCCCGTTCGTTGTCCGGCCTGAGCTGGCTGGACACCACCTTCAACGCGTCGGCCTGGAGCAGGTCGGGCTTGCGCAGCGAGAGGCGCAGCTCCACAAATGGCAGCACGCCCTTGCCGTTGCGCCGCTCGAGCCGCCCCAGGATGCGCTGCAGGCCCCGCCGCGTGACGCGCACGCCCAGGTGGCTCGTGGCGGCGTCCTCCAGGTTATGCGCCTCGTCCAGCACCACGCGGCGGTACGGTGGCAGCACCGCCGTGCCGCCGTAGTTGCGTTGCAGCCGGCGCACGGCAATGTCACTGAACAGCAGGTGGTGGTTCACGACGAGGATATCCGCCGACACCGCCTCCCGCCGGGCCTTCTGGTAGAAGCATCGTTCGAAGTGCGGGCACCGCGCCCGCAGGCACACGTCCGATTCGCTGGCGACTTCGTCCCAAACTTCCGGCGACGGGTCGAACGCCAGGTCCTGCAGCGATCCATCCTGCGTGTTGTGGATCCACTCGACGATGGCGTCCAGCTCCTTGCGCTGCCCCGCGTCCAGCAGCGCCTCCGCGCCGCCGGCGGCCTGCAGCGCACGGCGGATGGAGACGTAGTTGCCGCGGCCCTTCACCAGCGCGTAGCGGAAGGGCCGGGCCAGCGCCGAGCGCAGGAACGGCAGGTCCTTCGTGACGAGCTGCTCCTGCAGGTTGATGGTGTTGGTGGATACGACGGTGCGCTCCCGGTTGCGCACCGCCCACTCGATGGCCGGGATCAGGTACGCCACCGACTTGCCGGTGCCCGTGCCCGCCTCGGCAAGGGCGAGACCGCCATCGTTGTACGCGGCCGTGATGGCCCGTGCCAGGTCCCGCTGGGTGGGCCGGTCCTCGTACGCCGGGTGGGCCCCGGCCACCGGCCCGCCGGCGTCCAGGAGTGCCGCGATCTCGTCCGGGTCCAGCAGTTCCAGCGACGTCAGGCGCGGCGGTGTGACCACCACATAGATGCGCGACGCGTCACTGTCGATGATGGCGAGGCCGAGCCCGGCGGCGTACAACTCCGCGGCAGCGGCAAGGTCCGCGTCGGACGGCGTCAGGTCGCCTGAAGGGTGGTTGTGAATGACCAGCGAGCCGGGCTCGGCGTCCATGGTCGCGGCGAGGACGGCGCCGGCGTTGCCCCGGGCCACGACGCGGGCGCCGGAAACCAGCCCGTCGTCACCGACACTGGCGACAAAGCACACCTCGTTGCCACCGGCCCGGGCGATCTCGGCCCTGAGCCGGGCGGCGGTGCGTGGTTCGATACTGATGTCCGGCGTCACGTCTTGAGCGTCTGCTTCCTCGCTGCCGGGAACAGCACGTTGTTCAGGATCAGGCGGTACCCCGGAGAATGCGGGTGCAGGCTCAGGTCAGTTGGCGCGTCGCCGATCTGGTGCTGCGGATCCTCCGGGTCGTGCCCGCCGAGGAATGTCCATGTGCCCTCACCGAACGTGCCGTGGATGTACTTCACCCACGGCGTGCCCTCCTCCTCCGCGAGCACCGTGACAGCGGGCTTGAGACGCTCCCGGCGGAAGCTGGTGGTCAGGCCGTAGTAGTCCCGCAGCACGCGTTCATGGCTCTGTGTCAGCATGGCGGGCACGGGATCGAACTTGGCGCTGAACTCGAACAGCGCGAACGAGCCCAGTGGCTGTCGCCACGGGGTATTGACCTGGTGACCATCAATGTCGCTGAACGCGTTGACGCCCGGGTTCATCTGGAGTTCGGCGTTGCGGAACGCCATGGTCCGGTCCCACTGCATGCGGCTGTTCGCGTCCGGGTCCATGGGGCTGCCGTTGGCGAACGCGGCGGCGATGTCCACGCCCATGGCAGCCAGCGCCAGTTCGAGGGTCTCCGTCGCCGTGCACATGGCGAACAGGAACCCGCCGCCGGCCACGTAACGGCGCATCTCTTCGGCGACGGCCTGCTTCAGCGCCGGCACGTGCGGATGATCGAAGCGCCGTGCCATTGCCTCGTTCAGCTGCATGGCCTCCTGCAGCCACGGCGAGCCGGCGTAGCTGATGTAGAACTTTGAGTACTGCCCGGTGAAGTCCTCGTGATGCAGGTGCAGCCAGTCGTACTCCGTCAGACGGCCCTGCAGCACCTCGCCGTCCCACAGCTCGTCATACGGGATCTCGGCGTACTCCAGCGCGAGCGTGACCGCATCATCCCACGGATTGGAGTTCTCCGGTGTATAGACGGCGATCCGGGGCGCCGTCTCCAGGATGATCCGCTCCATGTTGGATTGCTCGATGGTCTGGCCGATCTGCACGATGTCCGCCGGCGACACCGGCTCGAACGTGACGCCCCGGAGTGCCGCTTCCCGACGCACTTCCGCCCGGTCCGGCAGCAGGAAGGAGCCGGCCCTGTAGTTCAACAGCCATTCCGCTGTCAGCCGTTGCTGCAACACCCAGTAGGTCAGGCCGTACGCCTTGAGGTGCTGCTGCTGCGCGACGTCCATGGGGACGAGGAGCTGCTGGGCGCTGGCCGGGACCGCCGCCAGTGCCATGATCAGGATCGAGAGCAGGGCCTGCCGCTTCATACTGCCACCTTCCCGCTGCGGTGCATCAGGGTCCGGAACTCTGCGCGCGCAACCGCTCAAGCTCCCGGCGAGCCTGCGGCGCGAGCGCGCTCCGCGGATACTCCAGTATCAACTTCTCCAACAGGACGCGGGCCTCCTCACCGGCGGCGCCGGCGGCGGCAGTGTGCGTCGGTTCTGTACGCCGGAGCGACCGGCGCGCCAGTGCCAGCAGTGCCGCCGGCGCTTCGTGCGTGCGCGGCAGCCGCGTCACGATCTCACGGCGGATGGCATCGGCCTCCGCCGTCATCCCTGAGGCCTCGGCCATGCCCGCAACGAAGTCCAGCACCGCCGCCCGCTCGGCCCTGGCCATGCCTCGGGTGTCAGCGATGGCGTCCGCGATGATGGCTGCCCGCTCGCCCTCATTCGCAGCCACGGCTCGGGCGATGAACTCGCCACCATCCGCGCTCACCCGTGAGAGCACCGCTGCCAGTGCTATGGTCTCCGTGGCTTCCCTGCCGTGCAGGTACGGCGCCGCCCTGAGCAGCGCCTCCCGGGCACCGTCCACATCGCCAGTGCGGATACGGATACGCCCCCGGACCTGCGCCGAGCGCGGCCCGCTGACACCGTCCAGCACGGACAGGGCGGCGTCCGCATCCCCAGCCTCGAGGTACCGGCCGGCAAGGGTCGCCGCCAGCTCATCCAGCTCAGGCGCACGCGGGAACTCGGCCCTGAACGCGTGCAGTCCCTGCGCCGCAGCGGCGCGCTCGCCCTGGCGTACCGCCGACTGGAGGCGTGCTGCAACGGCCTCCCGGCGTTGCGCGGATCCGGTTCCTGCCAGCGTCTCCAGCTCCCGGTAGACGCGGCCGGCCAGCGCAGTGTCACCAGCCAGCAGCGCCAGCTCCGCGACGCGAGCCCTGATGGCCAGGCCGGCACCGTCCTCTGCCGCCGCCTCCATCAGTTCCGTATACGACCATGCAGCCAGCCGATAGAGCCCAGCCGCGTCGGACCGGCGGGCCAACTCCACCAGCAGCTGCTCCCGCTCACGGGGAGAGGTTGCGCCGCTGACCAGGATATCGACCAGCTGGCGGGCGCGCTCCTCCATCCCGGCGTCAATGGCCAGCAGCGCGGCCGCCCGCTGGCGGCCGGGCGTTGCCGGCGGCTCGTTCAGTTGCTCGATGAGGTATCCCACGGCATCAGCGCCGCCGTCAGGGCGCTCCTGCAGCCTCCGCTGGACCAGCATCAGGCCGCGTCCGTCGCCTCCCACCGCACGCGCCCATTCCCCTGCCGCACGCCTCAGGTCGCCGGCCTCGGCCAGGGCGTCACCGAGTTCAAGGGCCAGTGCATCGTCCTGGTCCACCGCACTGCGGCCTCGCTCCAGCACAGTCAGGGCACGGTTTACGGCGCCACGCTGGCGCCACACGAGGGCGGCTTCACGATACGGTGTCTCCACCCCCGGCGTCGCCCGGATCCAGGCGTCCACCACCCGCTGGACGGCCTCGTCATCGCCGACCTGGGCAATTGCACGAAGCCGAACAGTGTGCGCCAGCACCGACGCCGGCTGCGCTTCCAGCAGGCGGTCCACCGCCGGGACCACGTCCGCCGCGCGGCCCTGCACGCCCAGCAGCCTCTCATACGCCAGCAATGCTGTCAGCGACGTCGGATTATCGAGCAGCACGGCCTCAACCAGGGCTGTCGCCGCCTCGAGATCACCGGCCCTCTCGTAATCGCCGGCCCGGCGCAGCCGGTCCATCTCCGAGCCGCTGTCCCGGGCCACGGCCTGCGGTTCCGCCGGCGGCCGTTGCGCGGCCGCCGGCTGCGTGCCCGCCAGCAGCAGCACCGCCAGCACTACGGCAGTCCGGATCGTCACGGCCTGCTCACGGCACCCGGCGCCGGCGGCGCCGGGCGGTTGAGGCGTTCGAAGTAGTCGAGGATCAGGCGCCGCTGCGCCGCGGGCAGCGACCGCAGTTCCTCAGCAGTCGGGACCGGGAACCGGGTCGGATCAGCGAACAGCCGCCCGTCCAGTTCCTCTACCGCCCGCGGCGTGAACCCTGTCGGTCGCTCGCCCGTTCGTTCGTCCTCGTACTCCTCTTTCTCCAGGGACCGGCCCGCGTCCAGCAGCCGGTGGAAGAGGCGTTCCTGCCTGGCCAGCGTCTCCGCCGTCAGGCCGCTGCCGCCCTGAAGCTGCCGGGCCAGTTCCTCCGCTTCCCTGACCAGCGCGTCCAGTTCATCGCCCAGGCCGGCGTCACGGGCGCCGCCATCCACACTGCCGAGCCGCTCGGCGATCTCCGCCTGCTCACGGGCCAGACGCTCGAGCTGGTCCGCCATTGCTCCCGCAGACAGGTTCATTGGCGACATGGCGCTGGTCTGGCCATTCACTGAGCCCTGACGCGTGGACAGGTCCGCCAGCTGCTGGGACGCCATCGCCGTGCCCGAGGCGGACTCGACGCCGCCTGCCTGCTGCGAGTTGTTGAGCAGCGACAATGCCAGCCGATTCAACGCGTCCACCGTCTGCTGCGCCTGGTCGAGTGGCAGCTCGCCCCGCTGCAGCGCGTCCTGCGTCTGCTGCATGCTCATGTTCGCACGGGCCAGGGCGTTCGACACCTCCCGGCTCATGGTGCCGCCACGCTGCGCCGTTTCCTGCAGGTTCCGGCTGAGCTGCTGCAGCCCCTGCTGAAGGGCCGCCTGCTCCGCCCTCATGGACTGTTGCTCACCGGAAGCCCCGCTGCCCCCCTGGCCCGGCTCACCCGTGCCGCTCTGACCCTGCTGACCCTGCTGTCCCTGCTGACCCTGCTGTCCCTGCTGACCCTGCTGACCCTGCTGACCCTGCTGTCCCTGCTGTCCCTGCTGTCCCTGCTGTCCC
>DATHVP010000057.1:0-98810 GCA_035461245.1 Longimicrobiales bacterium | reverse complement strand
GCATCCAGGCGCGTGTCGCCGCCGACCTGGTCGTCAGCCTGTTCGCACCGTACGGCCCGCTGCACGACGGCGCCGTACTCATTGAAGGCGACATCATCATCGCCGCCGGCGTGATCCTGCCGCTGACCCAGTTCCCCGTGGCCGACCGGAGTCTGGGAACCCGGCACCGTGCCGCCCTGGGCCTGTCCGAGGAGACCGACGCCCTCATCGTCGTCGTCAGCGAGGAAACCTCACAGATCTCTCTGGCACACCGCGGTCGCCTTGCCCGCAACGTCGACATCGCCCGTGTCCGGACCGCCCTTGCCGGAGGGCCCATTGACGCCCTGCCCGCCGGCGCTCCGTCGTCATGACGGAGCAGCTGCTCCGCGGCGTTGACAAACGCGTCGGAACCATGCATACATTCCCGCGTATTTGCATGCAGCCCCAGCTCCCACTTTCCCGTTCACTGCTGCCCGGAGTGGTACCTTGGAAGGTATGGAAGGCCCCAATTATTCGCTGCTGACCATGTTTCAGGATGGCGGCTACTGGATGTATCCTCTCGTCCTGTGCTCGCTGTTTGCCCTCGGCGTCATCATCGCCAAGGCGTATACGCTGTGGGCCGCCCACCGGCGTTCCCGGTCGGTAATCGAAGAAGTGGAGGCGCACGCCCGGTCCGGCCGGCTGGACCAGGCCATTGCCGTCGCTGCGGACACCCCCGGCCCTGTTGCGGCGATCCTGTACACCGGCCTGCGCCGGGTACGCGACCGTCAGGCAGGCTCGGATATCGAGAAGGCCATCAAGACGACGGGCGTCATCGAGCTGGGGTTCCTGGAGCGGGGCCTGACGGTACTTGGCACCATTGCGAACGTGGCGCCGCTGCTGGGCTTCCTGGGCACGGTGGCAGGCATGATCTCGGCGTTCGGCGCCATTGCCGAAGCGGGTCAGGTGGAGGCCTCGCTGGTGGCTGGCGGCATCAAGATCGCCCTGATCACGACGGCGACGGGCCTGATCGTCGCCATACCGGTGAACGTGGCGTACAACTTCTTCGTGAGCCGGATCGACACGCTGATCCGGGAAATGGAGGAGGGCACGGCCCATGTGCTGAATCTGGTATGGGATATCGAGACCAAGGGCGGGGTAGCGGCACTTGCGACGGGCGGCGGTGTACCGAGACACGGGACGCAGCCAGCGACGGGTGCCGTGGAAGGCAAGGGCACACCGGACCGCGGCGCGGCGCCGGATTCGGATCACCAGCCGTGATGCGGCGCTCAGCGAGAGCAGAGGAGATCAACTGACATGGCACTGATGAAGAAGAAGAACCGGCCGTCGGGAGAGATTCCGACGTCATCGATGGCCGACATCGCGTTCCTTCTCCTCGTCTTTTTCCTGGTGACGACGGTGTTCGACGAGCAGCGTGGGCTGCGCATGGTCCTGCCGGAGGCGGATTCGGAGGTGGAGGTCTCCCAGCGCAACGTGCTGCACATCCTGATCCAGCCGAACGGGGTGGTCCACGTGCGTCGTGGTGAGGCACCGGCGGTGCAGCAGACGACGCCGGCCGCCATCGGCGACATCTGGCGTCAGGAGTTCGCGAATAACGAGAACCTGATCGCGTCGGTGAAGACCAGCCCGCAGGCGCCGTACCGTTACATGGTAGACGTGCTGGACCAGTTGCAGGCGGCACGGGCGGAACGAATCGCACTCGGCATTCTGGAGGAGTAGAGCACATGGTCGGCAAGGGTGGACTTACGCGCAAGTCGAAGGCCGCGAGCGAGATCCCGTCATCGTCGCTGGCAGACATGGCATTCCTGCTGCTCATCTTCTTCATGGTGACGACCGTGTTTCGCCAGGAGGCGGACCGGGACGTGGTGTTCCCGGACGCCGAGGCGACGCAGCGGCTGGAGGAACCCCGCAAGGACATTCTGAATGTCTACATGGAGCGGGACGGCGGGATCTTCATCAACGACCGGATGACGGCGCCGGACCAGGTTTCCAGCGTAATCGGCCCGATTAGTGCAGATGTTCGGGGCCTGGTTGTGATGCTGCGCTCCGATCGGGATGTGCCGTACTACCTGGTGGATCAGGTACTGAAGGAGTTGCAGGCGGCTGGCGCGTATCGAGTCGCGTTCTACACGAACCTGGAGCAGCGCATGCTGCGGGAACGGAGGTAAGGCATGGAACACATTTCGACGCCCGAGACGGCGAACGACAGGTTCAAGCGCGGATTCGGCGACTGGTTCTGGTACTCTGTTGCCGGTGCAGCCGTACTTCACCTTGCGCTGTTCGCGCTGTTCCCGAACATGACGGCGGCTGACGTCAGCTTCCGGTCGGACGAGCTGACGGCCATCGAGATCCCGGACCAGATCGAGATCCCGCCGCCGCCGGAGCAGATCGCGCGCCCGGCGACGCCGGTGATCAGTGACGTCGCCATTGATGATGACATCACCATCGCACCGACGACGTTCGACGCGAACCCCATTGAGAACCTGCCGCCGCCGCCGAGTTCGTCGGGTGGCGATGCGGACATCTCGCGGGCGCCGACGTTCACGCCGATGACAGTGCGTCCCGAGCTGCGTAATCAGTCGGAGGTGCAGCGGGCACTGGTTCGGAACTATCCGCCGCTTCTGCGCGACGCGGGCATCGGTGGTACGCCGGTCGTCTGGTTCTTCATCGACGAAGAGGGCCGCGTGATCAACACCCAGCTGTCGAAGTCCAGTGGCCATGCAGCCCTGGACGAGGCGGCGATGAACGTGGCGCAGGTGATGCGGTTCTCGCCGGCCCTGAATCGCGACCGTCGTGTTCAGGTGTGGGTGGAGATCCCCATCGTCTTCTCGGCCCGGTAATACCCGGATCTGACAGCGCAGGGGGCCGGTGGTCAATGACCGCCGGCCCCCTTTTTCGTGTCCTGCCCCGTTGCCGTTGCCTGCTGGCGCGCCTACAATTGCGGACTCATGTACGATGAACGGTTGAAACAGTCGCTGCCACGGGTGCAGGAGCGGGTTGCGGAGGCACTGGCACGATCCGGTGGGGATCGTGACGTGAAGCTGGTGGCGGTGACGAAGGGGCATCCCGTCGAGGCGGTGGCAGCGGCATGGCGGGCGGGTCTGCGCATAGTGGGCGAGAACCGGGTCCAGGAGCTGGCGGCCAAGCGAACGGAGGTGCCGACCGATGTAGGGGTGTCGTGGCACCTCATCGGGCACCTGCAGCGCAACAAGGTGCGCCAGGCCGTCCCGCTCTCTGACCTGATCCATTCGGTGGACTCAATACGGCTGGCGCAGGAACTGTCGAAGGAAGCGCAACGAACCGGCCTGAGCGTAGCGGCGCTCGTCCAGGTCAATGTGTCCGGCGAGGAGACGAAGGGCGGCTTCGAGGGGGACGGTGCGGTGGACCGTATCGGGGAAGTGGCTGCACTCCCGGGCCTGTCCATCATGGGACTGATGACGATGGCTCCGTTTGTTGATGATGAGGTGGTGGTGCGGGGTACCTTCCGACGCACGCGTGAGCTGCTGGAGCGCTGCGTGGACACCGGTGTCGGGCTGGCGGGTCGCGAGTTGTCCATGGGCATGTCGGGTGACTTCGAGCTGGCCATCGAGGAAGGCAGCACAATGATAAGACTGGGCACTGTACTCTTCGGAGAACGGACATGATCGATCTCACGCCGCTCGAAGTTCGCAAGAAGAAGGGCGACTTCCGTCGCGCCATGCGAGGCTATGAGCCGGCACAGGTGGATGACTTCCTGGACCTGGTGGCCGACCGTCTGGATGAGCTGGTGCGGGAGAACATGGCGCTGGCGGACCGCGCTGCGCGCCAGGACCAGCAGGTGGCTGATTACCGGGAGCGGGAGCGCGCGCTCACCGAGGCGCTGGTGACGGCGCAGGAGATGCGCGAGGAGATCCGACGGCAGTCAACGCAGGAAGCGGAGCTGGCGAAGAAGACCGCGGAGCAGGAGGCGACGCACCTGCGGTCATCGGCCGAACAGGAGGCGCAGCAGCTGCGGTCATCGGCCGAGCAGGAGGCCAGGCAGTTGCGGTCGTCGGCGGAGCAGGAGGCGAACCAGCTCCGGTCGGCCGCCCGACAGGAGGCGGCGCAGCTTCGGTCTGCTGCGCAGCACGAGGCGGCTGAACTCAAGGCGCGGGTCCAGCAGGAGCTGGCAGAGCTGCGGGGCGGCGTGCGCCAGGAGCGGGAGCGGGAGGAGGAAGCGTTGCGTGTCCTGCGTGCGCGGCAGAAGCAGTTTGTGACCATGTACCGCTCGTTCCTGGAAGAGGAGCTGAATGAACTCGGCGGCCTCAGCCGTGCCCTGGGCCTGCCGGCATCGAAGGCCGGGGCCGATGCCGACGCGGATCCTCCCGCTTCCGGTGAGCATCGTATCGCGCACTCCGCAACCGTCGCCGCGGCCGGTGCGGTGGCCGCCGCTCCAGCCGGCTTCGGTGCCGATGATGCGGATGCGGAGGCAACGGACGCGGACGTGGAGGCCCTGGACGCGGAGTCCCTTGAGACGGAGCCGTTCGAGCCCGAGCCGTTCGAGCCCGAGCCGTTTGAGCCGGAACCATTCGAGCCCGAGCCGCTCGAGCCGGAACTGGCGGAGAGCGCTGATGTAGCCGACGACCTGGTCAGCGCAGCGGATCTCGGGTCAGTTCCGGATGACGTCCCTGCCGCCGGGTCGCCGGCGGTCTCCGCCGGACCCGTGGCGGACGAGGGCGAGGACGCGCCACAGGATGAATCGCTGGGGTTGCATGACGGCGTCGCAGGTGAGGGCGATGATGCCGGCGTCGCCGGACCCATCGGGCTGGGCACCTCACCCTGGGAGAGTGCCGGGGAATGGACGGTGGACGGACTGGAACTCGTGCCGGAGCCGGAGCCGGAGGCGGGGCTGGTCAGTGCAGCGGGGACCGAGGATGAGCCAGGCCCGCCGCCCCCGGCCGCTGGCGACGACGTAGCTCCTGCGGACCTGGATGTCCCGCCACACGACGGTCCGGCCGGTCCGCCGGAAGAGGACGCACCGGAGGACCTGGATGCCGAGGTGGACCGGCTGCTGCGCAACGCCGCCGCCGCGGGCTACTCCGTTGACGATGTGGACCTGGGCGACGAGTTGCTGCTGGACGATGCGCTGGACGATCCCGTCGACGGCAATGACAGCCAGGGCACCGGGGGTCCCCTGCCGGATCGGGCGGATGGGAAAGACGACGCCGACGGGGACGGCTGGCTGCCGTCACTCCTGCGGGACGACACGTGACGGATGGCAGGAGGCGAGAGATGAAGTACCCCGAGTATCCGGCGACGGCGACGTCGCTGGAGGAATCGGTCCTGGACAAGTGGCGCAGGGAAAGCCTGTTCAGGCAGACCCTCGAGCAGACGGCGGGTGCTGACGAGTTCGTGTTCTTCGAAGGGCCGCCCACGGCGAACGGCCGACCGGGCATCCACCATGTGCTGAGCCGCACCATCAAGGATGTGGTGTGTCGCTACCAGACCATGCAGGGCCGGCACGTGACGCGCATCGCCGGCTGGGACACGCACGGCCTGCCTGTGGAGATCGAGGCGGAGAAGAAGCTGGGCATCAGCGGCAAGCGGGAGATCGAGCAGGTAGGTGTCGCGAAGTTCAATCGCGTCTGCCAGGACAGCGTCTTCACGTACAAGGAAGACTGGGAACGGCTGTCGGAGCGCATTGGCTACTGGCTGGACTACTCGGACCCGTACGTGACGTTCGAGCCGCGCTACATCGAGAGCGTGTGGTGGATCCTGAAGCAGTTCAGCGACCGGGGTCTGATCTACCGCGGCCACCGCAGCGTCCCGTACTGCCCGCGCTGCGGCACGGCGCTCAGCTCCCATGAGGTGGCCCAGGGTTACGAGGATGTAGCTGACCCGTCCATCTATTTCGCGTGCCCGCTGGTGGACGACCCGTCCCGGGCGTTCCTGGTCTGGACGACGACGCCGTGGACGCTGCCGTCCAATGTCGCGCTCGCCCTGGGTCCTGATCTGGAGTACGCCGAGGTAGCGGCCGACAACGATGATGGCGCCGGCGGGCCGTCCTCGTACATCCTGGCCGCGGCCAGGGTGGAGGCGCTGTTCGGCCAGGACGCGCAGGTGCTACGCCGGTTCACGGCGCAGGAGCTGGAAGGCACGCGTTACCAGCGGCCGTTCGAGCTGATCCCGGAGCCGGAACGCGGTGTCGACAGCGCCTGGCACGTGATCCTCGAGGACTTCGTCACCGCGGACGACGGTACGGGCATTGTGCACCTGGCGCCTGCCTTTGGCGCCGACGACTTCGCCGCCGGCCAGCGCCATGGCCTGCCCATGTTCCGGCCCGTGGATGACGCCGGCCGATTCCGGGAGGACATCCCGCTGGTGGGCGGGCACTTCGTGAAGGATGCCGACCCGGTGCTGGTGGACGACCTCCGGCCCCGGGGCCTGGTCTTCAGGTATTCCCTGGAGACGCACACGTACCCCCATTGCTGGCGCTGCCGCAGCCCCCTCATCTACATGGCCCGGGACTCCTGGTACATCCGGACGACGGAGATGCGGGCGGAGATGCTGGCGAACAATGCGGAGGTGGCGTGGCACCCGCCGGAGATCGGCACGGGCCGCTTCGGCGAGTGGCTGGAGGGCAACGTGGACTGGGCCATCTCCCGGGAGCGCTACTGGGGCACGCCGCTGCCCGTGTGGGTGTGTGACGTCGACCCGTCCCATACGCATACCATCGGCAGCTTCGCCGAGCTCGCGGAACGGGCGGGCCCCTTGCCCGACCCGTTCGACCCGCACAAGCCGTTCATAGACGACCTGACCTGGGCCTGCAACTGCGGCGGCACCATGCGCCGCACGCCCGAAGTGGTGGACGTCTGGTTCGATTCCGGCGCCATGCCGTACGCCCAGTGGCACTACCCGTTCGAGAACGAGGAGCGGTTCCGGCGCCATTTCCCGGCGGACTTCATCTGCGAGGGCGTAGACCAGACACGCGGGTGGTTCTACTCACTGATGGCCATCTCCACGATGCTGGGGAAGGGGCCGGCCTATCGCAACGTGCTGGTCAACGACCTGGTGCTGGATGCCGACGGCCAGAAGATGTCGAAGTCGCGGGGCAATGTGGTGGACCCATGGGAGGCCATCGAGCGATCCGGTGTGGATGCCATTCGCTGGTACTTCCTCACCGTCAGCCACCCGTGGCTCCCGAAGCGATTCGATCCCACGGCGCTGGGCGAGGCGGCACGCCGCACCTTCGACACGCTGGGTAACACGTACCGGTTCTTCTCGCTCTACGCGAACCTGGAGGACTGGGCTCCGTCGGACCAGGATCCGCCGCCGCACGCCCGGGCGGTGACCGACCGCTGGATCCTGTCGCGTCTCGCCTATCTGGTGGCCCGGGTAACCGGCGACTTCAACGCGTACCAGCTCACCCATGGCGCCCGGGCCATTGCCGACTTCGTCGTGGACGACCTGTCCAACTGGTACGTGCGCCGGAGCCGCGACCGGTTCTGGGGCGGCGGCGACGCCGATGACACGCGCGCCGCGTTCCGCACACTGCACGAAGTGCTGGACGTGCTGGCCCGTCTCATGGCGCCCATGGCACCGTTCCATGCCGACTGGCTGTATCGTGCGCTGAACGGAGGGCAGAGCGTGCACCTGGCCCCGTTCCCCGAGGCCGACGCCGGTAGCGTGCGGGACGAGGCTCTGGAGGAGGGCATGCGCGTCGTCCGCATCCTGGCGCGCCTGGGCAGGGCCGCGCGGGAGCGCGTGAAGGTGCGGGTGCGGCAGCCGCTGGGCGTGTTGCAGGCGGTGGTCCCGGAGAAGGACATCCTGACGGCAGAGCTGCTGGAAGTGCTCCGCGACGAACTCAATGTGAAGCGGGTGCAATTCCTGCAAGGTGCAGGGGACCTGGTGTCCCTGCGGGCTCAGCCGAATTTCCGCCAGCTCGGCCGGCGATTCGGTGGCAGAACCCAGCAGGCGGCCCAGCAGATCCGTGAACTCGAGGCGGATGCGCTGCGGGCCTGGGCGCACGGCGGAGCGATCTCCATCGTGCTGGATGGCGAGGCGCATGCACTGGAGTCCGGAGACCTGGATGTGCTGGAGGAGGCTGCCGGGGACCTGGTGGTGGAAACGGACGAGGGGTGCACCATCGCCCTCGACGCCACCGTGGACGAGGCGCTGCGCCTGGAAGGGCTCGCCCGGGAACTGGTTAACCGCATCCAGCGTGTGCGCAAGGACTCGGGTCTGGCTGTCAGCGACCGCGTCCGTCTCGGCATTTTCGGCCACGCCGACGTCCTGCGGGCCGCGGAGGGACACCGCGACTACATCGCGGCCGAGACGCTGGCAGTGGACCTCGTCGCGGCGAGTGACGCCGCCGGCTGGGATGGCCGGCTGCACGATGCGGATCTGGACGGAGCAGCCGTGACGATTGGATTGGAGCGGGCCTGAGGAGTGGCATGGACAGCGCCAGTGGAGCTGGAATGGCGGATCGGGTAACAGCGCAGGCCTGGCCCATGACGAAGGTCGCACTCTTCTTCATGGTGATCATCGGGGTGCTCATCCTGGACCTGAGCACCAAGCTGCTCGTCCAGCGACATTTCTACCTGTACCAGCAGGTGGACATAGTCGGCGAGTACCTGCGCCTGACCTACATCTACAATCCCGGGGCGGCGTTCGGCATCTCCGTGGGCCCCTATTCCCGGCAGATATTCCTGTTCCTGTCCATCATCGCGCTGTTCGCGCTGGTGGGCATGTACTGGTACACGCCCGCCTCGGACCGTGTGCGGCTCATGGCCATCTCGCTGATCTGTGGCGGCGCCATAGGCAATCTCATCGACCGGGTCCGCTCTGAGTCCGGGGTCGTGGACTTCATCGACGTCGGCGTCGGTGACATCCGCTGGCCGGTCTTCAACATTGCCGACATGGCCGTGACGACCGGGGCCATCGTGCTGGCGCTTTCGCTGTGGAAGGAGGAGCAGGGGGAGGATGGCGGCTGACGAGGCCGCCGACCGGCGGCGCGTCGTAATCGACGAGGCCGGGGCCGCCCGCCTGGATGCGTTCCTCGCCGCCCGCTTTCCGGACCTGTCCCGCAATCGGATCGCACAACTCCTGGCTGACGGGCAGGTGCTGGTCAACGATGTGGTCCCCCGCAAGAGTTACCGGCCCGCCCCCGGCGACGTCATCCTCGTGAACGTGCCGCCGCCAGAGCCGTCCACAGTGGCTGCCGAGGATCTCCCACTCGCCATCGTGTATGAGGACGACGACCTCCTGGTGGTGGACAAGGCTGCCGGGCTGGTGGTACACCCTGCACCCGGTCACCGGAGCGGCACACTGGTGAACGCACTGCTGCACCACGCGTCGGGGCTGTCAGGTATCGGAGGGGTCATGCGGCCCGGCATCGTGCACAGGCTTGATCGGGACACATCGGGACTGATGATCGTCGCGAAGCACGACGCGTCGCACAGAAAACTCGCGGCGGCGTTGAAGCAGCGGCGCATCCGGCGCATCTACCTGGCGGCGGCGTGGGGGCACCTGGCGACGGACGAACTGACGGTGGATGCACCCATCGGACGTGCCCGTTCGGACCGCAAGCGCATGGCGGTGATGGACGACGGCCGGCCGGCCCGCACCCACTTCAGACGGCTGGCCCGCTGGCGGGCGGCGGACCTGCTGGAGGCACGCCTGGAAACCGGACGGACGCACCAGATCCGGGTGCACCTGGCCCACACAGGGCACCCCGTGGTCGGTGACGGCACGTACGGCGCCGGGGGCGCGAAAGGCATCAGCGGCCGGGACAGGGGCTGGGCGGCACAGCTGGCGAAGCGGGTGCCGCGGCAGTTCCTGCACGCCGCAGAACTGCGCTTCGAGCACCCTCGCACGGGGGAGATGCTGCGTTTCCGCTCGCCCCTGCCGCCAGACCTGGCCGCGGCGGCGGAGTGGGCGGACACGACGTCACCCAGTCATTGACCGGCCCCGCAGCGGCTGTTGACCGGCGCTGTGCAACGCACGTATCTTCAATCGCCCAACCGAGTTTGTTTGAATGACGGCCGCTGACCCCCGAGCGGACCGTCCTGCACCAGTGGAAATGGTGTTTAGAACCGCCATCGCCGACGATGCCGCCGCCACTGCGCCCGCCGTGTCGCAGTGGGTGATCTTCCGTTGCAGCGGCGAGCAATACGGGGTGCCGCTGTCCGTCGTCAGCGAGATCGTGCCACCGCGTCCGTTCACGAGGCTGCCGGGAGCCGACTCAGCGGTGTGCGGCCTGGTGGGTATCAGGGGACAGGTGGTGACGGTGGTGGACCTGGGCACGCTGCTCCACGGCCACGCCGCCGCCTCAGTGCCCGATTTCCGGCTGCTGCTGCTGGAGTCGGGCGGCCGCACCATCGGTGCGGCGGTGGATGACGTGGTAATGGTTGCGCCGGCCCGGGCCGTACCCGGCGGCGACAGCGATAACCGGACCCCGGGCGTGACGGGGATCGGCCGTACCGACGATGGCACGTTCGTGACTCTCGACCCGGCGCACCTGCTCGAGCGCCTGCTGCGTTAGCCCATATCGTGTGAGGAACTGGGAGCTATGGCGAGAACCGTCCTGATCTGTGATGACGCGCTGTTCATGCGTTCGATGCTGGCGGATATCCTGACGGGTGCCGGCTTCGAGGTCGTGGGCGAGGCGCAGACGGGCGCGGAAGCGGTGAAGCGTTACAAGGAGCTGACGCCTGACCTGGTGACGATGGATATCGTCATGCCGGACATGGGCGGGATCGATGCGGTGCGAGCCATCATGAAGGATCATCCGCAGGCGCGGATCCTGATGTGCAGCGCCATGGGCCAGCAGGCGCTGGTCATCGAGGCCATCCAGGCGGGTGCCCGGGATTTCGTCGTCAAGCCGTTCCAGCCGTCCCGCGTCCTGGAGGCCGTGCAGCGGGTCCTCGGCTGAGGCGGCATCGCTGACTGCAGCATGGACCTGCGCCGTTTTGTCGATCTGTACGTCTCGGAGAGCCGGGAACATGTGCAACTCCTGCAGCGCAGCCTGCTCGCACTCGAGAAGCAGCCCGCCGGCCCGGCCGTGGACCAGGCGTTTCGCGCCGCGCATACACTGAAGGGCCTTGCCGCTGCCATGGGCTACGGCAGCGTGACCGAACTCGCGCATCACCTGGAAGACCGGCTGGAGGAGGTACGGGCGGGACGGCTGGTTCCGGAGCCGGACCTGGTGGACGCCATGCTGGCGGACGCGGACCGGCTCGAGGCCGCCATCGCCGAGGCGCTGACGCGGCCGCCAGGTGAGCCCGCTGGCCGCACCGACCCTTCTGCGCCGTCCAGCGGGCCGAACACGCGGACGCCGGCTGCCGTGCCGGACGGTACCGGCATTGTAGCCGTGATCCGCCTCCGGCCGGACGCTCCCATCAAGTCGGCCCGGGCCATGATCATCATGCGGGGGCTGGAGTCAGTGGGGACGGTGCTCGGGTCCCATCCCCCCGCCTTCGACGACGATTTCGACGGTGGGCTCCACGTCTTCCTCGGCCACCCGGTTGACGGGGATGCGGTACGCAACGTAATCAGTGGCGCCGGCGACGTGGACAGCATCGCGCTGCTGGACCCGAACGAGCTGGTGCAGGCCGCCGCGCCGGTGGCGGAACCCGCCGTGTCGCCCCCGCCGCCCAGCCGGCAGGTCCGGGTGGACGCCCATCGCCTGGACCGCGCGGGCGAGGACGTCACCGAACTGGCCGTACTGTTCTCCCGGATCGAGGCAGGCCTGCCACGGCACGGACCCGCGGATGACGCAATGAGCCGTATGGGCAGGGTCCTCGCCTCCCTCCAGCGGGACATGCTTCAGCTCCGGATGGTGCCCCTGGCCGACTCGCTGGACCGGCTTCACCGGGTCGTGCGGGATGCGGCACGCGCTACCGGACGGGACGTTGCCCTGCACATTGATGGCGATGACGTCGAGCTGGATCGGGCCATCGTGGACGAAATGGGCGACTGCTTCGTTCACCTGCTGCGCAATGCCGTGGACCACGGCATCGAGCCGTCGGCCGAGCGGGTGGCGGCGGATAAACCCGCCACTGGCTGCATTCGCATCGCAGCGACGCCGGAACGCAGCAGCGTCCGGATCACCGTCTCGGACGATGGCCGGGGCGTGGACGGACGCAAGGTCATGACCCGGGCGCGCGCGGCCGGCCTCCTGCCCGAAGGTGGTACCGATGACCTCGATGATGCAGCCGTGTTCCGGCTGCTCAGCCACCCCGGTCTGTCCACTGCCGACGAGGTGAGCGCCGTATCGGGCCGGGGCGTCGGCATGGATGTAGTCGTCAGCAGGATCCGATCGCTGGGCGGTGCCATTGACATGATGACGGAGGCAGGCGCCGGCACCACTTTCATCATCCGGCTGCCCGTCACGCTGGCAATGTCGCACGCGCTGCGGGTCCGCGTCGGGCGGGAGGAGTACGCCATTCCGCTGACACACGTCGTTGAGGCGGTGGATCTGAATGGCACCGTGGATGCGGCACGCGACAAGGTATGGCTTCGCGATGCGGCGGTACCGCTGGTGCGGCTGCGTGATGTGTTGCAGGTTGAGGGCGAAGGCCGGGAGGAAACGGCGGTCATCGCCGTTCGTGGCGATCGCAAGGTCGCGCTGGCGGTGGACGAACTCGTCGGGCGGGAGCAGATCCAGGTCAGGTCATTCGATGACGTGACGGGCACGCTGCCCTACTTTACCGGTGCGATACTGCTGGCCGATGGTCGGCCGGCGCTGGTGCTGGACCCTCTGAGTGTGATGTGAGGAGGTAAATGGACCTGCATTCGCTCGACGCCTCCCAGCTCGACGCGATGCGTGAAGTCGCCAACATCGGCGCCGGTCACGCGGCTACGGCACTGTCCGAGATGACCAATCGCGTCATCATGATCAGTGTCCCGGAAGTCAGTATAGTCCGGCTGGAGGACGTGGACCGCATCGTGGGCGAGCCGGGCGACGTGGTGGCGGCGGTGATGATGCGAGTGCTCGGTGACGCCACCGGCCGGACCGTCCAGATCTTTCCGGGCGCGTCGGCGGTCAAGCTCACCAGCCTGGTCATGGGCGGCCCGGAACCGGCCTTCCCGGACGGCTTCGGCAGCGAACACCAGGCGACGCTGAAGGAGATCGGCAACATCATTGTCGGCGCGTACCTGAGTGCGCTCTCGGATTTCATGGGCATGCTGCTGGTCATGTCGGTGCCCGCTGTCGCCATTGACATGGCGGGTGCGGTAATGACGACGAGCTACCTGAACTTCGGGGATGCCAGGGACTTCGTGTTCTGCGTGAACACCGAAATGATGATGGGCGAGGACCACGTGCGCGGGCATTTCCTGCTGATCCCGGACGATGTTTCGCTGGACGTCATCCTGCGCGAACTGAAGCTGGCGTGATGGCTGGCGCGCAGACGAACGGTGCGACCTCCACGATGCCTCAGGTGCCCTGGTCCGACCGGGGTGCCGCCGCCGCCGTGCCACGGATGCCATCGCCCCGCTCCAGGCGGGACGTGGAGATTCTGCGGGGCCTGGCACGGCGCATCAACCCGCAGGATGCCAGCGCCCACAACAATCTGGGCGTCGTGTTCTACAACAAGGGCCTGTACGACGACGCCATCGTCCATTTCGAGCGGGCGCTCGAACTCGACCCGCGCATGCAGGTAGCTGAGCGCAACCTGCAGATCTGCTACTTCGGCACCGGTCACCTGGAGAAGCTGAAGGCTGAGTTGCAGCAGCGGCTGGATGCGGACCCGGCGGACGAGGAGGCCCGTGACCGTCTGGCGCGGGCGCTGTTCAACAGCGGGGACCTGGCGGCGGCGGCCCGTGAACTCCGGGCCCTGGTGGAACTGAGGACGACGGATGCCTCCGTGTATGTCCGGCTGGCGCGGGCCGAAGTCCGGCGCGGAGACCTGGAGGCGGCGCTGAAGGCGCTGCGGCAGGCGGAGTCCCTGGATGACGGCAACGCGCGTGTCCAGTTCATGCTGGGTGAGGTGCTGTACCAGCGCGGCATGAGCGGTGAGGCGCGCGGTCCGCTGGAGCAGGCCATCAGGCTCGCCCCGTCCATGGCGGAGGCCTACCACCTCCTGGCGTTCGTCTACGGTGACGCGGGCGATACGGACCTGGCGAATGACATGACGGCGCGGGCCGCCGACCTGAATCCGACGTACGCGCGGGCCGAGGCCGGCCTGTCGCTGGACAGTTACAGCACCGCCCGCTACCAGGAACTCATCGGCGCCAGCTCCGACACGGACCACCGGGAGCCGGCGGTGGCCGAGGGCGGGGAACTGGCGCATTACAACCTGGGTCTGGCGTTCCGCCAGAAGGCGCTCTATGACGAAGCGCTCCGGGAGTTCCGGTTCGCCACCGAGCGGGGCGAGGACTCGTTCCTGGTGAACCAGGCGCAAGCCGAGTTGCTGCTGCTGCAGGGCCAGACCGCCGAGGCGCTGACGCTGTACGACGACCTCGTGGGGCAGGAACCCACCAGCCCGAAGCTGTGGAACGAGCTCGGCGTCGCCCGCCATCAGGGCGGCCGCCTGGACGAGGCGGAGGAGGCGTATCGCCGCGCTCTCGAGATCGATCCGTCGTACGCCCTCGCCTGGAACAACCTCGCCGTCGTTCTGCACCATGCCGGGCGCGACGGCGCCCACGACTCTTTCGACCGCGCACTTCAGGAGGGCCGGGCGCTGGCGGATGTGTGGCGCAACCTCGCACTGCTCCGGCACCGCACCGGCCGCCCGGAAGAAAGTGAGGCAGCGTACCACCAGGCGCTGGCCGCGGACCCGTCGTCCACAGCGGCACATACGGGTCTGGGAGCACTGCTGCTGGAGGCGGGTCGCGCGGATGACGCGCGCACGCAGCTGCTGCAGGCGGTCCAACTCGATCCGGAGCTGGCGGAAGCCCGTTACCACCTCGCCTTCGCGCTGTCCGCGCTCGGCGATTACGACGGGGCATTGCGGGAAACGCGCCTGGCGCTCCAGCGCAACCCGTACATCCCCACGGCCCGGTTCCGACTCCTCATCGACCTCCAGTTCGAGGACGCCAGCGTGCCCGCGCCGGAACTGGATGCGGAACAGGTGCTCGGCGCCGAGGCCGTTGAGAGCTTTCATTTCCATCCCGGTGCCCTGGACGACATCTTCGCAGGGGCGGCGGAGCCGAAAGCTGATCCCCGGCAGGCCCACCCCTCGACGGAACTGCTGGACCGGGCGCGCGTCGCCATGGAGCGCGGCCAGCTCGAGCGCGCGTCGGCTGACGCGCAGCGCGCGGCCATGCAGGGTGCGCCGCGCGTGGATGTGCTGCTGCTGCAGGGCGAGATTTTCCTGGCCCGGGGCGCTGCCGGCGAGGCGGTGGAACGGTTCCGCGAGGCGCTGGCGGGCGTCGCGCAGGGGGCCGCCACGGATGACGATGCGCTCCGCCGGGCACTGCATGGCGCGGCCCGCTCGCTGCTGGACCTGGACCGACCCGGACACGCAGTGGAGGCGGCAGAGCGGCTGGTTGAGCTGGTGCCTGGCAACGTGGACGCCCTGCGCACGCTCGGCGAGGCGCTCCATCGTGTGGAGGACCATGTGCGGGCTGCGGTGGTACTGGAGCAGGCGCGTGCCGTGGCACCGGACGACATCGGCGTGCTCACGCAACTCGGCGCGGCGTACGCCGCCGCAGGTGCGGGACAGCAGGCGCAGGAAACGCTTCAGCACGCAGTCGCCGTGGACGGGTACGCCGTCGCTGCGCGCACGGCACTGGCTCGCCTGCGGGCAGCCGCTGGCGCACACGCCGAGGCGGAAGAGGACTACCGCCAGGCGCTGGCCACGCTGCCAAGCTACGGCCCTGCAGCGTTCGGGCTGACGGCGCTGCTGGAGTCCACCGGACGGCAGCAGCAGGCGATGATGGTGATGGTGGACCTGCTTACTGTGGACCCATGGCACATTGACGCCCTCGTCCAGCTGGGCCATCAGCTCCTCGCCGCGGGTCGGCCCGCCGAGGCGCGGGTTGCCTTCGAGCGGGTGTTGCGCGCAAACCCTGAGGATGCACGGGCCAGAGATGGATTGGCCGTGACCGGCCAGGACGGCTGACGCGTGGCCATCGAAGGTCCCCTCTCGGAACTCAGTATCCAGGATGTGTTGCAGCTCCTGGAGCTGGCCCACAAGACGGGCGTGCTGACGGTGCGCTCGGACCGGCTGAACGACGAGGCCATCTGCCACTTCATCCGCGGCGCCATTGTATTCGCCGTGCGACGTCGATCCACCCGGCGGCTGGGGCAGTTGCTCATCCGTGCGGGGCGTCTGACGCAGCGCGAACTGGACCGGGCCCTGGAGATCCAGCGCAGCGATCCGACGCGCAGGCTTGCCGAGATCCTGCTGGAGATGGGCAGTGTCAGCGAGGAGGAACTGGAACAGCAGCTCCGGTTCCAGATGGAAGAGACCATCTACGAGATCATGCCCTGGGACGAGGGCTACTTCAAGTTCGAGGAGCGGGCGGAACTCGGCGAGCAGCGTCTGCTGGCACGGGTGCGAGTGGACTCGCTGCTCATGGAAGGCGCCCGCCGCATCGACGAGTGGACCCGCCTGGAGTCAAAGAGCCTCGGTCCCGACGCAGTGCCAGCCCTGGCGGAGGGCAGCGACCGGGACGCGACGCCGCTGGAACTGCGGTCCGAGGAGTGGGAAGTCCTGGCTGAGATCGATGGCGAACGCGACATCCGCCAACTGGCCGCGGACCTGGGCCGGTCCTCTTTCGATGTGGCCCGGACCGTCTACGGCCTCGTAAGCACGGGCGTGCTGGAGGTGTCGGAGGGCAATGGCCGCATCCCGGAGCTGGAACTGCAGCGCGCGGTCGCGGAGGTGGAGTCGTTCCTGGACGACGGCCGGCTGCAGGAGGCCCAGAAGCTGGCGTCGCAGCTGGAAACGTCGTACCCCGAACGGGCCGAACTCGCAATCCTGTCAGGACGGGCGCTCGTGGCGCAGCAGCGGATGCGCGCGGCGGCGGAGGCGTTTGCCCGCGCGGTCAGCCTGGACCCGCTCTCCAGTGAGGCCCACTTCCGGCTTGGCTTCGCGGCTGTCCGGACGGGGGAGCTGGAGCGGGCGATGCAGGCGTGGGAGGTGTTCCTGCGCCTGACGCCCCATGGTGAACAGCGGCAGTTGGCAGCCCAGGCACTGGCCGCGTTGCGCGCGCTGTCGCAATCGGTGTCACGGGCCATGACGAACTGAGGCAATGAAGAACACGGCAGCCGACATACAACGCTGGAGCGAGGAGGTGGCCAGGGACCCCCGCTCACTGGCATTCCTGCCCCTGGCCCGGGCCTATCGCCGCCAGGGCCTGAGGGACGCCGCCATGCAGCTGTGCCTGCGGGGGTTGCAGGCGTACCCGTCGCACGCGGAAGCGCATGGCCTGCTGGCCATGCTGTACCTCGACGCCGGCGATCATGAGCGCGCCGCGGACGAGTGGTCCATGGTGCTGCGGGTGGACGCCGACAACTTTGACGCGCTGCGGGGGATCGGCTTCTGCTACCTGGAGCAGGATCGTCTGAGCCGAGCCCGGCAGAGCCTGGAGCGCGCGGCGCTGATTCGGCCGTCGGACCCGACCGTGCAGGAGGCGCTGCGGGTGCTGGGCACGCGCCAGGACCTTGTGGCAGGCGGGATTTCCGGACCGGCAACCGCGGGCGCCGATGACCCGTGGTCGGGTGAGGCCGGGCCCTTTTCGGCGGCCCACGTGCCGTCACCGACGGCTCCGGAAGCCCAGCCCGCCGCGGACGACACGCGGGGCAGCGGCATGACGTTCACCTTCGAGCCGGTGCCCGAGGATAGTGCGGCGGAGCCGGATGCGGTGCCGCCGGCAGAGCCGGAGCAGGCGCCGGGGGGGACCGGCCGGACCGATGACGCCTCCGCGCAACACGGGACGGGCGTGACCGGTGATCCGACCCGACTGTTCGACGAGATGATGCGTGACGGCCCGCTGCTGGGCGCGCTGATGGTGGATGCCCACGGCCTCGTCCTGGCCGGTCGCCTCGCCGGGGGCAACGCCGGCGACGCGGAACTTGTGGGTGCCGTCCTGTGCAGTGCAGTGGACGAGGCAGTGCGTACCGTCCAGCACCTGGGCCTGGGCGCCTGGGAAGGCATGCTCGTCGAGACGGACGAGGCGCTCCTGCACATCGCACCGGTGGCCGAAGGCGCAGCCGTCGTGCTGGCGGCCCGGCTACGGACACCGCCCGGCTGGCTGCTGCGGCTGGCCAGCCAGGCGGCAGACCGGGCGGCCGCCTGGGTGGAGGCCTACGCATGAGCGAGACGTTCGGCGCGGTCGTGGAACAACTCAGCCGCATACCCGGCGTTCGGGGCGCGGTCATCGCCGAGAAGGATGCGGGCGTCGCGGTGGTGCAGGAACTCGCCGAAGGCGTCAACGGCAACGCGCTGGCAGCACTGGCGGCGTCACTGTTCCGGCGCACCGCCCACGCGGGTCGCGCGTCGGGCTTTGGCGCCGTGTCCCTGGTGCAGCTGGAAGCCGCCGGCGGGCACCTGCTGGCCGTGGAGGCGGGCGAACTGGTGCTCGTGGTGGTGGCGGAGCAGGGGGCTCAGCTCGGGCTCATCCGGCTGGAGGCAGCCCGGGCCGGGAAGTCACTGGCATGAGGCGCACCGATCTCCCGCGGCTGGTGGAGGCGCTGCGCGAGCCCATCGCCACGTTCGTGCGGGAATCACGAGTGCGCATTGCCCTGCTGGTCAACGGTGCCGGCCAGGTCCTTGCCCAGCACGGATTCACGCACCGGTATGAGGTCATGAACGTCGCGTCGCTGGCGGCGGCGGCGCACGCCTCGTCCCGGGCCCTGGCGGAACTCACGGGTGCCGGCCGGTGGGAGCACCTGCACCATGGCGGCGCCAGCCGGCAGCTCTTCCTGGCGCCGCTGCGGACGCCCGTTGATGAACTCATCCTGATCGCCATCTTCGACGCGGACTCGTCGCTGGGGCTGGTGCAGGTGTTCTACGAGGCGCTGGAGCAGGACGTGGCGGCGCTGCCCGAGTTCAAGGCTGCCCGCCACGGGACGGACCAGGCCAACTTCGAACGCGACCTCGAGGCCGGCCTCGAGGTCCTGTCGCCGGACGCTGAGTGAGGAATCGATGTCACTGGTCAACTATTCCACGCGTGAGATCACCTGCAAGATCGTCTATTACGGCCCCGGCCGGTCGGGCAAGACGAGCAACCTGCAGTACGTCCACGCGTTCGTGCCCGATGAGCGGAAGGGGCCAATGGTCTCCCTGGCGACGGAGACCGATCGCACGCTGTTCTTCGACTTCCTGCCCCTGGACCTGGGCACGATATCGGGGTTCCGGACACGCATGCAGCTTTACACGGTGCCCGGGCAGGTCTACTACAATGCGACGCGCAAGCTTGTATTGCGCGGGGCCGATGGCGTGGTGTTCGTCGCTGACTCACAGCGGGAACAGTACGATGAGAACATTGACAGCCTGCGCAACCTGCACGAGAACCTGGCGGAGGAGGACATTGACATCCGCACGTTCCCCATGGTCATCCAGTACAACAAGCGGGACCTGCCGGGCGTGATGCCCATCGGCGAGCTCGACGAGGCACTGAACTTCCGGGGCGTGCCGTCGTTCCCCGCGGCAGCCGTGTCCGGCGACGGCGTGTTCGACACGCTCAAGTCGGTGAGCCAGCTGGTGCTGCAGAGTCTGTCACGCCGGTTCGGGCAGGAAGTCAAGCAGACCTGATGGACACGACCCTGGGGCTCGATCCCCGCCTCACGTTCGACACGTACGTCGTGGGCACGTCAAACCGGCTTGCCGCGGCGGCCGCGCGGCGCATCGCCGACGCGCCGGGCAGCGCCTACAACCCGCTCTTCCTGTACAGCGCATCGGGCCTGGGCAAGACGCACCTGATAATGGCGATCGGCAACCACATCCGGCGGGTGCACCCCGAACTGAACGTGCTCTATGACACGCTCGAGCACCTGATGGTGGACGTCATGGCCGCCATCGAGGGCGGCGAGCGGGACGCGTTCCGTTCGCGCCTCGCGGATACCGCCGTGCTGCTGTTGGATGACGTGCAGTTCCTGGCCGGGCGGCGCAGTGCGCAGGAAGAACTGCTGCGGGCCTGGGACACGCTGTCGGCCCGGGGCGGCCAGGTCGTGCTGGCCAGTGACCGGCCGCCGACGGAGATCGACGCCCTCGATGACAGACTGCTGTCCCGCTTCTCCGGTGGCCTCATCGCCGACCTCAGTGCCCCGGACTATGAGACGCGCGTTGCCATCGTGCGCAAGAAGGCCGAGGAGCGGAAGCAGCCACTGGCAGACGGCGTGGCGGAGGTGCTGGCCAAGGTCGCGTTCGGCAATGTCCGTGAGCTGCAGGGCGGGCTGAACCGCGTGCTCGCCGTGCAGGAGCTCGATGAACGGCCGGTCCCGGCGGAGGAGGTCGCCCGGCTGCTCGGCGTGGAAGCCGTGGCGGACGAGTTCGACTCGTTCCTGGACGACATCGCGGGCACACTTGACGACGTCGTGGCCAGGATCACGCCGGAGCAGAAGCTGGCCGATGCCATCCTCCGGTGGGAGGGCGAAGGGTACCGGACGCGGCAGCTGGAAACGGTGCTGGCTGCGGGGCCCACGGCGGAAGCGGCGGACGAGGTCATCAGCAGCTTCCAGGAGGCGGTCCGCACGCTGGCGGAGATCGGTGACGGCATACGGAAGCTCGACCCGGCGGCAGGCGAGCTGGCGCGGCTCGATGTGCTGCGCAATCCGGACCGGGTGGATGACGCCCTGGCGCTCCTGGACCAGGTCAGGGATCGGATGCGGCCGCTGCCGCCGCCGCCGGCCGAGCCACGGTTCGAGGACCTGACCCTGGACATGGAACTGCTGGCCGTCCGCGCGGCAAGGGCCGTGGCCCAGGCGCCGGGCGACCGCTACAACCCCTTTTTCGTGCATGCGCCGCCAGGTGTGGGCAAGACGTCACTGGTCACGGCCCTGGCCCTGCAGTTCCAGTCACTGCACGGCCCGGACACGACGGCGTTCCTGACGGGCGACGAGTTCGCGGCGGAACTCATCGGCGCCATCAAGAGCAACCGGGTTGACAGCTGGCGGGCTCGCTACCGGCGTGCCCGCCTGCTGGTCATCGACGGCGTGGACGCCCTCATGGACACGGAACGCGCCCAGGAGGAGTTGTTCCACTTCTTCGACACGGCCCGGCGGTCCGGTGTGCAGCTGGTATTCACGGCCAACAGCGCGCCCCGGGAACTCGGCGGCCTGGAGGATCGGCTGCGAACCCGCCTGGAGAGCGGATTGGTGGTGGACCTGCTGCCGTCCGCTGCGGGCGGCGACGCGGCGCTGGAGGCTGAACTCGTGGCCGCGGAATCGGGCGCGGGAACGAACGCGGCGGAAGATGTAGGCCTCGACGACTGGTTCATGAACCCGGAGAAGGTGATGCGGACCTGGCCGTACGTGCAGGACTGCGTCGTACAGGAGTTCGAGTAGATGGCCATCAAGGGCAGCCTCCGGGAAGCGAGCCTGGCCGACGTCTGCCAGCTCCTGGCGCTGGGCCAGAAGAGCGGTTGCCTCTCGGTGGCGGACGGGTCGCGGTTCGGCCAGATCTATTTCGAACGAGGTCGCATCACGTACGCGCGCATCGTAAACCGCCGGGACCGGCTGGGCGACATCCTGGTACGCGACGGCCTGCTGACCCAGGAGCAGCTGGATGAAGTGCTCCAGCGCCAGGCGCAGCAACCGGACCGGCGCGTGGGCGAGCTGCTCGTTGCCACCGGTCACCTCAGCCGGGCCGACCTCACGCGCTACATCCAGCTCCAGATCGAGGAGGCGATCTATCACCTCTTTACCTGGTCCCGGGGCAGCTTCTTCTTTGACGTTGACGCGCGCCCGGACGACGCCGACATCATTGCGTCCATCAACCCCGAGACGCTGCTCCTTGAAGCCGCGCGCAGGGTGGACGAGTGGAGCCTCATCGAGAAGAAGGTCCCGTCCCTGGACCTGATCTTTGACGTGGAGCGGCAGCGCGTAGCCAGTTCGGGCGTGGAGCTTACGCCCGAGCAGCAGGAGGTGACGCGGTTGTTCGACGGCACGCGCACGGTGCAGGATGTCGTGGACGTGACGGGACTCACGGAATTCGACGTCGGCAAGGCCCTTTACGGTCTGATCCAGGCCGGCTTCGCGCACCGTGTCGGGCGCAAGGAAGAGGAAACGGTCCGGGGCCGGGAAGCGGAGATCCAGGAGCGTCGCAACCTGGGCGTGGCGTTCTACCGCACCGGCATGCTGGAGGACTCGACGCGGGAGTTCGAGCGGGTCCTGGAGCTGGACCAGCGCGATTTCGCCGCCCGCTACCATCTTGCCCTCATCGCGCTGCGTGAGCGTCGCCATCGCGACGCCGTCCGACAACTGCAGGGACTGCTTCAGGAGAAGGGCCCGCATTTCGGTGCGTTCCTGAACATGGCGGTGGCGCTGCAGCTCATGGACAGGACCGATGACGCGCTGCTCGTACTGGACGAGGCCGAGGCACTGCGGCCCGGTGAGCCAGCAACACAGCTGGCCCGTTCTGCCGCCCTCATGCAGGCGGACCGGATCGCGGAAGCGCGGGACGCCCTGGATGACTACCGGGGCCGCCTGCCTCGTGGCGCACGCCCGTCGGCGCAGTACTACCATTACCGGGGGCTGGCGCACGCAATGCTGCGGGAGACACAGCAGGCGGAGTCCACCGTCACGTCCGGACTGGACGACTATCCGGACTCGGCCCCGCTGCTCGTCCTGGCGGGAGTCATGAGCGAACGGCGCGGCGACCTGGACAACGCGGACCGTCTGTACCGGCGGGCCCTCGAGGAGGACCCGGCCATTCCCCAGGCACACAAGAACCTGGGGGATGTGGCGTACCGTCGCGGTTCCCATCCGGAGGCGCTGGAGCATTTCCTCCGCGCCGTGGAGCTGGATCCTGAACTCGGCGACGATGTGCACGCCAGGATCGGCAACCTCATGTACAAGTTCAGGCGCCTGGAGGAGGCCGTGAAGTACTGGCGCAAGTCGCTCGCATTGAACCCGGACAATGCCATCGTCCGCAACAACCTCGAGATCGTGGCACATGCGTCCGGCTGATGCTGGCGATGCGGGGGGTCGTCCGCCGGTGGTGGACAGGGCGGCCTCACTGAAGCAGGCCCTGGCGCGCCTGCCGGTGCAGTCTTCCACATCGGGTACGCTGCCCCTGTCCCAGGGTGATCTCTCGCCGCGGCAGGCGGAGGAACTGCAGTCGCTGAAGCAGCAGATCCGCGAGGCAGTCGGTTTCGTCTGCGAAGGGTACAAGGAAAAGTGTCTGCGCCGTCGCATCGCGGTGCGCATGCGCGCGTGCGGCGTGCACACCTACGCCGACTACGCCGGTCTGCTGGTTCGGGATGCCGGTGAGTACGAACGCCTGCTGGATGCCCTGACCATCAACGTCAGCAAGTTCTTCCGCAACCCGGAAGTCTGGGACCTGGTGCGCAGCCGGGTTGTGCCTGAGCTATATGCCATGGAGGCGCCTGTCATCAACGCGTGGAGCGCGGGCACCGCCAGCGGCGAGGAAGCGTTCACCATCGCGATGATGGTCCAGGACTATGCGGCGGAGCACGGGGTCGCCGCTGACCGCGTGCAGATCCTGGCCACCGACATCGACCGCGACAGCCTGGCGTGGGCCGATCGCGCCGAGTACACCGACTTTGCCATGACCGACATCGAGCCGGCGGTGCGGGACCGCTGGTTCGAGGGTGGCCCGACGTATCGCCTGCGCAGCGCGGCCCGGCAGCACGTGCGGTTCGGCAGGCTGGACCTCATGCGTGAGGACTTCCCCCAGGGCCAGCACCTCATCGTGTGTCGCAACGTCATCATCTATTTCGAGCGGGCGGTACAGGAGGACCTGTTTCGCCGCTTCCATGACGCGCTCGTCCCGGGCGGGTTCCTCATTCTGGGCAAGGTCGAGGCGCTGTTCGGTGCGGCATCCGGCATGTTCAACACCGTAGCGCACCGGGAGCGGATCTTCCGCCGACCATGAACGCGCCGCGTGCCCGGTCCCGCCGGGCCTCCCTCCAGTTCCAGCACGAGGCCCTTGAGCAGGTGCCCGTCCGCATCGGCGAAGTCAAGGTGGCCTCGGGCTCCAGCGTGCTGTTCACCATTGGCCTGGGCTCATGCGTCGCCATCGCGCTGTTCGATGACAGGGCCCGGGTGGGTGGCCTGGCCCACGCCATGCTGCCCCGCCCGGAGCGTGGTCATCGCACGGCGCCGCCGGGCCGGTTCGTCACCACGGCCATGCCGGTGCTGCTGGACATGCTGGAGCGGGAGGGGGCAGTCCGCTCGCGGCTGCGGGCGCGGCTGGCAGGCGGCGCGTCCATGTTTCAGGCCGTGCTCGAGGGCGAAGGCCTGCGCCTGGGCCGTCGCAATGTCGAGGCGGCGCAGGAGGCCCTGGCTGCCGCTGGCGTCCCGGTGGATGGCGTGGATGTCCACGGGACCCATGGCCGGAGTGTGTTCCTCCGTACGTCGGATGGAACACTGCTGGTTACCTCGGTGAGCAATGAAGACGTTTACCTCTGAGGCGCGGCGCAGGCGCAACCACACGGTCCTCGTTGTGGATGACAGCGAATTGATGCGCTCGATGCTGCGCTTCCACATCGAGTCAGCGGGCAGCCGGTTCGACGTGGTGGGCGAGGCGGCGACGGGGCTGGAGGCCATCCGGCAGGTGCATGAGCTGGACCCGGACATCGTCACACTCGACCTGCAGATGCCGGATCTCGGCGGCGTCGAGACGCTGGGTTACATTCTGAGTGAGGCACCGAGACCAGTCATAATCGTCACGTCCCAGGCGGACGCGCTGACGGAACCGACACTCCAGGCCATGCTCCTCGGCGCGGTGGAGTTCGTACCCAAGCCTGCTACATCGTCCCGGGACGACGTCGTGGGGTTTCGCAAGCGACTGCTGCTCGCCCTGCAGGCGGCAGCGACGGCACGGCTGCTCAAGCTGCCACAGCGGGAGCTGCTGGCCCGCCGGCGCACGATTGAGCAGGACGCGGGGCGCCCTGCCCGCTGTGCCGTCGTTGTTGCGGCGTCCACCGGCGGCCCCCGTGCCCTGGCTGAGGTGCTGCCGCAGCTGCCGGCGGACCTGCCCGCCGCCGTGCTGGTCGTACAACACATGCCATCCCGATTCACCCGCCCGTTCGCTGAACGCCTTGACCAGGCGTGCGCCCTGCCGGTGCGTGAGGCAGAGGACAACGAGCTCGTCGGGGAAGGCATCGTCCTCGTCGCACCGGGCGGCAGGCATCTGGACCTGGCAACGGAACCGGACGGCGTGCACGTGCGGCTGCACGATGGCCCGCCCGTCTGGGGTGTACGTCCCGCCGCAGACCCGCTGTTCGGTGCCGCCGCCCGGACGTTCGGGCCCGCCACGGTGGGTGTCGTGATGACGGGCATGGGGCGCGACGGCGCCGAAGGCGCGCGCCTGATCCGCGCTGCCGGCGGCGACGTCGTTGTCCAGGACAGGGACACGAGCGTCATCGCCGGGATGCCGGTTGCCGCCGCGGTTCACGCCAGCGCCGTCGTCCCGTTGACTGAACTGGCGTCTGCCATCGCGACGGCGGCGACGAGGCGGGCAAGGGCGCGGGGGCCGGCGTGAGGTCGGCGGGCGGCTGCGCCGCCACGGCATTGCGGGGCTGGGCTGTGCTGCTGGCGGTCCTGGCATGGCTGCCGGCCGAGGGCGCAGCCCAGGCAGGTACCCTGCGCCGGGGCGATGTGGTACTCCACTACTGGCCGGGACAGGATCGCCTGGCGACCTCGCTCATGCCTCCACCTGCGGGCCTCGTCTTTCCCCTGCTGCCGCCTGACGTACTCGACCGTGGGCAGGACGTGAACGTGTTCCTGGCGCCCGACGCCCCGCGGTGGGACTCCCTGACCGGGGGCCGTGCCCCGGACTGGGGCGCCGGGGTAGCATTTCCCGGGCGCGGCACCATCGTCATCCCGGGCTACGTGTCCGGCCGCGGCGGTACCCACACGTTGCCCCAGGTGCTACGCCATGAGCTGGCTCATATCGCCCTGCAGCGCGCGCTGCAGGACGTGGCCATCCCGCGCTGGTTCAACGAGGGCTATGCAGTGTGGGCTGCGGGCCAGTTCGATGACGACGCCGGCTGGATGCTGCGGCTTGCGTTCGTCACGAATCGCGCACCGCCCCTGGATTCCATCACACTGGACTGGCCGCTCCTGGAAGCGGACGCCCGGCTCGCGTACCTGCTGTCCGCCACGGCGGTGCGCTACCTGCACTCCCTGGGCACCGACGACACATTCCAGCGCTTCCTCCGGGAACTCGGGGAGCACGGCGATTTCGAGCGGGCCCTGCGTGAGGTCTACATCGTGTCGTCACCACAGTTCGAGCGACTGTGGCGCGCCCATGTGCGACGCAGTTACGGCTGGCTCCAGTTCCTCGCGCAATCCATGTTCGTATGGCTCACCATAACGGCGCTCGTACTGGTGCTCTTCGTCGTGCGTCGCCGGCGCAACCGCCGGCGCATGCGGGAACTGCTGGCCACGGAACCGCCCGATCAGCCGGCCTACTGGATGGGCGAGATGCCGGACGCAGTGCCGGACCAGGCAACGGGCCGGGAAGACGATGGTGCCGACTCCGCCCGCGACGGTGTCAACGGGGCACGGGACGACAGTGTAAACTCCGCCCGCGACGATGATCCGGCCCGCCCTTCCGGCTGACCGGCGCTTGACGAAGGCCGCCATCCGGCTAGCTTTCTTTCCATGAGCACAAGGGTCAGGAACCGGACGGCACCTGCGGAGTCGCATGCCTCCCTCAAGTTCTCCCCCATCAATGCCATCCTGCTGGTACTGGGGCTGGCGGCGGTGGTCCTGGGGTACGTGGCACTGGCGCAGGGGTCCATAACTGTCGCGCCGCTGCTGCTCGTGCTCGGCTACGCGGTCCTCCTGCCGCTGGCGATCATACTCTAGGCTGGTCGAACACCCGGGGCCGCTCATCGGGAGCACCTGCTCCACGAGCGGCGACCAGGGGTGTTGATTTTCCGGTCGTCTGCGGCGAGAATGTCGTGAGGCGCGCTTAGCTCAGCTGGTCCAGAGCACCTCGTTTACACCGAGGGGGTCGGGGGTTCGAATCCCTCAGCGCGCACTTGCCGGCGACCGGCACCCGCCTGAAGCGAGGACACCAGACGAGCCCCGCGGCTGACCGCTGCGGGGCTCGTCTGTCATGGTAGGTACCCTCACACCGGCCGTGCCGGGACGGGGTGTGCGGATCTCCATTGGCGGCCGTATACTAGGCGCGTCCCGGTCGAACCGGATGCAACCGGAGGAGAACTGCTGATGCGTCTGCTCGTACTCGTACTGCTGGTCCTGGGTGGCTGCGCCACGGCATCGACGTCGCCGCAGGGAATGACCCCAGGCACGGCGCGGGAGCAGTGGGTCCCGCCGGCCCTGCCGCCTGCGACCCCAATCCAATCTTCCGAGTATGCAGCCCGGCGGCAGGCGCTGCTGGATGCCATTGATGACGGTGTGCTGGTCGTGTTCGGCTCGCCGCCGCCGGCGTTCGACTACCTGCCGTTCGCGCAGGCGCCCGACTTCCGCTACCTCACCGGCATCGTCGAACCGGGCGGGTCCTACATCGCCGTCAAGCAGGGGGGACGGGTCGAGGAACGGCTGTTCGTACTGCCGCGGGATCCCGCGCGGGAACAGTGGGAGGGTGCACGCCTGGGGCCCGACGGCGCCCGGGCGCGCACGGGCATCCCGGCGGCGACGAACGATCGCTTCACGCCAGTGCTGGATTCGCTGCTGCGGGTGCACGGCACGCTGTATTCCACGACAGCGCCGCCCGTTGTCCGGGGCCTCGACGCGAACCTGTCCCATGCGCAGCAGATCCTGGCGCGGCTGCGTGAGGTGCACCCGCAACTCGAAGTCCGCAGTGTGCAGGGCGCCATCCGCCAGCTGCGCGGCGTGAAGTCGGACGCGGAACTGGACCGGATCCGCCGGGCCGTCTACATCTCCTCCCTGGCCCACCGCGAGGCCATGCGGTCGGTCCAGCCGGGCATGAACGAGTTCGAGCTGCGAGCACTGGTGGAGTACTTCTTCCGCCGCTATGGCGCGGAAGGCCCCGCGTACGGGTCCATCGTGGGTTCGGGCCCGAACTCAACGACGCTGCACTACCAGGCGTCGGACCGGTTCATGGAAGCCGGCGACGTACTGCTCATTGATGCCGCTGCCTCCTACGGCGGCTATGCTGCTGACGTGACGCGGACCTTCCCGGTGAACGGCCGGTTCGCGGCTGAGCAGCGCGCGGTCTACGAGGTCGTGCTCGCCGCGCAGAAGGCAGCAGAGTCGCAGATCCGGGAGGGCGCAACGTGGTCGCAGCTGAACGAGGCGGCCAGCGACCAGCTCCGGGAAGGCCTGGCCCGGCTTGGCCTCATTGACGGGCCCGATGCCACATACGATTGTCGCGGCGCCGCGGGCGGCGGGGCGTGTCCGCAGTTCCGGCTGTGGTACATGCACGGCCTCGGCCATGGTGTGGGACTGGCGGTGCACGACCCGGACATCTCCGAGACGCCCGGCGGGTTCCGGCCAGGCAGCGCCGTCACCATCGAACCGGGCATCTACATCCGACCCGACGTGCTGGAGCATCTGCCTGATACGCCGGCAAATCGCGCGTTCATCGAGCGGATCCGGCCCGCCGTCGAGCGGTACCGCAACATCGGCGTGCGGATCGAGGACGTCTTCATCTTCGACCGCACCGGGATAGAGCGTGTGTCGGCTGGTGTCCCGCGGGAGATTGACGAGATCGAGGCGCTCATGAGCGAGTCGGGGCTGGGTGGAATCGATCGCCGGGGCGGGATCGTGGACTGGTTTCGACGCAATCAGGGTCGCTGACGGGCGACTGTACAGCGCATTGAGCGCGGCAACAGCGCATTGATCGCAGCAACACAGGGCATTGAGCGCAGCAACACAGCGCATTGAGCGCAGCAACGAGTGAGGGTGGGGTATGAGGACAGCGGTACTGCTGCTGAATTTCGGTGAGCCGGAACACGCCACAATGGACGAAGTGGTCCCGTTCCTGGAGCGTATCTTCAACATCAATGTCAGCCTGGAGGACGCTGAAGGCGCCGAGGGGCGGGCCCGCTCGCGGCGCCTGGCCGAGGCCCGGGCGCCCGGACTCATCGAGGAGTACGAACTCATCGGTGGCTCGCCACTCCTCGCGCAGGCCACGGAACAGCGCGATCTGCTGGAGTCGGAACTCAGGCGACGTGGTCACGACGTCACCTGCATCCTGGGCATGCAGTTCACGCCGCCGTTCATCGCGGATGCCGTGAAGCAGGCCCGGGCCACGGGCGCCGAGCGGGTGGTGGCCCTGCCCATCTACCCGCTGTGCGGCCCGTCCACCACTGTTGCGGCCCTGGAGCGGGTGGAGTCGGACATGAAGCTGCAACTCTGGAATGCGCCCGTTTTCCAGGTCTCCGGCTGGCATCCGCATCCCGGGTACATCGAGTTGCGCGCCAACGCCATCCGCGAGGTGCTTCGGGCCAATGGCCTGTCCCTTGACGATCCCCGCACGAAGCTCGTCTTCTCGGCGCACGGTACGCCCATGAAGTACATTCACGAGGGCAGCCGCTACGACATCTATGTGCGCGATTTCTGTGCGACACTGGCCCGCGCGGTGGGCGCGCCGTCGTATGAGATCGGATACCAGAACCATACGAACCGGCCCATCGACTGGACTCAGCCGGACGTGGAAAAGGTCATCGCCGGGATCGACGCCGAGCGCGTGGTGGTGGACGCCGTCAGCTTCATGCACGAGCAGTCCGAGACCCTGGCGGAGCTGGACCACGAGTTGAAGGAGGAGGCCGAGGAACGCGGCCTCGGCTTCTTCCGGGTGCCCATCCCCCACGCCGCGCCCGCCTTTATCGAGGTCCTGGCCGACCTGGTGGAGCCGTACCTGCATCCCGATGCCGAAGCGGATGCCATGCCCGCCGGTACCGTGGCGGGACAGGCGTGGCAGCCGTGCCGGTGCAAGCCCGGCGCGTCGTGCCTGAACGCGGGCATCTGAACACGAGCACCTGACGGCGTCCGGACAGGGCATTACGCCTGTCCGGACGTCACCTGCCCTGTCCATCCGCCGGCCTGTAGGGGAAACCCCCGCACCAGGCTCAACCATCGCCCGCCGCATTTTCCGCAGTGCTCCCGACAGACCGGCGCGTCACAGGTCGGTACGTTCGCGCCATGATCAGACCACATGGCAGACACGGCGGCCGCGCCGCGGCCGGCAGGGGCCACCCGATGGCCAACATCGATTTCGACAAGTCGCCCTTCCTGGTGATCTGGGAGACGACCCAGGCCTGTGACCTCGCCTGCAAGCACTGCCGCGCCGAGGCCCAGCCGAACCGGCACCCGGACGAGCTGAGCACCGCCGAGGCGAAGCAGCTGCTGGAGGACGTGCGCCGTTTCGGGCCCATCATCTTCGTGTTCAGCGGCGGCGACTGCATGAAGCGCCGCGACATCGTGGAACTCATCGACCACGGCACGCAGCTGGGACTGCGCATGGCCATCACGCCGGCGACGACGCCGCTCACCACGCGGGAAGAACTCCAGGCCATGAAGGATGCCGGTCTGTCTCGCCTGGCCATCAGCCTGGATGGCTCCCACGCCGGTATCCATGACGAGTTCCGGCAGGTGGCCGGGTCGTTCGAGCACGGCCTGCGCATCCTGCGCACGTCGCAGGAGATCGGCTTGTCCACGCAGGTCAACACCGTCGTGGCGAAGCACAACCTGGACGACTTCGAGAACCTGATCGCCCTGATGACGGAGGTGGGCATCGTGTTCTGGGAGGTCTTCTTCCTGATCCCCATGGGCCGGGCCCGTCCTGAGGACGTGGCGAGTGCCGAGCAGTTCGAGGCGGTCTTTGACCGGCTGTATGAGCTGTCGAAGACCGCGCCCTTCGACATCAAGGCCACCGCCGCGCCACAGTACTCGCGGGTGGTGCTGCAGAAGAAGGTTGCGGAGCGGCGGGCGCAGGAAGGCAATGACATCGACGTCCTCACGGACGGCGTGGCATTCTCCATGACCGACGGCATCGGCCGCGCACGCGGCGTCAATGATGGCGACGGCTTCCTCTTCGTCTCTCACACGGGCGACATCTATCCCTCCGGGTTCCTGCCTGTGTCCGGCGGCAACATCCGGCGCGATGACCTGGTTGAGGTGTATCGCGACGCGCCGCTGTTCAGGCAGCTGCGGGACCGCAGCAACCTCAAGGGCAAGTGCAACGTCTGCGAGTACCGCCCCGTCTGCGGAGGCAGCCGGGCCAGGGCCTACGCCGTCACGGGCGACTACCTCGAGGCGGAGCCGTTCTGCGCCCACGTGCCGCTGCGCTACCAGCGGATGGTGGAAGCAGGCACCGCGGAGCCGGTGGACGAGTACTTCCGGCGCCGCAACCGGTTCCTGCGTTCCCTGCCTGTCCACGACGTCGCGCTCTGAGGTACCGGGCGTGTCCGTGGTTGCGGCTGACGGGACCTGCCACACGGCGGCGCCGCAGTCGGCGGGCAGGGCCGCTGCCGGTGCCGTGCTGCTGGTGGGCGCGCCGAACGTCGGCAAGAGTGCCCTGTTCAACCGGCTGACGGGCAGCTACGCCGCAGTCTCCAACTATCCTGGCACATCCGTGGAGGTCGCCCGCGGCGTCATGCGCACGGGCGACACCACGTGGGACGTCCTGGACACGCCGGGCCTGTATTCGCTCCTGCCGACGACGGAGGAGGAGCGTGTCACGCAGCGCATCGTGCTGGACGGCGCAGCGGACGTGCTCGTTCACGTCATTGACGCGAAGAACCTGGAGCGGATGCTGCCCCTCACCCTCCAGCTGGTGGAACTGGGACGGCCCCTCGTTGTCGCACTGAACATGATGGACGAGGCGGAGCGGCTCGACATCCGGATCGACGTGCCGCTGCTGGCCCGGCGCCTGGGTGTGCAGGTGGTGCCGGTGGTCGCGGTCAGCGGCCGGGGCCTGGACGAGCTGCGGCAGGCGGTGACGGCGGCGGAAGGACACGGCGCTGCGGTCGTCCCGGCATACGGCAACGGTGCCGGGCAGGCGGTGAACCGGATTGCAGACGCGATGGACAGCGGCGGCGTGCGGCTGCGCGACCACGTGCAGGCCCGCATCGACCGCATCGACGTCCGCGCACTTGCGGCCCTGGCGCTGCAGGGTGACAACGAAGCCCGGGCACGGCTGCAGCAGGTCGCCCCACTGCTCGACATGGACCACCTCATCGCCGGGACAGCGGCGCAGCTGGACGGTCCGCCGGCCTACCGCATGGCGTTCGAGCGGCGTCGCGCGGCGCAGCAGATGCTGGACGGCGTGGTGGCCGCCGGCCGGGGTCAGCGCGCGCCCTGGGTCGACGGGCTCGGTCGGCTGCTGGCGCGGCCGGCGACGGGCCTGCCAGTGCTTGCCGTGGTGCTGTACCTGGGCCTCTACCGCTTCGTCGGTGAGTTCGGGGCGGGTTTCATGGTGGACGCCATCGAGGGCATCCTTTTCGAGAACCTGCTGAACCCGTTCTTCGAGAGCGTGTTCGCCTTCGTCCCCTGGGAATGGCTGCGGGCTCTGTTTGTCGGTGAGTTCGGCGTCCTCACGCTCGGGCTGCGGTACGCCGTCGCCATCATCCTGCCGGTGGTGGGTGCGTTCTTCCTGTTCTTCTCGGTGCTGGAGGACACGGGCTACTTCCCCCGGCTGGCGCTGCTGGTGGACCGCGCGTTCAAGCGCATCGGGCTCAGCGGCCGCGCGGTCATCCCCATGGTTCTGGGCTTCGCCTGCACGACCATGGCCACCATGGTAACACGGACTCTCGAGACCCGCCGGGAGCGGCTGCTCGCCACAGTACTGCTGGCGCTGGCGGTGCCGTGCTCCGCGCAGCTTGGCGTGATCATCGCCATCCTGGCGGGCGCACCGGCGGCGCTGGCGGTGTGGACGGGCGTACTGGTGGGGTCCTTCCTGCTGGTGGGCCTGGTGACCGCCCGGCTGATGCCTGGCGCACCCGCCACCTTCCACATGGAACTGCCGCCCCTGCGACTGCCCCGGCCGGGCAACGTGCTGACCAAGACGTACACCCGGATGCACTGGTACTTCGTCGAGGTGCTGCCGCTCTTCCTGCTGGCGAGCGTGCTCCTGTGGATCGGGGACCTGACGGGCGGACTCGGCGTCGTGCTCAGCGTCCTCACGCCCGTCGTGCATGCACTGGAATTGCCTTCTGACACGGCGACTGTGTTCCTGTTCGGGTTCTTCCGCCGGGACTATGGCGCTGCGGGCCTCTTCGAGATGAGCCAGCAGGGACTGCTGTCGCTGCGGCAGCTCACCGTGGCAGCCGTCACGCTGACATTGTTCGTCCCGTGCGTCGCGCAGTTCCTGATGATGATGAAGGAGCGCGGGACACGAGCGGCGCTGGCCGTTGCCGCGTTCGTCACGCCGTTCGCCTTCGGGACCGGCTGGCTGCTGAACATCGTACTCAGGACGGCGGGATGGTGACTGAGAGTACATGCGGCTTCTGCCGCCGGCCCTTCATGCCCGACGAGGCCCAGCCAACCTGCGCCGCGTGCCCGCTCAGGGGATCGTGCCTGCTGGTGCGCTGCCCGCACTGTGGCTACGAGAATCCCGTGTCGCCGCCCTGGCTGGCGCGCCTCCAGGGCTGGTTCCATCGCAGCGCGGTGAACACCGACGCGACCACTCAGGAGACGGGGCCATGGTGAGGAAGGTCTGGGAGTGGCTGACGGGTGGCGGCTGGGACAGCAGCTGCGCTGCCGGTGCGCCAGTACCGGATTCGGATTACTGTGCGGCTCTGCACTGTGACTCCGTCTGCCTGACTGAAATGCGGTCGGGCGAAACCTGCAGCGTGGCGTGCCTGCAGGATCCCGCCAGTGCCGCCGCGTGCCGGCTCGCGGCGCTGGGCGTCCTGCCCGGCGCGGAACTGGAGGTGGTGCAGGCGGGTGCAGCCTGCGTGTTCCGGATGGGCAACGCAGAGTTTGCGGTGGACCGTCAGCTCGCACAGCAGGTTCGCGTCGTGCGCCACGTCACCGCCCGGACCGCCGCCTGACGCAACGGGCGTCAGGCGGGTGCCAGCCGGTCCGCCAGCCGCCGGGCCATGACCAGCCGGCCGGGAATGCCCGGTCGGGATTCCCAGTTCGCATGGATGTGCAGACCGGTGGGCAGGCTCATGCCCTGAATGGCCGCCCAGGAGCGGTCCCACGCCGGCATCAGTTCCTTCTCCACTGACAGGACCCGGGCAGCATAACCGGTCGCCGTGCGGAACTCGTCCAGCGCGATCTGCTGCATGCGCTCGACGGGCGCATCCGCCACCCACGGATTCTTCGCGCCGCCCAGATACGCGGTGTAGACGCCGTGGCGCTGGAACAGGGAGTCGTTCCAGGTCACCCCGCGGGTCACCAGCGGCTCGGCGAGGGATACCTGGTAGCCGAGCCCACGCAGGTCCGTCTCGGCGTGGAGATGCACGACGACCAGTGGATTGTAGCGGAGGGTCGCAATACCCGCTGCGGCCTCAGGTGCGACGTCGCCCAGCAGCTTCCCGGTGACCCCCGCCGGCGTCGTGAGCACGACGTGCTCTGCATCGAAGCGGTCGTCCTCCGTGACCACTGTCCAGCCGGTACCGCGCCGGACAATGGCGCGCGTTGGTGTGTTCAGCCGGATGTGCTCACGGAGGCGCTGGTAGATGGCCCGCGGCAGCGTCTCCATCCCCTCCCGGAACGAACACGCATCAGGAGGCACGATGCTGCCGCCGCGCTTCAGGAGCGGGAGCAGCAGGCTGCGCCCGACCCGGAACTCGCGCAGCACATGCCGGAGCGACAGGCCCAGCACCATCTCCCGGGGATCCGAGGCGTACAGGCCACCGTACAGGGGACCGACGAGGCTCTCATAGGCCTCGCGCCCGATCTTGCGAATGAAGTAGTCGGCCACGGACTCGTCATCGCGGGCGCCAGCGGTAAGCGGTTCCAGGGCCAGCCGCAGCTTGGACGACCATGGCAGCAGGTCGGACCTGAGGAACGCGCCGACGGAGAAGGGGACCTGCCGCAGCCGGCCGCGCCGGAACACGAACAGCGGCAGGTCCGTCGGGGCCGTGATCAGTTCCTGCCGGATGCCATAGCCGTCCACCAGCTCGGCGAACTCGCGTGTGAGCCGGCCTCGCTGGGGGCCCCACTCCAGCAGGTGCCCCTGGACCCGCCCGCTGCGCATGACGCCGCCCACCCGCGATGATGCCTCCAGCAGGACGTACGGCGTGCCTCTTGCCGACAGGTGGTGCGCCAGCGCAAGTCCGCTGATGCCGCCACCGATGATGACTATCATGTATCTCTCCGGGCACCCCGCGGCGCCATTACTCTGCCGGCTTCCTTTCCACCTGCGGGACGGCGGCGCTCATGAGCGCCTCGATCTCTTCCGGCGGCCGCATGGTCGCCAGGTCCAGTTCGAAGTCGGGTCGCGACGCCGGCCGCAGCTTCTCCAGCAGTTCGCGCACCTCCCGGCCCGACAGGTCGAAGCCCGCAAGCGCCTCGGCGCCCAGCCGCGTGCCGTCCCGAGCAGCAACGCCATCGCCGGCTACATCCACGAGTTGGCGCACGGCATCCAGTTCGCCGCGGCTCAGGTGGGTGCCGCACACGTCGTAGTCCAGCCACGCCTCGAACGCCATGGGCGCCACGCGCCTGACCATGCCCGCCATGACCTCGGCATACCGGCGGATCTCCAGCTGGGCGTGCGGGTCTACCCGCAGCGTGAGGAAGTGCAGCAGGTTGTGCAGGTCGATCTTCCAGTACCACTGCGTATACATGGAGAGCGGCAGCTCGATGCGGGCCAGTTCCCGGGCGACGTCCTCACTTACCAGCCAGCCGTACAATTCTGACGCCTCCGCACGCAGCCGTTCCCACCGGGCCACTGCCTCAGCGTACAGGGCCGGGTCCGCCGTCGTGTCCGCGCGCCCCTGGTTGTTCTGCGGGCTCTGTAACGCGAAATCCGCCGACGCGGGCGTGTAGAACAGCAGCGGCATGAGCGAGTAGCGGCCGCTGTACTCGTTGACGTTCGCGGTGCGATGGCGGATCCACTGACGGGCCACGAACATGGGCATCGCACAGTGGAACTTCAGCTCGACCATCTCGCTGGGTGTCGTGTGCCGGTGACGGCGCAGGTAGCGGATGAGGCCGCGTGTCCGGCTGGAATGGCGAGTGCCGTAGCCGTAGCTGACGCGGGCAGCGCGCTCGATACTCTCGTCGGAACCCATGTAGTCAACCAGGGCGACGAAGCCGTGGTCGAGTACCGGGAAGTACTGGCCGAGGATTTCCTCCGCAGCGGGGTTCGTGGGTCGCCTGGTTTCCATGCTCCTCATCGGTGGCCGTGGGCGTCGCGTGCAATAGAAGCGCCGTCGGCACCTCGGGCAAGCGGTGGAATACCCACGGCCGTGTCGGGTTCAGCCCCTGCCCAGCAGCAGGACCCCGCTGATGACGAGGAGAGCGCCCGCCATGCCCGAAAGGCCGGGCAGGTCGCCGAAGATGAGGACGCCCCAGGCGGCGGCAAAGACGATCTGGACCAGCCCTGTCGCAGTGGCCCGGCCCGCTCGCTCCAGGTGCAGCCCGCGTGTCATGTAGATCTGGCCGGCGTGCGTGGCGACACCCACGCCCAGCAGTACCAGCCACTCCAGCGGCGTCGGTGCAATGGCCTGGATGGCCGCAGCGGGAATGGACCCGAGGGTGCTGATCAGTGCAAACCACAATATGACCACCATGTGATGCTCCGACCCGAGCATCCGCACGACGACATATGCCGCCGCGGACAATACTGCGCCCAGCAGGCCCACGCTGACCGCCACCGGATCCAGCGCCGCGCTGCCCCCGAAGAGGACTGCCGGGCGCGCCACGAGCAACACCCCCAGCAGGCTCAGCAGCACGGACAGGACTTCCCGCCGCCGCATGGACTCCCCCAGCACGAAAATGGCGAACACCGCCGCGAAGGCAGGGTTCGTGTACTGCAGTACCGTGGCCTCGGCCAGGGGCAGGTGCACCAGCGCGAAGTAGAAGCAGCTGAGGGCACCGAAACCCAGCAGCCCGCGCAGCAGCAGAAGTCGCCGGCGCGTGCCCAGCGCAGGGATGCGCAGTCGTCGCAGCGTCGTCCACGCCAGTACGAGCATGATTACGGAGCGGGCCAGTACGATCTGCTGGCTGGGCAGGCGCTGTCCCGCCACCTTCACCAGCAGACTCATGACGCTGAAGAAGAACGCGCCGGCCACCATGTAGCGAAGACCCTGGCTGAGCAGGGGCGCGGCTCGCCCGGGTCCGTCCGGTGTCAACCCTTCCTCCTCAAGAGCGTGCGCGAGGCCACCCGAGCTAGTCCGACCGCCGGCCGGCCCGGTCACGTCGACCTCTGCCTGAAACGCGCCGGCCCGTCCCTGCGTAGGGTGGGCAGACGCCGCCAGGGCGCGGCCAGTACACCGACCGGAGGATCACCGTGGAAGCGCTCATTCCCATCACGTTTTTCATGTCCGTCGCCGCCGTGCTCATTCTCCGGCCGATCTCGAAGAAGGTAGGAGGCCTCCTCGAGGCGATGACGCGGGAGCGTACCACCGTCCGTGGCGACGAGGCTGCCACCGCCCGCATGATCGGACTCATGGAGCACATGTCCCGACGCATGGATATGATGGAGGAGCGCCTCGATTTCACTGAGCGCCTCGTCGCATCGCCGCCCCGGCGGCGGGTCCGCGGCCGCGCACCCGCCGGTACGCTGCCGCGCAGCTGACCAGGCCTCAGTGCGGTAAGGGCGCTGCCGGACCCCGCTCCATCAGCGCAGCCGCACCGGGCCTACGTCCGTCTCCGCCAGGAACGCCGCCACCGCCGCCGCCGGTGTGCCGGCCGATTCCATCTGACCACGAAACCGACGGAACGTCGTCCGCAGCCGACGTTCCATGGCCACGTCCTCGAGCTCGACCCGCTCTGTTTCGACCCACTCGGGCGGTGCCGCCTGGTGCGCGGCCTCGTCCGCATCCTGCTCCGGCTCCTCCAGCTCCTGTACACCGATCCCGCAATGCACCAGCAGCAGTGCGTATACTGGTGGCAACTGTTCCTCCTCGGCCAGCGCGTACATCTGTTCTGCGTACTCCCGATCCATGCCCAGTTCGGCCTCGGCCCATTCCATGAGTTCCTCATGGCGACGTTCCATGGCGGGGTCGCCGGTGAGACTGGCGACCCTGTGGGTAAGGCAGCGGGCCTGCTCGGTGAGAGAGCTGTTCATCTGGCAGAATCCTCCGGTAATGTGAACACGGCTGGCGGGGAGGGTGCAAGGCGTGTTCCCTGAAGGGTGCGATACTTGCACCCGCGCGGTGGTTCGGGTACTTTGGCCGGATTCTGACCGAAACTTTCTCGGGATCGCAGAGTACCACCTGCTGACCGGAACTCGCCAAGCTGCTGTGGTGGCGAACTTTCCGGTGTCGGCAGTGTTTCATTTAATACGTATGCCGCTCGCCCCGGGCGGCACAGGGTTCCTTCGGGATGGAGAACCGAGAGATGGCACGTTTGCTCAACCCCCGTAAGCTGGCATCGGCACTTACCCTTGCGGCCGGTGCGCTGGTCGTCGGCAGCACGGCGGCCGAGGCGCAGAGCGCGCGCATGCGCGTGCTCGTTCCCAACTTCCAGGTGGAAGACAATCCGCGCTCGCGTACTGGCGAGCGGATCGCCAGCGACGTGAAGCGCCACATCAACGAAATGGTGACGCACGCGCCGGCGGAGGACCGTCCCATTCGTGACGCGGTTCGCCGGTTCGGCCTGAACCAGAACGAGATGGGCTGCATCGAGTGGCGCCAGCTGGCGCAGCAGGTGGACGTTGGCCTGGTCCTGTGCGGCACGGTCAACGAGCAGACCGGACAGGTGACGGCGGACTTCTACCCGGTGGGCGGCGGTGACAGCTACGAGGTTCCGCCCTTCGTTATGGAGAACCCGCAGCAGGCGGCGCAGCAGGTGGTGCAGTCGTTCGGCAACTACACGCGCCAGCTGTCGCTGATCGTGACGTGCAACGAGGACCTGGAGAGCCAGAACTGGGAACAGGCGCTGGCGCGCTGTAACGAGGCCGTCCAGCTCAATCCCCGCTCCATCACGGGCCTGTATGGCCGGGGCTCTGCGCTGGTAAACCTGGACCGTCCGGAAGAGGCCCTGGCGGCGTTCGAGCAGGTCCTGGAGATCGATCCGATGAACCAGGACGCCATGCTGCACGCCGGCATCCTGACGGCGCAGTTCGGACGGTCGGACGAGTCGCAGGCCTACTTTGCCCAGTACCTGGAGCTGAACCCGGGCAGCGAAGAGGTCCGCCTCAAGATCGCCACGGACCTGGCCAACGCAGGTGACCCCGCCGGCGCATTGCGCCTGCTGGAAGGTGTCATCGACGCCGGCGAGGCCAGCGGCATGATGGTGGAATACGCGGGTCACTTCGCCATGAACGCGGGTCTGCGTCGTGCGGAGGCGTCGGGGCCGGCCAACGGCACGCAGGAGGAAGCCCGGCGCTTCTTCGAGACGGCGATCCGTCATTACGACACGGCCATTCAGGTGCGCGGCGACTCGCTGGACGTGACCGTGTATCGCAACATGATGATGGCGCACAGCCAGCTGGGCAACACGAACGAGGCCCTGCGGTACGGCCAGATGGCCACGCAGCGGAACGCGGACGATGCGCAGACGTGGATGGTCTACGCGGACGCGCTGGCGAAGGCGGAGCGGCTGGACGAGGCACTCCAGGCGTTCGACCGGGCGCAGCAGATCAACCCGGACATGCCGAACGTGGCTGCCCGCAAGGCGGTGATGCTGCTGGAGGCGGGGCGCATCTCGGATGTCGTGGCCACAGTCCGGGCGGGCGGAGTTGCGCCTGAGGTGGTGGAGAACATCTCGCAGCGGATCTCGCAGACCGGCTACCAGCACTCGCAGGCGCGCCGCTACGACCAGGCCATTGCGGCCTTCAACGCCGCGCGGGAGATCGGCCGCTCGGACCTGTCCCGGGCCATGGCCAACTTCTTCCACGGCTACGCGCTGTTCGAGCAGGCACGCCCGCTGCTGACGGACAACGCCAGCGCGGCTACGGCCCGTCGGGCACGCCCGATGCTGGAGGAGGCCCGGACGCTGCTGCAGGGAGCAACGGCGTATCAGCAGCAGGCCTCCAGCCGGACGCAGCTGCTGGGCAACATCGATCAGTTCATGGAGATCGCCGACGCGCTGATCCGCGCCGGCCGGTAATGCCAGTGAAGTAGCATCGCTCTTCCATCCCGAAGAGCAGGACCGACCGGGTCGTTCCCCCAGGGGGCGGCCCGGTTCGGTGTTTACCGCATCTCCATTAACCGCGAGTGCCCTGTGCTACAGGCCGCGCTCGTCAATCGTCCGGGTCTTTGTCCGCCTCATCCATGGCTCCCACCACGTTCAGCCCGTTCGTCAGCACTGAGTACCGGAACTCCTGACCCTCCACGGCCTCGCCGTCAGCGTTGATCCGAGCCGGTGCGCCCAGCGTCACCGTCACCTGGTGAGCCCGCATGTACAGCACGTATGGATTCCTCATGTGCGTGCCCGCCCGCAGACGGGGCAGCATGCGCAGCAGCTGGAAGCGGGAGACGTCGCATAGAATGACTACGTCCAGGCGCCCGTCGCCGGGGTCCGCCAGGGGCGTCACTGGTGTGCCGCCCCCCGTTCTGCTGGCGTTGCCGACGGCGAAGAACACGAACCTGCCCGAGTAGACCTGCCGCCCGTCCGCCTCGAACACACCGTGCGCCGGCTGGAACCGCACCAGCATCCGGGCGCCACGGGCCAGGTACGCCACCGGTCCAAGCAGCCGTTTCACCGTCCGGTTCGCCGCTCGCGTCGCAGCAGCGCCAAAGCCGCCAGTGGAGACGTTGATGAAGCAGTGGCCATTGACCTGAGCTACGTCCAGCGTGCGTGGGCGTCCCTCAACGGCCAGCCGCAGTGCTGCTGCCAGTTCCCGCGGCAACCCCAGGCCCCGGGCGAAGTCGTTGGCCGTGCCGAGTGGCACCACACCAAGAGCAGCGCCGCCACCCGCCTCCACCAGCCCGTTCACGACCTCGTTAATCGTACCGTCTCCGCCGGCGGCAATCACCAGCTCTGCGCCCGCCTCGCTCGCTTCCCTGGCCAGACGGGCCGCGTCGCCCGTACTGGTGCCGTAGTGCAGCGATATGGCGTGACCTTCCTGCCGCAGGGCCGCTATCTCGCCCTCCAGCTCCTCCCGCTGTGACCTGCTTCGGGGCGGCTTCGCTACCACGTGTGCGAATCGCTTCAACATTGCTCCTCCGTTGCCCGGCGGCAGTGCAAGGACCGGCCCAAACAACACTATTGACCGGGTGGGATGGCAGGGGTACTTTGGTGGGGCGCAGTGGGATGGAGTGGGGTGGAATGGTGGGAAAGGGCGCGAGCAACGGCGCGAGGGTCAATGGCGGGTTCACGCTCTCCGATGAGGGGAGGGAAGTTCCTGGGGAGCTTCCAGCACCAGCTGGACGAGAAGGGGCGTCTGAGCCTGCCGGCGCAGTATCGTCGGGAGGCGACGGATCAGCGCTTCGTCCTGGTGCAGGCGTACCCACCGGCGCTGGCGCTGTATCCGGAGGCGGCGTGGCTGGAAGTGGAGTCCCGGATGGAGCAGATGATGCGGGACCCATCGGCGCGGATGTGGGTGCTGAGTGTGATGTCGAACGCCGTGGAGGTCACGCCTGACGGCCAGGGGCGGATCCTGATACCCGCGACGCTGCGGGCCGCGGCCGAGCTGGACGGTCAGGCGCTGCTGGTGGGCGCCATCAACAAGGTGGAGATCTGGAATCCGGCGAAGTTCGAGGGCGCCGTGCAGGACGCATCGCAGGATTTCCGGAAGTTTGCCGCTGACATCTTCAGATAAGTGAGCGACGGCATCGGCTATCACGAAGCCGTCATGGTGGCGGAGGTGCTGCAGTACCTGCGGCCCGATCGGGGCGGCGTGTACTTCGATGGCACGCTGGGGGCAGGCGGTCATTCGGAAGCGATACTGAGAGCCGGGACGACGTCGACGGTAATGGGAGTGGACCAGGACACGGAGGCGCTCGCAGTGGCGGGAAGGCGGCTGGCAGGTTGGGGCGACCGGCTCGAGCTGGTGCAGGCGAACTTCGCGGACGCCGCGGAATCGCTGCGTGAGCCCCTTGCCGGTGCACTCCTGGACCTGGGCGTTTCCTCCCACCAGATCGACGAGACACGTCGGGGCTTCTCGTTCCGCGCGGGTACGCCGCTGGATATGCGGATGGCGGCAACCACGTCGGCAGCGACGGCGGCGGACCTGTTGAATGAACTCGGTGAGGCTGAGCTGGCGGACATCTTCTACCGGTATGGTGAAGAACGCGGGTCGCGGCGCCTGGCGCGTGCGGTGGTGCGACGTCGCGGAGCGACTCCATTTCAAACCAGCGACGACCTGAACGCCGTGCTGGAATCCTTCTACGGTCCTCGCATCACGGTGCAGGACCGTGCTCGCATCTACCAGGCACTGCGCATCGCGGTAAACGACGAGCTGGGCGTACTGGAACGGGCCCTGGTGGCCCTGCGTGAGGCGCTCGCGGCAGGCGGCGTGTTCGTGGTGCTGTCGTATCACTCACTGGAGGATCGGCTGGTCAAGGACGCGTTCCGGGAGTGGAGCCGGTCGTGCGTGTGCCCGCCGGAGTTGCCAGTGTGCCGGTGCCGTGGGATCGCCCTGGGGGAGACCCTGACGCGCAAGCCCGTGATGGCAGGCGCCTCCGAAGTGGCGGCGAACCCCCGTGCCCGCAGCGCACGCCTGCGGGCGTGGCGGAAGGCCGCATGAGGAAGGGCAACGGGGCCATCCGGATGAGCGTTGCCTTCGCGCTGCTGTTCTCGTCGCTGGCGCTGGTGGTATGGCGGCAGAGCCGGGCGCTGGAGGAACTGCGCGGCCTGGACGCCGTGCGGGGCGAGCGCGTAGTGCTGCAGGCGGAGCGATCCGAACTTCAGCGTGAGATCCAGTGGTTGGAGAGCAGGTCGCGCATTGCCGCGGTGGCGGCACAGCGCCTCGGTCTGCGGACTCCGGGGTCGGACGAAATCCAGTTCCTGCAGTTGCCCGAGGACGTAGAGTGGCCGCTGCCGGGTGGTGCCGGGTCAGTGCGCGTCGCGGGAGGCCGGCGATGACGGCGCGTCGCAGTGGCGGCAAGCCCGAAGTGCGCCGCCGCGTCCTGCTGGTAGGCGTGCTGCTGGGCGCGCTGCTGTCCACGGTCCGCACCTTCCAGCTCACTGCACTCGAGGGCGATCACTATCGCATGCGTGCGCAGAACCAGCAGGGGGACACCCTCTCGCTGGCTGCACCGCGCGGCACCATCTACGACCGGGACGGCATCCCGCTGGCGGCCAGTCGCGAGGTCTTCAGCATTGCCGTGGCACCGCGTGAACTACGGGACCCGGCTCGGGCGCAGGAGCTGCTGCGACAGCACCTCGGCTTCAGCCGGGAACAGGCGGCACGATACGTGGACCCTGACCGCGCGTGGGTCCCGCTGCCCGGGCGCTATGGCGCCGAGGTGCGGGAGGCGCTGGACGGCGTGCAGGGCATCCACTTCGAGCGGGTGGTCCAGCGGTTCTACCCCAACGGTGACATCGCCCGGGAACTGCTGGGCCCCGTGCGCCTGGACGGCGTGGTGCAGGGTGGACTCGAGCTGGAGTTCGACAGTGTGCTCAGCGGCCTGCCGGGCCGGGCTGTGGTCCGGCGTGATTCCCGGGGTCGGCCGCTGCCCGGCGCCATGGTCCGCGCGGTGGAGCCGGTGCCGGGCCGGGACCTCTACCTGACGATTGACTACGACCTGCAGGAGATCGCCGAGCAGGCGCTAGCCGACGCGCTGGTACGCACGAACGCCGTGGGCGGCGAGCTCCTGCTGGTGGATCCCAATACGGGTGAAGTGCTGGCTGCCGTGAGCCGGGCCGGCGCCGGTCGTGCGCGCAACTGGCGTGCGGTCACGGAGCCCTATGAGCCCGGTTCCATCATCAAGCCGTTCACCGTGGCGGCGCTGCTCCGTCTGAACCGGGCGCGCTTCACGGACAGCATCTACGGCGAAGAGGGCCGGTACGCGCTGAACGGCCGGGTACTGACGGACGTCAAGCCACTGGGCTGGATCACGCTGGACGACGCGCTGCGGCAATCGTCGAACGTGGCGCTGGCCAAGGCAGCCACGCGCCTGGCGTGGCATGAACAGTATCTGGGCCTGCGCGATTTCGGGTTTGGCTCGCCGACAGGCGTCTCGTACCCGTCGGAGTCGGGCGGCCTGCTGCGACGCCCGAATGTGTGGTCGCGGCAGTCGTCAGCGAGCCTGGCCATCGGCTACGAGATGTCCGCGACGCCGCTGCAGATGGCCATGGCGTATGGCGCGCTGGCGAACGGCGGGCTGCTCATGGAGCCGCGGCTGGTACGGGAGGTGCGTTCCCGCGACGGCCGTGTGGAGAGAAGTCATGCACCCAGGGTGGTTCGTCAGGTGATGACGGCCGACGTGGCCGCACAGTTGCGCGATGTGCTCATCGGCGCCGTGGAGGAAGGTACCGGCAGAGCCGCGTCGGTCGGTGCATTCCCGGTGGCGGGCAAGACAGGCACAGTGCGCATCGCGGGCAGTGGCGGCTACCGTGTCGGGGCGTACTACGCCTCCTTCGCTGGCTTCTTCCCGGCCGATGATCCGCAACTCGTCATCGTCGTGAAGCTGGACGAGCCGCGCACGCGGTACGACGGCGCCGGGGGCGGCTACTATGGCGGTTCCACGGCCGCGCCGGTGACGCGCGCCATGCTGGAGGCGGTGCTGGCTGCCCACAGCGCACCCATCGACCGGTCCGTCATCGCCAGGCCGCTGAACATTGCCCCTGGTGGTGTTGACGGGGCGGGGGGGCAGGCGACGTGGGCGACAGCGTCACGCGTGGTGGAACTCAACGCTGTCGCTGCCGCAGAGAGCCCGGTTGTGCCCCCGGATTCCGCCGAGGTGCCTGATGTCACCGGGATGCCCATGCGGGACGGCGTACGCCGGCTGCACGCAGCAGGCTTTCGCGTCCGACTGGAGGGAGCTGGCCGGATCAGCCGCACGCTGCCGGAGGCCGGCGGTGTGGTGGCGGAGGACGTCGTGATCCGCGTTTTCGGCGAGGCCCGGCCATGAGGACGGTGATGCTCTCCGAACTGGCGGACCGTCTGAGCCGGGAGGGCCTGCTGCTGGAGCAGGTCGGCGCGGACACCCAGGTGAGGGGCGTAGCTGATGACAGCAGGGCGGTAGAGCACGGCGACCTGTTCTGCGCCTGGAGCGGGACGGCGCAGGACGGCCACCGTTTCACCGGTGACGCGGCGACCCGCGGTGCCACGGCCGTGCTGGTGGAGCGCCCTCTGGACACGGTGTCAGTGCCCCAGCTGGTGGTGCGCAACGGCCGGCGCGGTGCGGCGGTGGCCGCGAGCGTCGTGTTCGGGGATCCGCAGGACTCCCTGCGCCTGGTGGGCGTCACCGGCACGAACGGCAAGACGACCTCGGTATGGGTGCTCCGGCACCTGCTGTCGCAGCACGCGCCGACGGCGTCACTGGGTACGCTGGGCGCCATCGCGGCTGATGGCAGCGTGTTGCCCGGCAGCGAATCGCTGACGACCCCCGGTCCCGTCCAGCTCGCGCGCACCCTGCGGACGCTGGTGGACAGCGGAGTGCGCACCCTGGCCATGGAGGTATCGTCCCATGCACTGGACCAGGGCCGCGTTCACACGCTGCGTTTCGATGCCGCGCTGTTCACGAACCTGTCCCGTGACCACCTGGATTATCACGGGACGGTCGAGGCGTACGCCGTAGCGAAGCGCTCGCTGGTCCGGCTGCTGCGCCCGGACGGCTGCGCGGTGGTAAACGCCGACGACCCGGCGTGGCGCGGGCTGGAGACAGAGGCGCCGCGCTCCCTCAGTTTCGCCGTGCAGGGGGCAGCTGACGTCCGCGCATCCGACATTCGCTACAACGCTGCCGGCGTGACGTTCACGCTGCACACCGCGGCCGAGTCGCTGGAGGCCCACCTGCCCCTTCCCGGTGCGTTCAACATTCAGAATGCACTGGGTGCTGTGGCGGCCTGCCTGGCCCTGGACTACCCGCTGCGCGAGGTAGTGGCGGCACTGGGCACGGTGCCGCAGGTACCAGGACGCCTGGAGCGCATCGCCGCGACGCCGTGCGCGGTGCTGCGCGACTACGCGCACACGCCGGATGCGCTGGAGCGAGTGCTGGACGCGCTGCGGCCGCTGACGACCGGCCGGATCATCACGGTGTTCGGCGCGGGCGGCGACCGTGACAGTGGCAAGCGTCCGCTCATGGGCGAGGTCGCGCAGCGACTGTCGGACGTTGCCGTTGTCACATCGGACAACCCGCGCACGGAAGATCCGGCAAAGATCATCGACGACATCGTGACGGGCATGACGGCGGGTGACTATGTCCGTATCGAGGATCGCCGCGCTGCCATCCGGCACGCGCTGGAGCTTGCGGAGCCGGACGACATCGTACTCCTGGCCGGCAAGGGTCACGAGACATACCAGATAATCGGAACGGAAAAGCAGTCGTTTGACGAGCGCGCTGTCGTGGGCGAGCTGGTCGCGGCCAGGGAGGCAACGCCGTGAGCGCCGACACGCACTTCGTCATGTGGACCGAGGCGACGGTGACCGCCGTGCTGGGCATCGGTGCCCGGGCCGGCGACCACGAAGTCAGCTACACCGGTGTCGGTACCGATACGCGCGCGCTGAAGGACGGCGAACTGTTCGTCGCGCTGCGGGGCGAGCGTTTTGACGCCCACGATTTCCTGCAGCAGGCCCATGAGTGCGGTGCCACCGGCGCCGTGGTTGAGCGGGTGCCGGAAGGTGCACCGGCCGGCATGCGCTATTACGAGGTACCCGATACCCTGGCTGCACTGGCGCTGCTGGGCCGGGCCCGGCGCCATGCCGTGGGTGCCCGCGTGTGCGCAGTAGCCGGGTCGAATGGCAAGACGACCACCAAGGAACTGCTCAGGGCGGCCCTGTCCCCGCGGTACCGGGTGCACGCTACCACGGGCAACCTGAACAACCTCATCGGCGCGCCACTTACGCTGCTGGCCACGCCGGATACTGCTGAGGTCATCGTCGCGGAGATCGGCACCAATACGCCGGGGGAGGTCGCGCGCCTGGCGGCCATCGTGGAGCCGGATGCGGCGGTGATCACGGGAATCTCGGCGGAGCACCTGGAGGGGTTGGGTGACCTGGAGGGCGTGCTGCGCGAGGAAACGTCGGTGGTGCCCTGGGTGCCCCGCGCGGGCGTCATCGTGGTGGCCGATGATCCGGCCGTGCTGCCGGAGCGTGCGCGCCGCATGCACCCTGCCGTGCAGGTCGCCGGCCTGACTGAGCAGGCGGACGCTGAGCTGCGCGGCGCCGATGTGGCGCTGGACGAGGAGGGCCGTGTCAGCTTCGCGTGGGCCGGCCGGCGCGTGCAGCTGGAACTGCGCGGCCGCCACAACGCGCGCAACGCGCTGGTGGCCCTGGGCGTCGCCCGGGCGTGGGGTGTGCCCGATGACCAGGCCATTGCCGCATTGGAGGAGCTGGAACCGCCGAAGATGCGAGCCGAGTTCCATCGCTTCCGGGAACTCACGGTCATTGCCGATTGCTACAACTCGAACCCGGCCAGTGTGCACGCCGCCGTCGACCTGCTGACGTCGATGCCGAAGCGTGGTGGGCGGGTCGCGGTACTGGGCAGCATGCTGGAACTGGGACCCCGGAGCGGGGAGATCCACCGGGAGGTGGCGGACGACGTCGCGCGTCAGGACATAGACGTGATCGTTGCGACGGGCGAGTTCGCGGATGCGTTCGGCCCGCACCGCGCCGCGCTGGGGTCCCGCCTGATCATAACCGATGAAGCACTCGATGCGTGGCAGTCGCTGGCGGAGCGGCTGCGTGGCACCGAGACGGTCCTGCTGAAGGGATCCCGCGGAGTGGCTCTGGAGCGGCTGCTCCCGCGGTTCATGGAACAATGGGGGTCGCTCCACCCGCACGGGGAGGCCTCAGGGTCGCGGGCGATCGATTCGAACACCGGTACGCGTGATGACGCGCGTCCGGCGGAGCACCCCCAGACTTCAACTGCCGCGCGTGGTGGCGGCGAAAAAGACGGACCGGGGACCGGCGAAGGGCGAGGGAACTGATGCTCTACCACCTGTTCGAACCGCTCTTCGACGAGTTCATCTTCTTCAACCTGTTCCGGTACATCACGTTCCGGGCGGCCGCGGGGATGGCGACGGCGCTCTTTGTGTCGTTCGTTCTCGGCCCGCCGGTGATCCGGTGGCTGACGAAGCTGCGCGTGGGCCAGGTGGTGCGCGAGGAGGGCCCCCAGTCCCACCTGGCCAAGGCGGGCACGCCGACCATGGGCGGGGCACTCATCATTCTCGCGACGGTGATTTCCACCCTGCTCTGGGCGCAGGTGCTGAACCCGTTCGTCATCGTCTCCATCGTGGTCCTGGTGTGGCTTGGCGCCCTGGGCTTTCTCGATGACTACCTGAAGGTGGTGCGCAAGCGCACGGAGGGCCTGGTGGGCCGCTACAAGCTGGTGGGGCAGGGGCTGCTCGGCCTGCTCGTGGGGCTCTTCATCGTGTTCTATCCCATGGGGCCCATCCCCGCGACGCAGACGAGCCTGCCGTTCCTGGCTGACTGGTACCTCTACATCGCGCCGCTGCTGTTCGTGCCGTGGGTCATGTTCGTGCTGGCGGGCGCGTCCAACGCGGTGAACCTGACGGACGGGCTGGACGGACTGGCGGGCGGATTGTCCGCGATTGCGGCCGGCACGTTCGGCGTGTTCGCCTACCTCATCGGCCGAACGGACACGTCCCGCTACCTGGGCCTGTTCTACATCCCCGGTGCCGGTGAGCTGTCAATTTTCTGCGCTGCACTGGCGGGCGCGTGCCTGGGCTTCCTGTGGTTCAACGCGCATCCGGCGGAGGTCTTCATGGGCGACACCGGCTCCCTGGCGCTGGGTGGTGCGCTGGGCGCAGTGGCGATCCTGCTGAAGGCGGAGTTCCTGCTGGTCATCATCGGCGGCGTCTTTGTGCTCGAAGCGCTTTCGGTCATGGTCCAGGTCGGCTGGTTCAAGTACACGGCGCGGACGCAGGGACGGGGGCAGCGATTGCTGCTCATGTCGCCATTGCATCACCACTTCGAGAAGGCGGGCTGGGCGGAGAGCAAGATCATCGTGCGCTTCTGGATCCTCGGGCTCCTGTTTGCGCTCATGGCGTTCAGCACGCTGAAGATCCGGTAGGCATGCGCGTAGGCATCCTGGGACTGGCACGGAGCGGCAGGTCGGCCGCGCGCCTGGCAATGGCGCGAGGTCATGACGTGTTCGCATCCGATGCCGGTTCCGGCGACGACGTGGTGCACGCGGCGGCGGAGATACGCCGGCTGGGCGGCAGCGCGGAGACGGGCGGCCACACGGCGGGCGAACTCGCGTCGTGCGACCTGATCGTTCTGAGTCCCGGCATCCCACCGACGGTGGCGATACTGCGTGACCCCGGGGTGGCGCTGGTGCCGCGGGTCTCGGAACTCGAGTTCGCGTTCCGTGAACTGGACGCGCCGGTCATTGCGGTGACGGGCACGAACGGCAAGAGCACGACGACCGCGCTGACGACGCACCTCCTGGTGCAGGCCGGCTTCAGCGCGGTGTCAGCCGGCAACATAGGCCACGCGCTGTCGGATGTGGTGCTGCAGGCCGAGCAGCCGGACTGGGTGGTGGTGGAGGCGAGTTCGTTCCAGCTGGCCGACATCGACACGTTCGCGCCGCGTATAGGCGTGCTGACGAACCTGTCGCCGGACCACCTGGACCGGTACCCGTCGGTAGCGGCGTACTACGCAGACAAGGCCCGCATGTTCGAGAATGCCACGGCCACGAGTATCTGGGTGCTGAACGCGGAAGATGCGGCGGTAATGATGATGCCTGGGGAGGCGGATGGTCGCCGTCGTGTCTTCCGCGTCAGCACCCTCCCTGATGGTGCCGAAGAAGGCGGCTGGATCGATGACGCCGGTGACCTGCGGCTGCGCGTTGATGGCACGGAGACGCGGCTGCTGAACCGGACGGAACTGCGGGTCCTCGGCGAGCATAACCGGGCCAATGCCCTGGCCGCCGCGGTGGCGGCACGGTCTGCAGGCGCGGCAACGGCAGCCATTGCCGACGGGTTGCGTACGTTCGGCGGGCTGGAACACCGGCTGGAGGTCGTGGCTGATGCCGGTGACGTCCTCTGGATCAACGACTCGAAGGCCACGAATGTTACCTCGACCGGCGTGGCGCTGCGCAGCCTCGACCGTCCGGTGGTGCTGCTCCTGGGTGGCCGGCACAAGGGCGAGGCCTACACGTCACTTGCAAGTGCCGGTCGGATCCGCGGGGTCATTGCCTATGGTGAGGCGGCGCCGCGCATCGTGGCGGATCTGGAGGGGCTCGTGCCGGTGGAGCACGTCGCCGGCTCATTCGAGGACGTGGTGGCGCGGGCGGCGGCCGCGGCCCGGGCCGGTGACGCCGTGCTGCTGTCGCCGGCATGTGCCAGCTTCGACATGTTCCGTGATTACGAGGATCGGGGCCGGGCGTTTCGTGCGCTGGCCGTGGGGCACGCGGAGGCGCGGCCATGAGCCGGGCGACGACGGCGCCGGCGGGCGTGGAATGGGCCGGCGCATCGGCGCCGGCACGGCTGGGCAGCGGCTGGGAGGCTCCAGTACTGCTGCTCATCACGACGATGCTCCTGTGTGTCGGCATCGTCTCCGTCTACAGCGCCAGTGCCGTCATGGCGACGAGCCGGGGCCTGCCCGACTACTACTTCGTCGTGCGCCAGGCGACGGGGGCGGCTGCGGGGTTCGCGCTCCTCGTTGTCATGGCATTCGTGGACTACCGCCGCCTGCGGCTGTTCGCGTGGCCCATCCTCATGCTGACCATGGTGGCACTGGCACTGCTGCTCCTGCCCGGCGCGGAGGACGTGACACGCATCCGCAACGGCGCCGGCCGATGGTTGAACCTCGGGCCGGTGGCACTGCAGCCGTCGGAATTCGCAAAGCTGTCGCTCATCATCTGGACGGCGGCGCTGGCGGTAAAGAAGCAGGACCGCCTGTCCAGCCTGTCCCGGGGGCTGCTCCCGTTCCTGCTCGTGTGGGGCGCGGTCTGCGGGCTCATCTTCCTGCAGCCGAGCATGTCCGCGGCCATGCTCGTACTGCTGCTGTCGGCACTGGTCATCTTCGCGGCCGGCGCCCGGATCGGCCATTTCATCCTGCTGGCCATCGTGGGCGTGCCACTGCTCTGGTCTCAGGTGGGCGCTGCGGCGTACCGCATGCGCCGGATGATCGCGTTCTTCGATCCCGCGCAGGATCCCGCGGGCATCAGCTACCAGATCAACCAGGCGCTCATCGCCATCGGCAGCGGCGGCCTGGCGGGCCTCGGGTTCGGCCGCGGCGTCCAGAAGTTCGGCTACCTGCCGGAGCCCCACAACGATTTCCTGTTTGCCATGATCGGCGAGGAGTGGGGTTTCGCAGGCGGTTTCACCCTCATCGTGCTGTACTCGGCCTTTGCCCTGGTGGGCTTCCGTATCGCGAAGCATGCGCCCGACCTGTTCGGCTTCCTGCTGGCCGTCGGTGTGACGTGCCTCATCAGCGTTCAGGCCATGCTGCACATTCTCGTGAACCTCGCGCTGCTGCCGACGACGGGCGTGACGTTGCCGTTCCTCTCGTATGGCCGGTCGAGCCTGCTGGTCTGCCTCATCGGCGTGGGCATCCTCATCAACATCGCGCGCCGCACCGGGGAGGTGCGCGAATGAAGAACGTGATACTTGCCGGCGGCGGCACGGGCGGCCACCTCTACCCGGCCCTGGCTCTGGGCGCAGCGCTGCAGGAACTGGATCCGGCGGTGCAGGTCCACTACGTCGGTGCGCAGCGGGGCGTGGAGTCGCGGGTGCTGCCGGAAAAGGGCCTGCCGCATACGCTGCTGCCCATGCGCGGTTTCCAGCGCGACGGGCTGCTGCAGAACTGGCGGCTGGTGCCGGCGCTGGGCGGTACGTTCCTGGGCCTGTTCCGGCTGTTCCGCCGGCTGCGCCCGGCCCTGGTCGTGGGAACCGGCGGCTACGCCAGCGGGCCGGCGGGCCTCTACGCCGTGCTGACCGGCGTGCCGCTGGCGCTGCAGGAGCAGAACTCGCACGCCGGCGCAGTCACGCGTGTACTGTCCCGGCGGGCCCGGCAGGTACACCTCGGGTTCCCTGAGGCGGCGTCGCAGCTCGAGCCTGGAGCGCGGACTGAGATCCTGTCCCTGGGCAACCCCATCCAGGCGCCGGACACGTCCATCGACCGGCTGGCCAGCCGCCGCCGGTTCGGCCTGGCGGAGGACGCCGTGGTCCTGCTGGTAGTGGGCGGCAGCCAGGGCGCACGGGCGATAAACGAGGCACTGGTGGGTGCCATTGAGGGCGTCGTGCGGGGAGACCTGCCGGCACGTCCGGAGAAGTTGGAGGTCCTCTGGGCCACCGGCCCGACGCACATCGAGGGCATCAGCGAGCGGCTGCGGCCGCTGGGCGCGGACTGGGTGAAGGCGGTGGGCTATATCGACGCCATGCCACAGGCGCTGGCGGCGACGGACGTGGCGGTGTCCCGCGCGGGTGCCATGGGCACGGCGGAACTGCTTGCATGGGGCCGGCCCATGATCCTTGTGCCGCTGCCGACGGCTGCGGCGGACCATCAGACGCACAATGCGCGGGCGCTGGAAGATGCAGGCGCGGCGATCATGCTGCCGGAAAGCGAGATGACATCGGAGCGGCTGTGGCGCGACATGCTGGCGCTCACCGGCGACGCCGACCGCCGGGCGCGGATGGAGCGCGCCGCCCGGGACAGGGCGCAACCGGATGCCGCACGCGAGATCGCCCGGCACCTTCACACACTCATGGCATCGCGATGACGCAGCAACCTGACTGGAAGAACGTGGACCTCCGTGCGCTGGCGCGGACCGGCCCCGTCCACTTCATGGGCGTGGCGGGCGCGGGCATGTCGGCTCTGGCCGAGCTTCTCGTGCACGAGGGCGGCACTGTCACGGGCTGCGACCTCCGGCCCTCTGCGGCTGGTGCGGCGCTGCAATCCCGCGGCGTGGCCATCCACCAGGGCCATGACGCGTCGCATGTGGAGGATGCTGTCGCCCTCGTTGTCACCTCGGCGATCCCTTCGTCGCATCCCGAACTCGCGGCGGCGCGGGAGCGCGGGATCCCGGTGCTGAAGCGGGCCCAGGCCCTGGGCGCCATCGTCAACCGAGGCACCGTCATCGCCATCGCGGGCACGCACGGCAAGACGACTACGACAGCGGCGGCGACGGCGATCCTCGACGCCGCCGGCATCGATCCCACGGGTCTCGTCGGCGGCCGCATGCCGTCCTGGGGCGGGGGCCTTCGCGCCGGCAAGAGTGACGTTTTCGTCGTCGAGGCCGACGAGTACGATCGCTCCTTCATGACGCTGCAGCCGACGGCCGCCGTCGTGACATCGGTGGAGGCGGATCACCTGGATATCTACGGTGACCTGGCGGGGGTGGAACAGGCGTTCGTCGAGTTCCTCGGCCAGGTCCGCGCGGATGGCCTGGTGGCGGTGTGCTCGGATGATCCGGGCGCCGCCCGGGCGGGTGCCGCCGTTACCGATCGCCGCGTGCTGACCTACGGCACGGGCGAGGGCGCCGACCTGCGCGCCACGGGCATCCGGCAGACGGGACGCACCATGGCGTTCACCGTCACCGAGAACGGCCAGACGCTTGGCGAGGTGAACCTGGCTGCACCCGGTCTGCACAACATCCGCAATGCCCTTGGCGCGTTCGCAGCGGCGCGCCACGCGGGCGCCGACTTCGAGGCCGCACAGCGCGCGCTGCCCGGCTTCAGCGGCGTCGCTCGCCGGTTCCAGGAGCTGGGCACGGCAGCGGGCGTGACGTTCGTGGATGACTATGCACACCACCCCACGGAGGTGGACGCCACGCTGGCCACCGCACGCGGCGCGTATCCCGGCCAGCGCATCATCGCGGTGTTCCAGCCGCACCTGTACAGCAGGACCCGCGACCTGGCCGGCGAGTTCGGGCGTGCCCTGGCCGTGGCCGATGCCATCTGGGTGACCGATGTCTATCCGGCACGGGAAGCCCCCATCGAGGGTGTCACCGGCGCACTGGTGGCGGACGCAGCCCGGGCCGCCAATGGCGGCGTCGTCGAGTACGTGCCGACGCTGGACGAGATGCACCGCGCCCTGCGGGCTGAGCTGCGGGACGGCGACGTCGTCGTGGCCATGGGCGCCGGCAACATCGACGAGATGGCCCATGACATGTTCCGCGCCATGGGCGGGGGTGCCGAATGAGGCAGGGCCTCGTCCGCATCGCGGTTGTGCTCCTCACGGGAGTCGTGCTGACCGCGGCATCCGCGCAGGCGCCGACCCTGATGCGTCGCATCGATGCCTTTGCAGTGCAGCGTGTGGAGGTGACGGGGGTGCGCCACATGTCGCCCGAGATGGTTGTGGAGGCGGCGGGCATCACCGTCGCGTCCAGCATTTTTGACGACCCGACGCAATGGCGGGACGCCGTTCTCCGCCATCCCCTCGTGCGGGACGTGTCCATCGAACGCAGCGTGCCCGGCACGCTGCGCATCGCCATCGACGAAACGCGTCCCGTGGGCTTTGCGCGGACGCCGGAACTGCACGCCATTGACGAGCAGGGTCGCCTGCTCCCTGCGGACCCGGCCGCGGAGGGGATGGACCTGCCCGTACTGCTCGTGGAGACGCGGGTGACCGGTGACGGACATGCCGCGGACGAGGAAACGCTCCGCATCGCGGCGTTCCTGGGCATGGTCAGGCAGTTCGAGCCAGGTCTCCTCGGATGGGTTTCCGAGATCGGCGTGCACGACAGCGAGATCCGGCTGGTCCTGCGTAGCAATACGGACGCGGACGTGCTCGTGCCGGCGCGGCCCACCGCCGAGCGCCTGCGTGAGCTGCATTACACTCTGTCCGACCTGGCCGCGCCTCGCTTTGCGGCCGCGTCCGCGGGCGACGAGGCCGCCGACTCCGTCGCCAGGACGGCGGCGCCGGAGCTCGCGCGGGTCAGGCGAATCGATGGACGCTTCCACGACCAGATCGTGGTGGCGCTGCACCGGGGAAAGAACTGATCATGCGTCCCAATCTGGTGGCTGGATTGGATATCGGGTCGACAAAGACCTGTGCCGTCATCGCCGAGGTCGTGGCTGAGCCGCGCGGTGGCCGTGGCGTGAAGATCCTGGGTGTCGGCCAGGCCCGCACCGGTGGCATGCGCCGGGAGGTCGTGACCGATATCGAGGGCACCACGGATTCCGTCCGGACCGCCATGAAGGAAGCCGAACTCATGGCTGGCGTGTCCGTGAGCCGCGTCTACACCGGCGTCGCCGGTGAGTACATCCACGCGCGCACCTCGCAGGGCGTCGTCGCCGTCAATGGCGAGGAGATCACCAGTGCCGACGTGAAGCGCGTGCAGGAGGTCGCCCGCGCCGTCGTCGTGCCCGCGGACCGCGAGGTGCTGCACGTGCTGCCGCAGGAGTACATCGTGGATCACCAGCATGGCATCCGCGATCCCATCGGGATGGCTGGCACGCGCCTGGAGGCCGACGTCTACATCATCACCAGCTCCATCACGGCGACGCAGAACCTGCGCAAGGCCGTGAGTCGCGCCGGCTACCGCATCGAGCGCACGATCCACGAGCCACTGGCAACAGCCCGGGCCAGCGTGGCGCCGGACGAGAAGGACGTGGGGGTGGCCCTGGTGGACCTGGGCGGCGCGACCACCGAACTGGCCATTTTCCGCGACGGCAAGGTCCGCCACCTCGCCTCCATTCCATGGGGCGGCGGCACGGTGACCAACGACCTGGCCAAGGGCCTCAGCATCACATACGCGGAGGCTGAGAAGGCCAAGGAGAAGCACGGCGCTGCGTACGCGCAGCTCGTGGATCCGAAGGAGTCGGTGGAACTGCCGGGACCCGGTCCTGGCACGCGGCGGGCGGTGGCCCGCGAACTCATCGCTCACATCATCGAGCAGCGCCTGGACGAGATTCTCGGGCTCGTTGCGAGGGAGATCGAGAACGCCGGCGAATCCGGCCGCCTCGGCGCGGGTGCGGTCCTCACCGGCGGCGGGGCCTCGCTGGCCGGCGCCGTGGAAGTGGCCCAGATCGCGTTTGGCATGCCCGTCCGCATCGGCCTGCCCGGCGAGGGGCTGCTGGGCCTGGCGGACACGGTGAAGCGGCCACAGTTCGCGACGGCCACCGGCCTGGCCCTGTTCGCATCCGACAGCGTAAGTGAGCCGGCGTTCGGTGCCAGCCTCCGCGAGGGGGTCGGCGGCCGTCTGGTCGCCTGGCTCAAGGAGTTCTTCTAGTCCGCGGCCCTGGGCGAAGCGGCCTTAGAGAAGCGGCCTTAACGAGTGGCCTGAACGAAGTGGCCCTGGCAGCACCAGGTGGTCTCCGCGTGGCGGCGGGACCCGAACCAGAGGAGGGGGAATGATGATTTTCGAATTCGAGGAAGGCGCAGCGCAGAACGCACGCATGAAGGTCATCGGCGTAGGTGGTGGCGGCGGGAACGCTGTCAACCGCATGATCGCCGAGGACCTGGACGGCGTCGAGTTCATCAGCGTGAACACGGACGCGCAGGCGCTGAAGCTGGCGCAGTCGCAGCTGAAGATCCAGATCGGCAAGAAGCTGACGCGGGGACTCGGCGCGGGCGCCCGTCCGGAGATCGGTCGGCAGGCCATCGAGGAGAGCCGGGACGACATCGCCCGAGTGCTGGAGGGCGCGGACCTGGTCTTCATCACGGCAGGCATGGGCGGCGGCACGGGCACGGGCGCGGCGCCGATGATCGCCGAGATCGCCCGGGAGATGGGCTGCCTGACCATCGGCATCGTGACCAAGCCGTTCCTGTTTGAGGGTCGCAAGCGCATGCAGCAGGCGGAGATGGGGCTGTCCGAGCTGAAGCGGGCGGCGGACACCGTCATCGTGGTGCCCAATGAGCGGTTGCTGAGCGTCGTCGGGAAGGGTACTTCTTTCCGGGATGCGCTAAAAAAGGCGGACGAGGTACTGCTCCATGCCACGCAGGGAATCTCCGACCTGATCCACGTGACAGGTGAGGTAAACGTCGATTTCGCAGACGTTCGCACTGTGATGCAGAACCGCGGACCGGCTCTGATGGGCACCGGCTTCGGGACTGGCGAGAACCGTGCAGTGGAAGCGGCCCAGGAGGCGATCCACAGCCCGCTGCTGGACAACGTGACCATCGGCGGCGCCGGCGGTGTGCTCATCAACATCACCGGCGGGATGGACCTCACCATTGACGAAGTGACGACCATCGCGTCCATTATCCAGGAAGCGGCCGGCGACGAAGCCGAGATCATCTTCGGTGCTGTCCACGACCCGACGCTGGAAGGCGATGTGCGCGTCACGGTGATCGCAACGGGACTGGAGCAGGAGGAGCCTGTGCGGGACAATGTGATCCGGCCGCATTTCGGGACTCGTACGACAACGCCGGGGGCGGCGCATGCCGCGCACGGTAACGGCGGCGCGCCTGCCCGGCCGCAGACGGCACCGCGGGCTCAACCTGCCCAGCGGCCGCAGCCGGCACCGCGGCCGCAGCCGACACCGGCGGTGGCCACGGCCTCGGCGGAGCCCGGCTACGCGCGGGCCACGGCTGCGACCCCGCGGACGCCGGACTTCGCGGACGCACTGCCGTTCTCCCGTCCGCCGCAGCGGTCGGTGGGTGCGCAGCAGTTGATGGACCTGGACATTCCGACGTTCATCCGTCGCCAGATGGACTGAGTTGAAGCGCCAACGAACACAGCGGAAGGTTTGATGCCGAACCCCTACAGGATCCTGGCCCTGGCGTTCATCGTTGCCATCAGTGTCGGCGGCGCCACGATGCTCCAGCCGGGGATCCCTGCGCCCAATCCGGACGAGGCGCCGACGGTGGGCGTGCTCTACGCGGCCCCGGTTGAGCGGGTGGAAACGCACGTGCTCAGCTCGGGACAGACGTTGTCGGGCGTGCTGTCGCAGGCCCGGATCACGGGCCAGGAGATGGCGGACCTGCTGCTGGGGATGCGCCAGCACCTGAACCCGGGACGGCTGTCCACGAACACGGAGATCACGGTCCGGCGCTGGCTCCGCAGCGACGAGCCGCGTGCCATCGAGGTGCGGCTGAACCGGGACAGCACGGTCCGTCTCGTGAAGCAGCAGACGCGGTGGGACGGCGAGGTTGTCATCACGCCGACGGTGGTGGACACAGTGTATGCCAGTGGCGAGATCCAGCGCACGCTGTACGAAGCCATCGTGTTCGACGAGTCGTCACAGCTGCCGGTACCGGACCGGCGCGGCCTGGTCGCCGAGCTGGCCGGTGTGTACGAGTACAAGCTGGACTTCACGCGGGAGATCCAGCCCGGTGACTCGTACCGCATGGTGTACGAACGGGAAGTCCGTCCGGACGGGTCGGCGCGCAGCCGGAAGATCCTCGCGGCGGAGATGAATGTCCGCGGCCATTCGTACAAGGGCTTCTGGTTCGACCACGATCAGGCCCGCGGCTACTACGACGAGGAAGCACGACCACTGGCGCACGGGTTCAGCCGCTATCCGGTGGAGTTCGTGCGTATCACGTCGAACTTCAACCCGAACCGCTATCATCCGATCCTGAAGACGGTTCGTGCGCACACGGGCACGGATTTCGGCGCGCCCACCGGCACGCCGGTGATGAGCACGGCCGAGGGGACGGTTGTGTTCGCAGGTGTGAACGGCGGCTACGGCAACCTCGTCGAGATCCGCCACTTCAATGGCTACATCACGCGGTACGCACACCTGAGCCGGTTCGCTTCCGGAATCCGGGTCGGCACGCGCGTGTCCCAGAAGCAGGTCATCGGTTATGTTGGTGCGACGGGGCTCGCCACGGCCCCGCACCTGCACTATGAACTTCGCGTCAACGGCCGTGCGGTGGATGCACGGACCGCGCGCCTGCCGGACGCGCCGCCGATTCCGGGGGCGATCCGGGGCGAGTTCCTGGCCGTCGCGGCAGAACGCTCAACCCTCCTCGAGCGGATCCCGTATGGCGTGCAGTTCGCCCGATCCCGGCAGGACGCCGCCGGGCGCACAGGCGATGACCTCTGACGAACGAGGGCCGCTCCACGGAGCGGCCTTCCTCGTTTTACAGGCTGGAACGCGGACTGGCGCAGACCCTGCCTGCGCCTAAGTTGGTAGGTCCCCGCTGGCGAGGCGCCCGGCGGGGCTTTCTTTGTACGGGCGGGCGATGGCGGGTACGAGCTGGGCAATCTGGGCGACGCTGGTGGCGGTAGCGGCAGCGGCCGTGGTGTGGCATTACCGGCGTTGGGAGACGCCGGGCCGGGGGCGCATGCTGCTGGCCGGGCTGCGCATTGCCGCCATCGCACTGATCCTCCTGCTCATCTTCGACGTGGAAGTGCCAACGGGTGGCAGTGCGGCAGCGCGGGCCGGCACGCACGTGCTGCTGGATGCTTCGTTGAGCATGGCGCTGCCGGAAGCGTCAGGCGGCAGCCGGTGGGACCGTGGGGTGGAGCGCGCGCGGGCCCGGGCCGGCGGCCGCGACGTCCTCCTGTTTGGCACGCGGGTCCGGCCTGTAGCACCAGCGGCGCTGCCGGACGAGCCGCCAGGCGATGTGAGCAGCCGCCTCCTGCCGGCGCTCCAGGCCGTGGCCGAGGCCGGCGCCGTTCGGGTGGTGGTGGTGACAGATGCGGCCATCGAGGATGCCCCTGTCGTCGCCCAGTGGTTGCCGCGTCTTGGACTGGACGTTGAATTCGAGATCGTGGGTGACATCGTCGCGAACCGTTCCCTGCAGGAAGTCAGCGCTCCCGGCTGGGCCCGGCCCGGCGAGCCGGTGGTTCTGGAATTTGGCGTGGCAGTGACGGGCGACCCGGGCCCGGACTCCATCGCCGTGGTGGCCCGGGCGGGCGATCGGGTGGTAGGGCGGACGAGTGTCCCGCCGGCGCCAGGGGGCAGGCTGGCCACCGGCAGCATGGAGCTGCGGCTGGAAGCGCCGCCGGGCGGCGGCCGGGTGGAGGTGACGGTGGAGCTGGAGGGTGAGGATGTCGTCCCGGACGACGACATGCGCACGGTCTGGCTGGACGTGGCAGATGAGCCGCCGGCAATCGCGCTGGTTTCGTTCGTTCCGGACTGGGAGCCGCGGCATCTGGTGCCGGTGCTGCGGCAGGCGGCAGGCCTGCCGGTCAGCGGGTATCTGCGGGGCGCGGCAGGGCAGTATACCCGGTTGGGGATGGGGCTGGAGGCGGGGCTGAGGGCGTCGGAGCAGGATGCGCAGCGGGCGGTGCAACGGGCCATGCAGCAGGGGGGACTGGTGGTGCTGCACGGGCTGGACGGTGCCGCGCCGCGCTGGGCGCTGGACGCCGCGGCGTCCGCGCGGCGGCTCCTGATCTTCCCGGCGGGTGACGCCGCTGATTTGCCCTTGCCCGTGACGCCGGGTCCCGAAACGGCAGGGGAGTACTACCCGGTAGCGGAGATCCCGTCGTCGCCCGTCGCGCCGTTGCTGACGGAACTGCCTGTGGCCGGCGCTGCGCCCCTGTACGCGCTGCGGAGCGTGACGCCGGCGCCGGGCACGTGGGCGCCGCTGTCGGTGACGCGTGGGCGCCAGGGCCAGCCGGAGCCGGCGCTGCTGGGTGGACAGAGCGGCCAGCGTCGGTGGGTCATGGCGCTTGGCCGGGGGTACTGGCAGTGGGCGTTTCGCGGTGATGCCGAGGCCATGCTGTACAACCGGTTGTGGGGCGCCGTCACCGGCTGGCTCATCCGTGATGGCGGACTCGTCGGGGCAGACGCAGTCCGGCCGGCATCATATGCCGTCCCCCGGGGTAGACCGCTGGGCTGGGTGGCACCGGGCGCAGCCATTGATTCACTTGCCGTAAGCCTCCTCGCCGCCGACGGCACCGTAGTGGCTGACACGATGGTTTCCGCCACCGCGGATACGACGTACACCGTGGCGCCCGAGCCGGGCCGCTACAGCTATCGCGTCCGCGCCTTCAGCGGTGATACCGTAGCGGATGTGGAAGGCCGCCTGACCGTGGAGCGGTACTCGCCGGAGTTCTGGCGTCAGCCCGCGGACCTGGCGGCGCTACGGGCACCGGCCACGGCCGTGCGGGACGCCGGCCAGCGGCTTGGCGGCACGCCCCTGCGGGCCACCGCCTGGCCGTTCCTGGCCGTCATCGTCCTGCTGGCGGCCGAATGGATCCTCCGCAGGCGGTGGGGCCTGCGATGAACGATGATTACTGAGCCCCTTGGCGAAGCGGCCTTAGCGAAGCGGCCTTTGAGCGAAGCGAAAACATGAGACTGGGAAAGAGGGAAGGCGAACGTCCGGGCCTGTGGCAGAAGATCCGGGATGTCGCATTCACCGACGTGAACGTGCTGGCCCGCGGCCTGGACGAGGGCTCGCTGGAGAAGATCGAGGAGACGCTGCTGGCGGCGGACTTTGGCGTGCCGGCGACCATGCAGCTCGTGGACGTGGTGGAGGCTGAGTCCCGGAGCGGCCGGATCCGCACGGAACAGGAGTTCGTGGACGTCGTCGAGCGGGAGATCCTGAACATCCTGGGGGAGGGCGGTGCCCCGGCCAATGGCGGGCAGGCGACGGCGCCGGCTCCAACGGGCTCGGTCCTGGGCTCCCTGTTCGGCGGCCGCGGCAACAGGCCGAACGCGCCGGCGCCGGCCTATGCGCCGCTCACCTTCGCGGCGGAGCCGCCCACCGTGTTCCTGATGGTGGGCGTCAACGGCGTGGGCAAGACCACGACCATTGGCAAGCTGGCGAACCGCCTGAAGGGCGAGGGCAAGCGCGTGCTGCTGGCTGCCGGTGACACGTTCCGAGCCGGCGCCATCGACCAGCTCAGGCTCTGGGCGGACCGGGTGGGCGTGGAGTTCGTCGGCGCGCAACCGGGCGCGGACCCGGCGTCGGTTGCGTTCGATGCCATTGACGCGGCCGTGAACCGGAGGTCCGATGTCGTCATCATCGACACGGCGGGCCGGCTGCACACGCAGGGCGACCTCATGACGGAGCTGGCGAAGATCGGGCGAGTGGTGGACCGCAAGCTGCCGGGCGCGCCCCATGAGACGCTGCTTGTGCTGGACGCGACGGTGGGCCAGAACGCCGTGGCCCAGGCCCGCACGTTCCGGCAGGCACTGCCGCTGACGGGGCTGGTGCTGGCGAAGATGGACAGCACCGCACGGGGCGGCATCGTCGTCGCACTGAAGAAGGAGTTCGACCTGCCCGTGAAGCTGGTGGGCACGGGCGAAGGCGTTGACGCGCTGGAGCCTTTCGACGCCGCGGGCTTTGCCAGGGCGGTGCTCGAGGGCTGACGCCCCGGGCGCGCGGCGAGGCAGCGGCACAACACGGCCGGCGACCATGACATTCACGCCCCTTGACCAGCCCGTCCAGTTCGTGAAGGGCGTGGGCCCGAAGCGGGCCGACGCCCTGGCGCGGCTGGGCGTGCAGACGGCCCGTGACCTGCTCTTCCACGCGCCGCGCCGGTACGAGGACGCCAGCACGGTGGCCCGGATCGGCAGCACGCAGGTCGGTGAGGACGTGACCGTCATCGGCGAGGTGGTGTCCAAGGGTGTGCTGCCAACGCGGGCGGGGCTGCGCATCTTCCAGCTGATCCTGCGGGACGGCAGTGGCAGCATCGAGTGCTCGTTCCCCGGGCAGCCGTTCCTGGACCGCACGTTCCGGCGGGGCGACATCGTGCTGGTCACGGGCTCCGTGCGCTTCTTCCATGGCAAGCAGATCCAGCCACGGGAATGGGTGGTGCTGGGCAGTGCCGACGAGGGCGTGGACAGCGCCGGCAAGGTGCTGCCCATCTACCCGGCCACGGAAGGGCTGTCGCAGAAGGTGGTGCGCAGCATCCTGGACGCGAACCTGGACCGGCTGCTGCCGCTGCTCCAGACGGAGGACGCGGTGCCCCGTCCCATCACCGAAGCGGCGGGCCTGCCGACGCTGATGCAGGCCGTGGCCATGCTGCACCGCCCTGAAACACTGAAGCAGGCGGAACTCGGACGACGTCGCCTGGCTTACGACGAGCTGCTCTTCCTGCAACTGCTCCACGCCCGCGTCCGGCACCGGCGCACGGCGAAGGAGCAGGGCATTGCGTTCCGTCGCACGGACGCCCTCATCGCGCCGCTGTACCGGGCGCTGCCGTTCACGCTGACGGGCGCGCAGACCCGGGCCATTGCCGACATCTTCGCCGACATGGCCGCCGGCCGACGCATGAACCGGCTGCTCCAGGGCGACGTCGGCTCCGGCAAGACCATCGTCGCGCTGTTCGCCATGCTGCTCGCGGTGGAGTCCGGCCACCAGGCGGCGCTCATGGCGCCCACGGAGATCCTGGCGGAGCAGCACGCCCGCAACATCCGCGGGCTGCTGGAGCTGCTGCCGGCGGACGTGCGGCCGCGGGTGGCGCTGCTCACGGGGCGATTGTCGGCGGGTGAGAAACGAGCGGCGCAGGACGCCATTGCCGGTGGCACAGCCGACGTCGTCATCGGCACCCACGCCCTCATCCAGGACGCCGTCGCGTTCCAGCGGCTGGGCATTGCCATCACCGACGAGCAGCACCGGTTCGGCGTGAAACAGCGACTGGCGCTGGCGGCGCGGGGCGATGGCATTGACGTCCTCGTCATGTCCGCCACACCCATCCCCCGGTCCCTGGCCCTCACCATCTACGGCGACCTGGACATCACCGTCCTGGACGAGCTGCCGCCGGGCCGGCAGAAGATCCGCACGGTCATCCGCGGCGGGGACAGGCGAGACGCGGTATACGGCTTCATCCGCGACCAGGTGGCGGCCGGCCGCCAGGCCTATGTGGTCTATCCGCTGGTGGAGGAGTCGGACAAGCTGGACCTGCGGTCCGCTACGGCGGAGTACGAACGCCTCGCCACGGAGGTCTTCTCGTCACTGCGCCTGGGCCTGCTCCACGGCCAGCTTGCGGGTGACGAAAAGGATGCTGTCATGGCCCGCTTCGCCGCCGGTGAGGTGGACGTCCTCGTCGCTACCACCGTCATCGAGGTGGGCATTGACGTGCCCAACGCCACGGTCATGGTCGTGGAGCACGCTGAGCGGTTTGGCCTGTCGCAGCTGCACCAGTTGCGGGGCAGGGTGGGACGCGGCGCCGAGCAGAGCTACTGCATCCTCATCGCCGACGAGGGCGCCGAGCGGCTGGCGGTGCTGGCCCGCTCCGGCGACGGCTTCGAGATCGCCCGTGCCGACCTCATGCACCGGGGCATGGGCGACTTCTTCGGGGAGCGGCAGCACGGCATGCCGGAGTTCCGCTTCTTCGACCCGCTCCGGGACGAGGACCTCGTGCCACGCGCCCGGGACGCGGCTCAGCGGGTGGTGGAGGCGGACCCACAACTTGCAGCGCAGGAGCATGCGGGGTTGAAGGCGGCGCTGGAGGGGCGGTTCGCGGAGAGGGTGGCGATGTATGATGTCGGGTGAGGCGGAGTATGGTGTATGGGGATGGTGTATGGGGATGGTGTATGGGGATGGTGTATGGGGATGGTGTATGGGGATCGTTGATTTCGGATGAGCGCGGGCCTACTTTGCGCGGCCGGTTTCGGGGCGGGTTACTCTGTGGATACAAGCGACCGGGTGTATGTCTGACATAACGGAAATTCGCCACCTCGGTCGTCGCGAGGGCGGTACGGCACAGCTGCGGGGATGGGTGCAGACGACGCGCGCCCATGGCAAGGTCGCTTTCGTCGTCATCCGCGATGGCACGGGGATCGTGCAGTGCGTCGTGGTGAAGAAGGAGGTCTCTCCCGAGGCGTGGGAGCTGGTGCAATCGCTGACGCTGGAGAGCAGTGTCGCCATCACCGGTTCCGTCCGCGCGGACGACCGGGCGCCCGGCGGCTACGAAGTGGGCGTCCAGGACATCACGCTGATTGGTGCCAGCGGCGAGGATTACCCCATCCAGCCGAAGGAGCACGGCGTCGATTTCCTGCTGGACAACCGCCACCTGTGGCTGCGGTCGAGCCAGCAGCGCGCCATCATGAAGGTGCGCCACGAGGTGGAGCAGGCGCTGCACGACTTCTTCTACGAGCGCGGCTTCCTGCGCGTGGACACGCCGATCCTCACCGGCGCTATCGGCGAGGGCGGCGCCGGCCTGTTCGAGGTGGACTACTTCGAGGAGACGGCGTACCTGGCGCAGACGGGGCAGCTATACGGCGAGGCGGCGGCGGCGGCGTTCGGCCGGATCTACGTGTTCGGTCCGACGTTCCGCGCGGAGAAGTCCAAGACCCGGCGACACCTCACCGAGTTCTGGATGTGCGAGCCGGAGATGGCGTGGTACGACTCCGAGGACAGCATGAAGCTGCAGGAGGAGTTCGTGTCCTACCTCGTGGCGAGGGCGCTGGAGCGCTGCGCGCCGGAACTGGCACTGCTGGAGCGTGACACGACCGCCCTGGCGCGTGTGAAGCCGCCGTTCCCGCGCCTGGACTACACCGATGCCGTCGCCATCCTCCAGGAGAAGGGGCATGACATCAAGTGGGGCGACGACCTGGGTGCGCCCGACGAGACCGTCATCGGCGAGATGCATGACCGCCCGGTCTTCATCATGAACTACCCGAAGGCGGCGAAGGCCTTCTACATGAAGGAGAACCCGGCCGACCCGCGCACCGTCCTGTGCAATGACCTCATCGCGCCGGAAGGCTATGGCGAGATCATCGGCGGCAGCCAGCGTGAGGATGACCACGATCGGCTGCTGGCGCGCATCCGCGAGGAGAAGCTGCCCGAGGATTCCTACAAGTGGTACCTCGACCTGCGGAAGTACGGCACGTTCACCCACTCCGGCTTCGGCCTCGGGCTGGAACGCACCATCGCCTGGATCACCGGGCGGCCTCACATCCGTGAGATGATCGCGTTTCCGAGGATGCTGAATCGGCTGTATCCCTGAACGGATTCGGGATCGGGATCGTAAACGTAAACGTTCAACGTAAACGGGTGTTGGCGGTCAGGATCGCGGGCGCTTCCCCGTCACCTGCGCTTCCGGCTTCCGGCCTTCAACAGCAAAGGCGGCGATCGGGAGCGAAACGTCGATGCGCGATCGCGTCTTACGTTAACGATCCCGATCCCGTTTACGTTTACGATCCCGATCCCGAATCCGTTTCCGTTTTACGATCCCGATCCCGAATCCGTTTCCGTTTTACGATCCCGATCCCGAATCCGTTCTCCGCTCCTCCTGCTTCACCAGATCCCAGATCTCGTCCAACTCGTCGAGCGTGGCCTCGCCGAGGGTGACGTTGCGCTGGGCGGCTAGTGCCTCCAGTGCCTCGAAGCGGCGGGCGAACTTGGCGTTGGCCTGCAGCAGCGCGCGCATGGCGTGGACGCCGGAGAGGCGGGCCAGGTTGACGACGGCGAAGAGCAGGTCACCGATCTCCTCCTCGAGGGCGGATGTCGCATCGGCATGGTCTGGCGCATCCGGATCGGTGCCGCCGTGGCCGGCGGAGGGTCCAGGGGCGGGTCCGGTTGCGTCCAGCAGTGCGCGCACCTCGGCGACCTCCTCCACCACCTTCTCGTACGCGCCTTCGGCGGACGGCCAGTCGAAGCCCACCGTGGCCACGCGCTCCTGCATTCGCTGCGCCCTGGACAGGGGCTCCATGCCGCTGCCGATGCCGTGGAGGAGGGACCGCGGGGCGGTATCGGTGTTGTCGTCGTGCCGCTGCCGTTCCTGCCGCTTGAGAGTCTCCCAGTCCACCTGCGGCCCATCGCCGTAGAGGTGGGGATGGCGACGGCGCATCTTGTCGTGGAGCTGGGCCACGACATCAGCGGTGGTGAACGCCGTGCGCTCTTCAGCCAGCACGATCTGAAACGCGACGTTGAGGAGCAGGTCCCCGAGTTCGCCGGCGAGCTCGGGGTCGTCGCCGGCGGCGACGGCGTCGGCGGTCTCGTGGGCCTCTTCCAGCAGGTATGGCAGCAGCGAGTGCGGCGTCTGGGCGGCGTCCCATTCGCAGTTGGCGCGGAGGAAACGCACCAGTTCGAGGGCGTCGTCCAGGCGTCGGGCGGGCACGGGAGAGCGCGGCGAGGTGACGGGGCCGTCACTGTCGCCAGGACTGTCCGAAGCGACGTCGTCGCGGAGACTTGCGTCGTCTGCCGAGGGGTTCGGCGGCTGGTCCGGGTTCAGTTGCGACGGTGTCACGAGGCGCCTATACTACCCGTTCTTTGTCCGGCATGTCAAACGTGAATATGACGAGGGCGTGGGCCGAGGTGGACGTGGCCGCGCTCCAGCAGAACTATCAGGCGGTCCGGGACGCTATCGGCGCGCGTCCCGCCATCATCCCCATGGTGAAGGCCGATGCGTACGGCCTGGGCATGGCGCGGGTGGTGGCGGCACTGGAACCGCTGCAGCCGTGGGGCTACGGCGTGGCCACGGCAGATGAGGGCGCTGCACTCCGGGACATGGGCGTGCGGCGCCCCGTCATCGTTTTCGGGCCGGTGGCGCCGCAGGCGGTGGCCACGGCGGCGGCGGCGCGCCTGACCTTCTCCATATCGGAGCTGCCGGCGCTGGAGCGGCTGGTGGTGGCGGCAGAAAAGCATGGGCCGCAGACGTTTCATGTAGAGGTGGACACGGGCATGGGGCGCGCCGGCTTCGACTGGCGGGAAACGCCTCGCTGGGGCCCGGCGGTGAAGGCACTCTGTCGCCCTGACGTCGCGTGGCAGGGCGTGTTCACGCACTTTCACGGGGCCGACAGCGCCGATCGCACGGCGACGATGGCGCAGTGGGAGCGGTTCCGGGATGCGCTGGCCCAGCTGCCGGTGCCCAGGGAAGAACTCATGCTTCATGCCGCCAACAGCGCCGCCGCCGTGCGTTGGCCGGAACTGGCGCTGGACGCGGTGCGGCCGGGGATTTTCCTGTACGGCGGGCATCCGGCGCCGGGCACTGAAGCGCGCCGCCCGGCGGCGGTGGTATCGGTGCGAGCGCGGCTGGGGCTGGTGCGGGACGTGCCGCCGGGCAGCACGGTGGGCTACGGCGCCACGCACGTATCCCGGGGCTGGGAGCGGTGGGGTACGGTTAACATCGGCTACGGTGATGGTGTGCCCAGACGGTTGGGCAACCGGGGCTCTGCCATCATCCGTGGCAGGATCGTTCCATTCGTGGGACGGACCTCTATGGACATGATAGTGGTAGACATCAGCGACGTGCCTGACGCGCGGCCCGGGGATGTGGTTACCCTTATCGGGCGCGATGGCACGTCCGAGATTACGGTGGACGACGTTGCAGAACTGGCGGAGACCATCAGTTACGAGATCCTGACGGGGCTGCGTCCACGCCTGCCCCGCATCGAGAAGGGTGCATGGAGCGGACCGAGCTGAAGTCGCTGGCGGAAGCCGTGCAGCAGCGGGCATGGGCACCCTACTCGAAATTTCGCGTGGGCTGTGCCCTGGAGTCGGAGAGCGGGGCGGTCTTCACGGGCTGCAACGTGGAGAACGCGTCGTACGGGCTGACCATCTGCGCGGAGCGCAATGCGGTGGGCGCCGCCGTGGCGGCGGGCGAGCGGCGGTTCCGCCGTCTCGTGCTGGTGACGGATGCGCTGGCGCCGGCATCGCCGTGCGGTGCGTGTCGTGAAGTGCTGGCGGAGTTCGCGCCGGCCATGGAGATCGAATCCTTTGCGCCGGATGGCGCGTCCCGGGTCTGGACCCTGGACGAGTTGCTGCCCGAGCGCTTTCAGCTGCCGGAAGTGGAGGTGTCGTCTTGAAGCGGTGGTTGGCGCTGCTCGCGCCGCTGGTCATAGTGGCGTGTGGTGAAGAAGGTCCGACGGACGTGGGCGGTGGCCTGCTGGCGCCGGATGCGGTGCGCACGTTCGAGGTGTTCCTCGAGCCGCACCAGTACATGGTGTTCGACACGGCGTTCGGCCTCTACAGCGATCCCGTGGACGCGAACTTCACCATTGTTGCTCACGATTTCGACGACGGGCTGGACAGCCACGGCCTGATGCGGTTCGGCATCCCGTCGTCCATCAATGTGGTGGACACGCTCGGCGTGAGCCGGTTGGATCAGAACCCGGCCTTTATCGGCGGCACGCTGCGCATGATCGCGGACACGCTGCGCAGCAGCGAGCCGCCGGTCCTGCTGGCGCTGTATCGCACCACGGAGGCGTGGGACGGGACGGCAACGTGGACGCACCGGCGGGATTCCGCCGACGTGCAGCTGCCGTGGTCCGTGCCCGGCGGCGTGCGGGGTGTGCTGGTGGATACTGCGACCTACGCCGCGGGCGACACGTTGCAGTTCCGTGTGGACTCGGCCACCATCGCCGCGTGGCGTGACACGGACGATCCCACACGCGGTGCCATGATCGTGGCGGAGACGCCGGGCTCACGGGTGCGGCTCAGCCTGCCGGCGCTGGACGTGCAGGCGGTGAGCAGCATGCGGCCCGACACGGTATACACGACGTTCGCAACGCGTCAGGCCCGGACGTTCATCTTTACGCCGGAACAGCCTGCGACGGTGTCGGAGCTGCGGGTGGGCGGCACACCCTCCTGGCGGTCCATCATTCGACTGCAGGAACGACTGGACACGGTGACGGTGCCATGTCCCGGCGAGCCCGGCTGCCGGGTTCGCCTGGGTGACGTGATGCTGAGCCATGCCGGGCTGCGGCTGCAGCCTGTGCTGCCGCCGCCAGGGCTGCGCCCGGAGGCGGCCCTTGTCATCGGCGCGTATGTGCTTGCGGCGACACCGCTGGTGCCGCTGCAGCGCTCGCCACTGACGGAACTCGTGGGCGTCGGGAGTGTGCCGGCCAGCCGGTTCCTGGCCCCGGGTGCGCCGGTCTTCGAGCTGAGCATTACCGAGCTGTTCCGCCGGGCCATCATGCCGCCGGAGCAGTGGCCGGAGGGTGCCGTGGCGCCAACGCACCTGGCCCTGGCGCCGGGGCCGGACCCCGTCCTCTTCGGCTTTGCCACATTCGAGTCCATGCCGCGGCTGCGACTCATCGTTTCCACAGCCCGGGAGCTGCAGCTGCCATGATGATGCGAACTGCTGCGCTGGCCGTCCTCCTGACGGCGGTGGCGCAACCGGCTTCCGGTCAGAGCCTTTACAACACGCGCGGGCTGGGAACGCCTGCGCCAGCGCTGGACGGCAGGGCAGCGGCCCTGGGCGGGATCGGCGTTGGCCTCATCGGGTTCCATACCTCCATGACGAGCCCGGCAGAAATGGCGGGCGTGACCCGGCGTGGCGTTTCCGCCGTGCTCCAGCCGGTAACGACATCGGCCGAACTGGACGGCGCCAGTGACGGCACCACCGGCACACGGTTCCCCGTCCTGCGCATCATCTATCCCATCAATGACCGGCTGGTGATGAGCCTGGGCTACGGCTCGTGGCTCGAGCAGTCGTGGGCGGTGCGCACCGAGTCGGAACAGATGATCGGCGACCAGAACGTCACCGTGACGGACGTCCTGCAGTCCATCGGCGGCATCGCCCAGCTCCGCCTGGGTGCAGCGTACCAGATCTCACCCACGCTGTCCGTGGGGGCCGCCGCTGGTCTGTACACGGGCAATATTGAGCGCCGGGCGCGCCGGTCCTTCGCCGGCGACACGACCGCGCAACTCGCGCCCTTCGAGAACCGCCTCCGCTGGACATATCTGGCGCCTCTGGGCTCCGTCGGCGTGCGCTGGGACATTGCCGGCCGCGCCCGGCTCGGAGCCAGTGTGACGGCAGGGGGCAGCCTCGACGCCAGCGGCAGCGATGGCAACGCCCAGGAACGGAGCTATGGCGCACCACTGGAGTTTGCCGGCGGCGGCAGCACGCGCATCAGCCAGTTGCTCACGGCCAACGCCGGGATCGTCTGGACCCGCCCGCCGTCCACCGACGGTCCCGTGACCAGCAGGGAAACGATCCGGGCAGGCGGTGGCCTGGAGTATCAGGGCGTGGCGTCCGGTGCCAGAACCTACCCGATCCGGCTGGGCGCCCGCTGGGAGCAGCTGCCGTATCACCTGGACAGCGAGTCCGCTGCGGAAGAACTGGCCTTAGGCGCGGGGATCGGGTTCCGTCTCGGTGATCCGGCGAACCCCGCCGCCGTGGTGGACTTCGGCCTCGAGCGCGCCCGCCGCACGGGGCTGGGCAGCACATCCGGCGAACTGAGCGAGGGGCTGTGGCGGTTCACCTTCTCGCTGTCACTGTTCGGGAACTGAGAAAGGGCAGGGGGTACAAGTCCGGGCACACTGCCACGGGCCTGGCCCCCGTCACTTTCGTCTCATCGCACCATGGAAACGCCCCGGGACATGACGCAGACTAGCGCACGCAGGACGGCCTACGTCGAGACCTACGGCTGCCAGATGAACGTATCCGACGGCGAGTTGATGCAGGGCATCCTCGCCGCCGGCGGATACCACGTCGTCTCGCGACCGGAGGACGCCGACGTCGTGCTGGTGAACACGTGCGCCATCCGGGAGCACGCGGAGCAACGGGTCATTGGCCGTGTCGGCGAATTGAACCGGCTGAAGGCGGCGCGGCCCGACATGGTCATCGGCGTGACCGGCTGCATGGCCCAGAGGCTGGGCGAGCGGCTGCTGGAACAGGCGTCATACGTGGACCTGGTCATGGGGCCGGACGCATACCGGACGCTGCCGGAGACGTTGCGGCGCCTGCGGCCGCGGGCCACGGGCCTGGAAGGCGTGGGCCGGGACGCGGACCCCGCCGGGGACGCGCCGTCGGTACCTGACGAGCACCCCCGCGCCGCCGGGGCGGGGACCCGGCGTTCGCTGCCGGTCCTCGGCGCCGCCATTGCGGGCGCCGGATCCGCCACTGGGGAGGCAACGGAGAAGCGGCCCGTCAGCAACGAGGCAGATGCCGGTGATGAACGGCTGGCGGTGCTGGAGTTCCACGGCGACGAGAATTACGAGGGGCTGGAAGTACGGCGCGCTTCCAAGATCACGGCCTGGGTGCCGGTGCAGCGAGGCTGCAACCATCGCTGCACCTACTGCATCGTGCCGTACGTCCGCGGGTCGGAGAAGAACCGGTCGCTGGAGCACGTGCTCGACGAAGTGCGGGGCATCGCTGCCCAGGGGATCACGGAAGTAACGCTGCTGGGGCAGACGGTGAACTCCTGGGAGCACGGCGGGCGCCGGTTCCACGAACTGCTCCGGGAGGTTGCCCGGGTGGACGGGATCCGTCGTGTGCGCTTCACCTCGCCGCACCCGAACGATGTCACGCCGGAACTGGTCGAGGTCATGGCCACCGAGCCCGCTGTGTGCAACCAGTTGCATCTGCCGCTCCAGTCCGGCCACGACCGGACGCTGAAGCGGATGCTCCGACGCTATACCGTGGGAAGCTTCCTGGACAAGGTGCGCATGGTGCGTGACGCCATACACGACATCGCACTGTCCACAGACGTAATTGTTGCGTTCCCCGGCGAGACGGACGCGGAGTACGAGGCGACGCTGGACCTCATGCGCACGGTGCGCTTTGATGACGCCTTCCTCTACAAGTACTCGCCACGGGAGGGCACGCCGGCAACACGGCTGCCGATGGAGCAGTTCGTGGACCCCGGCGTGGCGCAGGAGCGGCTGCAGCGGCTCATCGACCTGCACCGCTCCATCCAGAACGAGATCAATGCGGCGGAAGTGGGCCGCGTGGAGGAGGTGCTGGTTGAGCGGCAGGCCAAGTCCCCGGGCGACATGCTGGGCCGGACGGCGCGCTACAAGAGCGTGGCGTTCCCCGGTGACGCGTCCCTCGTGGGCCGGTACCTCACCGTGCGCCTCACCGGGACCACCGGCGCCACGTTCCGCGGCCAGCGCGCGGACCCCCCTGCCGCCGTGCGCAGCGTCGCCTGACGGGTCGGGCCGGCACCACTGCCGGCACACCCCAGCACGGTCCGGCCGTGAGCCCTCGAGGCTCACGGCCGGATTCTTTTTGCGGCCATGACCCCGTTGCTATCGGCCACGCTCGCCTGGGCGACCGGGCTGATGGTGGGGCTGCGCTGGACGCCCGGCCTGGCGATGGTTGCAGGGCTTGTGCTGGCTGCGGCGGCCCTCATGCGCACCGGCGTCGTGACACGGAAGGGCACGGTGCTGGTGGCGTTCGTGCTGGCGGGCGTCGCCGTGGGCGGCGTCCGCGGCGATGGTGCACGGCGGGACTGTCGTGCCATGCTGCCGGACGGCGCCGGGGTGGTGGCAAGGGGTTATCCGACGGCCCTGCCGACGGCAGGCGCAGCCGTGCTGTTTCGCGGCGAGGGCGTGTGCAGGGGCGCCATGCGGCTGCGACCACGGGACCAGCACCTGGCCGTGCTGGACTCGGCGGCGCGAGGGTGGACATCGGCGGTGGAGGTTCACGGCCGCTGGCTGGCGTATCCCGTCCGCGGTGGCTGGCCCCGGGCACCCATCCACACGGGCAGCCTGGTGGTCGATTCCGTGCGGCCGCTGTCGGTGGCGGACGGGGCGGGTAGTGTCACGCGCACCGGCTCAGCGCAGCGGGCGGGCCTCGCCACACGGTTCCGGGTCACGCAGCAGGCCCGGCTGCGGGCCCTGCTGCCGGAGCGGTGGGGCCTGGCGGAGGCGCTGCTGCTGGCGCAGAAAACGGGCCTGGCGCAGGAAACGCGGGCGCGGTTCGTGGCCGCGGGGCTGGTGCACCTGCTGGCCATCTCCGGCATGCATGTGGGCCTGATCGCCGCGGGAGTGCTGCTGCTCACGCAGGTGGCCGGCCTCCCCAGGCGACGGGGGAAGCGCATAGCCGTCGTCGTCACGGCGGCGTATGTGTTGTTCCTCGGCGCACCCAGTGCCGCGCTCCGGGCCATGCTCCAGGCGACGCTGCTCCTGCTGTCCACCGAGCTTCAGCGACCTGCCGAGCCGTTCACGCTCCTGGCCACCGCCGGCCTGGCCATACTGCTGCTGGAGCCCATGGCGCTGCTGGACCCGGGGTTCCAGTTGTCGTTCGCCGGGATGATCGGCCTCATCGGCTGGCGGCGGCCTGTGCTGCTCGCATTGCCGACGCGCCTTCCGAAGTATGTGCGGGAGGGCATGGCCGCGGGTATCGCGGCGAGCGCCCTGACCACGCCTGTTGCCGCGCTTCATTTCGGCACGGCGTCGTGGGTCGGCATTCCCGGATCGGTGGTCGCGGTGCCAATCCTCAGCGCCGCACTGGCGGCGGTGGTGGGCGCACTGCTCGTGGCGGCGGCGACCGGCAGTGCCACTGGCGTCCACGCCGCGCTGGCGGACCTGCCACTGCGCGCCCTGGACGCCGTCGCGGAACTCTGCGCCCGGGTTCCCGGCGGGCACGGCTACCTCTCGGCGACGATGGTGCTGTCCCTGCTGGCGGCGGCTGCACTCTACCTGGTCGTGCGACGCGCCGTGCCTGCGCAGCAGCGCGTGCTCCGGGTGGGCGTGGCCGCGGCCGCGGCAGTCGTGCTGGTGGCGTGGGCGCCCGCCCTGGGCCGGGCGGGCGACGGCACACTGGCCATCCACGCCATCGACGTGGGACAGGGCGACGCGTTTGCCATCCGGACGCCGGGTGGACGTTGGGTCCTTGTGGACGCCGGACCGCGCACGCTTCACAGCGATGCAGGCAGGGACCGCGTCGTGCCATACCTGCTGCGCCACGGCGTGCGGCGCATCGAGGCGCTCATCCTGACGCACCCGGACGCTGACCACATCGGCGGCGCCGTCGCGGTGCTGGACGCATTCGACGTGGGCATCGTCATCGACCCGGGCCTGGCCGCCGGCAAGACCATGTTCATTGACGTGCTGGCGGCAGCACGGCGCGAAGGCCAGCGCTGGGTCGCCGGCCGTGCCGACGTCGCATTCGAGATCGATGGCGTACGGTTTGATATGCTCTATCCCCTCCATGAGTTTGACGCTACCTTGACGGCCAACGACCTGAGCGTCGTATTCCGGCTGGACTTTGGTCGCTTCGCCGCGCTGTTCCTGGGCGACGCGCCGACCGAGGTGGAGGAGTTGCTGGCGGCGCGACACGGCGCCGGGCTCCGCTCGACAGTGCTCAAGGTGGGGCACCATGGCAGTACCACGTCCACCGGCGAGGCGCTGCTGCGCACGGTGCGCCCGGAGGTGGGCCTGATCTCCGCCGGCCGACGCAATCGCTACGGCCACCCGGCGCCCTCCGTGGTGCGCCGCCTGGAGGCCCATCAGGTGCGCGTCTTGCGCACGGACGTCCTGGGTAACGTCACGGTCCGCGCCACGCGCGCAGGTGAAGTGGAGGTCCTGGCCCGCTAGTGGAGTCCGCCTATGCTCGGCAGAATACTGGGCGCGCCCCTGGAGCCGTCGGCTGATATCAGTCCTGATGTCCGGGAGGACGTGGTGCTGCGCGTGGGCCGCTGGATCCCGACGGTCGGGGGCTGGCTCGCCGGCTCCCGGCGCCCCGCGGCGGCGGTGACGCTGGGCCGGACGATCGTCGTGCATCCGGACGCCGCGCTGACGCGACGGCTGCTCCGGCACGAGCTGGAGCACGTGCGGCAGTGGCGCAGGCGGCCTGTGAGCTTCCCGATCCACTACGCGTGGCTGTACCTGCGGCACGGATACCGGGCAAACCCCTACGAGGTGGCGGCCCGGGCGGCAGAGAACCAAGATCGAGGCACTGAACCCGTGTGAGGGTTCCGATTCAGGAGGCAGGAATGGGTCAGCCCATTATCACCATCGAGCGCCATATCATTGATATGGAGCGCAAGTATCCCGAGGCAACGGGTGCGTTCTCCACCATCCTGTACGACCTGGCCTTCGCGGCGAAGATGATTGCACGCGAGGTCAACATGGCGGGGCTCATTGACATCCTCGGCGGTACGGACGAGCGCAACATACATGGCGAGGAGGTCCAGAAGCTGGATGCGTGGGCCCACGACGTCATCTTCAAGGCCCTCGACCACTGCGGCCACCTGGCGTGCATGGCGTCGGAGGAGGCTGACGAGTTCCTGCCCATCCCCGACAAGTTCAAGGCCGGCAAGTACGTCCTGCTCTACGATCCGCTGGACGGCTCGTCCAATATCGACGCCAACGTTTCCATCGGTACCATCTTCAGCATCCACCGCAAGGTTTCCGACGGCGAACGCGGTTGCGAGGCGGATTGTCTCCAGCCTGGCCGGGACCAGGTGGCCGCCGGTTACATCGTCTACGGATCCTCCACCATGATGGTCTACACCACCGGACACGGCGTCTATGGCTTCACGCTGGACCCGTCCATCGGCGAATTCCTGCTCAGCCACGACGACATCAGATTCCCCACACCCGGCAAGCGCATCTACAGCGCCAACGAGGGCAACTACGCCAACTGGTCCGTCGGCCAGCGGGCGTACATCGATCACCTGAAGGGGCTCGACGGCCGCAGCGGCAAGCCGTTCTCGTCCCGCTACATCGGTTCCCTGGTAGCCGATTTCCACCGCAACCTGCTGTACGGCGGCGTCTTCATGTATCCCGCCGACAGGAACAGCCCCGAGGGCAAGCTCCGGCTGCTCTACGAGGCCGCGCCGCTGGCGTTCATCGCCGAGCAGGCCGGCGGCAGGGCGTCCACCGGCACGCAGGACATCCGCGACGTCGTGCCCACCGAGCTACACCAGCGCGTGCCGCTCTACATCGGCTCGAAGGAATGGGTGGACCTGGCAGAGGAGTACCTGAAGCAGGACGAGCTGGTGCCGGCGCGATGATGCCGTCGGCCGTGCGCCGGCGTGGCTGGCCAGGAGCCGGCGCCGTTGGTCGATGAGAGGCCCATCAGGACGGAATGTCCTCCGTCCTGTGTCCGCCGTGTCATGGCCCGGTTTCGGGGCGGTAACGGCGCTTGACCCCTGTCCCGGGCGTCTGTACTCTTCGGGCGCTGAGACGCGGCTGCACGGGTGTGCCGCCGGGATGGACCCTCTTCCGGATCGCGCGGAGCGCCATGACGGCGACGACAGCTGGCGTGCCTGCTGAGCCTCCATCACTGACCCGTCGGCATGGTCCGGGTATCAGCGAACGAACTTCCACATGGCCGGACATCCCACAGGATGTGCCGGCCGTGTTCATTACCACTCATTATTTCGAGGTAACGTTCCAACGATGAGAATGCATCGATGGGCATGGGCGCTGGCAGCAGTCGTAGCCGTCGGCTTCGGCCGAACGGACGCGAACGCCCAGGGCGTCACGACAGCGGCCGTGAGCGGCCGGGTGGCAGATGATGCAGGTGCGCCGGTACAGAACGCGCGGGTGGTGGTCACCAACGAGGGCACCGGTCTTACACGTACCACGTTGACCAATGATCAGGGTGCGTATCTGGTGCCAGGCCTGCCGGTGGGCGGACCGTACCGCGTGGAAGCGGGCAGTCTCGGGTTCGCCACGGTAATACGCCGTGACATCACACTGGCGCTTGGCCAGAATATGGTGGTCAACTTTGAGCTCCGGCCGCAGGCACTCGCGCTGGACGCCATCGGCGTGGATGTGAGCCGCACGCAGCGGGAGATCATCAACCCCGGCCGGACTGGTGCAGAGCAGCTGGTTACGCAGCACCAGATCGAGAACCTGCCGACCATCTCGCGCAACTTCACGGACTTCCTGGCGGCCTCGCCGCACAGCGGCGCCGGAGCCGGAGGCACGTCCGTCGGCCAGCAGAACAACCGTTTCAACAACATCCAGATCGACGGCGCCCTGGCGCAGGACCTGTTCGGGCTGGGCTCCACGGGCCAGCCCGGCGGGCAGGCGGGCGCCCGCTCCATCTCGATTGACGCGGTGCGCGAGTACCAGGTGCTGACGGCACCGTATGACGTGCGCCAGTCCGGATTCACGGGCGGCCTCATCAACGCCGTGACCAAGTCCGGCACGAACGAGTGGTCCGGTTCGGCATTCATGCACTACCGCAACCAGGATTTCCAGCGGGACTCGCTGCTGGTGGGCAGCCAGATGCGTGGAGTCGGCGAGTTCACGAATCGCCTGTTCGGCGGGACGCTGGGCGGCCCGATCATTCGGGATCGCGCACACTTCTTCGTTGCCGCTGAGTGGGAGGACGACACCCGCCCCGGCGGCACGTACGCCATCGGCCGGGACGCACCAACCCTGACGGGTGTCAACCCCGCCGACGCGGAGCGCTTCGCGCAGGCGCTGCGGGATTATGGCGTGGGCGCCGGCAGTTATGGCGAGTTCACGGTGGAGAACCCGAACCGCAACCTGTTCGGTCGGATCGATGCGCAGCTCGACAACAACCACATGGTCACGCTGCGCCACAACTATGTCCGTGCCACGGACGACATCGTGACCAACCGGTTCGGCGCCACGCAGTACTCGTTCGAGTCGAACTTCTACTTCTTCGAGTCGAACACGAACTCCACGGTGGGCCAGCTCAACTCGAGCTTCGCCAATGGTGTCTACAACGAGCTGACGGTGGGCTATACGACGATCCGGGACCGGCGCGCTCCCGTAGAGCGGTATCCCGCCATCATCGTGACAGTACCGAACGCCGCCGCTGCCACGGGCACGCGCCAGCTGGTGGCAGGCGCTGAGTACTTCTCGCAGGGCAATGAGCTCGACCAGAACAGCTTCGAGATCACGAACAACACCAGTTACACCTGGGGCGCACACCGACTGACCGGTGGCGTGAAGGCCGAGCGATTCGGCTTCCGCAACCTGTTCTGGCCGGGCATGACGGGTGAGTGGTCGTTCAACTCCATCGACGACTTCATTGCAGGCGAGCCGAACTCGTTCCGCCGGGCCGTGCCCTACCGTGAGGGCGCGGATCCGACGGCCCGGTTCAACGTCACGCTGCTGGGTTTCTACGGCCAGACGGAGTGGACGGCCCGGCCGAACGTGACGGTGACGGCAGGACTGCGTTACGATACACCCATAGTACACGACAAGCCGGAGAACAACCCGGCCATCGAGAGTTCCGAGCTGGGCCGCCGGACCGACCGGATCCCGTCCGGCAACGGCATCATTTCGCCCCGGCTCGGCTTCAACTGGGACGTCTTCGACGACCGCACCACCCAGGTTCGCGGTGGCGCCGGTGTGTTCACCGGCCGCTACCCGTTCGTCTGGCTGTCCAACATGTACAGCAACACGGGCCTGCTGACCGTAAACATCAGCTGCTCGCGGGCGAACAATAACCTGCCGACGTTCACGCTGGATCCGGCAAATCCGCCGGGCGCATGCGCAACCGGGGGCACGCCGGCGCCGCCCCGGGCCGTCATCAACCTGGTGGATCCGGACTTCCAGTATCCGCACGCGCTGAGGCTGAACGCAGCGGTGGACCGGCAGCTGCCGTGGGGCGTCGTCGGCACCGTCGAGTTCCTGCACACGCGCTCACTGGCGCAGATCTTCCTGCGCGAGCTGAACCTGAACCTGGAGCCCGTCTCCACCACGCAGGGCGGTCGCCCTGTCTATGGCACGCACACGCCGGGGCCGCTGGCAGAGGGCGTTTCGGCGAACCAGAACCTGGCGCAGCCCCGCCGCATCGACGCGGACGCGGCACTGGCCGTTGTCGAACTGACGAACAGCGACGAGGACAGGTCGTGGAGCATGACGCTCCAGGCGCAGAAGCGTTACCAGAACGGGCTGGACCTGAACCTGTCGTATACGCACTCCCGGGCGGAAGACGTGTCGGGCCTGACGTCCAGCATCGCGACGTCGAACATCGGCTTCAACCCGGTGATGGGGAACCCGAACGCGCCTAGCCTGGCGACGTCGGACTACGAGACGCGGCACAAGTTCGTGTTCAGCGGCACGTACGACATTCACCGGTACGTTGCCGCCTCGTGGTTCTACATCGGTCACTCCGGCGACCGGTACTCCTACGTGTACGACGGCGACGTCAACGCCGACGGTTTCGAGGCGTCCTACGCCAGCAACCGTTACAACGACCTGCTGTACGTGCCCACGGACGAGAACGACATCACGCTGACTGACCCGGCGGACTGGTCGCGCATCAATGCGTACATTGAGAGCGAGTCCTGCCTGCGGGAGAACCGGGGCTCGATCCTCGAGCGCAACGTCTGCGCAGCGCCGTGGCGCAACCGCGTTGATACCCGGTTCACGTTCCGGGTGCCGACCCGGCAGCAGCAGCGGGTCGAGCTGACCCTCGACCTGTTCAATACGCTGAACCTGCTGAACAGTGACTGGGGCGTGCAGCGGAACCGGCCGTTCCCGGGTATCGAATTGCTCGAACTGCGCGGGTGGGATACAGCGAACAACCGCGGCATCTTCCGGCCCACCGGCCGGCTGCGGCTGGACGAGGACAACCGGGCGGACCCGTTCAACGTGCTGGACCCGTCGTCCCGCTGGCAGGCGCAGGTCGGCCTGCGCTACGTGTTCTAGCGGCGACCGCTACAGGCCAGGAAGGGCCGCTCGCCGGGATGGCGAGCGGCCCTTCGTGCTTGGGGCAGCCCCGTCAACGGCTGGCCGTTAAGCGCGCAACGCGCTTATCTCCTCGGTGACGGCCTCCACCAGCGCAACCTTCTCCTGCCAGGGCAGGAACGCGCTCTCGAAACCCATGACGGTGATATCGCAGAGTTCATCCCACGTGAATCCCAACGCCGTGTGGGCGTGCAGGAACTCGTCCGTCATGGTCGTGCCACTCATCAGGCGGTTGTCGGTGTTTATGGTCACGACAAGGCCCTGGTCGTAGTAGAGGCGCAGGGGATGTTCCGCCAGGCTCACTGCGGCGCGGGTCTGGACGTTGGAGGTGAGGCACGACTCCAGCGGGATGCGGAAATCGTTCACGTACCGCATCAGGTCCGGATCCTCGTGCAGGCGCGTGCCATGGCCGATGCGACGGGCGCTGCACGCATGGATCGCCTGGTGGATGGAAGCGGGGCCGAACGCCTCGCCGGCGTGGATGGTCACCGCCAGGTTGGCGTGCGCTGCAATCTGGAATGCCCGCTGGTGATCCAGGGGTGGGTTGCCCCGTTCCGCACCGGCCAGGTCGAACGCGACGACGCCGCGGTCCCGGAACCCGACTGCAAGCTCCGCCATCTCGATGGACGTCTGCACCGGCAGGTTGCGCAGGCCGCACACGATGACGGCCGTCTCGACAGGATGTTCAGCCTCCGCCCGGCGCAGCCCGCTCAGTGCCGCCTCCACCACGGCGTCGCCGGACAGCCCGCCGCGCATGTTCAGTGCGGGGCAGAACCTGACCTCCATGTACCGCACGTTTTCGGCGGCGGCGTCAGCAGCCAGTTCGTAGGCCACGCGCTCGATGGACGCGGCGGTCTGCATCAGCGCGAGCGTGATGTCGAACCGGGCCAGGTAGTCCACCAGGTCCCGCCCGTCACGGACGTTCATGTACTCGCCGAGACCGGCAGCGTCGGACACCGGCAGGGAAACGCCGGCTTCCTCGGCGAGTTCGAGCATGGTTCCGGGGCGGAGGGAACCGTCCAGGTGGACGTGCAGGTCTGCCTTGGGCAGGCGCTGCAGCAATTCGCGCGTGATCTTCATAGCTGCTGAGAGTAGCTTGCGGAACGGGGGCGGGAAAGAGCCGTATGGCCCGGGCTGCCCGAGCGGTGCCGGAGGCGCCGCCCGCCGTGCCCCGGCCACGTGCTACAGCCGGCGCAGCCGCCGGTCCGTGGGTGCGCGCACCGGCTGCGGCAGCTGCTGCACGTACTCGATGAGGGCGTCCAGGTCAACCACACCTGTGGGTGTCTCACTGAGGGAGCGGGCAAACGGCGCATACCCGTCGCCCACGCCGGAAGCCAGGAAATCGCTGGTGGCGACGCGGTAGACGACGTCGTCCTGAAGCTCCGAGCCATCTTCCAGCCGGGCCGACACCACGCGAGAACCGACAGGACGGGACGGATCATACTCCACCACGATGCCGCTCAGGTGTGCGTCCTCGCCGCCATTCGCGCCCCGCACGGCATGCTCCAGCACCTGGCGCAGGTCCGCGCCGCGCAGTTCCAGCACCACCAGCATGTTGCCGAAGGGGTGCACCTGGTACAGGTCGCCCCAGGTCGCGGTCCCGGCCTGGAGCGGTGCCCGTACTCCGCCGGCGTTCATGACGGCGACCTGCGCGCCGGTCTTCCACCGCTGTGCGTCGGCGATGAGGCGTCCCATGGGGTTCTCGCCGAGGCCGCGTTCGATGGGCTCCGCCATTTCGGCAACAGGCTCGTGCAGGCGCGGGCCTACCTCCTCGATGGCGGCGGCGACGAGGCGCTTCACGGCGGTGTCCGGGGGGACGGCGTCGGTCCAGGCTACGGGCGTGCCGCGGATCCAGACGTCCACGCTGTCCGGCGAGACGCGCTCCAGGTCGGCGACGCCGTACCGTGTGCCCCACATGCCGGCCTCCAGAATGGCGATCCCGTTCTCCGTCCAGCGCACGACCTGGTGCGTGTGCCCACCCACCATGAGGTCGGGACGGTGGGTGAGCTGCCGTGCCCAGTCGACCATGGGCCCGGTACACTCGGTCATCGCCTCATCGCATACCGCGCCCTCGTGGGCGACGACGATGACGAAGTCCGCACCGGCGCGTCGCATCACGGGCACCCACCGGTCAATGGTGGCGACGGCATCGACGAATTCCAGGCCGCGCACGTACTCGGCCATGGTCTTCTCACCCGTTTCCTCGGTGATCACGCCGACGAGGCCGACGCGCACGCCGTTCACCACGACGGTGGCCGTGTCCCGTACCCAGCCGGGCGTGGTGTCGCTGCCGGCGACATGGATGTTCGCGGCCAGCCACGGGAACTCGGACTGGGCGATGCGCTCCCGCAGCACCTCGATGCCCCAGTCGAACTCGTGGTTGCCCAGGGCGCCGCCATGCCAGCCGATCAGGTTGTGGAAGTCGATGGATGCCCGGCCGCGAGTGAGGTTGGACACCGGCGTGCCCTGCATGACATCCCCTCCATGAAGCATGATGACCGGGCCGTTGAAGCCCTCCTGCTCCATGCGGAAGTAGGTGGCCAGTGCGGCCGCGCCGCCCACGGACCGGCCGCCCGCCCAGGTTGGCTCCATGGGCTCCAGTCGGCCGTGGAAATCATTCAGTGTCAGGACGCGCAACCGCTTGCGGCCCGCGCCGCCCTGCGTTCCCCCGCCGGCTCCCGCCGCGCCCACCTGCCCGCCGGCACCGACGGCTGCCTCCCGGCCCGCTCGCGTCTCCCGGACCTCCTGCTCCTGCAGCGCAGCGGCGGCGGCCGCTTCGGGGACGAGCCGCCATGACGGCGTATGGTAGTCCTCGGGCCGGATGGTGCCGTGACGTCGCACCTCCTCGATCAGCAGTTCCCGGACGTCCTCGCCGCGATCATACACGACCTCCGCGCCGGCGATCATGTCGTAGCCGCCGCCGCCGGACTGCCGGTAGTTGTTCAGCGCCATGGTGAAGGAGTCGTCGTCGCGGACGGGCCGGCCCTCGAAGCGCAGTTCCGCTACGCGCTGGCCCACGGGGCGGCTGATGTCCAGGGTGTACTCGACGCCACTGACGATGTCGAAGTTGTAGCCGGGTACGCTGAAGTCGGTGACGGTCCCGCCCGGCGGTGCCGGCCAGCCGGCGTAGTACTCCGCCGCCTTCTCCAGGTACGCACGCAACTGGGCGCCGCTGATGCGGATGGCCCGAAGCGTGTTATCGTAGGGGTAGAGGGCGGCGATGTCGGCAATGCTCACGTCGCCGGCGGGCAGGCCGGCGTCGATGACGAACGCGGCTGCGGCGGAAAGCTGGGCGCCGGCCGTGCGCCGCTGCACCTCGTTGATGAAGTCGATGATGGCGACGTCCCGCACGCGCCCTTGCCGGGCTGGCATCGCCGTCGCTGCCGTTCCCACGCGGGCGTTCACCCAGGCCACGGTTCGCTCGTGCTCCCAGCGCAGCGAATCCATGAACGCGCGGTCGGCGCGGGCCGGGTCCGGCCGCAGGATCTCGCCGCGCTTCTCCACCGCACGCCAGCCGGCATCCGTGCGCCGGGCCGTAATGGTGGCGGCGGCCAGACTGCCGGCCCAGTTCCGTGGCTGGGTCAGCAACACGCCGTTGATGGTGGTGTCGGCGAGTTCCCGATGGGTATGCCCCATGAAGATGACGTCAATGTCCGGCTCCTGCCGCGCCAGTTCCGCGGCCATGTTCTCCTGCGGCAGCCCCGTCGTGGCGGTGTCGTAGCTGGTCCCCTCGAGGCCGCCATGGGACAGGACGACGACGATGTCGGCTCCCCGACGTCGCATCTCATCCACCACCCGGCGCACCGACGTCACGATGTCGCGGATCTCCATGATGCCAGTGACATTGTCGCGGTCCCACACGTGCACGCCCGGCGGCGTGTTGCCCGTTACGCCGATCACCAGCGAGTCGCCGCCGTGGGGCGCTGGCACGGCGATCAGCGTGTACGGCTGGTAGTAGTGATCGTCCGTGCCGTGGCGATGGATGTTCGCGGAGACGAACGGGAACTCGGCGAGCTCGATGGCGCTGGCCAGGTGGTCGAGGCCGTAGTTGAACTCGTGGTTGCCTATGGCCGCCGCGTCGTAGCCCATGAGGTTCATGGCGCGGATGATGGGACTCGGCGCGTCCGCGTACCGGCGCGCGTAGACGAAGCCCAGCGGGTTGCCCTGCAGCAGGTCGCCGGAATCGAAGAGGAACGTTCGACCCGGGTGCGCGCCGCGCACGCTGTCCACAAGCGGCTTCAGCAGCGCCAGCCCGTGATCCGTGGTGGCGCCCGTGTAGTAGTCGTGGTTATAGAGTCGGCCGTGGACGTCCGTCGTGCCCAGCAGCACCAGCGTCAGGGTGTCTGCCGCGGCCGCCGCCGCGGCTTCGGGTATGGCGGTACCTGCAGGGGAAGGGGCCGGTGCAGCCATGGGGCCTGCACAGGCCGACAACAGGACCGCCAGGGTCCCGGCAATGGCCCGGCGCGCCATCGGGTGCACGCCTCCTGTATCAGTATTCGTCATGCCTGGAATCTCGGAGATCCGGGTGTCGCGGTCCAGCACGGTTGGGTACCGCTCAGGTATCACGCTGTTCCGGTGGAGGTGCCGCCACTCCACCGGCCGCTTCCGGAACGGGTGCTACCCCACGGGCGGCTCCACCACCCGTGCCCGCTGGCCGGCCGGCGCCAGTTCCGCCGCCGCCTGCTGCGACTCCGCGAGACGGGACCGCTCATCGGCGATCTTCTGCACGCTCGCGCCGCCCTTCAGCGCGGCGTGTGCTGCCGCCAGTCGTGCCACGGGCACGCGGAACGGCGAGCAGGACACGTAGTCCAGGCCCGTCTCGTGAAAGAACTCCACGGACGACGGCTCGCCGCCATGCTCGCCGCAGATGCCGACCTTCAGGTTGGAGCGCCGGCGGCGGCCCTCCCACGTGGCCATCTGCACGAGCTGGCCGACGCCCTCCCGGTCCAGCACCTCGAACGGGTCGGCGTCCAGCAGCCCGTCCTCGATATACTTCGGCATGAACGTCGCCGCATCATCCCGGGAGATGCCGAACGTGGTCTGCGTCAGGTCGTTGGTGCCGAAGGAGAAGAACTCGGCCTGCCGGGCGATGTCCGCCGCCATGAGCGCGGCCCTGGGCAGCTCGATCATGGTGCCCACCATGTAGGGGAGGACGACGTCGTGCTCCGCGAACACCTCCTCCGCGACGCGCACGATGACGTCCCGCTGCACCTTCAGCTCCCGCTCATCGGCGACGAGGGGGACCATGATCTCCGGCAGCACCTGCACGCCATCCTTCATCACGTTCGCGGCCGCCTCGAAGATGGCCCGCGTCTGCATCTCCGGCAGCTCGGGGTACGAGATGCTGAGGCGCACGCCGCGGTGGCCCAGCATGGGGTTCTGCTCGCGATGCTTGTCGATGATGCGGCGCACAAGCTCCGGCGCTATGGCTGCGGTCGCCGAGAAGTGGGCGATCTCCTCCGCTGTGCGCGGCAGGAACTCGTGCAGCGGCGGGTCCAGCAGCCGGACTGTCACCGGCAGGCCGTCCATGGCCCGGAAGATTCCCTCGAAGTCCTCCCGCTGCATGGGCAGCAGCCGGTCGATGGCCGCCTTCCGTGCCGCCGGCGTCTCCGCCAGGATCATCTCGCGGACGGCCTGGATGCGGTCGCCCTCGAAGAACATGTGCTCGGTGCGGCACAGGCCGATGCCCTCGGCGCCGAACTCGCGGGCGTTGCGGGCGTCCTGGGGCGTGTCCGCGTTCGCCCGCACCTTCAGGCGGCGGACGCTGTCGGCCCAGGTCATGACCTGATGGAAATTGTCGTCCAGCTCCGGCTCCACGGTCGCCACGGTGCCCAGCAGGATGCGGCCGGTGGTGCCGTCCACGGTGATGGCGTCGCCCTCGTTGAGGGTGCGGCCGTCCACGTGGCACAGGTGCGCGTCATGGTCCACGTGCAGCGCCGTGCACCCCACCACGCAGCACTTGCCCATGCCCCGGGCCACCACAGCCGCGTGGGACGTCATGCCGCCACGCGCCGTGACCACGGCTCTGGCCGCGACCATGCCGTGGAAATCGTCCGGCGACGTTTCCTCCCGCACCAGGATCACGGTCTCGCCCTGCGCGGCCCATTCCTCCGCCCGGTCCGGGTCGAACACCACGCGGCCGCTGGCGGCGCCCGGTGACGCCGGCAGACCCGTCGCCAGCAGGTCCACCTCGGCGTCGGGGTCCAGCCGCGGGTGCAGGAGCTGGTCGAGCTGCTTCGGGTCCACCCGGCGCACCGCCTCGTTCGTGGTGATGAGCCCCTCGTTCACCATATCCACGGCGATCTTCACCGCCGCCGCCGCCGTGCGCTTGCCGGTCCGCGTCTGGAGCAGGAACAGCCGCCCGCGCTCCACCGTGAACTCCAGGTCCTGCATCTCGCGAAAGTGATGTTCCAGCGTGGCCTGGACCTTCAGCAGCTGCTCATACGCGGCCGGCAGCTTCGTCGCCATCTCCTCGATGGACAGGGGCGTGCGCGTGCCCGCCACCACGTCCTCGCCCTGCGCGTTCACCAGGAACTCGCCGTAGAAGCGGTGCTCGCCAGTGGACGGGTCGCGGGTGAACGCGACGCCGGTGCCCGAGTCGTCGCCCATGTTGCCGTAGACCATGGAGCAGACGTTGACTGCGGTGCCCAGGTAGTCGGGGATGCCGTGCACCCGCCGGTACGCGACGGCACGCTCCACGTTCCATGAGCGGAACACGGCCTCGATGGCGCCCCAGAGCTGCTCCTCCGGGTCGTTGGGGAACCGCTCGCCGCTGTGCTCCCGCACGATGTCCTTGAAGTCCGCCACCATCTGCTTCAGTGACTCTGCCGGGATGTCCGTGTCGTGCTGGATACCAAGCTCGCGCTTCACGGCGTCGTAGTGGTCGTCGAACAGCCGCGACGGCACGCCGAGGACCACGTCGCCGTACATGTGCACGAAACGGCGGTAGCTGTCGTAGGCGAAGCGCTCGTCGTCGGCGCCGCGAGCCAGCGCGGCGACGGTCCGGTCGTTGAGCCCCAGGTTCAGGATCGTCTCCATCATGCCGGGCATGGAGACGGCGCCGCCGCTGCGGACGGAAACCAGCAGCGGGTCCTGCGTACTGCCGAACGTCTTGCCGGTATCCGCCTCCATCCTGCGCAGCGCCGCGTCCACCTCGGCGGTGATGCCCTCAGGGTAGCGCTGATCCCGCAGGAAGAGGCGGCAGACCTCGGTGGTGATGGTGAATCCCGGCGGCACCGGCACGCCGATGCGCGTCATCTCGCCCAGGTTCGCGCCCTTGCCGCCCAGCAGTGACTTGTCCTCCCTGCCGCCATCCGCGTGGCCGTTCCCGAAGTAGTAGACGTAGCGGTTCGGCATGTCTGCTCCGTAGCTGAGGCACTGGTTTTTGGGGCCTGACCCGAGGGGCCGGATACACACCAGTGCAACAAGAAGCGGGCCACTGCCGGTCCGCGGGGCGATGTGCAGCGGCGGGCCCTGAGGCCACCGCCATCCGGGTCCGGTCCACGGTGGCGGTCCGGGAGACCGCGCCCGGCGGCACATCGGTCAGAAAGGCGTAAGTCCAGACGTTCCAACCATGTAGCGCGCGCCGGGGCGGGGGCGCATGCCGGTGGGAGGTGCGGCGGCGCGGCACAGCCCTGGCAGCAGGATCTGCAGCGGGCGCTGCAGGGTACCGGCAGCGGTCGAGCGCTGACAGCCACTACCTGGTGGCCCCGGCAGGCAGAATGTCCTGCGGACGCGGCACCTGAGACAACAGCGGACATGAGGCAGCAGTGGAGGATAGTATCATGAGCAGGGGCAGGCGCCCGGGTGCACGATGGGGTTCCGTGATGATGACGTTGCTGCTGGCGTCGGGGCTGGCAGCGTGCGGGTCCATCACCGGGGGCCGCGAACGTGTGGTGGGCACCATTGACACCATCGGCAACGACTCGCCCCGCGCGGCCTACGTCACCGCCGAAGGCATCGTGGTCGAGGTGACGACTCTTGGCAATGGCTGCTATACGAAGGGCGAGACCGACGCGCGGCTGCTGGACGGCCGCTGGGTCATCACGCCGTACGATTATCGCGACACGCGCCGGAACATCGCGTGTCCGGATATCGCACGCATGTTCGAGCACCGGGTGGTACTGCAGGGCGACACGGAGGGAGTGGACCGGGTCTGGATCCGGGCGCGCAGCATCACTGACGGCGGCACGGTCGAGCTTGAGGTTCCGGTAATCGGTGCGTCGTGATCGCGTAGCGGCAGGGCTTGACGGGGCGCGGGCGGCGGCCCAGTTATTCCCGCCGACTCGCCCCCGTTCCATGGAGATGCATGCAGTACACCAATGCCGCCATCCGAGGCGCCATTGCCACCACCGCCGCCCGGTTTGGCGGACCCGCGGCCGAGACCATCATCGGCGAGAACGAGAGGAAGCACCTCCGCGAAGTGCGGGACATCGCGGCTGCCGGGAGGGACGCCCACGTCGTGGACCTGGGCGGTGGCGTCGGCGTGAACTTCCTGGTCCTGCGCGAACTCGGCCATGCCGGTCGACTCGTGCTGGTGGAGAGGTTCGACGAGTACGACGACGGCAACCGCATGGGCTCCCGCCAGCACGCACTGTCGCTGCTGGAGCGCGCCGGGGTCGAAGTATTGCAGGTGGACTTCTGGCCGGACTGCCACCTGGAACTCGACGACGCTTCCTTCGACGTCGCGTGCTGCTACGACGTCATCGAGCACCTCCCCGGACATCCGCTGCGCCAGCTCCGGGAACTGCACCGACTCCTGCGCGGGGGGGGACGGATCCTCATCGGCGCGCCCAACGCAGCATCCCTCATGAAGCGCGTGAAGCTCATGGCCGGGCGACAGCCGTATTCGGGCTATGAGGACTGGGTGAGCGACCGCTATTTCGAGCACTACCGGGAGTACCTGCGCGGCGAGTACCAGGACCTCCTCGTCCGCGCCGGGTTCAGCGACGTTCGCTCAGACTACTCCGCGGCCGTGACATACTCCCGGGCCCGTCATAGCCATCACCGCCGGCGCCGGCCACGCCTGTCACCCGTGTCCCTGGCCCTTCTCGCCGTTGCCGCGGCAGAATGGCTGGCGCCGCCGCTGCGCCACACCGTGTACGCCGAGGGCCGGAAGCGATAAGCCCCTCAGCGAGCGGCCTGAGCGGAGCGGCCTCAGCGAGCAGCGTGAGCGGCCTCAGCGAGCAGCGTGAGCGGCCTCACCAACAGGGAGCGGCCTGAGTCAGCAGTGCGGCGTGATCCCGTGCCCGAGCTGCAGGTCCACCAGGGGCGCCGTGTAGTTGCCGGAGAAGCACGCGTCGCAGAACGGGCCGTGCTGCGCCACCGCGCCCTGCATGCCCTCCAGCGACAGGTAGCCGAGGGAATCCACGTCCAGGTGCTGGCGGATCTCCTCGATGCTGTGGCTGGAGCCGATGAGTTCTTCCTTCGTGGGCATGTCGATGCCGTAGTAGCACGGGTGCGTAACCGGCGGCGACGACACACGGAAATGCACTTCCTTCGCGCCGGCCTCGCGGATCAGCGCGATCAGCCCGCGGCTGGTGGTGCCGCGCACCAGCGAGTCATCCACGACCACCACGCGCTTGCCCTCGATGACTTCGCGGACGGCGTTGTACTTGATGCGCACGCGGAAGTCCCGACCCTGCTGCGTCGGGTGGATGAATGTCCGGCCGACGTAGTGGTTGCGGATCAGCCCCAGCTCCAGCGGGATGCCGCTCTCCTCGGCGAAGCCCAGCGCGGCGGAGTTGGACGAGTCGGGCACGCTGAACACGCAATCGGCGTCCGCCGGCTGCTCCTTCGCGAGCTGACGGCCGAAGGCGCGGCGTGCCCGGTCTACACTGGCGCCCCAGATCTTCGAGTCCGGCCGCGCGAAGTAGACCAGCTCGAAGATGCACGGGGCAGGGCGTACCGAGCCGGGCAGCCGCGCCACGGCCTCCAGCCGGCCGTCCCGGATCCGGATGACCTCGCCGGCCTCGATGTCCCGCTCGATGACGGCGCCGACGAGGTCGAGGGCGCATGTCTCGCTGGCAACCGCGTAGCCGCCGTCGGGGAACCGACCCAGGATCAGGGGCCTGTAGCCCCACGGGTCCCGGGCCACGTACATGTCCCGGCCAATGGTCAGCATCACCGAGAACGCGCCCGTGAGCTGGCTCAGGGCCTCCAGCACCTGCTCCTCCGCCGTCCGGCCACGGGACCGGGCGATGAGGTGGACGATGACCTCCGTGTCCACCGACGTCTGGAACAGCGCGCCCTCCTGCACGAGCTGGTGGCGGAGCTGACCCGCGTTGGTGATGTTGCCGTTGTGCACCAGCGCGAGGTCGCCCTCATGGTAGCGCACCAGGATGGGCTGCGCGTTCACCAGTCCCGGCCCGCCCGCCGTGGAGTAGCGCACGTGGCCCAGGGCCACGGAGCCCGGCAGGTCCTCCATGCTGGTGTCGCTGAAGCCCTCCACGACCAGCCCGTGGGCCTTATGCAGCCGCGCCGTGCCGCCGTCGTCCACCGCCAGGATGCCCGCCGCCTCCTGGCCCCGGTGCTGCAACGCATACAGCCCCAGGTACGCCAGTTCGGCCGCCCGCTCAACCCCCGCTACGCCAACTATTCCACACATTCAGTCACGCCCCATGAAAGGCGCCCGAAGGCGCCCCCCCATAAACCATCCCCATGAACTATACACCGCGCGCATAGCGCGCCCAATACACCGCGCATAGCGCGCCCAATACACCGCGCGCATAGCGCGCCCAATACACCGAGCGCGAAGCGCGCCCAGTACACCGCGCGCATAGCGCGCTATTCCATCAGCCGCGGGATCGCGGTGCTCCACACCTCGTGCAGACTCGCGACCGGCAGGTCCACCCGGGCTCCGCTCCGGGTCCGCACCACGAACTGCCCATCCCTGGGCCCGACCCGGCCGATGACCTTCGCCGGCACACCCGAGTCCGAGGCACTGGCGACAATGGCGCTCGCGTCCTCCGGCGCGCACGAAACCACGATCCGGCCCTGCGCCTCACCGAACAGGAGGGGGGCCACGTCGATTTCGTCGTCCAGTTCGATGTCTACGCCCCAGTGGTCTTCGCCGGCCATGGCGGACTCGGCGAGGGCCACGGTGAGCCCACCCTCGGCGGTGTCGTGTGCGCTGCGCAGCAGCCGCCACTCGTTCAGTGACAACATCACCTCGTGGAGCCGCCGCTCGCCGTCCAGGTCCACGTTCGGTGCGTCGCCCGCCACGAGGCCGTGCACCACCTTCAGGTACTCGGAGCCGCCGAGCTCGTCGGTGTTCCGGCCGAGGAGGATGATGACGTCGCCCTCCGCCTTGAACGCCATGGTGAGGAAGTGCTCGATCTCGTCCAGCACGCCAACCATGCCCACCGTCGGTGTGGGGTAGATGGCGCCGGCCGGGTTCTCATTGTACAGCGACACGTTGCCGCCCGTCACCGGCGTATCAAACGCGCTGCACGCCTCGCCCATGCCGAGCACCGCCTCGCGGAGCTGATAGTAGACCTCGGGCTTGAGGGGGTTGCCGAAGTTGAGGTTGTTGGTGATGGCCCGCGGCCGTGCCCCGACGCAGACCAGGTTGCGCGCGGCCTCCGCCACGGCGATCTGTGCACCGCGCCGGGGGTTCAGGTAGACGTAGCGGCCGTTGCAGTCCACTGTCGCGGCAATGCCGCGGTTCGTCCCGCGGACGCGCAGCACGCCGGCATCGCCGCCGGGCGCGTAGACGGTATTGGTGCGGACCGTCGTGTCGTACTGGTTGTAGACCCAGCGCTTGCTGGCGATGTTCGGCGAGGCCAGCAGCCGGAGCAGCACCTTGCCGGCGTGCTTCTCCGTGTGCGACATGTCGAGGTCCGCCGGCGTCCACTCCCGCAGCTTCCGGATCTCGTCGGACTCCCGGCCTTCCCGCGTGTAGGTGGGGCACGCGTTCACCAGCGGCTCGCCGGGCAGGTCACAGACCACGACGCCGTTCTCCCGCACCCGGTACCTGCCATCGTCCGTGACGTGGCCGATGACGGCGGCCTCCAACTCCCACTTCTCCAGGATCCGGACGACGTCGTCCTCATGACCCTTCTTCGCCACGACGAGCATCCGCTCCTGGGACTCGGACCGCAGGATCTCGTACGGCGTCATGCCCTCCTCCCGGACGGGCACCAGTGACGTGTCAATGTCCACGCCTGTGCCAGACCGGGCCGCCATCTCCGTGGACGACGAGGCCAGTCCCGCCGCGCCCATGTCCTGGATGCCGACGATGAAACCGCTGCGAATCAGCTCCAGCGACGCCTCGAGCAGCAGCTTCTCCGTGAACGGGTCGCCCACCTGCACCTGCGGCCGGTTCGCTTCCGATTCCTCGCTGAGTTCGTCCGACGCGAAGGTGGCGCCATGGATGCCGTCGCGGCCGGTGCGTGCGCCCACCGCCATGATGGGGTTGCCGACGCCGCTGGCCTCGCCGCGGATCAGCTCCTCCTGCTTCATCAGCCCGATGGCCATTGCGTTGACGAGCGGGTTGCCCTCGTACGCGTCGTCGAAATAGACCTCCCCACCGATGTTCGGGATGCCCACGGCGTTGCCGTAATCGCCGATGCCTTTGACCACGCCGGCGAACAGGTAGCGCACGCGCGGGTTCGTCAGCGACCCGAAGCGCAGCGAGTCCAGCACGGCAATGGGTCGCGCGCCCATGGTGAAGACGTCCCGGAGGATGCCGCCCACGCCAGTGGCCGCGCCCTCATACGGCTCCACCGCCGACGGGTGGTTGTGCGACTCGATCTTGAACGCGACGGCGAAGCCATCGCCGATGTCTATGACGCCGGCGTTCTCGCCGGGGCCCTGCAGCACCCATTCCGCCTTCGTCGGGAGCTGCCGCAGCAGCGGCTTCGAGTTCTTGTAGCCGCAGTGCTCCGACCAGAGCGCGCTGAACACGCCCAGCTCGGTGAACGTCGGCTCGCGGCCCACCGCCTCTATGATGAGCTGGTACTCGTCCGGCGAGAGCTTGTGCTGTGCGACGACCTCCGGCGTGATCTCCGGGTCGCCCTCTCGCGGCTGCACGTCCATCCCCGCCGTCACCATGTGGTTCATGCCGCCCGCCCGATGCGTCGTCATGATGACCTCCCTGGGCTGGAGGCCGTGCCCGCAACCGCGCCGCCTCCGCTCCTCGAGCCGATCGCCTCCGCGATGGACTCGAACAGCGGCAGCCCGTCCGCGGACCCGAGCAGCAGTTCGACGGAGCGTTCGGGGTGGGGCATGAGCCCCAGCACGTTGCCGTGCTCGTTGATGATGCCGGCGATGTTGTTCACCGAGCCGTTGGCGTTGCCCTCGTCGCTGGGGTTGCCCTCGTCGTCCACGTACCGGAACACGACTCGATTGCTCGATTCGAGTTCGTCGATGACGTCCGGGTCCGCCACGTAGTTGCCCTGGCCGTGGGCGATGTGCAGGTGCAGCACCTGGCCCTGATCATATCGGTTGGTGAACGCGGTGCCTGCGTTCTCGACGCGGCACCAGACGCGCTCGCCCTGGAACTTGAGCGACCGGTTCTTCACCAGCGCGCCGGGCAGCATGTGCGCCTCGCACAGGACCTGGAAGCCGTTGCAGACGCCGAGCACGTAGCCGCCGTCAGCGGCAAAGCGCTGCACGTCCGCCATGATGGGGCTGAACCGGGCGATGGCGCCGGCGCGCAGGTAGTCGCCGTAGCTGAACCCACCCGGCAGCACCACCAGGTCGCACTCGCCGACCTTGTCCTCACGATGCCAGACGAAGCGGGCCTCCTCGCCGAGCACGTCCGTGATGGCCTTGTAGCAGTCGTAATCGCAGTTGGAGCCGGGGAACGTGATGATGGCTGCCTTCATCTCATCCGCCCTGCTGCAGCACGATGTCGAAGTCCTCCGTCACCGGGTTCGCCAGCAGCTTCCGGCACATGGTTTCCGTCTGCTCGCGGGCGGCGCTCTCGGAATCGGCGCGCAGTTCGAGGCGGATGAGCCGGCCGACGCGGACGTCCCCGACACCGTCGAACTCCAGCGAGTGCAGCGCGTGCTGCACGGCCTGGCCCTCGGGGTCCAGCAGGCCGGCCCGCGGCGTGATGCGGACCTCAGCGGTATATGTAGTCACAGTGTATCCTCCTCATCCATCAGTCGGGCCGGGCGCTGTGGCGGGCGCTGCAGCCGGAATCGTTGCCAGGGTGACAGTTCGCGGTAGTCCATTTCCCGCAGCTCGGCGCCGGCCTCGTCGCCGGGCTCCTCGTCCAGCAGCAGGTCCTCGTCGGGCAGCCGGTCGAAGAAGCCGAGGACGAGGGCCTTGCCGATGCCGTACGCGATGTAGCCGAGCAGGGCGGGGAAGAAGAAGTACGACGGTATGGTGATGGCCAGCACGATCATGGTCAGCAGGAAGACCGCCGTGAGGATGCCCTTACGCGTGCGGAACCCGAACTTCGGGACCACCGGATAGAGCACCTGGCTCATCATGAGCAGGCCCAGCATGATCATGAGCCCGATCATCAGCTCCGGCCAGCGCCAGGCGGACAGGTACTGCTCGAAGAGCGGCGTCTGGCTGAACGGGTAGAACGTGGCCAGCGTCATGCCAGCCGACGGCGATGGCAGCCCGTGGAACGACACCTTGGCGTGGCCGGCCTGGTCCACGTTGAAGCGGGCCAGCCGGACCACGGCGCAGGACACGTAGAAGAACGAGACGATCCAGCCCCACGCGCCGTCCACCAGGAACAGGTGGTAGATGACCAGCGCCGGGGCCACGCCGAAGCTGATGGCGTCCACCAGCGAGTCCAGCTCCTCGCCGAACCGGCTGCCCGTCTTCGTCACGCGTGCGACGCGGCCGTCCAGCGTGTCGGCGATGCCGGCAAAGACGATGAGCCACGCGGCCCGCTCGAACTCGCCACGCGTTGCACTGACGATGGCCCAGATGCCGAAGAACAGGTTGCCCAGCGTCAGCGCACTGGGGATGATGATGACGCCCCGCTGCAGGCGCGGCCGGACCGGCGGCATCATGTTCATGCCGCCCCCCTCGCGTCTGTGGTTGCGGGCGTCGGGTTCATCATGCCGCGTCTCCGATGAACTCGTCCAGGGTCAGGCCGGTGAGCCGCTGGAACGCGTCGAGATAGCGGATGGAGGTCGCATCCACCACCTCCTGCGGCAGGTCCGGCGGCGGCGGCTCCTTGTTCCATTTCCCGTCGGTGACCAGCGACTCCAGGTAGTCCCGCACCGGCTGCTTGTCCAGCGACGGCTGGCCCCGGCCCAGGGTGTACAGGGACTCGGGCCAGAAGCGCGACGAGTCCGGCGTCAGCACCTCGTCAATGAGGACCAGGGTGCCGTCCGGCAGTGTGCCGAACTCGAACTTCGTGTCGGCCAGGATGATGCCCGCGTCCGCGGCGATGTCCCGGCCCCGGGTGTAGATCTCCAGTGAGCGGCGTCGCAGCTCACTGGCCAGGTCGGTGCCGACGACGTCGCACATCTGCGCGAACGTGATGTTCTCGTCGTGGCCGGTCTCCGCCTTCGTTGCCGGCGAGAAGATGGGCGGATCCAGCCGCTGGCTCTCCTGCAGTCCCTCGGGCAGGGCCTCGCCTGCCAGTGTGCCCGTGCGCCGGTACTCGGCCCACGCGGAGCCGGAGATGTAGCCGCGGACGACGCACTCGATGGGCACCACCTGCGCCCGGTGCACCAGCATGGCGCGGTGCTCCCAGATGCGTCGTGTGTCCGCCAGCTCCGGCACGTCCCGGGCGATGGCGGCGGCCTTCGCCGTGATGAGGTGGTTCGGCGTGATGCTCGACGTGCGGGCGAGCCACCACGCCGTGAGCTGCGTCAGCACCGCGCCCTTGCGGGGGATGGGCTGCGGCAGCACCACGTCGAACGCGCTGATCCGGTCCGTGGCGACAATGAGCAGGCGGTCATCGCCCACCGCATAGACGTCCCGGACCTTGCCCCGGGCCACCATCGGCAGTGGCAGGTCGGTGCGGTCAATGGCCGTGTTCACGCGCGCAGCTCCGGCACGTCCTCGGCCGCCGTGGCGCCGGCGAGGACCGGCTCGACCTCGTTGCGCAGGAAGATGTCCACCTGCTCGGCGGACCGGCCGGTGAAGCGTGCGGGGTCGAGCATGCCGTCAATATCGGCGCGGCTCATGCCGAACGCGTCGTCGCCGGCAATCCGGTCCACCAGGTCGTTCCGCTCACCCCGCTCCTTCACGCCTTCCGCCGCGGCGATGGAGTGCTGCCGGATCCGCTCGTGCAGGTCCTGCCGGTCGCCGCCCCTGCGGACGGCGTGCATGAGGATGGTCTCCGTGGCCATGAACGGCAGCTCCTCGTCCAGGTGCCGGCGGATGACCGCCGGGCGGACGACCAGGCCTGCAGAGACGTTGTGCATGAGCAGCAGGATGGCATCGGTGCCGAGGTAGGCCTCGGGGATGGCGATGCGCCGGTTCGCCGAGTCGTCCAGTGTCCGCTCCATCCACTGCGTGGCCGCCGTGAAGGCCGGGTTCATGGTCAGCGTGATGACGTGCCGGGCGATGGCGGTGATGCGCTCGGTGCGCATGGGGTTCCGCTTGTACGCCATGGCCGACGAGCCGATCTGCTCCTTCTCGAACGGCTCCTCGACCTCCTTCAGGTGCTGCAGCAGGCGGATGTCGTGGGCGAACTTGGACGCCGACGTCGCCAGCCCCGCCAGCGTGCACAGGTACGCGTAGTCCGTCTTGCGCGTGTATGTCTGGCCAGTCACCGCATAGAGCCGGTCGAAGCCCATCTTCGCCGCGATGCGGCGGTTCAGCTCGTCCACCTTCGCGCCATCGCCGTTGAACAGCTCCAGGAAGCTGGCCTCGGTGCCGGTGGTGCCGCGCACGCCGCGGAACCGGACGTTGGCGATGCGGAAGTCCAGCTCTTCCACGTCCAGCAGCAGGTCCTGGATCCAGAGCGTGGCGCGCTTGCCCACCGTGGTCGGCTGCGCCGGCTGGAAGTGCGTGAAGCCCAGCGTCGGCAGGTCCCGGTACTCGCGGGCGAACTCCGCCAGTGCGGCGATGGTCGCCACCAGCCGCTGCCGCACCAGCAGCATGGCCTCGCGGTGCTGGAGCAGCTCCGTGTTGTCCGTGACGAACGCGCTGGTGGCGCCCAGGTGGATCACCGCCTTCGCCGCCGGCGCGACCTCGCCGAAGTGGTGCACGTGGGCCATGACGTCATGGCGCAGGCGCTTCTCCCACTCCGCCGCACGGTCCAGGTCGATGGTCTCCAGGTTCGCCCGCATGTCCGCCAGCGCGGCGTCGGGGATCTCCAGCCCCAGCTCCTGCTCGGCTTCGGCCAGTGCCAGCCACAGCCGGCGCCACGTGCGGAACTTGAACCCGGGCGAGAAGATCCGGCTCATCTCCCGGGACGCGTATCGTTCAGTGAGCGGATTGCTGTATGTATCCATCAGGGTCCCGCTCATCAGCGGATGTTGAAGGAGAGGGACAGGAGCTGGCCCTGTCGTTCCACGAGCACGCGCACAGTGGTCCGCGTGCCTTCCAGGCGACGCAGCATTCCGGCTGCGTCGGCGGCGGTGCGGACGGCCGCGCGGTTGACCTGGAGGATGACGTCGCCATCCCGGAAGCCCACCTGCTGCGCGCCCTCGCCGGCGTTCACGATGAGCGCGCCGGCCTCGTTGGCGATGCGTCGCTCGGAGCGGATGGCCGGTGTCACGGTGACCAGCTCCAGCTCGTCCAGCGCGCGGACGCGCTCCGCCGCCAGTGATGGCAGGTCCGCCGTGCCCACGCGCACCGTGCGCTGGCGGCCGTCCTGCGAGACCACCAGCTCCAGAGCATCGCCCAGGCGCGTGTCCAGCAGCCGGGCCTCCCAGTCCAGCGGCGAGGCGACGGGCCGGCCGTTGGCGCTGACGATGAGCATGCCCGGCTGGATGCCCGCCGACGTTGCCGGTGAGGAGGGCGCCACCCGCGCCACGCGCACCTGCGTGCTGCGTCCCCAGCGGTTCGGCTCATGGGGCACGACGTCGATGCCCACCCACGCCCGGCGCACGCTGCCGTTGCGCTGGAGGTCCTGTGCAATGCGGCGGGCACGGTCGATGGGGATGGCGAAGCCGAGGCCGACACTGCCGCCGCCGCCCGAGATGATGCTGGAGTTGACGCCGATGACCTCGCCCAGCGCGTTCACCAGCGGCCCCCCGCTGTTGCCGGGGTTGATGCTGGCGTCCGTCTGGATCATGTCCAGGTACCAGCCGCCGCCCTGGCCGCCCTCGGGGATGATGTTGCGGTTCACGCCGCTGACCACGCCGGCGGTGACCGTGGCCTCCGCGTTGGCCAGCATGAAGCCGAACGGGTTGCCGATGGCGACGACCCACTCGCCGATGATCAGGTTCGACGACCGGCCAAGGGGTGCCACCGGCAGCGTGCCGCGCACGTTGCGCAGTCGCAGCAGCGCCAGGTCCGTGACCTCGTCAGAGCCCACCAGTTCGGCGTCGAAGTCCCGGCCGTCACGGAGCGTGACCACCAGCTCCGTGGCGCCGCGGACGACGTGCTCGTTGGTGAGGACCAGGCCGCTGCCGTCGATGATGAAGCCGCTGCCCAGGCCGGGCACCTCCCGCGCTACGCCCGGCGGCATGAAGAAGCTCTCCCACA
>DATHVP010000056.1:0-11845 GCA_035461245.1 Longimicrobiales bacterium | reverse complement strand
GCTTCCGTTCGCCTCCGCTTGCCGACATTGCCGGTTCCTTTCCGCCGCTGCGCGCAGTGCGGTGCTGCCCCGTGGCTCGTCCGCCGGCCGCTGGCCGAGGAGCACGTCGGGGACGTCGGTGAACATGCCGGTCACGCCCAGCTCCGTGAGCCGCGACATCCGGGCCGGCTCGTTCACCGTGTACGGGTGCACCTCGAGGCATGCCGCCCGGGCGGCCTCCACCAGCCGCGCGTCCACGTCCCGCCACGACGGGCCGATGCCCACGGCGTACTCCCGGATCGCCGGCAGCCGTGCCCGGATGGTTCGCGGCGTCGCCCACCGCGCCCGCACCAGCTGGATGAGGGGCAGCGACGGGTCCAGCCCGTGGATCTTCCGCAGGCTCGCCTCGCTGAAGGACTGGATGAGCACGCGCCATTCCCCGGCCGCGGCCCGGCGCAGGTCATGGCGGTCCAGCAGTTCCAGCAGCGCCTCCTCCATCCCCGGCGCCTCCTCCGGGTTCTTCGTCTCGATGTAGAAGCTGGCGCGACCGGCGTAGCGCGCCAGCACCTCGTCCAGGATGGGGATGCGCTGGCCGGCGTACTCCGGCCGGGCCCGGTCAGGGTGCGCCGCGTTGAACCACGAGCCGACGTCGCACGCCTGGACCTCCGCCAGCGTGCGCTCGATGACGCGCCCGGTGCAGGTGCCGCCCGTCGTCCGGTCCAGCGTCTCGTCATGGAGCACGACGAGGACGCCGTCCTTCGTCATCTGGAGGTCCTGCTCCAGGTAGTCCGCACCCATCTCCAGCGCCAGGTCCCAGGACGCGAACGTGTGCTCCGGTGCATGGCCGGACGCGCCCCGATGTGCGATGACGATCATGTCCACTGGCTCCAGTTCATATTGCGGCGCATCCCCGGCGTTCGGGTTGCAGGCGGTGAGGAGGGCCAGGGCAAGCACCCGCGGACTCCGCGACATCGTCGGTAGACCCATGGGCCGGAATATGCGGCCGCCGACGCCGTCGCGCACAATGCCGTGTCGGGCACCACACTGGCGGCGCCACCCCTCCGCCACTCGCTGCACTCGCCGCCGTTCTGTCCCGTCCGCCCCCCCATCGCGGCAGAATGTCCCGAACTGCGGGACGTCTCCGTACGCGAAAATGCAGCCCCCACGTGGCGCTCCCGCCAACGGGGTAGCGGAACATCTTTCGCGGCGTTAGATCATGGATACCGGCCGTATCAGGTCGGTATCGCGGGCACGCGGATTGGACCGTGCTGGACACCATCCGAGGAGGCAGAGAAATGCTGAGCAACGAGGATCGTCCGGGCAGTGAGGGAAGTGTAGCGGCGGCGCCTGAGCGCATGATCATCATGCCGGGCGCCGGCAGATCGCTGAGTCGCTTCACCTTCAGTACCCGGACGGCCCCCCGCGGCAGTGATTCCCGCATCGGCGACGACGAGACACACCGTCGCCTCCAGGAAGCCCGGAACCGGGCTCGTCACGACATGGAAACGCTGATCCGTCGCGAACTCGGCCCCGAGTGGGCGCGGGACTGAGCGGACGAGCGCAGCGGGCGGGCGGCACGACGTCGCCGGCCGGCACCATGCAGGTCGAACGGCGCCACACCGGCGCCGTTCTGCGTTTCCGGCCATCCGCCCACCCTCACCCTCAGAACGCCGCGCCCACCGACACGTTGATCCGCCCGCCGCCAGCGCCCCGGGCCCAGCCAAGTTCCAGCGGCCCCACCACCGTCGGCCACACCACGTCGATCCCGCCGCCGCCCAGCCAGGTCCCCGACTCGCCCAGGTCCGCCGCATCGTCGGCCAGGCCCGCCAGCCGCAGGCGGACGCGGAAGAATCCGTCCAGAACAATGGGTAGCGCGACGTCGGCGCCGGCTACCACCCGGTGCAGTTGCCTGCCGGCGCCGGCATCCAGCCATGGGACCAGGTCGCGGGCGGCGGCGGGCTGGATGTCCCGGGGGGTCAGGGCACTGCTCACCGCGACATCGCCGAATAGCGCCACCTGCGCCCGGCCCGCCTGCCGGGTGAGGCTGAGGCTCGCCCGTGCCCGGCTGTAGCGGATGTCGCCGCCCCGGGCCTCCGCCTCCAGCAGCATGGGCACGCCCACCACCGCCCGCGGCTCCAGCGGCCGGCTGACACGCAGGAACGGTCCGACGGCCCAGCCGTCCATGCCCGTGGCCGCATCGCGAACGTGGTCGGACCGGGCCAGTATCGAGAAGAACCACTGGCCCTGCCGCTCGGCGCCGAGCCACGGTCCCATCCGGCGCACGGTCTCGGTGGTGATGGCAGGATCGGCCGCGCCCGCCCCGCCCGCCCCGCCGGCCGCGCCGGCCGCCGCCGCGCTCCGCTCCGCCCGCCCGCCTGCCGGCTGCTCCACGACCTCGTTCCCGCCGTCGCCACCCGGGAAGATCCGGATCCGCTCCTCGGTGACGTGGGCGCCGGCGTTCCAGACCAGGCCAGGGAGCAGGGCGGAGAAGAGGGTGGCGTCGGCGGTGGCGCCGTGGCTGAGTTCGTCCACCCGGCCCCCGGCGCGCAGTTCCAGCGGCTCCCACGCGGTGACCCGGTGCCGCAGAGACGCCCACATGCTGCCGCCCACGTCGTTGTCCCAGTGGGCGGCGGCCGCCACGCTGGTGCGGGTCACCGGCGTGGCGAGGACGACGAGGGTGGGATCGGCGACGTCGTCATCGGCGAACTCCAGGCGCGGCCAGAGTGCCGTGAACAGGCCGGTGTCGTAGAGGCCGGCGATGCGGCGCAGGATGAGGTTGGCGTCGTACGGTCCCACGGCGGGAGCCAGTGCGCGGGCGACGAGGGCGGCCAGCGCGGGGTCCCCGGCCTCCACCCGGATCCCGCCGACGCGCGCCGGCGGCTCGCCCACCGGCCGGGGCCCGACCGCGCCTGTCCGTCCGCCGGCCGCCGTGTCCGCCGGCGGCGCCTGGGCCATGGCGCCCTCGTAGCCGGCGTTGATGAGCCGCGTCGGGTCCGCCGGGAACCGGGCCTCGGAGAAGCCCGGCTGGATGGCGGGTTCGATGAGGAGGTCGGGTGCGACGTCGCGCGGTCCGGCATTCCGGATGAGCAGCCGCAGCGCACGCACGCCGAGGTCCAGCGGGTTCCGCTCCGGCAGGTCGAGGAGCGGGCGCACGGCGTCCACGGCAATGACGGGCAGCGGCGCCATGGCCCGGGCCACGGACACGGGCAGGTTGTTGGCGATGCCGCCGTCCACCAGCAGCCGCTCCTCCCACTGTACAGGCGCGAACGCGCCGGGCACCGACATGCTCGCCCGCACGGCCCGCGGCAGGTCCACACCCGCCAGCACCACCTCTTCGCCTGTGGCCAGGTCGGTGGTCACCACCCGCAGCCGGCGGGGCAGCCGGTCGAAATCGTTGCGGGCGCGGACGCCGGCGTCGAAGAGCAGCTCCGTCAGCCGCAGGTTCACGCCCGTGCCCACCACCAGCCCCTCGTGGTAGCGACGGGGGCCCAGGCCCAGCAGCAGCAGCGGCCGCAGCGGCGTGCGCCCCGGCCCGGCCACGATGGGTTCCGCCGCGAACCGGGCCAGCCAGTCCTCGTCGGCGAGGACGCCGCGGATCTGCTCAGGCGTGTAGCCGGCGGCGTACAGCGCGCCGATGATGGCGCCCATGCTCGTGCCCGCCACCACCGGGAACTCGTAGCCCAGTTCCTCCAGCGCCAGCAGCGCGCCGGCATGGGCAATGCCCCGGGCGCCGCCGCCGCTGAGCACCAGCGCGTGCTGCGCCGACGCGGGGCGGGCGAGGACCAGCAGTGCCGGGAGCACTGCGGCAAGTGTGAGGCAGCGCAGCCGCCGGGTGGGCGGCCGTGTGCCGGGTGCAGGCTGCATGGAGCTTCCGTGGCGGTACAGGGTCCGTCTCGTGCGACGTCGAGTCCCCAATCTAGTCCGTCGAGCAACCTCCGGCGCGTTCGCCATCGCCGACTGGGGGAATCGAGAGCGTCGCGCATCACCCGTATGGACGATGGCGATCAACTCTGTGCACTGGTCGGAAGTGGAGGAGTGGAGGTGTATCGCGGCAGCGCCACGGTGCCAGCACAGGTTTCCGGGTCGCAGGCGGGCTGTGGCGTCATCGCCGTCTGGACGAGGCGGTAGCCGTCACCTCGACGTGTGTGTGGCCATCGCGTCCTCGCGCGCACTATCTTGCGGTCATCCCCTCGCCACGGCCGCGCGCACCTGATGAACGATCGTGAATTGCTCCACCAGTTGCGAACTGGCGACACCGCCGCGGTGGAAGCGCTCTATCGTGCCCACTTCCAGGGGCTGTGCGCCTTCGCCGCGCGCATCACGGGCTCCGCCAGCGCTGGAGAGGAGATCGCCGAGGAGGTCATCGTGCGCGTGTGGGAGCGCCGGGAGACCCTGGCGGTGCGTACGAGCCTGCGCGCTTACCTCTTCGGCGCCGTGCGACGTCAGGCGCTGCTCCGACTGCGCGACTCGAAGAACCGCGCACGGCTGCTGGAGACGGCGGCAGCCGACGGCATGAGTCCGGCCACGGCGGGTGCGCCCCTGCCGCCCGACGAGGCGCTGGACGCCGCGCGACTGGCTGGTGCCCTCCGCACCGCCATCGCAGCGCTGCCCGACCGGGCCCGGGAGGCGTTCACGCTGAAGCGAGCCCACGGCCTGTCACAGGCGGAGATTGCGGACGCCATGGAGATCAGCGAATCAACCGTGGAGAAGCACCTGGCCCGGGCCATGGACGGTCTGCGTACCGCGCTGGCCGACTGGCGCCGTTGATGACCGCCCGGTCCGCACTACTGCACGCCGTCACCGTTCACGGGCACACCGGGGGAAACGCACGCCTCGCGCATCACATTGGTGAACACTGTACAACCGCCGCCGGGAATGACCGTGGAAACTGATACCCTGCTCCGCTACATCGCCGGTGAGGCGACGCCGGAGGAGGTCCGCACCGTCGAGACCTGGGCCGCGGCAGGCGAGGGCAACGCCCGCCAGCTTCGCGTCCTCAGGACGGCGTGGCATGAGGCCGTGGGCAGCGCGTACGCGGCACCTCACGGGGCAAGCGGCGAAACCGCACATCGAGACGCCGCACGCGACGCTGCCCTCGCTGCCGCACACAACACTCGCGGTGCACCCGAACGCACCGCTGCCGCACACGATGACGCCGCATGGCGCCGCATCGCCGCCCGCCTGGACAGCCCACCTGCGGAGGCCCGGCCTGCGCGGCAGCCGTCCCTGGCTCGACGCACGCTCCTGCGGGCCGCCGCCATCACGCTGCTCCTCGCCGGCGCCGCCGTCTTCGCGCTCTACCGCACCGGTGACGCGCCTGCCAGCACCGAGTGGGTCACCGCCATCGGCGAGACCGGCGACATCGTGCTTCCCGACAGCTCCCACGTCCGCCTCGCGCCCTCGTCCACGCTCCGCGTCACTGACGACTTCAACGGCGCCGAGCGACGCGTGCTCCTCGAGGGCACGGCGTACTTCGAGGTGCGCCGGGCGGAGCCGCGCGCGTTCGTCGTGGTGACCAGTGCCGTGGAGACGACGGTGCTGGGCACTGCGTTCATGGTGCGCGCATACGACGACGAACCCGCGGACGTCGCGGTGGTGGAAGGGCGCGTATCGGTGGCTGCGCAGCGTCGCCAGGCCGTGCAGGTGCAGGCGGGCGAACGCGCGGTCGTGCAGGATGGCGCGGTCAGCGTCCGGCGCGAGGACATCCGGCCCCTCCTCGCCTGGCGCGACGGCCGCCTCGCCTTCCACGACGCGGCCCTGGTCGGCGCAGCGCGCGAACTCGAACGCTGGTACGACGTGGACGTCGAGATCACCGACGAACGCCTGGAGCAACGTCGCGTGACACTGTCCGTTCGTGCCGCGCCACTCGGCGAGGTGCTGGACCTGCTGCGGGCCAGCCTGGGCGTGCCCATCGAGCAGCGCGGCCGCACCGTCTTCATCGGCGGGACCCGCTGATGAGACGCCCGCTCCTCGTGTTGTCAGTTCTGCTGCCGTGGGCGTTGCTGCTGTTACCGCAGCCGCCAGCGCTGGCGCAGGACCCGCGCGTGCAGGCGCCGGCGAACCTGGCCTCCGTGAGGGCGGACCCCGCTGCGCACCCGGTGCTGCTGCGCGTCATCGACGTGTCGTTCACGGATGCCACCCTCGAGGACGCGCTCAACGCCATCGCGGACTCCGCCGCCATCGGCATCTCGTACAGCCGCGACCTCCTGCCCGATGTCCGTGTGCAGGTGAGCCCGTCGCGGCTTGCCGCCGGTGCAGCGTTGAACGCCGTGCTGGCCGGGACCGGGCTGGATGCGTTCGTCTCCGCCAGTGGCAATGTCGCCATTGCCGCGGCCCGGGCCGCGCCGGCCAGGCCCGCGCCGCGGCAGCCGCCCCTGGTGCAGGGACGCGTGCTGGACGAGGCGACCGGCGCGCCACTGGGCGGTGTGTTCGTCGTGCTCGTGGACGACCGGAATGAGAACAGGGCCGGCGTGCTGTCCGGGGCCGATGGCCGCTTCGTCCTGCGTGCGCCGGCCGCCGGCCGCTACGCACTGCGCTACGAGCTCATCGGCTACGCCACCCGGCAGTCGGCCGGATTCGACGTCGACACGGCGAGCCCGGTGCTGCCCGACGTGCGCCTCGCGCCGGCCGCCGTCTCGCTGGCGAGCATCCACGTGGCAGCGTCGGAAGGCGGCTGCCGCCTCTCCCGGGATGTCGGTGCGGAGACCTACCGCATCTGGAACGAGGCGCGCAAGGCGCTTTCCGTAGCCGCCTGGACGGATCGCGAGGCCGGCGTCGTCTACCAGGCCGTGCAGTACGGGATGTCTCGCGACGTCGTCTCCGGCGAGGTTCTCGCCGAGCAGCCACTGCACCGGCGCGTGACGTCCGGCATCGGCCGCACACCGTTCATCAGCGCAACCGCGGACCAACTGGCCACCGGCGGCTTCGTGCACAGCATGGCCGCCGGCGGCTACACGTACTACGGCGTCGATGCCGCGACGCTGCTCGCGCCCGAGTTCCTGGAGAACTACTGCTTCCGGGCGCACCTGCCGCCGCGCGACAACGGCATGGTGGGGCTCGCCTTCGAGCCGGCACGCAACCGCAACGCGGCGGACATCACTGGCGTGCTGTGGCTCGACCGGCAGACGCTCGGACTGCGCTGGCTCGAGTACAACTACACCAGCCACCCCGGCGGCGACATGCCTGTGGAGCCGTTCGGCGGGCGCGTCGATTTCCGCAGGCTCGCCAATGGCGCGTGGATCGTCACGGACTGGTGGATCCGCATGCCCGAGGCCGGACCGCGCCGTACGCTGCCCGCTTCCGCCCGCGGCGCGTCGCCCGACCTGCTGCAGGTGCTGCGTGCCGCCGGCCTGACCATCCGCGAAGCCGGCGGCGCCGTGCGCTACGTCGATGCGGCAGGCTCGGTTGCGCCGGCCCGTGCCACCCTCAGCGGCGTCGTGTACGACAGCACGCGCGGACGACCGCTGCGCGCCGCCGTCGTGTTCGCGTCAGGCACCGGCCGGGTGGCGCGCACGGATGCGGAGGGCCGGTTCGAGATGGCCGGGCTCCCGCCCGCCGAGTACCGCGTGGGCTTCTTCCACGCCTACACGGATTCCCTGGCCCTGCCCATCGTCACCACGACGGTTGCCGTGACGGAGGATGCGAAGGCGTTCGTGTCGCTGGCTGTGCCGGCGGCGGCGGCATGTCCACGGGATGAGCGCGACGAGGTGTATGCCGTCGGGTTCGTGGTGGACCACTCGGGCACACCGGCCCCCGGTGTGCCGGTGCTGGCCACCTGGAGCGTGCCCGCCGTGGACCCGGCTGCCGATGGAGATCCGGCGGCCCGGCGCGGACGGGCAGAGTCCCGCGCCGTCACCGACGGCTACGGCCGATTCATCCTGTGTGGCCTGCCTCCGTCCACCGATGTGGAGCTTCGGGCAGCACGCAGCCGCGCCGTTGCCCTGGAAACGCCCGGACACGGCCTGCTCCGGCACGACCTGCTGATGCGATGAACACGGCGTCAATCAGCCGGTACATCCGGCCGGTATACGCCGCGGCCCTCGGCGTCCTCCTGGCGGCCACGCTCATGCCAGCCGCCGCCAGCGCGCAGGCCGCCGGCGCCATCGTCGGGCGGGTGCTGGAGTTCACGTCGGACAGCGCCATTGCGGACGTCAGCGTGGAACTGCTGGACAGCCGCCAGCGGCGTGTTGCGACGACGACGTCCGACGCCACCGGCGCGTTCCGCTTCCTCCGCGTCCGCGCTGGCACCTACCAGCTCCGGGCCGCGTCCATCGGCTACCGCGAAGTCCTGACACCGGAGGTCCAGGTGGCCGACGACGCAGTAGAGGTCATCGTGCGCATGGGCATTGACGCCGTGCCGCTGGCGCCGCTGGAGGTGGTAGGCCGGCCGGCGCGGCTCCACGCGAACCTGGCCATCTCGGATTTCCTCGAGCGTGCGGAACGGAAGATGGGCGGCGCTTACATCCTGCGCGAGGCCATCGAGGAACGGCAGCCCGAGCGCGTGAGTGACCTGCTCCGTACCGTGGGCAGCATCACGGTGGTCAACCACGCCCGGGGCGGAGCCATCCACAACAGCCGGACGCAGTGCGCGCCGTCTGTATGGATCGATGGCATCGAGGTGAGCCTCAGATTCCCGAATGCCTGGGAAGCCATCAACTCCTTGCACTGGTCCGAGGTCCAGGGCATGGAAGTCTATCCCGGTTCAGCCAGCGTGCCAGCGCAGTTCTCCGGGTCACGGTCCGGCTGCGGCGTCATCGCCATCTGGACACGACGCTGACTTTCACAGCCGCCCCACTGCCATAACTGTACTCTGACCGGCGCCTGGCCGTTACTATGGGGCAGGACCGCGAAGCACGACGTTGCGCGAACGCCTGCGGACATGACCCAACAGCCCGGTACAAGCACCCTCGCCGCATTCGCCGGCGCCGTACTGATCGGTGGCGCCAACTTCGTGGCAGTGAGCATCAGCAACAACGAACTGCCGCCGTTCTTCGGTGCTGCCATCCGCTTCGGCATTGCCGCCATCCTGTTCTTCCTTCTCGCGTGGATGCGAGGCGTGCCGCTGCCGCGTCGCCGGCAGGCGGCGGGCGCCGCGCTCTACGGGCTGCTGGGCTTCGGCGTCGCCTACGCCGGGCTGTACTACGCGCTCGTCGGCCTGAGCGCCGGGACGGTCTCGGTGATCATGGCGGCGGTGCCGCTGTTCACCCTGGCCATTGCCGCCGCGCTGGGCCAGGAGCGGCTCACCGTGCGCGGCCTCCTCGGTGGTGTGCTGGCCGTGGCGGGGATCGCCGTGCTGTCGCTGGGTACGCTGGGCGGCGACGTCCGGGGCGCATGGCTGGCTGCGGCTATCGGCGGGACCATCGCGGCGTCGGCGTCCAGCGTCGTCGCGCGGGCGCTGCGCGAGGTGCACCCGCTCATGATGAACGCGCTGGGCATGACGGCGGGCACCATACTGCTAACCATGGGCTCGATGGCGGTGGCGGAGCCGTGGACACTGCCGCGCCAGCCGGCGACGCTGGCGGCTGTCGCATGGCTGGTACTCCTCGGCTCTGTCGGCCTGTTCCAGCTCTTCCTCTACGTCATCCGTCGCTGGACGGCGTCCGCTACCGTGTACGCTATCACCGCCATGCCCGTGGTGGCCGTGGCGCTGGGGATCCTGCTGCTGGGGCAGCCGCTCACGCCGACGGTTGCCGCCGGCGGCGCCCTCGTGATGCTCGCCGTCTACGTGGGCGCCATCTCGAACGCGCGCCAATCCGGGCGGGGCTGATGCCATTGGCGCGCGGCTGATGCTGGCGGCGCATCGGCCCACGCCGCTACTGTAGCTGCACTGCGTCACCTCCAACGGCTGGCGCCGCCGACAACGCCCGGTGAGAGGACGACAATGAGGCAAACGGCGTGGCTGCCCCTGCTGCCGCTCTGGCTGGCGGCGGCAGGCTGCAATGTGGCCGGCCAGGGCACCCCCGGCAGCACGTCCGCCCCGCCCGCGGACGTGCCTGCGGTGGAGGCGCGCCTGTTGAACGCGACGTCGCTGGAACTGCGTTTCCGGGTGACCTCCGCCGGCGCGTTCACCGCGGACCTCGCCGGCACGCTGCGGCTGGAGCAGGACCCGGCCGGCCCGCAGCGGGTGGAGCTTGCGGCGGACGGCACCTTCGGCGAGGACGCGGTGACAGTGCGCCTGGATGCGGCCGGCGACACCATGGCCGGCGGCGCAGCTCAGCGCCGCTTCAGCGAGCCCGTGCCGGATGCGCTGTGGCCGGCTCTCGCACTGGGGCTCACCCGCATGGGCATCCTCCACAACCTGGCGCGACTGACGGCAGGGCTGCCGCCGGACCATGCCAGTGGCGGTGTGGCGGAGTGGGTGGAACTCAGCGACGTCCGGCAGGACGAGGAGGCGAGTGACGACGCCCGCGTCGCGTGGCGTTTCGACATCATCGTCGCCGGCTCGCGTACGGCTGAGGCCACGCTCTGGCTCGATCGCGCCACGGGCCTGCCGCTGGAACGGCGTCAGGTGGTGACGTTCCCCGGCGGGGAGATGACGGTGACGGAGACGTACGACTTCGTGCAGGTCACCGGTCCCATGCCGGGCGGACGCTGATGTCGAGCCTGACAAAGCTCATCGAGCAGAACCGGGCGTGGGCGGCCCGGCAGCTCGAAAGGGACGCTGATTTCTTCATACGGCTGGCGGCGCAGCAGGCGCCGAAATACCTGTGGATTGGCTGCTCGGACAGCCGCGTGCCCGCCAACGAGATCGTCGGCCTGGCGCCCGGCGAGATGTTCGTGCACCGCAACATCGCGAACATCGTCGTCCACGCCGACCTGAACTGCCTGTCGGTCATCCACTACGCAGTGGAAAAGCTGGACGTCACCGACATCATCGTGTGCGGCCACTACTGCTGCGGCGGCATCCAGGCGGCGCTCCGGGACGAGCGCATGGGGCTGAGCGACAACTGGCTGCGCCACGTGCAGGACGTGCGCTGGCAGCACGAGCCCGAGCTCGACGCACTGCCCACGGAAACCGCACGGTGCAACCGGCTGTGCGAACTCAACGTCATGGCGCAGGTCGCCAATGTCGGCCGGACCACCATCGTGCAGGACGCCTGGGCCCGCGGCGCGCCCCTGGCCATTCACGGCTGGGTCTACGATGTCGCTGACGGCCTGGTCCGGGACCTGGGCGTGACCGCTACCGCGGCACAGGCGGCTTCTCGCTACCAGTGATGTGAAGCCGGAATCCTGTGCGGCGCCGGGTGGCCGGTGTCAGTGCCGGTATGCGCGGACGTTCCTGCGCCCGTAGAAGTACCAGAACGCGGCGGCAGAGCACACGAGTCCCCAGAGAACGGGCCAAACGGCACGGGCGACGCCCAGCCCCGCGTAAATCTGCATCCCACCCGTGACCAGCCCGATCCCGAACCAGAGGCCGGTGCCCAGCGGCCGAGACCATGGCCGTCCACGAACCAGACCATATCCCAGGGCTGCCGTACTGGCGAAGAGTAGCGCCACCACGGGGGAAACAGCGAGGAACTGAAGCGAGGTGAGGTCGACGCCCAGTACTCCGTAACCACTTCCTTGCGGATCCGACAGCGCCTCATGGATCATGAGCGCGAGGAACAGGACGCCGGGAAGCGCGGTGAGCAGCAGAATCCAGCCGGCGACGTAGGACGGGAGCGGTTTTCCGCGCTGACCGCGCAGCACATTGTTCGCATGCATGAGCTTATCTCCCCCTCAAGCCTGGACCTCTCGTTCGACACCGTACCAATCCGCAACATTGTGGGTTGGTCGTTCGTTCGCGCTACCCTCCCAGTGCTTGCCGCGCCGCGTCCAGCCGCGCCGGTGACCCGATCTCCAGCCATTCGGCGTCGCTGATGTCGTG
>DATHVP010000055.1:0-28424 GCA_035461245.1 Longimicrobiales bacterium | reverse complement strand
TCGCTATCGTGATCGTCGTAGCGGTGACAGCACTGGGCGACTCCTTAAACGCCGTGTTCGGCAACGGCGAGCTTGAGGACGCATTGACACAGCCCGCGTCCTGACCCGGATAACCGGCCAACTATCAATGACTGAAACCGCACTCACCGTCCTGCTCGTCCTCACGGTGGCCGTTGCCGCCGTCATGGACGTGCGCACCCGCCGGATCCCCAACGTGCTGACGCTGTCGGCGCTGGGGGTGGCGCTGGCGCTGCGTGCGCTGCTGGGCTGGCCGGCGCTGGGCGCGGGGCTGCTGGGCGCCGGCGTGGCGCTGGCGCTGCTGCTGCCGCTGTTCGCCATGGGCGGCGTGGGCGGCGGCGACGCCAAGCTGCTGGTCGCCGTGGGCGGCTTCCTGGGCCTGGGCGGTTTCATCACCGCCGTGCTGGCCACGGCCGTCTTTGGCGGCGTCATGGCCGTGGCGTACGCCACGCGGCGCGGCGTCATCCTGCCGCTGCTGCTGAACACCGGCGGCCTCTTCAAGTACGTAGTCACCGCCGGCCACGGCGGCGAGCGCCGCACGAAGGAATCTCCCGGCGCGGTGACGCTCCCCTATGGCGTCGCCATAGCGGCGGGAACCCTGTTCGCCATCTGGTACGGAGGCGTGGTCTGATGCGCTCGAGAATCCTGCGGGGCGACCGGCCCGGCGCGGCGGCGGTGGAGTTCGCGCTGGTGCTGCCGCTGCTCATCGTCATGCTGTTCGGCATCATCGAGTTCGGCCGGGCCTGGCACCGCCAGCAGGTCATCACCGACGCCGCCCGGGAGGGCGCCCGGTGGGCGGTGGTCCGGGACGGCCTGGACAAGGACGCCACCGTGACGACCGCCATCCAGAACCGGTTGACGGTGACGGGGCTGACCTGGGACGGCACGGTGAGCAGCTACGCCGCGACGTGCGACGGCTGGGCTGCCCCCACGGGCGCCGCCGATGACGTGATGGTGGCCGGCTGCGGCTGGGGCGCGGACAGCGGCAGCGAGGCGCGTGTGGTCATCCGCGCGCCCTACCCCTTTGATTTCCTGAGGCCGGTCATCGGCCTGCTGGGCGGCAGTGGAAGCGTGGACGCAGTGGTGCTGTCCACGAATTTCGTCATGCGGAACGAATAGGTTGGTGCGGCAATGAGGACCAGGCGACTGCTCATCATACTCCTGCTGGCCGTGGGCACCGGCTCCATGGCCGGCTACCTGGCGCTGGGCCAGCTACAGCGCGAGGCGCCGCCGTCGGTGGCCGCGCTGGTCAATACCGGCGGCAAGGTCCGGCTGGCGGTGGCCGCCCGGGACCTGCCCACGGGCTCGCTGCTGGCGCCGGAGGACGTGCGCCTGGTGGACTGGCCGGGCGAGGTGCTGCCGCTGGGCTACGCCGGCTCCGTGGAGGAGCTGGTGGGCCGGGGCCTGCTCACGGACGTGCGGGCCAATGAGCCCTTGCTGTCGGACCGGCTGGCGTCCCGGGACGGCGGCGGTGGGCTGCCCATCCTGATTCCCGAGGGCATGCGCGCCGTCAGCGTCCGGGTGGACGAGGTCATCCAGGTGGCGGGCTTCGTCACCGTCGGCACGCGGGTGGACGTGATGGTCACGCTGGACCAGAACAGCACCACGACGACACGGGTCATCCTGCAGAACGTGCCGGTGCTGGCGGCAGGGCAGACGGTGGCCCGCGACCCGGAAGGCAAGCCGTACAACGTGTCGGTCATCACGCTGCTGGTCACGCCGGCGGACGCGGAGAAGCTGACGCTGGCGGCCAGCGAGGGCCGCATCCAGCTCGCGCTGCGCAGCATGCTGGACATGGCGCCGGCGGCCACGGGCGGTGCCCGGCTGACGGGGCTGCTCCAGGGCACGGCGCCGGCCAGCAGCGGCGGCCCGGCGGCCCGGCCGGTGGCGCCCACGCGGCAGGACCAGAACGTCGTGGAGACCATCCGCGGCGGCGTACGCACGCTCAACTCGTTCCGGTAACCGGCCGCGACGGCGCGGCCGGCACTCATCGCACAACGACAGGATGGCCATGACTGGCAATGCAAGGGCCCGGGCGCGTACCGGGTCGGGTGGATGGTGGATGGGCGGCGTGGCGCTGCTGCTGGCGTTTTCCGGCTGGACGGCGCCGGTGGCCGGGCAGATCGTGCGGCCGGCGGGCTCGGTGGTGATCCCCGTGGGCCAGTCGGAGCTGCTGGTGCAGCCGGTGGCCGTGGAACGGGTCTCCATCGGCAACCCGGAGATCGCCAACGCCACCGTCGTCTCGCCCCAGGAAGTGCTGGTGGACGGCATCGCCCTGGGCACCACCACGCTCATCATCTGGGACCGCAATGGCGGCCGGCGCTCCTACACCGTCGAGGTGACGGTGGACGCCACGGCCCTGCGGCGCACAGTGGAAGCGCTGTTCCCCAACGAGAACGTGACGGTCACCGCCGTCGGCAACATGGTCATCCTCGCCGGCAACGTGCGGGACGCCCGCGTCGCCCGGCAGATCCAGTCCATCGCCGAGGGCACCGGCGCCATCGTGGTGAGCAACCTGGACATGGCGGCGGACCAGCAGGTCATGCTGCAGGTCCGTATCGCCGAGGTCTCCCGCAGCGCCGTCCGGGAGCTGGCCAGCGACCTGGCCGCGCGCAACCCGCAGAACGTGTCCGGCCGTGACTCGGACTGGGTCATCGAGACCATCTCCGACGGGCTCATGCGCCTGCTCATCATGGACCCCGGCGCCTCACTGGAGGCGGTGTTCCGCGCGCTGCGGACCACCGGCGAGATCCGCACGCTGGCGGAGCCGAACCTCATTGCCGTGGACGGCGCGGAGGCCTCGTTCCTCGCCGGCGGCGAGTTCCCGTTCCCTGTCGCCCAGTCCGGCGGCGACATCGGCCGGGTCACCATCGAATGGCGGGAGTTCGGCGTGCGGCTGAACTTCCGGCCGGTCATCACCGCCGGCGGCGCCATCCGGCTGCAGGTGGCGCCGGAGGTCTCGTCGCTGGACTTCAGCACGGGCCTGGTCATCGGCGGCTTTGCCGTGCCGACGCTGCTCATGCGGCGGGCGAACACGGAGATCGAGCTGATGGAGGGGCAGACCTTCGCCATCGCCGGGCTGCTGGACAACACGTCGTCGGAAACCATAACGCGCCTGCCCATCCTGGGCTCACTGCCCATCATCGGCTCGCTGTTCCAGTCCCGGCGCCGGCTGGAGGACCAGATGGAGCTGCTGGTGCTGGTCACGCCGTACCTGGTCAGCCCGTACGACACGGCGCCGCCGGTGCCGCCGGGCGAGGTGGATACGTGGCGCCGGGACGGCCACCTGCGGCCCACACCGCCGCACCCGATGCCCCCGCCGGCACGCACCGGCGGCGGTGGCAACGGCGGTGGGGACCTGGATTGAGAAGCACCACACCGGGCAGTAAGCCCGGGGGAGAAGAAGCCATGAACCTGGACATGAAGCGGTTCCGACTGGAGAAGCGGCGCGAGGGCGCGGTCATCGTTGTGGTGGCCCTCATGCTCGTTGTCATCGTGGGCCTGGCGGCCTTCGCCATTGACACCGGCATGCTGTTCAGCGGCCGGAGCGATGCGCAGGGCGCTGCTGACGCCGCGGCCCTGGCCGCCGCCAGCGCCTACATGGACGCGCCGCTGGCGGCCCGGGCGGAGCTGGCCCAGACCAGGGGCGTGGACTTCGCCACCCGCAACAGCATGCTGCACGACCCCATCACGGCGGACGAGGTGGAGATCGAGGTCCTCACCAACACCTCTTCCGCGCTCCGGGTGCGGGCCACCGTGCGGCGCCCGGCCGTGCGCACCTTCTTCGCCGGGATCTGGGGCATTGGCGAGCTGCCCGTTGCCGCCGCCGCGGAGGCCGAGGTGCGCAACTCGGTGGCCGCCGACTGCCTGAAGCCGTTCGCGCTGCCGGAAAAGGATTTCGGCCCCGGCGGCACGTACGCGTGGGGCGAGCTGGTGCAGATCTGGGTGGTGGGCGGCGAGGAGTACGTGCTGGTGGGCTTCAACGACAAGGAGCCGCCGGGGCTGGGCAACATCGAGCCGTTCATCTCCGAGAAGTGCGTGGACGGCCAGTCGGCGGCCATGGACGACGAGCTGCTGTGGGAGAAGCCCGGCAACGTCACCGACGGCAAGGGCGGCGACGGCCTGGGCCAGGTCCGCAAGGGGATGGAGAAGCTCCTGGGCTCGGACCCGGGGCTGATGTACGACACGGGTACGGGCACGTTCAACCGGGACGACTGGGCGAGCAGCCCCAGGGTCGGCAACGTGGTGCTGTATGACTCGGACCTCTTCGACAAGACGTCGGGCACGGGCCAGGTCCAGGTGACCAACTTCGCCCGGGTCTTCTTCAGCCACGACGAGAACAAGGGCGCCAGCTCCGCCAAGCCCTACACGGTGTGGGGCCGGATCTTCCCCATGGAAGGGCTGGCAGGCGACTGCGACGACTCGGACTGCGCGTCCATGGCGTTCACCATCCGGCTGGTCAAGTGACGGTGCAAACAATGGCAGGCAACATTCCGGCAGCGGTCATATCAACGGACGCGACGTTCCGCGAGGCGCTGGGCAAGGCACTGGCGGCGGGCCGGCGGCCCGTCGTGGTGGCGGCGGAGATCACGGTCCCGTTCGGCGAGTTCGCCGAGGACCAGCTCAAGCGGCTGCGGCAGGCGAAGCCGGCGGTGCTGTTCATGGACCTGGAGCAGGACCCGGGGCTGGGCGTGCGGCTGGCCCAGTTCCTCACGGACTCCCATCCGGAGCTGCGCATCGTGGCGGCCGGGCCCGCGCCGTCGCCGGAACTGCTCATGAACGCCATGCGCGCGGGCGTGTCCGAGTACCTGACGAAGCCCATCACGCCGGAGTCGGTGGCCGACGTGCTGGAGCGGCTGGACCGTCGGCTGGGCACGGCCAGCGGCGCACGGGAGCCGGGGAAGCTGTTCGCGTTCTTCAGCGCCAAGGGCGGCAGCGGCTCGACGACGGTGGCGACGAACCTGGCGGTGCACCTGCACCAGCTCACGGAGAAGAAGGTGCTGCTGGCGGACATGGACCTGGAGCTGGGCGAGATCGCGCTGTTCATGGGCGTACAGCCGCGCTTCAATTTCGTGGACCTGGTCAGGAACTTTCACCGCATGGACGAGGAGCTGCTGGCCTCGTACATCGAGCGCCACGAGTCGGGCGTGCACCTGCTGTCTGCGCCGTTCCAGCCGGAGAAGGTGGAGCAGGTGAGCACGGAGCAGGCGCGCAAGATCTTCCAGTTCCTGAAGCAGCAGTACGACTACGTGCTGGTGGACACGCCCAAGTCCTTCTCGCCGGCGGCCATGGCCGCGTTCGAGCAGGCGGACGCCATCTACGTGGTGACGGTTGTGGACCTGCCATCGCTGCGCAACATCAAGCGCTCGCTGCCGCTGCTGGAGCGCATCACCAATGGCCAGCTCAAGGAGCGGGTGAAGCTGGTGGTGAACCGCTACCACCCGGACAACGCCATCAGCATCAACGAGGTGCAGCGCACGCTGGGGCTGGACGTGCACTGGCGCCTGTCCAACGACTACGAGACGGTCATCAACGCCATGAACACCGGCGAGCCCGTCATGCTCAACGGCCACGGCAAGGGCTCGCCCTTCGCCGCGGACCTGCGCAACCTGGGCGCCGAGATCACCGGCCTCAAGGAGACCGGCGGCCGCGGCGGCCGGCTCAGGGGGCTGAAGCGCCTCTTCGGCGGCTCAGGAGACTAGGAGAAGCAGCATGGAATCCAGGAACGACCGGCCGTCATGGCTGGACGCAGCGGACAGCACGGCGCCGGCGGCACCGTGGCTGGAGAACGTGCCGCTGGCGCCGTCGCCGGAAACGCCCGAAGGGCCGGCGCCCGCCGCCGTCGGCAACGGCGCCTCGCCTACCCACGAGATCCGCGGCCGCGTGCACCGCAAGCTGCTGGAGCGGCTGAACCTGTCCCGCATTGACAGCCTCGAGCGGAGCCAGGTCCTGGCGGAGATCCGCAAGGTGCTGCACGAGCTGCTGGCGAAGGAGACCGTCCCCCTCAACTACGACGAGCGGGAGGCGCTGAGCACGCAGATCCTGGACGAGATCTTCGGCTACGGCCCGCTGGAACCGCTGCTCAAGGACCCGGAGGTCTCGGACATCCTGGTGAACACGTATGACCAGGTCATCGTCGAGCGGAAGGGCAAGCTGTTCCCCACGGACGTGCGCTTCAAGGACGACAAGCACCTGCTCCAGGTCATTGACCGCATCGTGTCCGGCGTGGGCCGGCGCATCGATGAGTCCAGCCCCATGGTGGACGCGCGCCTGCCCGACGGCTCCCGCGTCAACGCCATCATCCCGCCGCTGGCCATCGACGGGCCCCACATCTCCATCCGCAAGTTCAAGCTGGACGCGCTGTCGGGCGAGGACCTGCTGAAGTACGGGGCCATGACCGAGCCCATGCTGGAACTGCTCCGGGGCGTGGTCAAGGCGCGGCTGAACATCCTGATCTCCGGCGGCACCGGCGCGGGCAAGACGACGCTGCTGAACGTGCTGTCCTCGTACATCCCGTCGGACGAGCGCATCGTCACCATCGAGGACTCGGCGGAGCTGCAGCTGCGGCAGCCGCACGTGGTCCGGCTGGAGACGCGGCCTGCGAACGTGGAGGGCGAGGGCGAGGTCAACCAGCGGCTGCTGCTCATCAACGCGCTGCGCATGCGGCCGGACCGCATCGTCGTGGGCGAGGTCCGCGGCTCGGAGGCGGTGGACATGCTGCAGGCCATGAACACGGGCCATGACGGCTCGCTGACCACGCTGCACGCGAACACGCCCCGGGACGCGCTGGCGCGGCTGGAGACCATGATCTCCATGGCCGGGCTGAACCTGCCGGAGAAGGCCATGCGGCAGCAGGTGACCAGCGCCATTGACGTGGTCATCCAGCTCAGCCGCATGACGGACGGGCAGCGCAAGGTCATGACCATCGCGGAGATCGTGGGCATGGAGGGCGACGTCATCTCCATGCAGGACATCTTCGTCTTCGAGCGCGAGGGCACCGACGAGGAGGGCAACGTCATCGGCGAGTTCCGCAGCACGGGCATCCGCCCCCGCTTCGCGGACCGCCTCAAGGCCTACGGCATCCCGCTGCCGGCCAGCATGTTCGCCGGCTCCATGGGCGGCGGGGGAGGCTGGCAATGAACGCCAACGCGCCCTGGCTGTCCGCCGTCCTCGTGTTCGTGGCCGTGGCCCTGGCCACGGTGGCCGTGGCCGTGCTCGTGGAGTGGATCGGCGCCATGCGGCGCCGGCGCGCCGTCGCCAGCCAGTTGCAGCGGCTGGACACGGAGGGGCTGGAGTCCATCGCCCCCGGCGCCGGCTCCATCTTCCGGACGCAGGCGTCGGGCGAGGCGGCATGGATCGAGACGGTGGCGGCCCGGCTGCCCCACCTGCGGGACGCGAAGCACATGCTCCAGCAGGCGGGCCTGGGCTGGACGGTGCAGGCGTACCTGGTCTTCATGGCCGGCGGCGCCGTGGCCGCGGGCATGATGGCGTTCCTCATCACCGGCGGCGGTCTCATCCCGGTGGTGGCGGCGGCGGCCGGCGGGCTGGCGCCGTACATGTTCGTGCGGAACCGGCGCTCCAGCCGGCTGGCGAAGTTCGAGGAGCAGTTCCCCGAGTCCATTGACCTGCTGGGCCGGGCCATCCGCGCGGGGCACCCCATCTCGTCGGGGCTGAAGATGGTGGCGGAGGAGATGCCGGACCCGGTCTCCAGCGAGTTCCTCATGATGTTCGAGGAGCAGCGCTTCGGCCTGTCGTTCGCCGATTCGCTGGCGTCCTTCGCCGACCGCATGCCGCTGGTGGACGTGCGCATCTTCGTCACGGCCGTCCTCATCCAGCGGGAGGTGGGCGGCAACCTGACGGAGATCCTGGACAACCTGGCGCACATCGTCCGCCAGCGCTTCCAGCTGCAGCGGCAGGTAAAGGTGCTGACGGCGGAGGGCCGGTTCAGCATGTACGTGCTGAGCGCGCTGCCGCTGGCCATTGCCGGCTTCATCTTCGTATCCAACCCGGACTACCTGCGGCCGCTGTGGGAGACGGAGCCCGGCCGGAAGATGCTGTGGGGCGCCCTCATCGCCCAGGGCATCGGCTACATGTGGATGCGGCGCATCACCAACATCGAGTTCTGATATGATCTACCTGGTAGCCGTCCTGATTGCCGCCACCGTGGGCCTGGTGGTCTACGCCGTGGCCCAGGCCGTGCCCGCCCGCCCCGCCGTCATCGGCCGGCGGCTGGCGGAGCTGGAACTGGCCGGCACGTCCGGCGCGTTCGAGGCCGTCCAGCGCAACAGCCGCATGAAGCGGCGGGAGCGCTGGGAGGCCATCCTCCAGGAGCTGGGCGAGCGCACGGTCCGGGCGGAGACGGACCAGAGCGAGGTCCGCCGGCGCCTGACCCAGGCCGGCTTCCAGTCGCCCGGCGCGCCGGCGGTCTACTGGGGCGTGCGCGTGGTGCTGCCGCTGGCACTGGCGGGCGTCGCGGTCCTGTTCCTGACGCCGCTGCTGGGCGGGCTGGGCGTGCTGGCCGGCCTCATGGCCGCCGTGTTCGGCTGGCTGGTGCCATCGTTCTACCTGGACGGCCGGATAAGCAAGCGCCAGAAGGAGCTGCGCATGGCGCTGCCGGACACGCTGGACCTGCTGGTCACCACCGTGGAGGCGGGCCTCGGCCTGAACCACGCCATGGTGCGGGTGGCCCAGGAGATCAACCAGCTCAGCCCGCAGATGGCCCGGGAGCTGACTCTGGTGAACCTGGAGATCCGGGCGGGCCGGACCCGGGAGGAGGCGCTGCGGGGGCTGGGCGAGCGCAGCGGCGTGGACGACCTGCGCTCGCTGGCCACCATGCTCATCCAGACGGACCGGTTCGGTACGTCCGTGGCGCAGGCGCTGCGCGTGCACGCGGACACCATGAGGGTGAAGCGGAAGCAGCGGGCGGAGGAGGCGGCGGCGAAGACGGCCGTCAAGATCCTGTTCCCGCTGCTGGTCTTCATCTTCCCGGCGCTGTTCGTGGTGCTCATGGGCCCGGCGGCCATCAACATCTACAACACGCTCCTCCAGGTGGACTAGGGTGGACGCGCAGCCGTCAGGTGTGCTCGCGGCCGGGGCGCCGCCGGGAGGGCCGACATTCGACGTCGGCGCCGGCGGCCCGCCCGTGCCCGAGACGCTGGCGGACACCGGCCTGAGCGCCGGCTTCGTGGCGGACCTGCTGCTGCGCGCGCTGCACACCCGTGGAGCCACCAGCGGCGGCGACCTGGCGGGCATCGTGTGCCTGCCGTTCACCGTGCTGGACGACATCCTCATGGTGCTGCAGCAGCGGCGCATGGTGGAGGTGCGCGGCACGGCGGGACACGCCCGCTCGGCCTACGTCTTCGACCTCTCGCACCTGGGCACCGAGCGGGCGCTGGCCTCCATGGCCGCCACCCAGTACGTGGGCCCGGCGCCAGTCACGCTGAAGGCATACGAGGCGGGGGTGGCCCGGCAGAGTGTGCACAACGTGCACCTCACCCGGGACGCCATCCACGCGGGCTTCAGGGGCCTGGTCGTGACGCCCACGTTCCTGGACCGGCTGGGCCCGGCCATCAATTCGGCCCGGTCCCTGTTCCTCTGGGGCGACGCCGGCAACGGCAAGACGCTCATCGCCGAGACCATCGCGGCGCTGCTGGGCGGGGCCGTCTACGTGCCCCACGCCGTGCTGGTGGATGGCCAGATCATCATGGTCTACGACCCGGTGCACCACCACCCGCCGGTGGAGGACGAGGGGCGGGACGCGGTGGCGCCGGGCGACTCGCTCTGGCGCGCCGACGCGCCGACGTTCGATCGCCGCTACGTGCGCTGCCGGCGGCCCACGGTCATCACCGGCGGTGAGCTCACCTTCGAGCAGCTCGAACTGCGCCACGACCCCGTCAGCCGGGTCTACCAGGCGCCCGTCCAGGTCAAGGCGAACAACGGCGTGCTCATCCTGGACGATTTCGGGCGCCAGCGCGTCGAGCCCCGGGCCCTGCTGAACCGGTGGATGATCCCGCTGGAGCAGCGCCGGGATTACCTGGCCCTGCACACGGGCACCAAGTTCACCATGCCCTTCGACTGCCTGCTGGTCTTTGCCACGAACCTGGACCCGGCGGAACTGGTGGAGGAGGCGTTCCTGCGCCGGATCCGCTACAAGATCGAGGTGAAGGGCCCGGACCGGGGCCAGTATGCGGAGATGCTGCGGCGCTGCTGTGACGAGCGGGGCATCGTCTTCGACCCGACGGCGGTGGACCACCTGTACGCGCGTTACTACGGCACGCAGGGCCTCGAGCCCCGGGCGTGCCACCCCCGTGACGTGGCGGACCACGTCTGTGACGTAGCCCGGTACTACGGCCGGGAACGTTCGCTGGAGAGGAGCATGCTCGACCGGGCATGTGAATCGTATTTCCTGATGGAGGCCGGATGAGTGAGCATGAAGGGTCGGCCCGGACGACGGCGTCCGCCGACCTGGTCCGGGAGATCGAGGCGGTCCTCGGCCGCCGGGTGGACGTGCTGGAGCGGGAGAACGGCCGGCTGCAGCGGCACGTCCGGCTCATGGCCGGCGGCGTGGTGCTGGCCCTCGCCCTGTCCACGGGCATGGCGCTGCTGGTGAACGCCGAGCGCGGGCGCGTCGCGGACACGGTCCAGGCCCGCCAGTTCGTGCTGCGGGACGGGGCCGACAACGTGCGCGCCGTGCTGGGCTCCACACCCGAGGGCGGCGTCCGCTTCAGCATGCAGGACAACGCGGGCAGTGACCGGCTGCGCATGACGCTGCTGGCCGACGGCTCGCCGGGCCTGAGCCTCACCGACGACGAGGGCCGGTCCCGGGCCGTGCTGGCGTTCCTGCCGGACCAGACGGCGAACCTGGTCTTCGCCGACCGGACAGGCCGGACCCGGGCCGTGCTGGGGCTCATGCCCGACGAGTCCTCGACGCTGGTCTTCGCGAACCGGGCCGGCGAGACCCGTGTCGGGCTGGGCGTGGACGCCGGCGGCGACGCCGGCCTCACCGTCTTCGACGGACCCGGCGCGCCGGTGTCGGAGCCCGTGGAGGCGGATACCACCGACATCGATGAGACAGCCGTCGTCGCGACCGGCACGGCCCCGGCCGGCGCCGCGCGACGCTGACGGAACCAACGAGAATTCCTGACCCTGGAGCCGGGATGAACACGACGGTACGGACGGCGGCCCGCAGCTCGTTCGAGATGCTGCAGGAGAAGCTGCGTCACACGGTGGAGACGGGCGGGCCCGCACTGGTGGACCCGCACATGGACGGTGTCGAGCGCCTCGACCAGAAGCTGCGCACGCTGGACAGCCTGTGCCGGGAGACGTTCCAGGAGACGCTCAGCGACGCGTACGCCCTCATCGCCGGCAAGCTGGAGGCGGGCGAGGCGCTGACGCCGGGTGAGCACAAGGCCGTGGAACTGCTGTTCACCGGCGAGGCGACGTACTACCTGAAGACCGAGAACAACTTCCACGACTGGATCGCGGAACTGAACCGGCTGCTGGACGAGATGGCGGCGCTGGAGGCGGACGGCCTCGACAACCTGGCGGAGCTGATGCACCTCCAGGCCCTGTGCCGGGACGCCATGCACGTCACGCCCGAGGTCATCTACTACCTCCGGGAACGGCAGCGGGTGGAGCAGTTCCGGGCCAGCCTGGAAGGCGACATCAGCCGGGAGGGCGGCCGCCTGCTGGCGCGGATGATCCGCGACCTGATGGCGTCACCGCACCGATAGGAAGCCCGGCAGGGAGCGGCGGCGCGACCGGCCGGGAGGCGCCGCTAGCGCCGGTCGAAGACGGCGTCGCTGATGCGGTCGGCCTGGGCGGACACCCAGTTGAGGATGGCGGCCGGCGCGCGGGCCACCTGGCGGCGGGCCTGCTCGAGACGGAACTCCATCTGGTCCGGCGGCGGCGCGTAGCGGTGGACGGCGCCGTTGACGGAGATGCCCAGCAGGACAGCCGCGCCGACGTACATGAGGGCGCGGCGCACGTTGTAGGGCGGGCGGCCGCGGTTGCGGCGCAGGTCGTAACGGGCGCCCTCCCGGCCGCACAACGGGCAGGTCAGCAGTACGGCCTTCGGCGAATGGTGGGCGGGCGTCCAGAAGAGGGCGCTCTCCTCGAAGCCGCAGTCGGGACACGTGAGGGTGGTGATGTCCGACTGCTCGATGCGGGCGTGCTGGAACACGGGCGAGTTGGCGGCGCCGTTGTCGCGCAAGCGCTGCCAGATGGACGAACCGTGGGTGGACATGCGGCCTCCGGGCCCAGTGTACAGTCGAAATATGTATTGGCGCCGTGACGGCGTCCAGCATGGAATGGAAAGCCTGAAGCCGATGAAATCGGGAGATCACATGGTCCCACGAGGAGACAGGATGCCGCGCACACAGACGACCGCTGAGATGGCTGGTGGGGCCGGGCGCAAGCCGGTGGGGCGCTGGCTCCTGCCACTGCTGACGGCCACCGTGCTGGGCCTCGGCGGGTGTGCCGGGGACACGCTCTACACCGACCCCACCGGTCCCACGGATCCCGGCGGACCGGACCCGCTTCCCCCGGGTACCGGCCGCGGCGAGCTGATCGCCATCCCCGGCGTGGGCATCATCGCCGATATGGTGGTGGACGCGCGCAGCGGGCTGGCCTTCCTGTCCAACCAGGGCCAGCATCGCATCGAGGTGCTGGGGCTGACGAGCCTCGAGTTCCGGGAGAATGGCATCCCCGTCGGCTCGCAGCCGTGGGGCCTGTCCCTGAACTGGGACCGCGCCGGGAACCAGACGGGGGACACACTCATCGTCGCGAACTCCGGCGGCACGAACGTGTCCTTCGTCTCGACGGCCGGGCTGGCGGAAGACGTCGGCCGCCGGTTCAGCATACCCCGCATCATCCTGTACGAGGTGGATTACACCGACGAGGACGGCGTCACCGTCTACACGGACATCCGCTTCTACAACTACGCGGACCGCCCGCAGCACGTGGTGCAGGACTCCCGCGGCCGGCTGGTCTACTCGGCGCTGAGCACCGCCGCCGCGCCGGTGGGCAGTGTGCGCATCGCCGAGTTCCTCGACGGCTGGGGCCAGTGGGACGCGCGCTACCTGTTCCACGAGCGGTCCCTGGTGAATGCCGAGGGTACACTGGCCATCGCCAACGCCGACAGCATGTACCTGATGGGCAACCGGGCGGTCATCTACGACCACGTGCCCGGGTCCCTGCCCCGGCAGGCGCTGGTCAGCCCGCTGCTGCCCATCGAGGACGCGGTGGCAAACCTGCAGGGCCGGGGCTCGGACGTGGAACTGTACATCGACGCGGCCTGGAGGGTGCCCGAGGGGCTCGGCCTCGCCGACACCACGTACGTCGCCGCGTCGGGGGACCGGCGCTTCGTCGCCATCGGCGAGGGCGCCCGTGACCGGGCCAGCCGCATCATCATGTGGAGCGCCGATGACGGCCGCAGCTCGCTGGTGGAGGACGTGGCGGACATCGTCAATAACACGTCGGACCTGGTCTACGGCGTCGAGCTGAACGACAACGGCACCCTCGGCGTGGCCCGTGGCGGAGAGAACACGTACTTCTTCGGCACGGACCTGCGGCTGCAGGGCCTGACCCGCGCGGGCGGCGGCGGCGGCCGCGGCGCCGCCTTCCTGCCCGGTGCGGCGAGCAACCGCACCTACGCCTTCGAGCCGACCCTGGCGGGGACGCTGCGTATCCTCGAGACCACGCACTATATGCCCGTCGCCGAGATCCGCCTGCGGGAGCCCATCACCGGGCCGTTCCGTGTCGGGCCCGCCCGGCCCGGCACCACCGCCTGCCCCGCCGACTTCCGGCAGGGACCCGAGGACTGCGTGGTGGCCACCATCTACGGCGTGACGGCGAACCGCCGGCTCCACGTGGCGGACGTCCTCCGCCGGGATATCCCGTAGCCGGCCATGAACAGACTTCCACTGAACACAGGATCCGCCATGCGGACGCTTCGCACCCTCGGCGCGCACATCGTCGCCGCACTCCTGCTCATGGCCGCTCCGGCCGCCGGGCAGGACCACAACAACGCCGCCGGCTACGGCGCCGGCTTCCTCCTGCCCGGTGCGTTCAACCCCGGCGCGTCAGGCAGCGAACTGGCCATGGACGCCGGCTGGGTGGCGACGGCGTTCGGCGAGGCGTGGCACGTGGCGGGCGGACGGCTGGGCGCACGCCTCAACGGCATGTTTTCACAGCGGCCGCTCCAGGTCGGCGAGGAGAACCGCGACATCAACACCTTTGCCGCGGACGCCAGCATCATCGCGCGCCTGCTGTCGCCCACCCCGGGCAACGCCTTCGCGCCCTTCGTGAGCGCGGGCGGCGGCATCGTCCGCTACGGCCTGGGCCGCGGTATGGAACTCGATTTCCCGGAGGCGGGCGTCACCTATCCCGGCGACGACGAGATCCAGTGGGCCCTCGTCGGTGGCGCCGGCTTCGATATCCTGCCGGCCGGCTTCCGGGTGGGCGGCAACCCCCTGGGCATCCGCGTCGAGGTGGCCGACCACGTGGTGCTGCGCTCCCCGTTCCGCGGCACAGACGGCGAGCGGCTCGGCCCGATCCACAACATCCGCGCCGGCATCTCGTTGATCGGACTGGGCTGGTTCTGACGCGCTGATGGGCACTGGCCACGCCCCGGTCGGCGCGGTCCCTGCCGTCCGGAACTGTGGCTGCGCGCCGGCAATCTGTTGCACCAGCGCAGCAGGCGGCTGCGGCATTGTTGCGTCACCGCCACAAAAAGAATGATGGGTACCCGAACATGGGTATCGGACCGGGAGACAGGATCCGCATGACAACTGGCTGTGCGGCATGACGTGCTGTCATGGCATGGTTCTCGACTGGGGGTGTGGCGTGCGTAGCACTACAGCCACACAGTCAGCGGAGCGGATGCAGATGTCATCAGGATCCCCAACAACACAAGGGTGGGGCCGCGGGAGCGGTGTCACGTCGGTGTGGTATCGCCTGCGGGCGCTACTCGCGACGGCGACGCCGGCGGTCATGTCGTCGCGGGGGCCGGGAACGCAGCCGACGGACCTGGTGGAGCAGTTCCTCGCGCGTGAATTCGAGGCAGCACGACGGGGTCGCGCCGTGACCCTTGTGATGTTCGGGTTCAGTGATTTCGAGACGTTCGCGGAGCGCGAGGGCGATGCGGCGGCGGCGGGTGCGGTCCACGAGTTCGGCCAGTTGCTGCAGCGTCTGACGCGGCGCATGAACCTGACGGCGCGCTACCGCTGGCGGGCGGACACGTTCCTGTCGGTGCTGTCGGACGCGGACGCGGCGGCGGCGCAGGGTTTCGTGCACAATGTCCGGAAGGCGGCGGCGGCGGCGGGCGTACGGTTGCCGGCGGTGGAGGCGGGCATCGTCGCGTTCCACCCGGACATGGACTCGCCGGAGGCGTTCGTTGAGCGGGCGCGGCAGGCCCTGGAGGCGGCCCGGACCGCCGCCCGTCACAGGCCGCCGGTGCGGCCTGCACCGCGCCCGGCCCGTGCTGGCGCCATGCGTCCGCAGGAGCGGCTCATCGCCTCCTGAAGCTGTTCCTCGACGTTAACGGCCGTTCCCCGGCGGCCGCCCCCGTTGGTGCAGTGGTCCCCTAGAGCTTTGTCAGCCCGCGCTTATCCGCGTACATGAGGCGGTCGGCGGCGGCGATGATGTCGTCCAGGCTGGTCCCGGGTTCCGGCGGCACGCGCACGGCCCCTACGCTGAGCGAAACGCGATAGCCCCGGCTGGCCACGGCGGCGTTGTACTCCTCCAGCCGTTCCCGCAGCCGGTTCAGCAGGATCCCCTCACTGTTCTTGCTGGCGTCCACGGCGAGGACGACGAACTCGTCGCCGCCCATGCGGGCGAGCACACTGGTGGCGCCGGCGAGGCGTGCCATGATGTCGGAATCCCGGTAGCAGTTTCGCAGCAGGTCGCCGATGTCGGAGAGGACCTGGTCGCCGATGACGTGGCCGAAGGTGTCGTTGATGAGCTTGAAGTCGTCGATGTCGATGTAGAGGAGCAGGAGTTCGGCGCGGCGGCGGACGGCCAGCCGCAGCTGCTGTTCGCCCACCACGAAGAAGCCCCGCCGGTTGTACAGGCCGGTGAGATCGTCCGTCGTGGTCAGTCTTCGCAGTTCCTCTTCCGCCTCCTTCTGGGCGGTGATGTCCCGGTAGATGCCGTAGACGGCGACCTGGTCGCCCTCGACGACGATGGGCGTGCCGAGGATGGAGACAGGGAGCGTCGAACCGTCCTTGCGACGTCGCACGGCCTCCGATTCGATGCTCCTGCCGTTCGCCACCTGTCGCGTGAGTTCGCCCGCCGACGCCTGCTGGTCCTCCGGCACGATGAGTTCGTTGATGGTCCGGCCCTGCGCCTCCGCGGCGGTGTAGCCGAACATGCGCTCGAACTCATGGTTCATCCGGACGATGCGGTCCCCGCCGTCCAGCACCACGATCGCCTCTGGCGCCGACGCGAACAGCTGCTCGAAGTACGCCCGGTCCGTCATCAGGACCTGCTGCATGCGACGGCTGTTCTCCCGCCCGCGCAGCGTCTCCAGGCTCGTGCCCAGGAGCTGGGCGATGCTGCCGAGGAGGGCGGCGCTGTCATCATCGTCGTCCAGGCCGACGGCGCGCAGGTGACCGGCAGGCTGGCCGTTCACGAGCACCGGCTCCGCGCGGTCGGTGCCGCGCCCGCCGCTGTCCCCGTCCGTGACCGCGCCGCCCTCGACGGGGACGAACTCGAAGGCGCCGCGCCCGAACACACGGGCCGGCGCCTCACACGCGGTGCGGAGCAGCGCGGCTTCGTCCGAGGCCGTGCCCAGGTCAACGGCAACGGCCGCGATACGCTTGATGAGCGCGCCGCGGCGTTCGGCGGATGCGTCGGCCGGTGAGTTCATGCGTTGCGTCGCATTGCTGTGCGTTTCCTGACGTCACGGGCGCTTCGGGCGAGGGGCAGCGTACGGACTCTGGGGGTACGGCCGGGGACGTATTTCGGGGCTCGTTCCACTGCCTGGCTAAACATAAGCATCGGGCGGCTTTTCGCTATAGGGTCCGACGCGGCGTTCCGCGCCCTGAACCTCCGCGGAGCGAGTCATGCAGTGTACATCCGTGCACGCAGGAACCCTGGAGGCCGGACCATGAGCCGAACCGCTGACCCGCGACCCACGCACGAGAAACCCCTGGCCCGTTCCCGGGACGAGGCTCACGAGGACCGGCCGGAGCCCATGCCGGAGAGGGACATGACGTTCCTCCTCGAGGCCACGCGGCTGCTGGCCGGGTCCCTGGATGTGGAGGCGACGCTGGCGAGTGTGGCGCGCCTGTCCCTGCCCCACTTCGGCTCGTGGTGCGTGGTGGACCTGTGTGAGGACGACGTCATGCGACGGGTCGCCATCATCCACCCGGACCCCGCCGCGCAGGTGCTCGCGGACAAACTGGTCATGGGCTGGCCGCCGCTGCGGGACGATCCGCTGGGTGTGCCGTCCGTCGTCCGGACCAGGAAGAGCCAGGTCGTGTTCCCCGTCACGGACGAGATGCTCGTGGAGGCCGCCCGCTCGCCGGAGAATCTCGCCATCCTGCGGGCCCTGGAGATCGGCTCGTTCATGTCGGTCCCGCTCCTCGCCCGGGACAAGGTGCTGGGCGCCATCACGTACGTGAGCCCCAATCACGGTGACTCGTTCTCCGAGCGGGACCTGGTCCTGGCGGAGGACCTGGCCGCGCGCTGCGCCATGGCCATCGACAACTCGCGACTGCTGCAGTCGGCGGAGGCGGCCCAGGCGCAGGCCGAGGAGGCGAACCGGGTGAAGATGCGGTTCCTGTCCACCATGAGCCACGAGCTGCGGACGCCCCTCAACGCCATCGCCGGGTACGCGGAGCTGCTCGTGACGGGGCTGCGCGGCCCGCTCCCGGAGGCGGCGCTGTCGGACCTGCGCCGGATCCAGGCCAACCAGCGGCACCTGCTCGGACTCGTGGAGACCGTGCTCAGCTACGCGAAGCTGGACGCGGGCAAGATCCAGTTCGGCATGGAGGACGTGTCCATTGCGGACGCACTCGTGGACGTCGAGGGCGTCGTCGCCCCCCTCGCCGCGGGGAAGGGCGTGGCGTGCTCGGGGTGCGAGCCGGCGGCGGGCGGCGACCTCACCGTGTGCGCGGACGCCGGCCAGCTCCGCCAGATCATCGTCAACCTCGTCGCGAACGCCATCAAGTTCTGCGAGGACGGCGGACGCGTCGAGGTCACTGCGCGCGCCCGGGGCGATACCGTTGATATCCAGGTACGTGACGACGGGCCGGGCATCGCGCCGGAGCACCTCGAGCGGATCTTCGAGCCGTTCGCGCAGGTGGATTCCGGCTACACCCAGACCCATGGCGGGACGGGGCTGGGGCTGGCCATCAGTCGCGAACTGGCCCGCGGCATGGGCGGCGAGCTGTCCGTCGAGAGCGAACCCGGCCACGGCGCACTGTTTACGCTGACGCTGCCGCGCGGGAAGGGGTGCGCGCCAGGCGCGTAAACGGGCAGGCGCGTGAACCCCCTCGTGTCGCAAGGTACACGGGGCGCAACGCCGGCCATGGCGCCGGACTTGCCTCTCCCGGGACGCATGGAAGCATCCGCCGGACCCGCCGCCCACCCCGCACTGCTGCGTACCACCGTCCTTGGCATCCCCCTGGACGTGGACCGGTCGTGGCTGGTGACGCTGGCGGGTGCTGCGCTGTTCGGCGGCTGGCTGTGCGCGGAGCTGGTGCCCGGGCTGTCACTGCCGGCCGCGGCGCTGCTGGGCGCAGGGCTGGCCGGCGGGCTCTGGCTCTCGCTGCTCGCCCACGAGCTGGCCCATGCCGTCATGGCCATGCGGGCGGGCAGCCGGGTGCTGCAGATCCGCTTCTTCGCCGGCGGCGCGCTGTGCCGGCGCGAGGACAACCTCAGCGCGCCGCGGGACCAGCTCATGGTCGTGGCGGCGGGCCCTGCGGCGAGCGCGGCGCTGGCCGTGCTGGCCGCCGGTGCGGCACTGGTGGCCACCGCCGCGGGCGCACCGGCGGCGGCAGTGCTCGCACTGTGGCTGCTGGCCACGGCCAATGGCGTCATCGCCGTGACCAACCTGCTGCCGGTCCCGCCCCTGGACGGCGGCCGGCTCATCCATGCCCTCCACTGGCGCGCCGGCCACGAGCCGGCCGTTGCGGCGGCCCGCACCGCGCGCACGGGACGGGAGTTCGCCCGCGTCGTCATCTGGCTGGGCGTGCTGCTGGCGGGGATGTCCGGTGAGGTGCTGGTGGGGGTCAGCGTCGCCGCGTTCGGACTGTACCTGCTGCGGCTGCCGGCGCTGCCCGGCCAGCCAGCGCCCCGGGACGGGGACTCGCCGGGCTGAACCAGCTCGGCGCCACGTGCGGCCCGCGCCCCCGAACGTCTCATAACGGGACGTCCGGCGGCACACGCCGTGGTGCGAAATGAGACAAGAAATACGTGTCCCGCGGCGTCGAATGGCGGCCCGTTCCGGCTAACATGATGTGATCTCACGAGTTCCTGAAAACTGCGGGAATGGGCCCGGCCCGTGCCTGAAGGGAGACCGTCAGAACTCGACGTCGTTCGCATCGTGCGACGGCGCGAGACCTTCCGACAAGGGCACCCCGGCGGCGACGCCGGTCCGCAAAGCCGCGGGTCTCCCCGAGACAGCCGGGCTACCGAAGAAGGGCACTGCCGACGGTGCGTCGGTAACCCTTTTGGTCGAGGAGTCCCCCATGAAGAAACTGTTTGTACTTCCGGCCGCCGCGCTGATGTTCGCGGCGTGCGCGGACACCACCGGGCCCGTGATGGATGGCGGGCTGGCGTTCAACCACGGCGGCTCACACGCCGACCACTCCCTGGTGACGCCGGCGGCGCCGACGGCCGAGGCGACGGGGGCGACGTCCATCCGCGTGACGTGGGCCGCCACCATCGCGGAGCTGCAGAGCGAGTGCGACGCGAAGGCACTGGCCAACACCGAGCACACCGCCACGGACTGCCGGAAGGCGCACTTCGAGCTGTACCGCAACGGCGAGCAGATCGCGGACGTCGAGGGCAGCGAGTACGAGGATACGGACCTGGCGCCGGGCAGCTACTCCTACACCATCAAGAAGATGGGCCAGGAGCACACCCCGGGCTCGAGCGAGGCCGCGTTCACGTACCACAGCGGCATGTCTGACGCGTCCAACGTCGTCGTCCTGGGTGGCGGCTACAGCATCCGGGTGGTGGGCGGCAACGTTTCCGACGGCGAGCAGAACGCGAACAGCGCGAACTTCACCATCGAGTACGAGTTCCTGTTCAATGGCGCGCTGGTCATGGATTGCAGCGACATGCCGGGCGTCTCGCTGGATCCGATGGCGACGCTGCACCAGCACGAGTGCGATGCTGACACTGGCGTGCGCACGGCGGTCTTCGTGAACCCGGCCACCGGCTCGGTAGCGGACTACACGGTCACCTGGACGTTCGACTCGCAGGACATCGGCACGTTCGAGTTCTCCACCATCGTGAACGGTGGCGGCAGCTCCACGTCCTCCCAGCGCGGCGGGAAGAAGTAGGTCACCGCAGGGCGCAACGCGCTATGGTATGGCGCGGGGACGCCGGGTTAATTTCGGAAGTAGGATGCAAGGCAGGGGGGGCACCGATTGGGTGCCCCTCTTTCCTTTGGGTGCGCGAATCGACAGGTGGGCAGCAGCAGAGTTGCCGCTGCGGCACAAGACGTTTCGGACGTGGGGGCAGCCTGCCGCCGGGCAGCCGCGGCTCTGCGGCCGCCGGCTCGCCGCGCCTACACCTCCACCTGCCTCAGCCCCGGCGGCTGCTCCACCTCGAAGCCGATGCGACCTCCACCCGGGCTCTCCTGCTTCAGCGTCCGCACCATGTCCCGGTACTCCCGGTCCATCTCGGGGGTGACGGAGGCCCGCGTCTCCTTCATGGCCTCCTCGAAGAACTGCATGGTGACGATGTCGGCGTCGAGGTCGGCGCGCAGCGCCTGGAGGCCGGCGCGTCGCACGATGTCCTCGAGGTCGGCGCCGGTGTAGCCGTGGGTCCGGCTGGCGAGGTCCTCGAGGTCCACGTCGTCGCCCAGTGGCATGTTGCGGGTGTGGATGCGCAGGATGTGCAGGCGGCCCTCCTCCTCGGGGACGGGCACGTAGACCAGGTCATCGAAGCGGCCGGGGCGCAGCAGTGCGGGGTCCAGCAGCGCGGGGCGGTTGGTGGCGGCAATGACGACGATGCCGCGCATCTCCTCCAGCCCGTCCATCTCGGCCAGCAGCGTGTTCACCACGCGCTCCGTGACGGCGGGCTCGCCCATGCCGCCGCCCCGGGCGGGCGCCATGGAGTCGATCTCGTCGATGAACAGGACTGTGGGCGCCACCTGCCGCGCCCGCTGGAACAGCCGCGAGACCTGCTGCTCGCTCTCGCCGTACCACTTGGACAGCAGGTCCGACGACTTGGCGGCGATGAAGTTGGCCTCTGCCTCCCTGGCCACGGCCTTGGCGAGCATGGTCTTGCCGGTGCCGGGCGGGCCGAACAGCAGGAAGCCCTTGGCGGGGCGGATGCCCAGGCGCTCAAAGGCCTGCGGGTGCTTCAGCGGCAGCTCGATGCCCTCGCGGAGCTCACGCTTTGCGTCGTCGAGGCCGCCGACGTCGTCCCACGTGACGTCCGGCACCTCGATCATGATCTCCCGCAGGGCCGACGGCTGCACGCGCTTCAACGCACGGGTGAAATCGTCACGGGTGACACGCAGCGATTCCACGACCTCCGGCGGGATCTCGCCGGAGTCCAGGTCGAACTGGGAGACGCAGCGTCGCACGGTCTCCATGGCGGCCTCACGCGCCAGGGCGGACATGTCGGCGCCGACGAAGCCGTAGGTGACACGGGCGAGTTCCTCCATGTCCACGTCGCCCTCCAGCGGCATGCCCCGGGTGTGGATGGCCAGGATCTCGCGCCGGCCCTGCACGTCCGGCACGCCGATGACGATCTCCCGGTCGAACCGGCCGGGCCGCCGCAGCGCCTCGTCTATGGCGTCCACCCGGTTCGTCGCACCGATGACCACGACGTTCTGCCGGGGCTCGAGCCCGTCCAGCAGCGTCAGCAGCTGCGCGACGACGCGTCGCTCCACCTCGCCCGTGACGTCCTCCCGTTTCGGGGCGATGGAGTCTATCTCGTCGATGAAGATGATGGACGGCGCCTGCTGGGCGGCCTGCTGGAAGATCTCGCGCAGCCGCTGCTCCGACTCCCCGTAATAGCGGCCCATGATCTCCGGGCCGGCGATGTGGAAGAAGCGGGCGTCGGCCTCACTGGCCACGGCCCGGGCCAGCAGCGTCTTGCCCGTGCCCGGCGGGCCGTACAGCAGCACGCCCTTGGGCGGGTCGATGCCCAGCCGCTGGAAGAGCTGCGGGTGCTTCAGCGGCAGCTCGATCATCTCCCGGACCTGGCCCAGCGTATCGCCCAGGCCGCCCAGGTCGTCGTACGTGATGACGGCTGGCCGTTCCTCGTCCTGCTCCACGAATTCGGGGAGCAGCTCGATCTCCGTGTCCTGCGCGATCTGCACGATGCCCTTGGGCATGGTGGACACCACCCGCAGCCGGATCTCCTGCAGCCCGAACGCCGGCTGCTCGAAGAACATGCGGAACAGGTCGTCCGGAACGCCGCCCGGCTGCGCCTGGTTGCGCTGGTAGATGGATGTGGAGATGATGTCGCCGGCGACGAGGGGTCGCTGGAACAGCGTGCGCCTCAGCATCTCGCCCGAACCCACCAGCCGCAGGTTCTTCTGCGCAGGCGCAAACTGGATGCGCCGGGCGGGCTTCGTATCGGCGACCTGGACACTCACGTGGTCGCCGATGCTGATGCCGGCATTGCCCCGCTGGAGGCCGTCCAGCCGGACGACGTCAAGACCCTCGTCCTCCGCGTACGGCGGCAGCGCCAGTGCCGCCGTCTCACGCTTGCCCTCCAGGGCGATGACGTCGCCTTCCCTGATCCCCAGCGTCTGCATGGACTTGCGGCTGAGTCGCGCCGTGCCCGTGCCAACGTCCTGCGGTTTCGCTCCCGCTACCTGCAGCTTCGCGGCCTCATTCATGTTCGTGTTCGCGGTTCAGGTGGATCCGGTGTCCAGGCGCCCGCCCGGGCGTACGGCTGCGTGCCCGCGGGCGCACCGAGAGTGGCGGGAGCAAGAAGTGTGCGGCGCGGCGGCCGACCCCTGGGGTCGCGACCGCCCGACGCGCCTCGCACCATTTCTGCAGTGCACGCCGCCAGGAGTCCGGCACATACGAGAACAGGAATGGCAGATGGGGAAACAGGTCCGAGCGGTCCTGCTGGACGTGGACGGGACGCTCATTGACAGTAATGACGCCCATGCCCGGGCGTGGGTGGACGTGGGCGCCGAGTTCGGCCACCGGATCCGCTTTGACGAGGTGCGCTGGCTGGTGGGCATGGGCGGCGACAAGGTGCTGCCGAAGCTGACGGGCATCGAGGAGGACAGCGACGAGGGCCAGCGCATTTCCGAGCGGCGGGGCGAAATCTTCCGGGAGCAGTACCTGCCGTCGCTGGAGCCGTTCCCCGCCGTGCACAAGCTGGTGGACCGCATGCGCGCCGACGGCCTGCGCCTCGTGATTGCGACGTCGGCGTCGGAGACGGACCTGAAGGCCCTCCTGGAGCGGGCGGAGCTGACGTCGCTCCTGAAGCAGTCAACCAATTCCGACGATGCCGACGAGTCGAAGCCCGCGCCGGACATCGTGGAGGCGGCGCTGAAGGAGGCGGGCGTGGAGGCGTCGCAGGCAGTAATGATCGGCGACACGCCCTACGACGTGGAGGCCGCCGCCCGGGCCGGCGTGCCCATCATCGGCGTCCGCTGCGGCGGCTGGAGCGCCGAGGAACTGCACGGCGCCGCCGAAGTCTACGACGACCCCGCCGACCTGCTCCGGCGCTATAACGACTCACTGCTGAGTCGGGAGGCGTAAGCCCCGGGGGGCGCGGTCCGGCCCGGCGCGGCCCGGGGGACCGTCGGCAGAGTCGGTGGCGGGTTTGCCGCGGAAATCGCGGTCGCAGCGCTCCCCGCCAGCCGGAACCGGCAGGTCAGCCGGATCGCGTCGCGCAATTGCCGCGAAACCCACGGCGCGCGCGAGCAAAGCGAGTCGCGCCACCGCCCGCGAGCGCAGCGAGCGGGCCACCATCCGCGAGCGCAGCGAGCGACCCATCCGCGAGCGTCAGCGAGCGGCCCACCCGCGAGCGCAGCGAGCGGCCCACCCGCGCGCGCGGTCAGCGAGCGGCCCTGAGCACCCGCTCCAGCACGGGCCACACGTTATCCGCCAGGATCCGGTGGCCCTCGACATTCGGATGGATCCCATCCTCGATGTTCAGCGCGGCCTCGCCGGCCACGCCCTCCAGAAAGAACGGGACGAGGGCGGCGCCGTGCTGGCGGGCGAGTTCGGTGTAGACGTTCCGGAACCGCGTCGTGTAGTCGTCGCCGAGGTTGGGCGGCGCTTCCATGCCGATGAGCACGACCTCGGCGTCGGGGTAGCGGCTCCGGGTGCGACGGATGATCTCGTCCAGGTTGTTGCGCATGGCGCCGGGGTCCAGGCCGCGGAGGCCGTCGTTGGCGCCGAGTTCCAGGACCAGCACGTCCGTGGGCTGCTGCAGCGACCACTCGATGCGGCGCAGCCCGCCGGCGGACGTCTCGCCGCTGATCCCGGCGTTGACCACGCGGAACGGCAGCCCGGCGGAATCGATCTTCTGCTGGATGACGGCAGGCCATGCCACGTTCTCGCCCACGCCGTAGCCGGCGGTGAGGCTGGTCCCCACGAAGAGGATGGTCCCCGTGTCGCCGCCGGGGGCCGTTGTGCCGGGCGGCGCAGGCTGCGTGATCCCCGGCGCGTCCTCCCCCATGCCCGGTGTGCCCGGCGCGGCGGGCGCGCCCGGCACGTCGGAGTCGACGTCGTCGTACAGCCGTGTCTCGTCGGGGCTGGCGCAGGACGTTATCGTCAGCGCGGCGAGGAATCCTGCGAACCGGCGAATCATGATCATTGCGAAGAACCTGAGTCAGACGTACCGCAGCGGCAGTGAACCGCTCACCGTACTGCGGGATGTGGACCTGCGCATCGAGGCGCGGGAGTTCGTGGCCATCCTGGGCCCGTCGGGCAGCGGCAAGACGACTCTGCTCGGCCTCCTCGCCGGGCTGGACACGCCCGCCACCGGCGACGTCGAGCTGGACGGCCAGCGGCTGAACGATCTTACCGAGGACCAGCGTGCAAGGTTTCGTGCGGCCAACATAGGCTTTGTCTTCCAGACGTTCCAGCTGGTGCCCACGCTGACGGCGCTGGAGAACGTGCTCGTCCCGCTGGAGCTGGCGGGCGCGCCGGGCAGCAGCCGCGAGCTGGAGGCCCGGGCGCGCACGCTGCTGGAGCGCGTCGGCCTGGGCGACCGGACGGGCCACTACCCGCAGCAGCTCAGCGGCGGTGAGCAGCAGCGGGTGGCGCTGGCCCGGGCCTTTGCCAGCGAGCCGCGCATCCTGTTCGCCGACGAACCCACGGGCAACCTGGACGGCGAGACCGGCGGCCGCATCATCGACCTCATGGTCGGCCTCAACGCCGAGAGCGACACCACGCTGGTCCTCGTCACCCACGACCTGGAGCTGGCCGCCCGGGCCGGCCGCGTCATCCGGCTGGCGTCGGGCCGCATCGTGTCCGACGAGCGGCAGGGTGCGGGCAGAGCGGCGGTGGGAGGCGGCGCCGACGCCGGCTCGGCGGATGGCAGCGCCGCGGCCGATCCCCCCGCGGGGAGCGCCGCCTGATGCGGCCGCCCTTCTGGCTGAAGCTGGCGTGGCGGGAGAGCCGGGCCAGTGCCCGGCGGCTGGGCGTGTACATGGGCGCCATCACGCTGGGCGTGGCGGCGCTGGTGGCCATCAACTCGTTCCGCTCGCAGGTGGTGGGCTCGGTGGACGCCGAGTCCCGGGCCCTCATGGGCGCGGACCTGCGCGTGAACAGCAACCGTGCGCTGCCGGACACGGTGATTGCCGTGCTGGACTCCGCGGCGACGGCGGGCGTCCCCGTGGCCCGGGTGACCACCACGCTGTCGGTGGCGCTTACGGCGCAGGGCACGCCCCGGCTGTCGCAGGTCCGGGCGGTGGAGCCGGGCTACCCGTTCTACGGCGTCATGGAGACGGAGCCCGCCGGCGCGTGGGACGGCCTGCACGACGGCGGGCGGGTGGCGCTGCTGGAGGCGCCGCTCATGGCGGAACTGGGCGTCGTCCCAGGCGACAGCATGCGCCTGGGCGCAGCCTGGTTCGAGGTGCTGGGCGCGCTCACGGCGCTGCCGCCGGAGCTGTCGTTCCAGAACGCGCTGGGTCCGCGCATCTTCATCGCCGCCGACCAGCTCGAGGCCACGGAACTGCTCCGCTTCGGCTCACTGGCCAGGCATGAGGCCTTCCTGCGCATCCCCGACAACGCCGAGCTGCGCCGCTTCGTGGACGCGAACCGGGCCACGTTCCGGGAGGCGGCGGTGAGCATGGACACGGCCGCCGGCCAGGCGGAGAACCTGGCGCAGGCGCTGGAGGCGCTGGGCCGGTTCCTGGGGCTGGTGGGCCTGAGCGCCCTGCTGCTGGGCGGACTGGGCGTGGCCAGCGCCGTGAACGTGTTCGTGAAGGACAAGCGTCGCACGGTGGCCGTGCTCCGGTGCCTGGGCGCCACGCAGCAGACGGCGTTCGGCGCGTACATGCTTCAGGCGACGGCGCTGGGCACCATCGGCGCGACGCTGGGCGCCATCCTCGGCGTCGGCATCCAGGCCATGCTGCCCGCCGTGGTGGGCGACCTGGTGCCCGTTGATATCCCGTTCAGCGTGCAGTGGCCCGTCGTGCTGGCGGGCATCGCCATCGGCGCGGTGGTCGCCGCGACGTTCTCGCTGCTGCCGCTCCTGGCCATCCGCGGCATCTCGCCGCTGCAGGCGCTGCGTTACGACGCCGGCGACGACGACGTGCACCCGTTCGATGCGTGGCGCGTCGTCGCGTTCCTCGTCATCGTCGTGGGCGTGGCCGTGGTGGCGGTGTGGCAGGCCCGGCTGTGGCAGATCGGGCTGGCGTACGCGGCGGCGCTGGTGGTGGGGCTCGGCGTGCTGTGGGCGTGCGCCCGGCTGCTGTCCGGGCTGACGCGACGGCTGCTGCGCACCACCCGCGTGGCAGGCGGCGCGCGACGTCGCTCCTTCACCGTGCGTCAGGGTGTCGCCAACCTGTACCGGCCCCGGAACCAGACCACCGCCGTGACCATGGCCATCGGCTTCGGCGTATTCCTCGTGGCGACGCTGTGGGTGGTGCAGGTGAACCTGCTGGGCTGGCTGCGCCCCGACGGCGGTGGCCCCGAGCCGAACCTGGTCCTCTTCGACATCCAGACCGACCAGGTGGCCGAGATGCAGGCCGTGCTGGCGGAGTTCGCCGACGCGCAGCCGGACCTGGTACCCATCGTGCCGGCGCGGGTGGCCGCCGTGAACGGCGTGCCCGCCGACTCGCTGCTGGGCATGGGCCGCCGCGGCGGCGTCGAGCCGTGGGTCCTGCGACGGGAGTTCCGGCATACCTACCGGGGCCACCTCACGGGCGCGGAGCAGCTCGTGGCCGGCGAGTGGTTCGACACGGCGCCGGCCGCGGAGCCGGGCGTGGTCCGGGTGTCGGCGGAGCAGGACGTCGCCAGCAGCCTGGGTGTCGGCGTCGGCGACCGCGTCACCTGGCAGTTCGCCGGCGTGGAGGTGGAGTCGGTGATCACCAGCCTGCGGACGGTGGACTGGGCACGCTTCGAGACCAACTTCTTCTTCGTCTTCGAGCCGGGCTCCCTCGATGGCGCGCCCCAGACGCTGGTCAGCCTGGTGGCCGTGGCCGACGATTCCACCCGGGCCGTCGCCCAGCGAGCGGTGGCCGAACGGTTCAGCAACGTCTCCATCGTGGACCTGGCCACGGTGCAGCGTGTCCTCCGTCGCATCATCGACCGCGTCATCTACGCCATCCGCTTCATGGCGGCGTTCAGCCTGGGCGCCGGCGCGCTGGTGCTGGTGGGCGCCATCGCGGCGTCCCGCTTCCAGCGGGTGCGGGAGAGCGCGCTGCTGCGCGCGTTGGGCGCCACCCGCGGCCAGGTGCGCAACATCATGCTCGTGGAGTACGCGGCGCTGGGTGGACTCGCCGCGCTCACCGGCGTAGTCCTCGCCGCACTCGGTGGCTGGCTGGTCATGCGCTTCGTGTTCCGGCTGCCGTTCACGCTGCCAGTTGTGTCGCTGCTGGTGCTGTGGCTCATCGTGACCGTGACGGCCGCAGTGCTGGGCATGATGAACAGCAGGGAGGCGGTACGGAGCACGCCGCTGGCGGCGTTGCGGGAGGCGGAGGGGTAGCGGGCCGCTCGCTGCGCTCGCGGGTGGGCCGCGCGCGCTTCGCTTGCGCGGGTGGGCCGCTCGCTGCGCTCGCGGATGGTGCGCGACTCGCT
>DATHVP010000054.1:0-14321 GCA_035461245.1 Longimicrobiales bacterium | reverse complement strand
CCGCCGCTCAGCAGGCTAACCAGCGCGCCCACCATGTCCATAAAAGACTCGATCACCCAGACTCACCTCCTCCCGGAGCGACGTCGACCGCTAAAAATATGGTCGCGACTCTCCGCTACTTCGCTTGCTGGGCTCCGCTATACTGCGTATGGGCTGAGCGGTCCGGGGGCTCCCTTTTATTCCATAGTTGGTAGTTAACGGTTCGCGATCAGCCGAGCCGAAGGCTGGCTGGTTCCTGGTGTTCCATGGCGACAGGGCCGACTGCCGCCAGCATCGCTACGGCCGCGGCACGGCCCACGCTGTCCTGCACGGGCGCAGAGCCGGCACGGACCTCCGCGGCGCCAGGCTCTCGCAGCGCCGCAACGATGTAGGTGCGACCATTGATGGCGGTAAAGCCGACGCCTTCCATCCGGGCGGTCGTCAGGGAACCGGCTCGCAACGCGTCCAGCGTCACGCCGGCGGCGAGGTCCGCCTCCGCTGCGCCGCCGCCCGGCGTCTCCGCGATGGCCGAGTACACGTGTTCGCCCGCCGACAGCACCACGCGGCAGCGCAACGTTGCGCCGCGATTCTCAAATTCCAGCTGATCGAGGCGGATAGCGCTGACATGTCCCTGGGAACCGTGCCCAGGGCGAATGATGCCTGCATCCCCGGAGGGCCATGTCTGTGCAGGGCGGTCCCCACCGATAACCTGGAAGCTCGACCGCGCGGTACCCGCGGGGCGGCTCACCATCGGGACCGGCGGCTCCACGGCAGGCGGTGGGGCGGGAGAGGCTCCCGCTGACCCGTCGCCGGGCCGGCGCGTTACTGCCGGGGGATGATGGCCATTGCCATTGAGGGGAGCTTCCCTGCCCGGGCGCGACGCGGCCAGCGGCGCGGACGCTTCCGGCCGCGACGTCGCAGCCTGCCCGCGTCCGGCTGATCCGGCTGCCGACGGGCCGCTCAGCGGCAGGGACTCGAACATCTTCTGGCAGGCGAAGACGCGAACCGAACTGCGTTCCAGGCGGATGCCGCAGCCGGCGCCCAGGCCGGAGACGACGTTACGGACGAGCTGGTGCTCCTCGACGGCTGCGTCCTTGAGGATGTCCAGACGCTGCAGTCGCCGGGTGTCAGACCATGTCGCCGCATAATCGAGTACACCGACAAGCGATCGGAGAAGTCGATCGACGTTCCGCTCCATCTGCATCGATGCTGACGCGCTCATGTACGAGGGTTCCCCCCTGATACGTACGGCTCCCCGCTGCTGGCGAGGCCTGTGCTGTCGCGTCGTCGCAACAGCCGATCTGTCTCGGACTGCTGGGGGGAACCAGCGGTGTCCGGGGGATTTGTATCCGCTATTGAATGGTACCCGGTATGAAGATGCATGACGGATCGGCGAAAAGTCAAGGACTGTAATCATTTGGATGCCTGCGGCCGCTGGACGTCCGGGAGTGCCCGGACGTAGAATCCACGACATGGAATACGCAGGGAGAGGCGGCTGGATCGAGGTCGTCAGTGGAGTCATGTTCAGCGGCAAGTCAGAGGAACTGCTGCGCCGGGTGCGGCGCGCGGTGCTGGCGCGTCGCAACGTGCAGGTGTTCAAGTCCCACCTGGATGAGCGCTACGGCGGTCTTCAGGTAGTCAGTACCCATGACGGGGGCCGCATCGAATCGGAGCCCATATCCAGCTCGGTGGAGATCATGGAACGGTTCCGGAAGGGAACGGAGGTCGTCGCAGTGGACGAGGTCCAGTTCCTGGACCATGGAGTTGTCGAGGTAGCCAACGCGCTGGCCGACGCCGGTATCCGTGTCATACTCGCAGGCACGGACATGGATTTCCGGGGTGAACCCTTTGGCCCCATGGGGCAGCTCCTGGCCGTGGCGGAAAGGGTGGACAAGCTGCAGGCGATCTGCGTGAAGTGCGGCGCCCTGGCCACACGCAACCAGCGCCTCATTGACGGTAGGCCGGCGCCGGCGGAAGGCCCGACCATCCACGTTGGCGGGCTGGAATCCTACGAGGCCCGCTGCCGCGCCTGCCATGAAGTACCGTCAGTGCTCCGATCCCAGATTCCGCTGCTGGACGCCTGAAGCCCGACGCCATGCGACGCCGGACATGGCCTTTCACTAGGCCTGGGGCAGGTCCGGCGGCGGATCCCCGCTGGCGTCCAGGAGGAAACGCGGGATCTGCGCACGGAATGAGCTGCCGTCCGGGCGGCTGAACTCGTACCACCCTTCCATGTGGCCCGCCGGGCCGCGCAACACGCAGAAGCTCTCGTATTCGTGCGAGTCGCCGGGCGCCAGCACCGGCTGTTCGCCGATGACGCCCTCCCCTGCCACTTCACTGTCACCCGCCACGACGTCATGGATGCGCCAGTGCCGCCACAGCAGCTGCGCCGTCCGGTCGCCGGTGTTTTCAATGCGGATCCGATAGACGAACACGTACCGCGGCTCCATGGGATCGGAATGGTCCGCGGCGAAATGGGGGCGCACCGTGATGCGCATCCCCTCAGTCATCCTGTAGAACATTGGCTGCATGGCGGTGCAGTCTCGCTGCCTGAAGGGGTCGTGGCAAGATCGGTCCCGTCCTGCCATGTAAACGCCCCGGTTTCGGTGCGGGATTGGCGGCATGAACGACGATGCCATCTCCTCCCTCATCCGCGCCCTTGCCGATCGGGGCGGAACCCGGGGCCTGCTGCAGAAGCTCGGCTTCACCCGGCCGCTGCGCGAACTGCCTGCATCTCAGGTCACACTGCCAGGCGCGCGGCGGGTGACATGGACGCGACGTTCGATATTGCGGGCGTACGTCGTGGACTGGCGACGTCCCTGCGTGCCGTCGGACCTTCCGGCACTGGCCCGCTCCCTCCGCAGGCACGACGTCGTCGCCCATCACCTGCTTGTCATGAACGAGCCCGGGCGGCGCCGTGTGACACTCGCCATGAGTGCGCCTGGCGCACCGCTATGTCACGCGGTGCTGGAGCCGCGCACCATCCGGTTGTCGGACATCGAGCTTGTGGCAGAACTAGTCCGATGCGGCGGCGAGGCCGACGTGTCGGCGGCGGTGCGGATGACGGCGGCACTTGGGCGTGCGCGCCTGGGCCATCGTTTCTTCCGTGACATCGTCGCCGTGAGGGACATGGTAGCTCGCAGCTGGACGGGCGTGCCTGCGGACGCCGTGCCGGAACGGGATGCACTGGCGCTGCTGCTGTTGTCACGGCTCATGTTCCTGTACTTCCTGCAACGACGGGGGGTACTCGACGGCGACCTGCGCTTCATGCCGGAACTGCTGGCCGGGACGCTGGGCCGTTCACGACGATGCAGCTTCTTCCGCGGCGCCCTTCGGACGTTGTTCTTCGGGGTGCTCAACCGGCGACCTGAGGAGCGGACTGCTGCGGCGCGGGCGCTGGGCGAGTTGCCGTACCTGAACGGAGGGCTGTTCGAAGCGCACCGGCTGGAGACGGAGCACGACCGGCTCGACCTGCCGGACGGGGTCATGGCGCGCGTATTCGGCAACCTTCTCGAGAAGTACCGCTTCACCAGCAACGATGCGGCGGACCAGGCAGTGGACGCCGAGCAGGGCGCCGAGGTTGATCCGGAGATGCTTGGCCGGATCTTCGAGGGGCTCATGAGCGGCGAGCGACGAGGCCGCACCGGCACCTTCTACACGCCTGCAGAGGTGGTGGACCGTGTCGTGCGCCATGCGTTGTCGCTGCACCTTGCCCGGCGGCTGGACCTGCCCGGAAACGTGGCGCGGCAGATCGTGAACGGTGAAGGCGACGTCGTCGTCTCCCGCGACGTGCTTCGACAGACGGTCCGGACGGCGGCGAACCTGCGTGTCCTCGATCCCGCGTGCGGGTCCGGCGCGTTTCTCCTCGGCGTCATGGCGCGCCTGTCCAGGCTGCGATTGCAGGGGACGCCGGAGCCGGATGCGTCGCTGGCGGTGCGCGGTGACATCGTCGCCCGGAGTCTGCACGGCGTGGACCTGCTGGATGACGCTGCACTCATCTGCTCGCTGCGCCTGTGGCTCGGCCTGCTGCCCGCCGCCCATGACCGGGAGGTGACCCCGCTGCCCAACCTCGACCGGCGTATCCGCCAGGGCGACGCGCTCGTGGACCCGCTGGACCTCGGCATCGCCATCAACGGGCGGGCACTGGACAGCACAGCGCCCCCGGGCCTGCGCCGGCTCATCGCCGACGTCGAGCCCGCGTCCGCCGCGTACCTGCGCGCGGGTCCCGCCGAGAAGCCCGCGCTGCGGGCACGGCTGAACAGCCTGGAGCGGGAGCTGGCGCTGACGTGGCTGGAAGCGCTCGACGGCCGCATGCAATGGGAGCGGCGTGAGCTTGCCGCCAGGGCGGCGGACCTGGACCTGTTCGGTGAGCCGATGCCCCACGCTGCCAGTGCCGCGCGTCAGCTTGTCGCGGCCGAGCGACGGGCAGCTGAACTGCAGGGGTTCCGCGGCGATATCGGCGGTTCGAAGCGCTTGCCGTTCTTCAGCTTTCGCGTGCATTTCGCGGAGGCGGCAGACGGCTTCGACCTCATACTCAGCAATCCGCCCTGGGTTCGCGCACATCACTGGCCGCCCACCGTGAGGCAGCTGCTGAGGCAGCGTTTTCATGTGTGCGCCCGCGCGGGGTGGCCAGCCGGCGAGAAGCTGGCAGGCCTGACAACGGGTGCAGCCGGTCAGGTGGACCTGTCGCTGCTGTTCCTCGAGCGGTCGCTTCGGCTGCTCTCTGATCACGGGACGCTGGCCATGCTCCTGCCGGCGAAGCTGATGCGCTCGCTCTATGCTGGCGGCGCCCGGGACCTGGTGCTGGCCCAGGCCGAACTCGTGGCCATCGAGGACCACAGCCTCGACCACCGCGCCGTGTTCGACGCAGACGCGTTCACGTCCGTGCTGATCATGCACAGTCGGCCGGACAACCACCGGGGGGCGGACGAAGCCGGCGGCGCGGCGTTGGACAGCAGCAGGTCAAACAGCAACGTCAGCGTTGCGCTGCGCCGGGCTGGCGGCCATACGTTGGAATTCGACGTGCCGCATGCCGAACTGCCACTTGTCCGTGGCGACACCCAGGCACCCTGGCTGCTCGTGCCGCCGGCATGCCGCGAGGTGCTCCGGGCCATGCAGCGCACCGGGACTACTTTCGGCGCGGCCACGACCATTCGCCGGGGCATCATGACCGGCAGTAACGATGTGCTCATCGTACGGGACGCTGAGCCAAAGCTCGGTGACCTGGCACGGGTCCGTACGGAAGGATACTACCGCGCCGCCACGGACCAGGGCCGGAATGCATACACGGCGTACGTCGAAGCGAGTGCGTTACGTCCCGTTCTGCGCGGCACGGACGTGACGCCCTGGCGGGTGGCCATTGACCGGCACGTGCTCTGGGTGCCATGCAACGGCGGTGGGCCGGCACCAACACCGCCGCGACTTGCGCGCTACCTCCGCCGGCACCGGGGACGGCTGAAGCAGACAGATGATCGTCTGGGCACGCTGCAGCGGCTGTCGCCTCTGAGTCTCGGCCACAAGGTCGTGTGGGCGGACCTGGCGTCGGACCTGCGCGCAGCGGCGGTACCGGCCACCACGCGCAGCTTCGTCGGTACCCAGGTCCCGGTGCTGCCGCTGAACACCGTCTACTTCATTGCGACGTCGAGTGCCGACGAGTCCATGCTGCTGTCGGCGTACCTGAACTCCCTGCCGGTACGTCTCTTCGCCCGTGCCATCGCGGAACGGGCCAAGGACGCTCACTTCCGGTTCTTCGCCTGGACCATCGCCGTACTGCCACTGCCCGTCGACTGGAGAACGAACGGCTGCGCTGAGCAGCTCACGGCCATCGCCCACAGGGCCCACGCCCGGGGCGGCTGCACGCCGTCCGAGCGCGCAACACTCGATGAGATCGCTGCGGCCAGCTATGGCATCGGGCCTGGCCAGCTCGGCGCGCTGCGGGAATTCGATACATGGCTGCGCACCGGCAGCGCAGGCAACAGCGGCACACAACCCGAACGACGGACGGACGCCAATGGCATCGCCCACGAACCTGCTGCTTGACGAGCGGCACCGCCCACTGGTCAGGGACATCATCGGCTCGCTGCTGAGCGCGTCGGTGCAGGCGGACTTCGCCGTCGCACGCATCCGGCTGGCCGCCATTGACCTGGCGCCGGCCGAGACCGGGCACGTCCGCCGGTGCAGGATCCTCCTCGGTAGACTGGACTACGGCGAACTCACGCAGTTCGGTGCAGGCGACCGTGCACAGCGCCGGCTGAGCACGCTGCTGGCGTTTCTTACATCCGGCCGGGTCGAGATACGCAGTGCCGGCATGGCGGAATGGCTACCGGACTTCTCCGTGTTCCGCGGCATGGAGCCGGCCGACGACGGCGACGGCTCGCTTCAACACTCCACGGCCTGCCTCATGGGCGCGCACTTCTTCAGCACTCCGCCCGTGGACGGCCCGGCCCTGACGTGTATCATCCGTCACGCCCCGTCCGTGGCGAAAGCGGCTCGGCGTTACGATGAACTATGGGCACATGGACATGACGTGCTGCCGGCCGTGCTGGACACAATTGCAGCCATGGCGGAACATCGAACAGGACCATGACCACCATTGCGCCGGCGGCGGGCGTGGTCCTGTACATGATGAAGTTTACGGCAGGCGAAGAGTCCCTGGCGGACAGCGCCGACCTGACGCGTTTCCAGCACGACGCCGCCGCCCGCCTGCAGCGCATCATGGCATTGCGCGGCGGCGCCATGCTGGCGGACAGCGTGGGGCTTGGCAAGACGCACGTGGCGCTGGCGTTTATCCGGAAACACATGCGCGACGGCGGCACGGCTGCGGTCATCGCACCGGCAGCGCTCCGCTCGCACTGGCACCGGCACCTGAGATCCGTGCCCGGCTGCCGCTTTCTCTCCCATTCCGCACTCTCCCGCGCGTCCAGCGTTCCGAAGGCGACCTCGCTCATCGTCGTGGACGAGGCACACGCCTTCCGCAATCCACGCACGCGACGGTACGCCGTCCTCGCGCGACTCTGTGCCGAGAGCACCGTGTTGCTGCTCACGGCGACGCCGGTGAACAACTCGCTCTTCGACTTCTACCACCTGCTGCGCCTCTTCTCCCGGGACGACAGCTTCTGCGACATCGGCGTCCCCGATCTCCGTGCGACGATCCATCATGCTGCGAACGGCGGGTCGGCTGAGCCGCTTCGCAACGTGGCGCGGCACGTGATGGTGCGCCGGTCTCGCGCGTTCATTGAGCGCAACTACGGCCCTGCGGCGGTGACGCCGGGGGGCGCACAGCTTCGTTTCCCCGAGCGTCAGCCGCTGCGCGCCGTCCGATATGACCTGGGCGCCGCGTACCCGGCCATGGACGGGACGCTGGCGAGTTCCCTGGCTGCACTGTCGTTCCCCGTTCACGCCGTGGCTGGCCAACCGGTGCCCGCGGACCTGCTCCGCCTGGGACTCCTCAAGCGACTGGAGTCCAGCACTGCTGCGTTCATGGCGTCTCTGCGGGCCTATGAACAGCTGCTCACCGAGTTCATGGATGCAGCGCAGGCCGGCTACCTGCTGGACGCCCGCAGCCAGCGTTCGCTGATGCCGGCTGTGGGCGGCGCGGTGCAACTCGCCATGCGCGGTGTGGTGCTGCGACGCTGGCCACCCGAGCGTGACCGGGCGGCGTACATCGCCAGCGCCGGCCGCGAGCTTCAGCACGTGCGCCACCTTGCCGCGAACCTGGATGCGTGTCGAGGTCCGGAGCCTAAGCTCGCTGCACTGAAGCTCATCCTGCCGGAATTTGCTGGCGAGCGTGTCCTCGTCTTCACTGAATACCGCCACACGGCGCGCATGCTGTGGCGCGGACTCAGAAACGACGGCGGTGTCGCTCTCATCGCCGGCGACGAGGCACGCCTCGGCGGTGTCCGGGCCAGTCGCCGGGCCGTGCTCCAGCGCTTCACCACCGCCGGAAGCCGGGTCCCGCAACACCAGCAGGTCAGGATCCTCGTCGCAACGGATGTGCTTTCCGAAGGACTGAATCTCCAGCAGGCCCGTGTCGTGATCAGCTATGACGTGCCCTGGAACCCCGTTCGCCTCGCCCAGCGCATCGGCCGCATTGACCGCCTCGGCTCGCCTCATCCCAGCATCGTCAGCGTCGTGTTCGTTCCTGATCGCCGCCTGGACGCTGTGTTGCGACTCATGGAACGGATCCGCAGGAAAGTGCGTCACATTCGCGTCGTCGGTGGGGACACGCCATGGACCTCGCCACGGCCGACGGCCCAGGCTGGTCGGGTGCTTGACGACGGAGCGCTGGAAACCGATGCGCGACTTCGCGTTGCGGGCAGTCGTGCCCGACAGGCCGGCATCAGGGAAGCGTGCGGGCCCGCGGCAGTCCTGTGGGACAGGCCTTACCGCGGCGCCCTCGTGTGCGTTGCCAACGGCAGCCGGACCTGGATGACACTGTGTCGCGAGGGGCGCACGCCCGATCTGGCCGGTAACGGCGGTGAATCCGTGGCAGTGGCCATCCTGGAGGGACGGCTGCCGGGTGCGACGGGAGCGCCGGACACCGCCTGGCTGGACCGCATGGCGCGTACAGCGGCGCAAGCCATTCGGCGCTCACTCGACGGCTCGGCGGCGGGCGGGGCGGCGGGTACGGCGGTCGCGGCGCGGGCCGCCCGGATCGTTCACCGCTGGCTCCGGAACCGCGCCGCCGACGGCGACGACCGGGACTGTGCGACGTCGGAACGGATCCTGGAATGGCTTGCCGCGCCGCTATCTGCCACCGATGAACTCAGGTTGCGTTCGCTATTGCAGGGGACCGGGGCGGACGACACGGTGGTCAGGCAGCTGGAAACCGTTGCGGCTGGAAGCGGAGGCGCCCGCTCGGCCATCGTGCCGGGGGACGACAGCACTGGCCTCATCATCGTCGCAAGTGTGGAGCTCGTCCCCGGACTCGACCACCCCCGGGAGGCCGTTGACCGACCCCAGCGGCCTTGTTATCTTGGGTGACTCGAAGGTATTCCCGCGTAGCTCAGTTGGTAGAGCAGGTGACTGTTAATCACCGGGTCAGAGGTTCGAGTCCTCTCGCGGGAGCTAGTATAAAGTATGGCCCGGCAAGCATAGAGCTCGCCGGGCTTTTTGCTTGGGCCATCACCGTCAGCCACAATCGTCGCGCTGCCCTCAGCCGCCCGCCCTCACCCGCCATTCTTGGACACCACCGCCTCAATGGCCCGGGCCAGCGAAGCCAGTGAGACCGGCTTCACGAGGACGGGGATCTCCGGCCCGTCATCATCGGCGCCCGACGGCGTCCAGTCCACGTCCCCGGTGACGAACACCAGACGCCGCTCCAGCCCGCCACCCTCGGCCCGTAGCCGCCGGAGCAACTCGTCGCCGCCCAGCCCCGGCATCCGCAGGTCGGACAGGATCACGTCGAAATCGCCGGACCTGAGCAGCCGCAACGCGGCGCCCCCGTCCGCCGCTTCCACCACCTCGTAGCCCCGGCGCGTCAGGAACCGGCTCACCACCCGGCGGATGGCCGCCTCGTCGTCCACCACCAGCACCCGGCGGCCGGACGACGGCCCCGGTGCCTCACTGCTGCTGACTGGCGCCGGCTCGTGCACGGTTGCCCGGGGCAGGTCCACGCGGAACGCCGTGCCGCTGCCGACCTCGCTCTCTACGCTGATCTGGCCGCCGTGCTCCGTGACCATGCTGTGCACCAGCGCCAGCCCCAGCCCCGTGCCGTCTCCCGGCGGCTTGGTGGTGAAGAACGGGTCGAAGATCCGCTCCAGCGCCTCCTTCGGGATGCCCGCGCCGCTGTCCACCACGTGCAGGGCAACGCCGTCCGACGTGTTGCGGGTGCGCAGGATCAGCCGGCGCAGCCGTGTCTGGCCGGCCATGGCCTGCTCCGCATTGACCACCAGGTTCAGCAGGACCTGCTCCAGCTGGCCCCGGTCCCCGTGCACGGGCGGGAGGCCCGGCGCCAGGTCCTCCCGGATCTGCACGTTGCTGGTCTCCAGCGAGTAGCGCCGCACCTTCACGATGTGCCGCACCACCTCGTTCAGGTCCACGGCCCCGCCAGCCCGGCGCTCCTCCTGGGTGTCCCGGGCGAACAGGCGCAGGTCGGACACGACGCGGGCGGCACGGGCGGCCTCCCGGCGGATGATCTCCAGCGCCTCCCGGTCATTGGCCGCGCGCTCCTCCAGCAGCATGAGTTCCGCGAAGTTGCCGATGGCGTGGAGCGGGTTGTTCAGTTCGTGGGCCACGCCGCTGAGGAGCGTGCCGACGCTGGCGAGGCGCTCGGCGCGGCGGAGGCTCTTCTCCCGCTCTGCGTCGTCCGTGATGTCCCGGGCGATGCCGTGGGTGCCCACGATGCGATCACCGTCCCAGACCGCAGATTCGGTGACGCGGATCAGGCGCTCGGCGCCGGACGCCTGCACGATGCGTTCGTCAAACTCGATGTCATTCTCTGCGCCCGAGATGACGCGGTCGAACCCGTCCTGTGCCACCGCCAGGTCTTCCGGGGCGATGACCGTGGAGAAATGCCGGCCCATCAACTCTGCCGCCGGTCGCTCGAGGAGTCGCTCCGCGGCGGGGTTGAGCTGCGTGAAGTTGCCCTCCGCATCCAGTGCGTATATGCCGTAGGGCGCTGTCTCGAACAGGTGCCGGTACTCCGCCTCCGCCGCCGCCCGCTCCGCCTCCGCGCGCCGGCGATCGGTGATGTCCGCGGTGGTGCCGACAACGCGGTAGAGCCTGCCCTCGTCGTCGTAGACCGGGTACCCTCTCGAACTGACCCACCGGACCTGGCCGTCCGGCCAGACGACACGGTACTCGACGTCCTGCACGGCGCCGTCCCTGACCGCGACCATGGCGGCCACCAGCGCGTCGCGGTCCTCTTCGTGGACCGCTGACAGGAAGGAGTCCGGGTTCTCGTACAGGTTCTTCACCGGCCGGCCCCAGATTTCCGCGTACGCCGGGCTGACGTAGATGGCCCTGCTGAAATCCGGGGTGAACGTCCAGAAGATCTCCCGCATGTTGTCGGTGATCTCCCGCAGGATGGCCTCGTTCTCGAGCTGCCGGGCCCGCGCCTGCCGCTGGGCGGTGATGTCCTGGAACGCGCCCTGTATGTGCGTGATGGCGCCATCGACCGATCGGACCGGCTCGCCGATGGTGCGGACCCAGATGCGGCGGCCGGTGAGCGTCAGCTTCTCCAGCTCCAGGTCGTACGGGACGCCCTCCGTCGCACAGCGCCGGACATGCTCCCGGATCACCGGGCGGGACTCGGGCGCGAACAGCTCAATGCCCTCGTCCAGCGTGACGGTGGTGCCCGGCGGCGCATCGTGTATGGCGCAGACCTCATCAGACCAGTGGACGGCGCCGGCGGCAAGGTCAATGGTCCAGCCGCCCAGGCGCGCTACGCGGCCTGCTACCCGGGCGAGCCGGTCCCGCTCCGCCAGGACCGTCGCCAGCTTCTCCGCCTGGGCGCGATCCGCGCGCCCCGTGATCCCCTCCAGGATCTCCATGGCCCGCTGGAGCGAGGCGCCGTCCGCGTCCGGATGGTCGTCGGGATTCCCGACGGATGGTGGTGAAATCATGCAGGAACGTAATGCGCACCGCCGGTGGACCAAAGTCTGATCGGCAGGACCCGGCTGCCTTGCGGGCGGAACGCCGGACGACGACGGAACCGGACGGCCTGCCGGCGACGGCGCTGTCCTTGCAACCCCCGCCAGCAGGAGGCGCCAATGACACTCTATGACACCGATACGCTGCTCCGCACACTGCTGCGGGAGCTGAACGAGATCACCGTGGCGGACCGGATCCGCCAGGCGACGGACCGCCCCGTACAGGACCGCATTGACTCCGACATCATCGAGCGCGTCGGCGGCTACGCCGAATTGCCCGACGATCTGCTCGGCCTGCGTCTGGCGCAGCTCGAACAGGAGTGGAGCATCGAGCGGACGCTGACACTCCAGTCATCCGCCACGGCCATCATGGGGCTGGTGCTCGGCGCGGCGGCAGACCGGAAGTGGCACATCCTGACCCTGGTCACATCCGGGTTCCTGCTCCAGCACGCGCTTCAGGGCTGGTGCCCGCCCCTGGCACTGCACCGCCGGTTGGGTATGCGCACGCAGCGGGAGATTGACCTGGAGATCCAGATGCTGAAGCTGGTGCGCGGGGATTTCAGGGAGCTGGTGGCCGGCGACGGCGGGCATCGGCTGGAGCCCGTGGGCGTGCCGCTGGGCTCCTGAGCCAGGCATCCGCCAGAACCCTGAGCCCAACCGGCCCGGCCTGCACCTCAGGCCAAGGCCCTGCGCCGCCTCAGCCGGCGGCCAGACCGTCCAGGATGCGACGCGTGGTACTGATCTGGCCGGCGTGCCGGGCGGTGTGCTCGCCGGCATGGTAGAGCAGCCCGCGAACTGAGGACGGCAGCCCCGCGCGGCCCACCGCCCGCGCCGCGTCGAGGTCCGCCGCCGCGGTCGCCCGCAACTGGTCCAGCGCGCCGGCCACAGCCGCCTCGAACGCCTCGAGCAGCTCGGCCACCGACGCGTCCGCCCCGTGTTCCGCCGCCAGCGCCGCCCGCTGCCCATCCGACAGCGCCTCGCCGCGCGCATACGTCAGCAGCCGGTCCAGGCTGCCGGTCATGTGCCGGAGATGAAAGCCGATGCTGGCTGCGCCGCCCGGCCGGCGCCACAGTGTCTCCGGTTGCAGGTCCGCCGCCAGCCGCCGCACGTCCTCGAGTGCCTGCAGCAGCGCGTGGGCGACTGGCTGCAGCTCAACCGGCACACCCTGCACCGGCCCCCGCAACCAGACCTCCGGCTGTGACACTTCCTGATGCGACATCGGCGCCTCCCTGCGGCTGTAACGTTCCGCCTGGTCCGGACACTCATCAGGTAAGTCGGCACCTGACGTGGCGCAATGCACGGCAGGCAGAACAAGGGCAGTCCGGGGAGGAGACGATGCACGGCGCGAACATGGCGACAGCGGTGACGGAAAGGCATGGCAGGGTGCCGCTGCGGGAGCAGGTGGAGCAGGTCCTCGAGCAGCTCTCCCGGCGCCTGGTCACGCACGCGCCCGCTGCCGCCGATTCCCGGAACGGCGGGCCGGCGTCAGCAGAGCTTCTCGCCATGCAGCGGAACGTCCGGTTCCTGGGACAGCTGACGGCTGCATGGGCGAGCCTGCCGGCGGAGGCGCTACCGGCCGTGGGGGCCGGGTTCGGGTCCACGGTGGACGTCGAGGACGTGGAGGACGGGACCCGCGCAACCTATACGCTCATGGCCGGGCCGGTCATAGACATAGACGCCGACCAGGTGTCCCTGGCCTCGCCCGTTGGACAGGCGCTGCTGGGGGCCCGGCCTGGCGACACCGTCACGGTCGAGGCGCCGCTCCGCCGGCGTCGCCTGCGCGTGCACGGCGTGCGCACGCTACAGGACCGCATCCGCGAGGTCATGTGGGCAGGTCCATGAGGTGAAGGACACGGTACACTCAGCGGCAGGCCTTCACAGGTAGCCCCGTTTCGCTATAGTAGAACAGACAGTCTGAGCGAACGCGGTGCGCCCCCGGCCGGGATATCTCCCGGCCGGGGGTGTTCCGCATTCTGCACGTTCGTCAACCATGACCGGAGGAATCACGTGAATCATCCCGCCCGGCGCCTGCGCACTCCGGAAGAGCGCGTGGGGTGCCTGCCGAACGCCTGCCTGCCGCCGCCGGCCGGCCGTGCGCCGTCGTCCGTTGAATCGGACGAGACGCTCCTCGCCCGCGCCCTGGGTGAGGGCGACGAAGAAGCCGTCCGCGCGTGTGTGGACCGGCTATCCCCCTCCATGCTGCGCCTGGCCATGCGGCACGTGAACAGTCAGGCCAGTGCCGAGGAAGTGGTGCAGGAGGCGTGGCTCGCGGCGCTGAAGGGTTTCTCCGGGTTCCGCCACCGCTCGGCCATAAGGACCTGGCTGTTCCAGATCCTGCGGAACCTCGCCCGTCGGCGCGGCCGCATCGAGGCGCGCTGGCGATCCCTGTCCGACCTGACCGTGCCGTCGGCGCCGGACACGCTGTCGGACCCGTCGCCGGACCCGTCGTACGCCATCGTCGCGGGCAATACCACCGCAGCGGGCGTCAGGCGGGCTGCCCTGTGGACCGCGGCGTCAGACCCCGAGCGGGACATGCTGTCCCGGGAGCTGGCGGACCGAATAGATGCCACCATCGCCCTGCTGCCCGCGCGCATGCGGGACGTGCTGGTCATGCGGGATGTGGAGGGCCGGAACGCGACGGAAGTCTGCCACCTGCTGGGCCTGACGGACAGCAATCAGCGGGTCATCCTGCACCGGGCCCGGGACCGGGTCAGGACCGGGTTGCGGGAGTACCTGGCGGCCTGAGCCGCC
>DATHVP010000053.1:0-14831 GCA_035461245.1 Longimicrobiales bacterium | reverse complement strand
GGGTGGCCGCGCCCCTGAATGGCGTCGGCCACCCGCTACTCTCCTGTCCCCGTCTCCCGCCTGTCGGGCAATCCCCTACGAGCCCCCCGCATATCAGCACCGGACAATCCTCTCGCCCCCGACAGAATTTCAGGGTGCGCCCCCGTATCGTGGCGGGGTCGCAGGTGGCATATTGCCCCAGCGTGAGAACGGCCGGTGGATTTGAAACGGCGCGCAAAATGAGCTATAGTGTTGCAAGCGATATGTTTAGAAGCAACTCTGAAGAAGGGGCCATGACGGCTCAAGAGCCCGGGCCCGCGGCGGCCATCCAGCTCCGGGGCGTCGCCCGCCGCTTCGGCCAGCGCTGGGTCCTGCGCGGGGCGGATCTCGTTGTGCACCCAGGCGAGGTGCTGGTGCTGACGGGACGGAATGGCAGTGGCAAGACGACGCTCCTGCGCATCGTCGGCACGCTGCTCCGGCCCACCCGCGGCACTGCCGAGGTCTTCGGTCATGACACCGTGCGCGGCGCCGCCGCCATCCGGGAGAGCGTGGGCATGCTCGGCCACAACGCCGCCCTGTACGATGACCTGACCGCTGCCGAGAACCTGGTGTTCTCCCTGCGCATGGCCGGGCGGCCCGCGCCGGCTGTGGACATCGCGGCGGCATTGGACCACGTGGGGCTGGCGACTGTCCGGAACGAGCGCGTCCGCGGCTTCTCCGCCGGCATGCGCCGCCGCCTGGGCCTGGCTCGACTGATGCTGCGGCCGCCGCGCCTGCTCCTCCTCGACGAACCCTATGCCAGCTTCGATCAGGACGGCATCGACGTCGTCAACGAGTTCGCCCTCGAGACCGCCCGCGCCGGCGGCGTGGTGCTCCTCACCACCCATGACATGACCCGGGCCGTGGATGTCATGTCCCGGCGCGTGCACGTGGCCGACGGCCGCCTGACGGAGGTGCACGACGGCCATGCCGCACACTCCCGGCTGGAGCCCGTCGCCGCACGGGTGGCGGGGAAGGGAGGCGTCGCCTGATGAACGCCGAACTGTCCCGCGTAGGCGCCATCGTCTGGAAGGACCTGACGGCCGAGCGACGGACCAAGGCCAACTTCAATGCCGTGGTCTTCCTGGCGGGGCTCATCCTGCTCCTCTTCGGCTTTGCCCTCGGCCCGGATCACGACGCCCTGCGCAATGTCGCCGGCGGTGTGATCTGGCTGACGGTCCTGTTCAGCGGCGTGCTCTCGTTCAATCGCTCGTACGAGCAGGAGCTGGAGCACGGCGCCCTGGAGATGCTGCTCCTGTACCCCGGCGACCGGCGCTCCATCTTTCTGGGCAAGCTGGCGGCGAACCTGACGTTCGTGCTCCTCGTCCAGGTCGTCATGGTGCCGGCAGCCGCGCTGCTCTACGACATCCCGGTCTGGCCCGTCATCGTGCCCCTCGCCGCCGTGCTCTTCCTGGGCACCGTCGGGTTCGTGACGCTGGGCACCTTCTACGCTGCCATGGCCAGCCGGCTGCGCGCCCGGGAGGTGCTGCTGCCGCTGCTGCTGTTCCCCATGCTGGTGCCGCTGCTGGTGGGCGCGGTGCAGGCGACCAAGGCGATCCTCATCGGGGATCCCATGGATGAGGCAGGCACCTGGATCCGCCTGCTGGTTGTGTTCGACGTGATCTTCTTCATCGGCGCATTCTACGCTTTCGAGCACGTGATCGAGGACTGATACATGAGTTCACCCGCCGCGACGTCCATCCGCAAGCCTCGCTGGCTCATGCCGTTCGGCGCGTTCGCCGCGCTCTTCTTCATCGCGGCGCAGACGGCGTCGCTCATGCTGTCCCAGCCGGACCGGGACATGGGGCACCTCCAGAAGATCATGTACGTCCACGTGCCGTCCGCGTGGATCGCCATGATCGCGTTCCTCGTCGTGTTCATCACCAGCGTGCTCTACCTGATCCGGCGGGACATGAAGTACGACCTGCTGGCCGCGTCAGCCGCGGAGGTGGGCGTGGTCCTCACGGCGCTGACCCTCGCGCTGGGCTCCATCTGGGGCCGGCCGACCTGGGGCATCTGGTGGACCTGGGACCCGCGCCTCACGACGACGGCGGTCCTGTTGCTCATCTACGTCGGGTACCTGGCCCTGCGCTCATTCACCGACGACGAGGACCGGCGGGCCCGCTGGGCGGCGGCCGTGGGCATACTCGGGTTCCTTAACGTGCCTGTGGTGTACATGTCCGTGCGCTGGTGGCGGACCATCCACCAGGTCCAGTCCACACCGGACACGATGGACAGTTTCTATGCCATGGGACTGAGGTTGAATGCCTTCGCATTCCTGTTCCTCTTCATTTTCTTCGTTGGGCTGCGGTATTACGTTGCCCGGCTGGAGCACGCGCGGTCGGCGCGCGTGGAACAGCAGGCGCTTGCCGGGAGTGAGATCCATGTTTGAGACCGATCCGTGGCCCTACATATACGCGGCGTTCGGCCTGTCCTGGGGCGTGCTTACCGGGTATGCACTGTTGCTGCTGCGCCGCCGTCGCTCAGCGGAGGATGCGCTTCGTGAACTGGGAGGAGGTGTCGAATGATGGGGAAGAAGAGGGTCATAGGCGGTGTCGTCGCGCTGGTCATCGTGCTGTCGGGGTTCGGCTACCTCATGTACGGCGGTATCGGCGAGAACCTCGTCTACTTCGTGACGCCGGCGGAACTGCTGGAGCGGGGTGATGATGCCTACGAGCGGCCCGTCCGGCTGGGTGGCCAGGTCGTGCCCGGCACGGTGCGCTGGAACGCCGATGAACTGGACCTGCGGTTCACGCTGCAGGACGAGGACGTCCATGTCGAGGTTATCTCCCGCAAGGCGCCGCCGGCGATGTTCCGGGAAGGGCAGGGCGTCATCGTGGAGGGCAGCCTGAACCGGGATGGTGTATTCGAGTCGTCGAACCTGATGGTAAAGCACTCCAACGAGTACCGTGCGCCCGACGATCACGAGGTTATGCCGGCAGAGAAGTACCGGGACCTGATTCGCCAGACGAACTGACACGCTACGAGCCGGCGTTGGCTCTGCATACATAGAGGTTGATGTGACCAGGATCATAGGCTCTTCCGCTGTAATCGCCGCGCTGGCCATTGCATCGTACGGCATGATCGCCGCCGTGGTTGGCGTGAAGCGACGCGAGGCGGCGCTGGTTCGCAGCGCGCGTGCAGCCGCGTACACGTGTTTCGGACTGATGACCGTCGCCAACCTGGCCATGATCTACGGCCTGGTCACGCACGACTTCAGCATTGACTACGTGGCGCAGGTAGGCAGTCGCGCGACGCCGGTCTTCTTCACGGTGATCTCGCTGTGGAGTGCGCTGGAAGGGTCCATCCTGTTCTGGGGCTGGGTCCTGGCGCTGTATGCGGCGCTGGCCATGTGGATCACCAAGTCATCGCTGGGTTCTCTGGGTGCGTACGCGAACGCGGTGCTCCTCTTCGTCAGCGCGTTCTTCTACATCCTGCTGGTGGGTCCGGCCAACCCGTTCGGGCTGGTGTCGCCGGTGCCGCTGGACGGGCCCGGTCCGAACCCACTGCTCCAGAACCACATCCTGATGGCGGTGCACCCACCGCTGCTGTACCTGGGCTACGTCGGCATGACCGTGCCCTTCGCCTTCGGCCTGGGGGCGCTGCTGTCCGGTCGGCTGGACGACACCTGGCTGCGTGTAACCCGCACCTGGACGGTCGCGGCGTGGTCGTTCCTGACACTGGCCATCGTGGCCGGCATGTGGTGGTCCTACGAGGTGCTGGGCTGGGGTGGCTACTGGGCTTGGGACCCGGTGGAGAACGCATCGTTCCTGCCATGGCTGACGGCGACGGCGTTCATGCATTCCGCGATGGTACAGGAACGGCGTGGTCTGCTGCGGGTGTGGAACATGTCGCTCATCATCGCGACCTTCCTGCTCACCATCCTGGGCACGTTCCTCACCCGCAGCGGCGTGATCTCGTCTGTGCACGCCTTCGGCGAGGGCCCCATCGGCACGTACTTCCTGGCGTTCATGGCGGTGACGCTGGTCTTCTCCATGGTCATGCTGCTGGGCCGTTCCACGGAGCTGCGCAGTGAGGGGCACCTGGACAGCATGGCGAGCCGGGAGACGGTGTTCCTGGGCAACAACCTGCTGTTCACGGCCTTCACGTTCACGGTCCTGCTGGGCACGTTGTTCCCCATCCTGGCGGAGGCGGCCCGGGGCGTGAAGGTCAGCGTGGGCGCGCCGTTCTTCAACATGATGACCATCCCGCTGTGCGTAGCGCTCATCTTCCTGGTGGGCGTGGGCCCGATGCTGCCGTGGCGCGTCGCGAACATGGAGGAACTGCGGCGCAAGCTGCGGATCCCCGGGGGCGCCGCAGTGCTTACGCTGGCCGTGGCGCTGACGCTGGGCATGCGGGACTTCTGGGGCCTGCTGGCCTTCACCGCTGGCGCCTTCGCGTTGCTGGGCAACGTGCAGGAGTTCGTGCTCGGCACCATGGCCCGGCGACGGGCCGGCGGCGGGAGCATCCCCCGTGCGCTGTGGGGGCTGATGAACTCGAACCCCCGCCGGTATGGCGGGTATACGGCACACATCGGACTCGTCCTGATGGCCATCGGCATCACCGCCTCGTCGGCGTTCCGCATGGAGCGCGAGGCGACGGTCCGCCTGGGCGAGATGGTGGAACTCGGCGGGTACACCGTCCGGTTCGAGGAACTGTGGGCCGAGGACCAGCCGCACCGGTTCGTGGTGGGTTCACGGTTCGCCGTCCTGATCAATGGCCGGGAGCGGGGCGAGATGAACCCGCGCCTGAACTACTACCGTGCCCGGGGCTCCGAGCCCATCACCACGCCGTCGGTACGGACGCGGGCGCATAATGACCTGTACCTGACGCTGCTGGCCTTCGAGTCAGACGGCTCGAGTGCCACGGTTACCGTCATCGTCGAGCCGCTGGTCGTCTGGATCTGGATTGGCAGCCTGATCATCGCCATGGGCGCATTCTTCAGTATCTGGCCCAGGCGGCGTCGGCCATCACCGGTGCGCAGGACCCGGAATGAACTGCAGGAAGCGGGGGTAGCGTGAACTGGAAACGGTCCGCAGTGGGCGTCGGCATCTCCGTGCCGATTCTGGCGCTGCTCGCCTTCGGCATGACGAAGAACCCGAACGTGATCCCGTCGCCGCTGCCGGGACGTCCGGCGCCGGAGTTCGCGCTGCCGGTCATGGACGAGCCGGACACCGTGCGCCTGGCCGACCTGCGCGGCAACGTGGTGGTCCTCAACTTCTGGGCGTCCTGGTGCCTGGAGTGCCGCCACGAGCACAGCGACCTGTCCATGGCCGCGCGTCTGTTCGAGCCGCAGGGCGTCAGGTTTTATGGCGTGCTGTATAACGACACGCCGACCAACGGGCGGACATGGATCCGGGAGATGGGCGGCCAGTACTACCCGTCGCTGGTGGACGAGGGATCCCGAACCGCAGTCAGCTACGGGCTCTACGGCGTGCCCGAAACGTTCATTATTGACCAGAACGGCACGGTCGTCCACAAGCAGATCGGACCCATCACGCTGTCCCGCCTGAGTGCCCTGATCCAGCCGCTGCTGGACGAGCCGCCGGCACCGGCCGTGCCCGTCGGCGGCGATGAAGCTGCCGGGACAGGTGTGACCGATGATGCGATGGAGGCTGTCGCCGGGGATGCGGCGGAGGTGACGTCATGACAGGCCGCATGGCCCGCGTCCTGGCCGTGATCGCGGCGGTCCTCGCCCCGGCTTTCGGCCCGGCTGCCGCTCACGCCGAGGCCGGGATCCAGGCCCGGGGCAGGGTAGTCGAGGAGACGCTGATAGATCGGCAGACCCGCGAAATTTCGTCGCAGCTCCGCTGTGTCGTGTGCCAGGGCCTGTCGCTGCAGGACTCGCCCTCGCAGCTCGCGCAGGAGATGCGCGCCATCGTTCGCGAGAAGCTGGAAGAGGGCATGACGCCAGCGGAGGTGAAGGCGTACTTCCTCGATCGGTACGGCGAGTGGGTGCTGCTGGCGCCCGAGCCAAAGGGCTTCAACCTTCTCGTCTACGTGATGCCCGTCCTCATGCTCGTGGGCGGCGCGGGCTTCGTCTTCTTCAAGGCCCGCTCCTGGACGAAGCCCCAGGACGTCCCGGAAACCGCCGACGTCTGAGTCGCAGGGTACGGGGCCGGTCCGCCAGACCGCCCCGCCCCCGCCGTTGCCCAGCCCGCACTACGTCGCCCGCAGTACGTTGCCTGCAGTCCAGCCTAGAATAGTCCGGTGATCGTGCCGTCCGCCGCCACACGCATGGCCTCCGCGGCAGGACGCTTCGGCAGGCCGGGCATGGTCATGATGTCGCCGGTGTGCGCCACGACGAAGCCGGCCCCGGCCGACGGTGTGACCTCGCGGACGGTGATGGTGAAGCCTTCCGGCGCGCCCCGCAGGGAAGGGTCGTCGGAGAAGGAGTACTGCGTCTTCGCCATGCACACGGGCACGCCGCCCAGGCCGATGTCCTCGAGGCGGCGGATGTCCTTCTCCGCGCCTGACGTGTAGGCGACGTCGGCGGCGCGGTAAACTTCCTTCGCCACCGTGCCGATCTTCTCCTTGAGGGGGACGTTCAGCGGGTAGAGTGGCTGGAAGTCGGCCTTCCCCCTGTCCAGGATGGCGAGCACCTTCTCGGCCAGTTCCTGGCCGCCCTCGCCGCCGCGGGCGTGGATCTCCGTGAGGGCCACTTCCACACCCAGCTTCCTGCACTGCTCCTGCAGCATCTCGATCTCGGCAGGCGTGTCCGACGCGAAGCGGTTGATGGACACGACAGGCGGCACGCCGAACTTGCGGACGTTCTCCACGTGCCGGCCCAGGTTCGCGAAGCCGCGCTTGACGGCCTCGTCGTTCTCCGTGCCTAGGTCGGCCAGCGCTACGCCGCCATGCATCTTGAGGGCGCGAATGGTGGCGACGACGACGGCGGCTTCCGGCCGCAGCCCGCCAGCGCGGCACTTGATGTCGAAGAACTTCTCTGCGCCGAGGTCCGCGCCGAAGCCGGCCTCGGTGACGACGACATCGCCCAGGGCCAGGCCCGTGCGCGTGGCGATGATGGAGTTGCAGCCGTGGGCGATGTTGCCGAACGGGCCGGCGTGGATGAACGCGGGCACACCGCCCAGGGTCTGCACCAGGTTCGGCTGGATGGCGTCCTTCAGCAGCAGTGTCATGGCTCCCGCGGCACCCAGGTCCGCGGCGCGAATGGGCTGGTTCTCGCGGGTGTAGCCGAGGATGATGTTGCCCAGGCGCTGCTCCAGGTCAGCGCGGTCGGTGGCCAGCGCGAAGATGGCCATGACCTCGGATGCGGCCGTGATGAGGAATCCGTCCTCACGGGGGATGCCGTTGGGCGTGCCGCCGATTCCGATGACGATCTTGCGCAGCGCCCGGTCATTCATGTCCACGGTGCGCTTCCACGTGATGCGGCGCGGGTCGATGCCGAGGTTGTTGCCCTGCTGCAGGTGGTTGTCCAGCATGGCCGCCAGCAGCGCGTGCGCAGTGCTGATGGCGTGGAAGTCGCCCGTGAAGTGGAGGTTGATGTCCTCCATGGGCAGGACCTGGGAGTAGCCGCCACCCGTGGCACCGCCCTTCACGCCGAAGACCGGGCCAAGGCTGGGCTGCCGCAGGCAGAGCACAACACGCTGGCCAGCGAGCTGAAGTGCGTCGGCCAGGCCTACCGACACCGTGGACTTGCCCTCTCCGGCGGGCGTCGGGTTGATGCCCGTGACCAGCACCAGGCGGCCCTGCCGCTTCGGGTTGGCAAGGATCCGGTCGGCGTTCACCTTCGCCTTGTAGCGGCCGTACAGTTCGAGGTCGTCCTCCGTGAGGTCGAGCCGGCTGGCAATGTCGGTGATCGGGCGCAGCTTGGCCCTCTGGGCGATCTCGATGTCTGTGAGCATGCCTGTCCCCGTCTGCAGAGTGGTTAGCGGGTGCGTCGCTGTCATGGCGCGGCCGGGCCGGGCCGCGGGTATAATATGCGCCAGGCCCCGTGCGACAAGTTGCTGCATTGCGCGGGTCTTTCCAGCATGCGCCACATCGCCTAACCTCTACGCATGACTGAACAGACTGCACCGAGAGTCCGCTTCGCGCCCTCGCCCACCGGTTTCCTGCACGTGGGCGGGGCCCGCACGGCTCTCTTCAACTGGCTTTTCGCGCGCCGGCATGGCGGCGTGTTCGTGTTGCGCATCGAGGATACTGACCGGGAGCGGTCCAGCGATGCCATGACCCAGGCGATCCTCGACGGGATGCGCTGGCTCGGCCTCGACTGGGACGAGGGGCCGGTGCATCAGGCGGACGGCCTGGCGCGTCACCGGCAGGACGGGCGTCGCCTGCTGGAGAACGGTACCGCCTATCGTTGCTTCTGCACGGTCGAGGAGCTGGACCGGCGCCGGCAGGCGCACCCTGACGGGCCGGACGCGTTCCGCTACGACCGTCGGTGCGCGGCCATCCCTGCCGATGAATCGGCCAGCCGTGCGGCAGGCGGTGAGGCGCACACGGTACGGTTCCTGGTGCCGCCGGGACGAACCGTATGGGCCGACGCCGTGCACGGCGAAATCTCGTTCGACAATGGCGACATCGAGGATTTCATCATCCTGCGCACGGACGGCACGCCCATCTACAACATGGCCGTCGTGAGCGACGATGCCGACATGCGCATCACGCACGTCATCCGCGGCGACGATCACATCTCCAACACGCCCAAGCAGATCATGCTGTACCGGGCGCTGGACGTTGCCGTGCCGGTATTCGCCCACGTGCCCATGATCCTGGGCGCGGACGGCCGCCGCCTGTCCAAGCGCCATGGTGCGACGGCCATCGGCGAATACGAGGCACAGGGGATCCTGCCGGATGCCATGGTCAACTTCCTGGCCCTGCTGGGTTGGTCCCCCGGCAATGACGACGAGATCCTCGACCGGGCAGAGCTCGTCCGCCGGTTCGACCTGACAGGCATCAACCGCAAGAGCGCTGTCTTCGATCCGACGAAGCTGGAATGGATGAACGGCCGCTACCTCGCGGCGCGGGCGTCGTCCGAACTCGGCACCGCCGTGCGCGAGATCCTGCGGTCCGGCGGAGCGCTGCCCACCGAGGCGGAATCGATGCCTGACGCGTGGTGGGAACAGCTCGCGGAACTGCTGAAGGTCCGGGCCCGGACGCTGGCGGACATGGCGCTCCAGGCACGGCCCTACGTCGGCGAGGACCTGGAGTATGACGAGGCCGCTGTGGCGAAGCACTGGAAGGATACGGACGCCACCGTCGAACGCCTCGAGGAGATCGGGCGCCGGTTCGCCGCGCTGGAGCCGTTCGAGCCCGCCGCGCTGGAGGAGACGCTCAGGGCATATGCCGGCGAGCTGGGCGTTGGTGCCGGCAAGGTGATCCACCCGCTTCGGGTAGCCCTCACTGGTACCGGCGCCTCACCTGGTATCTTTGATGTGGCCATGCTGCTGGGCCGGGATCGAGTCCTTGACCGGATCCGCCGTGCAGTTGCGCGCGTGCGCGCAGGCGCCGTCGGCAAGTGACTGGACATCCGATTAATGACCATTTCGGTTGAGGCGGCGCGCGTCACGAAATTACCCCCGCGCCGGTAGAAAATTCGCTTGACACCCGCCGGGGCACGGGTTACCGTCTAACCGATGCCCCTTGGTGTAACTGGCAACACGCCTGACTCTGGATCAGGAGAGTCCTGGTTCGAGCCCAGGAGGGGCAATTCGGCGGGCAGGGGCGTGGACCATCGACCGCGTGGTCGGGTCCCGCCCCGTCTCGCATGTGCCTGTGCCGCGGCAGGCATTCAATCCGTCGCAGCGGTACCTGCCGGAGGCGATGATGCCCAAACCCCTCAGTGAGCTGGAACGCAAGGTGCTCGACTACATCGTCGACTATCTGCGTTCGAATACGTACCAGCCATCCATCCGGGAGATCGGGCGGGAGTTCTCCATCAAGAGCACCAAGACGGTGTCGGAACTGCTGCAGAACCTGGCCAACAAGGGCTGGATCGAGCGGGACCCGTCTCGCTCCCGTGGCGTGCGCGTGCTGGGGCTGGAGCGCCATCCGGGCACGGTCAGTGTGCCGGTGGTCAATCCTGACCTGCTGCCCGGTGAGGACTACTTCGAACTGGACCGACGCTTCGCGGGCATGCCGGGCTGTTTCCTCATGGCCATGCCCGACGACCACCTGCTGGAGCACGGCGTCTGTGCCGGTGACCTGCTGCTCGTGGAACCGGTCAGGGCAGGGGAGTTACAGGCCGGCGATACGGTGGTGCTGCGTCTCGGTGATGGTATCACCGTGCGGAACGTCGGCCAGGTGGGCCCGTCCCTGACGCTCGATCCGGCTGCCCCCGGCGAACGGCCCCTGACCCTGAACCCTGAACAGGCGGCTGCCGTAATGCAGGGTCGGGTAGGCGGTGTCGTCCGCAGGCTGCGCCCCCTCGCCAGGAATGCCCCTGTCCGTTCCACGCCCGTGGCACACTGAACTGCTGAGTCCGTCACCGGCCCAGCCTGAGGACCCGCTGTGGATGCAGCGGGCACTGGAACTCGCCGCTGGCGCCGCCGCCGTGGATGAGGTGCCGGTGGGCGCTGTCATCGTCGCGGGCGACCGCCTCGTTGCCGAAGGCTACAACCTCACCCGCACCACGCTGGACCCGACGGCGCACGCGGAGATCGTGGCCATACGCAAGGCCGTTGCCCGCCTTGGCACGTCACGCCTGCTGGACGCCACCATGTACGTGACGCTGGAGCCGTGTGCCATGTGCGCCGGCGCCCTCGTCCTGGCCAAGGTGCGGCGGCTGGTCTTCGCCGCCGCGGATCCGAAGACCGGTATGTGCGGATCCCTGGGCTGCATCGTCCAGGACGCCCGGTTGAATCACCGGCTCCTGATTACCGCCGGCGTGCTGGAGAACGCCGCCGGGGATCTGCTGCGGCGGTTCTTCCGGGCCCGGCGCCAGCCTCGGGACAGGATCACCGACACCCGGGTATGACGGCAGACGGGGCGGTCGCCATGGCGGCCGCCACGCCGATGTCGGCCGTGCTTGCGGCCCACCAGCGGTGTGGTGGCGGTGCTTGCGGCCCACCGGCGGTGTGTCGCATCTGGCAAGGGAGCCAGCGCTGCCGCAGAGTCGGCACGCGAGCCGGTGCTGCCTCAGAGTCGGCACGCGTGCCGGCGCTGCCGCAGAGTCGACAAACTGCACGCGAGCCGGCGCTGCCGCAGAGTCGACAAACCGCACGCGCGTCGGGCTACATTGTCGAGTCTGCGGCAGCTATGCAGCATAACTACGGCCGATTCTGCCGCAGGGTCGACAATCCTCCGCGAGCGTCGCCTGGATTGTCGAGTCTGCGGCAGCCTGGGGCGGCTCACGCCGGTGCGGACGCCAGCCGACGTCGGCCAACACCTGGCGGCCAGCGTTTTCCCGACCTGCCCCGCGAGCGACGTTTCCTGATCCACCCCGCTAACGACGTGTACCACCCACCCCGCCATCGACGTTTTCCGACCTGCCCCGCATCAAAGCGCCCCCAGTGACCCCGCCTCCATGGTACCCCCTGTGGAGGCTCACCGGGCAGGTGCGACAGCCACCTCTTTCTCAGCCTCGGGGGTGACGTCCACCGGCCGGCCAATGAACCGCAGTACGCCGTAGATGACGATCAGCCCCAGCACAATGGAAATGAGCGGGTTGACGCCCCACAGTGCCGTGGGCAGGTCGCCGACCAGCAGGGCCACGCCGGCGGCCAGCAGCGCGTAGGGCAGCTGCGTCCGCACGTGGTCAATGTGGTCACACGCAGACGCCATGGAACTGATCACTGTGGTGTCGGAGATGGGTGAGGCATGGTCTCCGAACACGGCGCCCGCCATGATGGAGCTGATGGCACCCAGCAGGATGGAGTAGTCATCGCCGCCGGCGAAGCCGACGCCGGCGCCCATGGCCACCGCCAGCGGCACGACGACCGGGAACAGGATGGCCATGGTGCCCCAGGATGTCCCGGTGGCGAAGGCGGTGGCCGCGGCAATGATGAACGTCAGCGCCGGCAGTGCCCACAGCGGCAGGGAGTCGCCCAGCAGCGCCGCCAGGTAGGGGCCGGTGCCGAGTTCGCCGGTGGCGGCGCCCAGGCCCCACGCCAGCACGAGGATCACCATCGCCAGCAACATTGCGCGCATGCCGCTGACCCACGCGTCCAGTGATTCCTTGACGGTCAGGATGCGCTGAGTAACGGCGAGGATGCCGGCTGTCAGTCCGCCGGCGAAGGAGGCCCACAGCAGCGACCGGAAGGGGTCCGCCTCACCGATGATGTTGCGGATGGTGGGTGCCGTGTCTTCCAGCGCGGCGCGCCCCGTAGTATAGAGCGCGATCAACGCAACGATCACGACGACCAGGATGGGGATCAGCGCGTTGTACCACCGCCGCGGCACGTCCGGGTCCGCCCCCGCCATGGCCGCATCCACGTCCGCCGCGAGCTGGGCACCGGGGCGGTGCACGCCGCCGCCCGACGCCGCCCGGCTCTCCGCCGTGTGCATGGGCCCGAACTCCCGACCCGTAATGACGATCATCAGCACCAGCATCATGGCGAAGATGGGGTAGAACAGGTACGGAATGGAGTGCAGGAACACGTTGAACGGGTTGGCCGCGCCCTCCAGCAGCTGCGCCTGCAGGGCCGGGTCCGTCGTCTGCGCGGCGGTGGCGGCCAGCGAGTCACCGATGCGCGAGATCTCGAAGCCGACCCACGTCGAGATGGGTGCGATGACGGCAATGGGCGCGGCCACCGAGTCAACGATGTACGCCAGCTTCTCCCGGGAAATGCGCAACTCGTCCGTCATGGGACGCATGGTGTTGCCGCGAATGAGCGTGTTGGCGTAGTCGTCGAAGAAGATCATCAGGCCGGACAGCCACGTGAAGAACTGGCCCCGGCGGCGGGAAGTGGCGTATGGTCGCAGCACCTCAACGATGCCCTGCGCGCCGCCACTGCGCGTGACGACGCCCACCATGCCGCCCAGCATCAGGCTGAACAGCACAATGGCGATGTGGTCACTGTCGGCGAGCGGCTCGAGGATGAACGTGTCCAGGCTCATCGTCGTGGCCGTTACCGGGTTGAAGTTGACCAGCAGCAGCGCTGCCAGCCAGATCCCGGCGAACAGGGACAGGATCACCTCGCGCGTGAGCAGCGCGAGGGCGATGGCCACCAGGGGCGGCAGCAGGCTCAGCCAGCCTGGATCGACGGGGATCGTCATGCGTTCGGATGCGCGAGTGGATGCAGGCCGCAGGGCTGCTTCCGCAGGCGCCGCGGCAGGTCGGAACGAGCGAAGGTAAGCTGTCCCCGCCGGCCGTGTAAAGGGCGATCTCCAGCGCTCCCGCCCTTCGTTGACAGCGCTGTCGCCCCAGCCGTACCTTGGCGCCCGGCCGTTCCACCCCACGAAGGAACAGACCTGCATGGCAAATCCCCAGGCCCGGCTGCTTATGGACGAGCGCGCAGTGGGCCGCGTACTGGCGCGCATGGCGCGCGAGATCGTCGAACGAAACAACGGAGTCGAGGGACTCTGCATCATGGGCATCCAGCGCCGCGGCGTTGAACTGGCCCACCGCATCGCCACCGAGATCGAGCGGGCCGAGGGCGCCGCGCCCCCTGTCGGCACGCTGGACATCACGCTCTACCGGGACGACCTCACCGCCATCGGCCCCCGTCCGGTCCTGGGCGAGACACGCCTGCCGCCTGGCGGCATCGATGGAACCAACCTCGTCATCGTGGATGACGTGCTATACACCGGCCGGACGGTACGCGCGGCGCTGGATGAACTGGCTGACTTCGGTCGGCCCGCCCGCATCCTGCTCTGTGTGCTGGTGGACCGTGGCGGCCGGGAGCTGCCCATTCAGCCGGACGTGACGGGCCGCTCCCTGGACGTGGCGGCGGACCGCGTCGTGGAGGTCCTCGTCCCCGAACTGGATGGCCGCCTCGCCGTGGAGGTGAGCGACCGGCCGCGAGGTGACGCATGATCCAGCCGGCAGCCTTCCTGGGCAAGGACCTCACCGGCCTGGAGCACCTGAGCGCGGACCAGATCCGGGCAATCCTCGATGCTGCCGAGCCGTTCAAGGAGATCAGCGAGCGGGCCATCAAGAAGGTGCCGGTGCTGCGCGGCAAGACCATCGTCAACCTCTTCTTCGAGGCGTCCACCCGCACGCGCATCTCCTTCGAGTTCGCGGAGAAGCGGCTGTCGGCGGACACGGTGAACATCGCGTCCACGGGCTCCAGTGTGTCCAAGGGTGAAACGCTGGTGGATACGGCGCGGAACCTGGAGGCCATGCGCATCGACATGGTCGTCATCCGCCACGCCTCCTCGGGCGCGGCCCGGTTCCTGGCGGAGCGGATCCGGTCCAACGTCATCAACGCAGGCGACGGTCGGCACGAGCATCCGACGCAGGCGCTGCTGGACATGCTCACCATCCGCGACCACCGCGGCCGCATCGACGGCCTGCGCGTCTGCATCGTGGGCGACATCCTGCATTCCCGCGTGGCACGCTCCAACATCTGGGGGTTGACCAAGCTGGGCGCCGAGGTGGGCGTGTGCGGGCCGCGCACCCTGCTGCCCCAGGACGTGGACGAGCTCGGGGTGCAGGTCTTCAACCGCATCGAGGAGGCGATTGAATGGGCGGACGTCCTCAATGTGCTGCGCCTTCAGCTGGAACGCATGCAGAGCGGGTTCATCCCCAGCCTGCGCGAGTACAACCGATATTTCGGCGTAACGCGGGAACGGCTGGAACGCGCCCCCCGCGACATCCTCATATTGCACCCCGGACCCATGAATCGCGGCGTGGAGATCGACAGTGACGTGGCTGACGGACCCCAGTCCGTCATCCTGGACCAGGTGACCAA
>DATHVP010000052.1:0-3896 GCA_035461245.1 Longimicrobiales bacterium | reverse complement strand
CCGCCGTCAGGTAGAACGAGCCGAAGTTGTCCACGTTCTGCACGCCCTGGGCTGACGCTCCGTTACCGATGGAGAGATTGCCGTCAACCGTGGTTCCCTCGAACTGCGAGTTCTCCCAGGTCAGCCCCCCCAGCACATCGGACTGGTAGGCGGAATTGTCCGCTGGCGCGGCACAGTTGAAGCAGCCGTTGGTGTAACCCGAGAAATACACCATCTGTGCGGCTGCAACGCCCGGCACCGCTGCCAGCGCTGCGACGAGGCCCGCTACCCGGAACAGCGGCGCGGCTCTCGCCCTGAGTGAAGTATTCATGCAAATCCTCCGACGTGGAGTGAAATCCCCGGAGCGACTGATGGGTCCGCCTCCGGCCGGGAGGCAGCCTGCCTCCGCAGTCCCGGGCGCCTGTCGGCACCCCCAACAAACAACAACGCGAACGCCACCACTGAAGCCAGCGGCAGCGCTGCCTGGGCATGGGCACCGCCGCGCCCTGCCCCATTACGGGGCGGGAGGGGCGCGGATGTTACTACCACTGGGGCCACTACCAGCCACCCTTCTTCAGCGTGACCACAGGGATGGTCCGGGCCAGGATCTGGAGGTCCTTGGCCACCGATGCATCCTCCAGGTACTGCAGGTCCAGCTGGACCTTGGCCCGCACGTCCTCGATGCAGCGATCGTAGCTCTGGTGGATCTGCGCCCAGCCAGTGATGCCCGGCAGCACCCGCTGCCGGACCGGGTAGCCGCTCACCTTGTCCCGGAGTTCCATGAAGATCTCCGGCTGCTCCGGGCGCGGGCCCACCACGTTCATGTCACCCTTCAGCACGTTCACCAGCTGCGGCAGCTCGTCCAGGCGGTACTTGCGCAGGACCCGCCCCACCGGCGTGACGCGGGGGTCGTCGGGCGTTGCCCAGACCTGTCCGCTGCCGGAAGTGGTCATCGTCCGGAACTTGTACATGGTGAAGAGCCGGCCGCCGTAGTCCACCCGCCGCCGCCAGTTGCCACCCCGGCCCTTGCGCCGGTCCAGCCCCACCCGCGTCTGCCGGAAGATGACGGGGCCCGGCGAGGTGAGCGTGATGAGGAGCGCGATGCCCAGCATCAGGGGAAACACGGCGATGAGCATGAGGGTCGCGACGACGATGTTCAGGACCCGCCTGGCCCGCTCCGTCGTCACGCCGGCATCCGTACCGTGGGTGACGACGAGTTTCGGCCGGGCCGTCCAGATGGTGTCCGCCGCGTCGCCGTCCGGCGCGTACAGGCGTTCAGCCGTACTCTGCATGTGTCAGACTCCGATCAGATCTCGTTCTTCAGCGTGCCACATCCGGCTTCTGCGTTGCCGGATTCGCAGGGCATGAAGAGCAACCGTCGTGCGCGGTACCCGAACTGTGTGCCAACCTGTCCTATATCTTTATGCGGCAATCGTTTGGAGCATACGGGGAGGGCTGTGGCGGAAAGGGGTCGCTGTGGGACTGTGGCGACTTGTGTGGGATGCGAACAACACAAACAGGGACAGGCCATGAAGCAAGGCCTGATGCGCCACCTCAGCGGGCGGTGATGATGGTGTCCCGCTGGAGGCCGTGCTTGTCCATGAGGCGGTACAGCGTGGTGCGGTCCACGCCGGCGATGCGGGCGGCCTTGGACATGTTGCCGCCGGCGCGTCCCACGAGCCAGCGGAGGTAGCCGGACTCGAAGCGGGTGAGGATGCGCTCCCGGGCGCCGTGGTAACTCTCGTCGCCCACCAGTTCCACGGCGGAGACCCCGCCGTTGCCCTGTGGCGGCATGTCGGCGTTTGCGCTGAGGTGCGGCAGGTCGTCCGGGCGCACCTCGCGGCCGGGGTCCAGCAGCACAACGGCGTGCTCCATGACGTTCTGCAGCTCGCGCACATTGCCGGGCCACGTCCGGCGCCGGAGCGATTCGATGGCGTCGTCGCCGAGGATCGGCTGCGGCTCGTCGGCGCTCCGGTGGTGCGCCCAGTAGCGGGCCAGGAAGTGCTTCGCCAGCAGGGCGATGTCGCCCCCCCGCTCCCGCAGCGGCGGGATGTGGATGGGCACCACGCAGAGGCGGTAGAACAGGTCGGAGCGGAGCGCCTCGTCCGCCTGCGCCTGGCGCGGGTCCCGGTTGGTGGCGGCGATGAAGCGGACGTTCACCACGGCGTCGGTGGAGTTGCTGCCCAGGCGCCGGACAACGCCGTCCTGGATGACCCGCAGCAGCTTCGCCTGCAGCGGCGCCGGCATCTCCGTGATCTCGTCCAGGAACAGCGTGCCGCCGTTGGCGGTTTCCAGCAGGCCGGGCTTGTCCCGGACGGCGCCGGTGAACGCGCCCTGCACGTGGCCGAACATCTCCGTCTCCAGCAGGTTCTCCGGCAGCGCCGCACAGTTCACCGCCACCAGTTGCCGGCTGCTGCGCCGGCTGTGGGCGTGGATGAACTGGGCGATCTGCTCCTTGCCCGTGCCGCTCTCGCCGGAGATGAAGACGCTGGCGTCCGTCGCCGCCACCTTCCGGGCCAGGCCGATGACCGTACGGAACCCCGGCGAGCTGCCCAGCAGCGCGTCGCCTGCACCATTCCCGTTCTCATGGATGCCGTCCTCCAGCAGCCGGCTCTCCCGGGCCACGCTCACCGCGTGCGCCGCACGGCCCATGAGGATCTGGAGGTGCGTCGCCGAGAACGGTTTCGGCAGGTAGTCCCAGGCCCCCGCCCGCAGCGCCTCGATGCTCGACTGCACGCTGGGGTTGCCCGTCATGATGACGGCCACCGTCTCCGGGAACGACTCCAGGCAGACCGACAACATCTCCATGCCGGAGACGTGACCCATGTTGAGGTCCAGCAACACGATGTCGAACCGGCGCCGACGCAGCAGCTCCAGCGCCTCCGCGCCCCGGCCGCACACCGCCACGTCGAACCCCTCCACGCCCAGCACGCTGGCGCAGCTCTCACGCAGCGTGTCCTCGTCGTCCACGATCAGGACGCGGATGGTGGCCTTCAGGTCGGCCGTCACGGTGGCTGTTTCCGTTGCACTCACGATGGCGCTGTCCGGTGCCGGGGGATCTCGTCACGCAACCCGTCGCTCGGTGCGGCGGATGGCGGCGCTCCGGCTGAACGCAACGCGGATACCGTACGGGCCCCGCGCCCCCGCTCCGGGCGCAAGTCATTGCGGCTATTGATATTGTCACGGTCATGCCAGCGCAGTACCGCGGCGCGTGCAGCCCACTTGTCGCACACCAGCCACAGCCCTACCGCCGAATGTGTGGCATGCACGCACCAATATGTCCCTACCGGTGCGCGGCAATTTTCTTAACTCGTTGTCGCACAAGCACAACAGGCACGGGCAAGGGGATTGCCTCACCCCACGTGTCCGGCAGTACGAGACGTTCCCTGGTTTAAAGCGCACACACATGCACGAGAACAACAACCTGCCAGCACCTCACACGCCCCCGCCGGGGATGGCGCCCTGGGTTGGGGCCGACGCCGGCGGCGATGTCCCCGGGCCCGGTGGCGCGGAAGCCGCCCGTCGCGTCCTGACGGCCATGCTGCGGGCGAAGTGGCTGATCCTGGCGCTGCTGGTGGTGGGCACGGCGGGTTCGATCTACGCGACGCGGTTCGTCACGTACCGGTACATGGCAGAGGCCACGTTCTGGTTCGACGTGCCCAGCCGGACGGACCAGGTGCGGGGCCCCATCCTGTCGTCGGGGCTGCTGGAGGCGGACTCCTGGACGGAACTGCTCCGCTCCTTCCAGGTGCTGGACTACGTGGTCGTCGAGCAACGGCTGTATCTGGAGCACGCCGTGGCCGATGCCGGACTGTTCACGAACTTCCGGGTGGCCAACGCGTTCCGTCCGGGCGAGTATTCCATCACCGTGGATGCGGCGGGCCGGACGGTGGACCTGCGGACAAAGGAAGGGCTGG
>DATHVP010000051.1:0-9662 GCA_035461245.1 Longimicrobiales bacterium | reverse complement strand
CCGTCCGTCGCTCGCCCGTCGCTCGCCCGTCGCTCGCCCGCCGTCCGCCGGCCGTCGCTCGCAGTCCGTCGCCCGCAGTAAGCCGCGCGCAGTAAGTCGCCCGCAGTCCGTCGCCCGCAGTAAGCCGCGCGCAGTATGTCGGCCGCAGCTTCGGCGTTACCGCTGCGCGTCCAGGTACTGGCGGAAGAACCGCACGGTCAGCGGCCAGGCCTCCCGCGTGGCCGCCAGGTTGGCACCGTCCCGGCCATCCTGCTGGCGCAGGAAGCCATGCCCGGCGCCCTCGTAGAAATGGGCCTCGAACGGTTTGCCCAGGCGCCGCATCTCCGCCTCGGCATCTGGCACCGTGGCGTTCACGCGAGCGTCGTCCTGACCGTAGAGCCCCAGCACCGGCGCGTTGATGTGCTGAAGCCGCTCCGTGGCGGGAGAGCTGCCGTAGTAGACCACGGCCGCGCCCAGCCGGGGCGACTCGATGGCGTGGGTGAAGGAGGCAGTGCCACCCCAGCAGAACCCGACGATGCCGTAGAGCTGTGCGGCGGCGGGAAGGGCCATGCCCCACTCCGCTATGGCGCGGAGCTGCGGATGATAGACGGCCGGGTCGAGCGAACGGATGGCGGCGGTCGCCTGGTCGCGGATGGGGTCGCCGTCCTCGCCCGTGGGCACGTTGGCGGCGGTCATGAGGTCCGGCGCGATGGCAATGAAGCCCTCGGCGGCGAGTTGGTCGGCGACGGCGCGGATCCAGTGGGTCACGCCGTAGATCTCGTGGACCACCAGCACCACCGGCGCCGGCGTGTCCCGCTCGGGGTAGACCACCCACGCACGGATGCTGTCGCCGTTGGCGTCGATCATCGCCCACTCGCCATGGCGCGGCGAGGCGGCCAGCCGTGCGGGGGCCCCGGCGGCGTCGGCCGGCAGCGTCGGATCCTGTCCGACGGCGGTGCTTCCTGCGACGTCGCCAGTGGCGGGCGGCGCGGGCGTCGCGTGCTCCGCGTGCTCGTCCACCGGCTCGGGCGTGGTGGAACAGCCGGCGGTGAGGCCTGCCGCCACGAGGAGGGCGGCGCCGCCGCCCGTCACGAGGCGGATGACGCCGGCACGATGGGCCACGGTCGGGTGGCGCGAGAACATGGGCAGGCTCCTTGTCGGGGGTCAGACTGATCTATAGGCCCGGCGCTCCCGGTGCGCAACGTCGTCGGCCATGATGGCGGTGATGGTGGCCATGTTCACGATTTCCTGCACACTGGAGTGGTAGTTCACGGCGTTGACGGGTTTGTTCAGCCCCATGAGGATGGGGCCGATGATCTCGGCGCCGGCCAGCTGCTGCACCAGCTTGAGGGCGATGTTGCCCGATTGCACGTTGGGAAAGATGAGGACGTTGGCGTCGCCGCGGATCCGGGAGTGGGGGAAGTTGCCCTCGACGATCTCCGGCACCAGCGCCGTGTCAGGTGCCATCTCGCCCTCCACCACGAGCCCGGGCTCCAGTTCCCGGACATGGGCGGTGGCACGCGCCATCTTCTGGGCGAACGGGTGGTCCACGGAGCCGAAGTTGCCGAAGGAGATCATGGCGACACGGGGTTCGACGTCGAAATAGCTGCGCACGATGTTCGCCGCCGCGACGGCAATCTCGGAGAGCTCTTCCGCCGACGGGTCGATGTTCACGGTTGCATCGGCGAAGAACAGCATGCGTTCGTCCACGACCATGCAGTACATGCCGGCAACACGGGACACGCCCTCCCGCAGCCGCACGATCTGCAGTGCCGGCCGGATGGTCTCGGGGTATGCGCGGTTGATGCCCGAGACCATGCCGTCGGCGTCGCCGGTGTGCACCATCATCACGCCGAGGTATGCGGGGTCGGCCAGCAGCCGGCGCGCGCCGGCGGGTGTCACGCCGCGCCTCTGGCGCAGGCGGTACAGTTCATCAGCGTACGCGTCCAGGCGCTCGTCGGGATCGAAGATCTCGACGCCCTCGAGGTCGAGGCCGAGCGACGTCGCACGCTCGCGGATGGCCGAGGGAGCGCCCAGCAGCACCGGCTGCGCGATCTGCTCGTCCGCCAGTATGACGGCCGCGCGGAGCACCTTCTCCTCGGTGCTGTCGGAGAGCACGATGCGCTTCGTGCCCCCCCGCCGGGCCTTCGTCTGCAGAGACCGCGTAACCTGGTGCATGCGACCGTGGATGCGGCGCTCCAGGCGCGCAGCGTACTCGTCCCAGTCGTCAATGGGCTGTCGTGCGACACCGGTCTCCACCGCCGCCTTCGCGACCGCAATGGTTTCCCGCGTCAGCACGCGGGCGTCGAACGGCTTGGGGATGATGTACTCGGGACCGAAGGCGAAGCGCTCGCCGCCGTACGCGGCGATGACCTCGTCGGGCACGTCCTCCTTCGCCAGCTCCGCCAGCGCGCGGGCGGCGGCGATCTTCATCTCCATGTTGATGGCCCGGGCTCGCACGTCCAGTGCGCCGCGGAAGATGAACGGGAAACCCAGCACGTTGTTGACCTGGTTCGGGTAGTCGGAGCGCCCCGTCGCCATGATCACGTCGGGCCGTGCCGCCTTCGCGTCGGGGTACGTGATCTCCGGGTCGGGGTTCGCCATGGCGAAGACGATGGGGTTGTCCGCCATGCTCCGCACCATGTCCTGCGTGACCAGGTCCTTGCCGGACACGCCCACGAACACGTCGGCGCCGTCCAGTGCATCGGCGATGGTGCGACGCTCCGTATCCCGGACATACGCCTGCTTGTACGGGTTCATGGTGTCGCCGCGGCCCTCGTACAGCACGCCCTTGCTGTCCACCATGAGCACGTTGGCGGGGTCCACGCCCAGGGCCAGGTACATGTTCGCGCACGCAATGCCCGCCGCGCCTGCGCCGGCAAACACCACCCGTGTCTGCGTGATGTCCCTGCCCGTCAGCTCGAGGGCGTTGATGAGTGCGGCCGTGCTGATGATGGCGGTACCGTGCTGGTCGTCGTGGAAGACGGGAATGTCCATGAGTTCCTGCAGCTTCTCCTCGATGTAGAAGCATTCCGGCGCCCTGATGTCCTCCAGGTTGATGCCGCCAAACGTCGGCTCCAGCAGCCTCACGCAGCGGATGAGTTCATCGGCATCTTCGGTGTCCACCTCGATGTCGAAGACGTCCACGTCGGCGAAGCGCTTGAAGAGCACGGCCTTGCCCTCCATCACCGGCTTGCCTGCCAGCGCGCCGATGTTGCCGAGCCCCAGCACGGCGGTGCCGTTGCTGACCACGCCAACCAGGTTGCCGCGGCCGGTATAGTTGAATGCATCCAGCGGGTCCTGTTCGATGCGCAGGCACGGGATGGCGACGCCCGGCGTATAGGCCAGCGACAGGTCCCGCTGTGTGCTGCACGGCTTCGAGGGCACCACCTCGAGCTTGCCGGGGCGGTCGCCGTTGTGGTAGTCCAGGACTTCCTGCTCGTGTATGGCCATGATGACTCGTGTCTGTTCGTTCGGGGGTCGTCAGTCGATGCCGGCCTCGGACTGCAGCCAGCGGACGTATCGGGTGATGGCGGCGACGTCGTCATCGTCCGGCCCGGGGATGGGCGGCATGTCGCCGAAGCGAAAATGGTGGGCGCGCACGCCCTGGGACACGGCCAGCTGGAATGCCGCATCGCCGTGGTGGCGGGTGCGGTAGACGGGATGCACCAGCGGCGGTCCCTGGTCCGTGCCCGTGGCCTGCGGCCCATGGCAGGCCTGGCACCAGGTTTCGTACAGTGCCGCGCCGTCAGCGTGCTCGGCCGGCACGGTAAGTGCCGCCAGGCCGTCGGCGTCCACTTCCACCGTCTCGCAACCAGCCGCCAGCAGCACCACGAGCGTGAACAGGAGCGTGGCCGGGCGGGCGGCGGGTCCCGGCGCGGCCCGTCGCCTGCGGTAATGCGCGCGCCCCGGCCGCTGGCGGTGCGAGCCGGTTTCATACAGTTTCAGGATCATGCGACGATTCACGGCAATCCTTGTGCTCCTCTGCCTCGCCCTCACCGGGGCGGCGCCCGGCGTCTGCGCCGACGTCGCCGGCGGCCACGACGAGGCAATGTCGCACGATGCCGTGCAAGGCAGTGCCCCTGGACATCACGATGCCCATCATGACGGTGACCATGATGGGGCTGTCGCACACGGCGGCGCCATGGATAATGGCACGGCCGGTGACGGGTCGCACCATGATGGCGACTGTGCCGTCATGATCCACTGCCAGGCCGCCGGGTTGCCGGCCGCCGTCACACCGCCGGCGTTCCCCGCAGGCTTCCGCGGGGGGGCAGACGCCGCCCCCGTCGTCAACCGACTCAATGTATCCCCGGCGACGGACACACCCCCTCCGAAGCTCGCCCTCTGAGCACAGTTCGATCGAAGCGCAGTATCACATAACTCAGGAGACTACCACTGATGCGATCTGTATCAAGGCGCGCGGCGGCTGCCGCCGCGTCCTTCTTCCTGGTATGCGCCGCGCAGGTCACCGCGCAGCACATGCCGGGCATGGACCACGCAGGCCATGGCGACCAGCCCGGCCAGCACGAGATGTACATGCGCGACCTCGGCGGCGGCTGGCGCCTGCTGGGCATGGCGCAGTTGTTCCCCATGGTCAGCACCGGCTTCGGCAGCGGCGCCAATGACGCTGTCACCGGCACCGAGTTCTATCTGAACCAGCCCGTCATCATGTTCAACGTGGAGAGCCCCGGCTCGCGCGTGACGCTGCGCACAACGCTGAACTTCGAGGGCATCACCCAGGCCGACGGCGAGCTGACGTTCGGCGGCTGGGGCGAGGGCTTCATTGACAAGCGGCACCCGCACACGCTGCTCCACGAGGCCGTGCTCAGCGCCAACTTCGGCAACGTCGCCGGCGGCGCCGCGTCCATCTCCGCGGGCAAGGGTTTCGCGCCGTACGGCACGGATGACCCCATGTCCCGGCCGGTGGCGAAGTTCCCCACCAACCACCACCTGTCGCAGATCCTGGAGCGGTTCCTGGTGAGCGCCGCGTGGCTGCGTGACGGCTTCAGCCTCGAGGCTGGCGTGTTCGGCGGCAACGAGCCCACGGGCCCGTACGACTTCAGCAACATCGAGAGCTTCGGCAACTCGTTCTCGGGCCGTGTCGCCTACCGGTTCGGTGGCGATGACGTACGACCCTGGGAGGCGTCGGCTTCGTTCGGCCACGTCGTCGAGGAGCATCACGGCACCGACTACACGACGCGGCTGGTCAACGCCGCGCTGCGTCACGAGGCCTCGTACGGGTTCGGTGGCCTGTACGGCCTGCTGGAGGCGTCCCGCAGCATGCCGGCGGCTGATGATGACGACGGCTACTGGTCAGTGCTCGGCGAGGCCCAGCTCCACCGGGGCGGGCACAGACCCTATGCGCGGGTGGAAGTCGCGACCCGGCCGGAGTACGCCCGTGAGGGCGCCGTCGGGACCGATGGCTTCTTCCGCTATGACCACGACAGCCATGCCATCGGCGCCACCCGCTGGTTCATCGGCACCGTCGGCTATGGCTATGATGCCACGCGGCTGCCGTACAGCGTGCGGCCGTTCGTGGAGGTGCAGTACAACAACGTCGTCAACGAGCGAGGCGGCATCGCGGCCCAGGAACTGTTCGGCACGAACAACTTCTTCGGGCTCACGGCCGGGTTCCGCCTGTTCGTCGGCGGCGGCCCCATGCGCATGGGCGCGTACGGCGTGCTGGATGCCATGACCGCGCATGGCGGCATGACCGACCACGGCGCCGGCCACGACATGCACGATGGCCATCACTAGTAGGGGTTTGCCTGACCGAAGAAAACGTGTTTTGCCCGCTGGTTGCCGGAGGTCGGCGGGCCTATCGTCGAGATCACTGAAACGGAGACTTGCGACAATGAATCGGATCATCATCGGCTTCACGGCGGCGCTCTTTGTGGCGCTGCCAGTCCATGGCCAGTCCGGCCAGACAGGCCATCAGGGTCACGGCAGCCAGGGTGGCATGCAGCACGGCGCCATGCAGCACGGCGCCATGCAGCACGGCGAGCAGGGTGCCGGCCACGAGGGCATGAACTGCCCGCATATGCAGGACGCTGCCCATCGGCACGCGCCGAAGGTGCTGCTCCAGCACGGCGAGATGCTGAGCCTGACGGCGGAGCAGACGGAGCAGCTCGAGGCGCTGCAGGCGCGTCACCACGAGGCGTGCCACGAGCGGATGCAGCAGCGCAAGGCGGCGCAGGAGTCCGCCGACGCCGCGCTGCTCCAGTCGTCGCCGGACCTGGCTGCGTATGAGCGGTACCTCCGCCAGGCGGCGGAGCTGGAGGTGACGTGCCGGGTGGACATGGCCCGCACGTCGCAGCAGGGCGTGGCCCTGCTCACGGCCGCACAGCGGCAGCACCTGAGCCACATCGGCCAGGGCGGCCACGGCGGCCACTAGTCCGCAGGGACCCCGGCCCGGCGGCTGACGCGGGCAGCCGGCGCCGGGACCCGAAGGTCGGAATTCCGTGGTTCCGGCACGAGACCAGAGGAATCGATGAAGCAGATGAAGAAGGTCCCGGCGATACGATACGTCGTCGTCGCACTCGGTGTGCTGGTCCTGGGGCTGGGCCTCGTGGCCACGCGCACCGCCAATGGCAGCCATCCGGCGCCGCGGGAAGGTCTCACGGCGGCGGACGTCGTGCCGGCGGAGCGCTACGCGGCATACCCCCGCATTGCGGAGGTATACAGCATGGTGGCGCAGATCCCCGAGGTCATCGACGGCATCTACTGCCATTGCGACTGCAGCATCCACTCGGATCATCGCTCGCTGCTCACGTGCTTCCAGGACGACCACGGCGCCGCATGCGACGTCTGCCTGACGGAAGCCGCGCTGGCGTTCCGCATGGTGGGCGAGGGCCGGTCGCTGAAGGAGATCCGCCGGGCGGTGGACGAGCTGTACAGCCACGCCGGTCACGATCACTGAGCCATGCGGCGCGTTGCCGGAGTGCTGGTGCTGGCTGTGGTGCTGACCGCGGGAGCGATCTCGTGGCACGGCCACAGCCGCGTCGCCCGCCAGGACAGCGTGCTGTCCGCGCGACGTGAGCTTGCGGCGACGCAGCTCGCACCCGCCGGCGTCGCGCCGCGTGCCGGCGTCAGTGCCCGGGCGCCCATCCGCGTGCAGCCCATCTCACGTCAGCTCAGCCGCCGGATCCGCAACGAGCCCGACTTCCAGCGCTTCAGCCATCGCTGCGGCGTATGCCACGCCTCGCCCGATCCGGGCCTCTATACCGCCCGTGAGTGGGACGACGTCGTGAGTCGGATGTCCCACACCATTGACGCCGCCGGGCTGCTCCCCCTGTCCGAGGCCGACCAGGCCGCGGTGCTGCGCGTGCTGAAGGCGTACGCCCGCTACTGACCTGCCGCCACCGCCTTCACAACGGCCGCTTCCCGCTCCGCCGTGAACGCGCCGCCCACTCGCGCCCGCACATCCTCCGGCTGCGACTCGAACCACGCCACCGTATCCCGCGCCGTCGTCGCCAGGGGGCGGAACGTCAGGCCGGCGTCCAGCGCACGCTGGATGCTGACGGCGGAGAAGCCGGCGTTCGCCGGTGTCGGCGCCACCCAGACGGGCATGTCGGACCAGCCGCGGACGCGGTGCTCCGCCAGGACGTCCACGGGGGCCCAGACCAGGCGGGTGGGGGTGGTGCCGTCGAAGGCGGCGCGGATCCCGCCGAGCATCTCCGCCATGCTCAGCCGGCCTGCGGGCCCGGTGGCGTTGAAGGTGCCGAATGTCCGGCTCTCCACCATGCGGACGGTCCACTCCGCCAGGTCCCGGGCGTCGATGAACTGGACGGGGTCGTGGCCGGTGCCCGGTGCCAGCACGTCGCCCCCGCGAGCCATGCGCACGGGCCAGTAGGTGAAGCGGCCCGTCATGTCGCCGGGCCCGACGATGAGCCCCGGCCGGATGATGGTGGTCCGCCCGGGGAACCAGCGCTCCGCCTCCCGCTCCGACGCCGCCTTCAGCGGCCCGTAGAGCTGGCCCTGGTTCGCGGCGAACGTCTCCATGGTCTCGGTGAGCGGGTCGGCGCCGCGGTACTCGGCCAGCGACGTCGTCTCGTCCATGCCCACGCGGCTGGTGTCGCTGTAAACGGAGATGGTGGAGATGAAGACGTACTGTTCCGTAGCCTCGCGGAGGACGCGGCCGGCGTCGCGTACCCAGAAGGGCAGCGTCGTCGGGTTGTCGATAACGACATCCCACCTCTCGCCCCGGGCTACGGCCGCTTCCAGCGCCGCGAGACCGTTCGCCTCGTTGCGGTCACCCTGAAGCTGGACGACGCTCGCCGGCAGCTCTGCCTGGCGCCGGCCCCGGTTGAAGACCGTGACGTGATGGCCCCGGGCCACTGCGTACTGCACCTGGAACGGCCCTGTGAAGCCGGTGCCGCCGAGGATCAGGATGCGCAGGGAGCGATCGGGCGCTGGCGGGGCATCAGATCGCCCGGCGGTGCCCGGCGCGGCCACCGACCCCGTGGCTCCCGCGGCCGACGCCGCAGTGGCAGACGCGGCTGCCGGCAAGGTGCCCGCCAGGGCCGCCGCCCCGGCGACGGTGGCAGTGCGCTGGAGGAAGTCACGTCGGCTGGTGGACACGTTGGCGCTCCCGGATGATTGTTGCGGACTTCGCGGCTTCGTCGTCGCGCGAACGCTGCATGATAGCCCGCGTCGGCGCCCAGCGGCCACGCCCGAGGGGCAGACGGCGCGCGAGCAGGGACGATTGCCGGCAATCAACCTTCACTCCTTCACCCCCACCAGCAGCGGCAACGCCACCTGCTCCCCCCAGTCCGACAGCTCCCACTCCTCCGCGTCTGCCGTGAACCCTGTCGCCCGGGCCGCCGCCAGGTACTCGTCCAGCGCGTGCACGCCCACGGTGTGGCGGTCCACCTCCACGCGCACGTTGTCGCCGCGGCGGATGAGGAAGACGTACGTCGCCTCGAACTCGTGATCGTCGGGGTCGACGTCGTGGTACGTTTCCATCACGTGCAGTTCCACGCCGTCCCGTTCCACGCGTGTCACCGACGGCGGCAGCGGCATGCGCTCGCGGATCTCCTCCGTCAGCGAGACCAATGCGCTACCGGGAGCCAGGTGCGCGGCGGCAGTGGCGTAGACGGCGTGCAGTGCGGCGGGCGAGGTCATGTAGGCTATGGCGTCGTGCACCAGCACGGCGTCGAACGTGTGGCCGAGGCGCACGGTGCGCATGTCGCCGCGGACGTAGACCACCTCCGGGTTCACCCGCTCCGCCTCGGCGAGCATGGCCGGGCTCAGGTCCACGCCGGCCACCCGGTAGTGCTGCTTCAGGTGCCAGTCTACCGACCCGCCGCCGGAGCCCAGGTGCAGCACGCTGCCGCCCTCGGGCACGCCCAGCCGCTGGAACCGCCGCCGGAACGTGGCCGCCTCCTCCGCATAGTCCTCCGGCGGGCTGAACACGTGCCACAGGGAGGCCAGCTCCGTGTAGAGGAGGTGACCTGGCGACGTTGCATCATCTGACGACGTCGTCTCCCGTGCCGACGTCTTTTCCTCAGCCGACGTCGTCCCCGAACCGACGTCGCTCAGCTTCCGTTCGCCTCCGCTTGCCGACATTGCCGGTTCCTTTCCGCCGCTGCGCGCAGTGCGGTGCTGCCCCGTGGCTCGTCCGCCGGCCGCTGGCCGAGGAGCACGTCGGGGACGTCGGTGAACATGCCGGTCACGCCCAG
>DATHVP010000050.1:0-3432 GCA_035461245.1 Longimicrobiales bacterium | reverse complement strand
CCGCCATGTACTCGCGCACGCGCTCCTCGATGTGGAACGCCAGCTCGTCCTGCACCTCGCTGCGCGGCTCGTCGCTTACCAGCCGTCCCCGCTCCGTCCGGTGCCTGTCGCCCATGCTCACCTCGCATCCGCCGGCGCGTGCCGGCTGTTCACCGCATGCGTCACTGCCAGCGCCAGCCGGTGCCAGCCCGAAACCTGCTCCGTCAGCTGACGACGGCCCGCCGCCGTCAGCGTGTAGTACTTCGCGCGACGGTTGTTTTCCGTCACGCCCCACTCGCCCTGCAGCCATCCCTTCCGCGTCAGCCGGTAGAGCGCCGGGTAGAGCGAGCCGTCCTCCACGCGCAGCACATCGTCCGTCGTCTGCTCGATCCACCGCGCGATGCCGTAGCCGTGCACCGGCCCCCACGACACCGCCTTCAGGATCAGCAGCTCCAGCGTGCCTTGCAGGAAGGCGTTTTTCTCGGCGAACAATGGGACCTCCATGGAACGCGGATTCGGTGCGGCCGCTGACCAGCCTCCGGCGGCCGTCGGCCGGGAACACGGCCCGGCTCCCTATTTTGATCTAGGTGACGCCAGAAAGGTTGCACCTGGCTGCTGCGGACGGGCAAGGGGGTCGCGTCGAAACCGAACGCCTGCATCACCGGGCGGACGCTGGGGTCCGCCACGTTCAGGTTACACGAGGTACTGTCGTTTCAGCCCATTCACGATGGGCGCCATCTGCTGTGTCGGGACGGAATGAAGGTTGCCAATGCAGTGGTGCGCCGGCGGAAAACGCGGGCTTGTGATGAATAATGCGACTGGGATCCCCTGGGAGGATGGGAGTGGTGGACGCGAACAGACGGTGCCCTACGGGGATCGCCGGACTCGATGAGGTGCTGCACGGCGGGCTTGTCCGCCATCGAGCCTACCTGGCCCGCGGCGGGCCGGGCACGGGCAAGACCACCGTGGGGCTGCAATTCCTGCGTGCGGGCATCGAGCAGGGGGAACGCGCCCTGCTCATTACGCTGGAGTCCAATGAGGCGCAGCTCCGCATGGACGCGGCGCGGCAGGGGCTGGACCTGGACGGCGTCCACGTCCTGGACCTGAGTCCCACCCGTGAGTTCTTTGCCGAGAACCAGAGCTACGACATCTTCTCCGCCGCCGACGTGGAGCGGGATCCCACCACTCGGCAGATCATCGAGACGGTGCAGGAGCACCGGCCGGAGCGGGTCTTCGTGGACGCCATCACGACGCTGCGCTACCTGGCGCCCGACGCCTTCCAGTTCCGCAAGCAGGCGCTGTCCTTCCTGCGCTTCCTGGTGGAGCGGGGCGCGACGGTGATGATGAGTTCCGAGCCCACGGCCTCCGTCCCTGACGACGACCTGTGCTTCATGAGCGACGGGATCCTGGACCTGGCGGTGTCGTCCGATCACGGCACGCTGCGGCGCACGCTGAGCGTGGCGAAGATGCGCGGCTCCGACTTCGAGGGCGGGCATCATTCCCTGCGGCTGACGGACCGGGGCATGGTGGTCTACCCCCGCCTGGTGCCCGCCGCCCACGACCGGGACTTTGTGCCGGAGGTCATTCCCTCCGGTCTGCCGGAACTGGATGAGATGCTGGGCGGTGGCATCGAGCGCGGGACGATCACCATCCTGAGCGGGCCCAGCGGGGTCGGGAAGACCACGCTGGGCATGCAGTTCATGAAGGAGGCGGCCACCCGCGGGGAACGCTCGGTGGTGTACGCCTTCGAGGAGCAGAAGGATACGCTGCTTCACCGCTGCATGAGCATCGGCATCCCGGTGCACGAGATGGCCCGGGACGGCTCGCTGTCGGTGGTGCAGGTGGAGCCGCTGCGCTTCTCGCCGGCGGAGTTCGCGCTGCTGGTGAGGCGGGAGGTGGAGGAGCGCGGCGCCAGCCTCATCATGATCGACGGCATCGCCGGCTACCGCCTTACCCTCGCCGGCGACGACCTCGTGCCCCAGCTGCACGCGCTGGGGCGCTACCTGAAGAACATGGGCGTGACTGTCCTGTTCATCAACGAGGTAGAGGGCATAACCGGTGACTTCCGCGCCACCGAGGCAGGCGTCAGCTACCTGTGCGACAACCTGGTCTTCCTGCGCTACCTCGAGATCGATGGCGAGATGCGCAAGGCCATCGGCGTGCTGAAGAAGCGCGTGGGCGATTTCGGCAAGGCCCTGCGCGAGATGACCATCACCACGGAAGGTGTGCGCGTGGGGGATCCGCTGTCCGGGCTGCGCGGGCTGCTGACCGGGACGCCCGAATGGGTGGACCGGAGCGGCGCGTTCGACCGCGAATGACGCGCGTCCTCCTGCTGCTGGACCGGAAGGAGAACCAGCAGCTGCTGGCCGATGAGCTGGCGGGCCGACACGAGGTGGTCGTTGGCGACTCGGACGACGCGCTGGACCAGGACTTTGACCTGTGCGTGCTGGATGGCCGCTCGCTGGACCGGCTCTGGGAGCAGGTCCGGCAGCGGAAGGAGCGCGAACGGCCACTCGTCCTGCCGGTGCTGCTGGTCACGTCCCGCCCGGACGTGAAGATGATCACCCGGCACGTGTGGCGCAGCATTGACGAGCTGATCATCACGCCCATCGAGAAGCCCGAGCTCCGGGCCCGCATCGAGGTCCTGCTGCGCGCCCGTTCGCTGTCGCTGGCGCTCCGGCAGCGTGCGGACGAGGCAGAGCAGGCCGCACACACGCGCGACGAGGTGCTGGCCATGGTCGCCCACGACCTGCGTAACCCCCTCAATGTCGTGCTCAGCAGCGGGTCCTTCCTCCTCGATACCATCGCCGGGCTGGAGCCCCAGGAGGAGATGCAACTCAAGCTCATCCAGCGGGCGGCCGGGCAGATGAACCGCCTCATCCAGGACCTGCTGGAGGTCGCAGGCATGGAAGCCGGCAGCATCTCCGTCGAGCCGCATGAGGAACAGGTGGATGACATGCTTCGCTCCGCCTGTCATGCGCTGGAGCAGGTGGCGAGTGCCAGGGGGGTCGAGCTGTCGTGCGAGCCCGATGCGTCCCTGCCCGCCGTTCGCGCCGACCGCGGCCGCATGGACCAGGTGCTCGGCAACCTCGTCGCCAATGCCGTGAAGTTCACGCCCGAGGGCGGGCGGGTCCGGGTCAGCGCCGGGCTGGACGGCGAGTGGGTGCGCTTCTCGGTGGCCGACACCGGCGTCGGCATCGATCCCGCCGACCTGCCCCACGTGTTCGACCGCTTCTGGCAGGCCCAGCGCGCCCGGGACGGCGGCGCCGGCCTGGGCCTGGCCATCGCGCAGGGCATCGTCGCTGCGCACGGCGGCGAGATGTGGGTGGAGAGCGAGCCCGGGAAGGGCAGCGCCTTCTTCTTCACGCTGCCGGTGGCTTGACGGGGCGGGCTGCGCAGGTGGTGGATGGTGGATGGTGGATGGTGGATGGTGGATGGTGGATGGTGGATGGT
>DATHVP010000049.1:0-29459 GCA_035461245.1 Longimicrobiales bacterium | reverse complement strand
TTCTGCGTGCGCTGGCCGGTCCCGCGGCTGCGCAGCAGGCTGACGTGCTGACGGGCCGTGTGACGGGTCAGGACGGGCGCCCACTGGCGGGTGCCCGCGTCGAGGCGGTCTCCGCCGAGACGGAGATCAGCCGGAGCGTGCTGACGGATGGCAACGGCCGGTACATGATCCTGTTCCCGGATGGGGGCGGCCGCTATCTGGTGCGCATCAGCTTCATCGGCATGGCGGAGCTGGTTCAGGCGGTGGTGCGTGAGGCGGACGAGGAACTGCTCGTGTTTGACGCGCGACTTTCCGCCCAGGCCATCGCGCTGGACGCCATCAATGTGGCGGCGCAGCGGCCTGCACCGGGCAACGCGGCGGCAGGTGAGCAGTCCACGGAGTTGCCGCAGGAGCTGCTGAACCGCCTGCCGCTGCCGGACCTGGACCCGAACACGGTGGCGCTGCTGGCGGCGGGCGTGGTGGGCACGGGCATTGATTCCATCAGCGGCCAGGCCGGCTTCTCGGTGGCGGGCATGAGTGAACTGCTGAACCAGGTCACCCTGGACGGCGTGGTCCTGGGTCAGGGCGGCCTCGGCGTGCCGGAGGAAGGCATGCGTCGCACGTCGGTGACGACGAGTACGTTCGATGCCTCCCGCGGCGGCTTTGCCGGCGGCATGGTCTCCATGACGAGCGCCCGGGGCAACAATCGGGCGGGCGGGTCCTTCAGCTACCGCCTGGACAGCGATGCGCTGCAGAGCAACGCTTCGGCCACCACAAACGCGTTCTCCCGGCACCAGTTCTCCGGCTCGTACGGCGGGCCGCTCATCCAGAACAAGCTGTTCTACAACGCGTCCCTGCAGTTCTCCCGGAACACGCAGCACCGCTTTGCCCTCGCCGCCAATGATCCGCTGGCGGCGCTCCGTTCAGGCGTCGCCACGGACTCCATCGCCCGGTTCCTCGGCATCCTCGAGAACGGCTACGGCTTCCCGGTCTTCAACCAGACGGGCCCGTACAACCAGGAGACGGACGATATCCGTCTGCAGGGTCGCATGGACTGGAACATCGTGCAGGAGCGCAGCCGCTCGCACACGCTGTCCCTGCGCATGAACACGAACCTGAACAGCCAGGACTCCACCCGCATCAGCCAGCTGGACCTGCTGCAGCGCGGTGGTGAGGTGGAGCGCAACAACGTCCTGCTGGCGACCTCCCTGAATTCGCGGTTCGCCAACAACTGGACGAATGCGCTGAGTGTGTCCTTCAGCGAGAGCTGGAACCAGTCGCTGCCGTTCGTGGAGATGCCGGAAGGTCGCGTGCGCGTCACGTCCGACTTCGCTGACGGCACGCGGCAGACGAGTTCACTGGTCTTCGGCGGCAACCGCAGCATGCCCACGGAGGCGTACACGAAGGACCTGCAGCTCAGCAACGACCTGTCGTTGCTGCAGCCTATCCGCAACCAGTTGCACCGCTTCAAGATCGGCGGCTCCGTCCAGTACTCGAAGGATGTGAACCGGTCCACCGACAACCTGTTCGGCACGTTCACGTACGCGTCGCTGGAGGACTTCCTCAACAACCGGCCGGACCGGTATGAGCGTTCGCTGGCGGAGCGACAGGCCCGGACTGGTGCGCTGACCACCGGCCTGTACGTCGGCGACACCTGGCGTGTGTCCAACCCGCTGGAGGTCACGCTCGGCCTGCGCTGGGATCGGACGGCGCTGGACCAGACGCCCGACTACAACCCCGCCGTGGAGAACCTGTTCGGGCTCCGTACGGACGTGGATCCGGTGGCGTCGGCCGTCAGCCCGCGTATCGGCTTCAACTACCGCCTGAACAGGCAGGGCCAGCCGGCCCGGGCGCTGAGTGGCGGCCTCGGCCTGTTCGCCGGCCGGGCGCCCACCAGCATCTTTTCCACCGCCGTGCGGCAGACGGGCCTGCCTGACGCCGAGCAGCGCCTCATCTGCATCGGCGACGCCGTGCCCTTCGCCGACTGGGACCTGTACATGACGGATCCCATGTCGGTGCCGACGACGTGTGCCGATGGCGGCTCCGGCGTGCAACTGTCCACGCGCGCGCCCAACGTCACCATCATCTCGCCGGAGCAGTCGCTGCCGTCGTCGCTGCGGGCGGATGTGGGCTACCGCACGCAGCTGCCGCTCCAGATGAACGGCAACTTCCGGTACATGTACAGCCGCGGCATGGGCCTGTGGGGCTACCGCGACCTGAACATCGACGAGACCAACTACTTCATGCTGGCCGGCGAGGATCGCCCGTTCTTTGGCGACCCTGCGGGCATCGTGGAGCGCACGGGCGCAACCTCGCTGGCGTCGTCACGCCGGCACGACGAGTTCGGCAACGTCTATGAGGTCGTCACCGACCGGGAGTCCGAGTCCCATCAGGTCACAGCCACCGTCAGCGGATGGCTGCCCATCCGCATGATGTTCAACGTCAACTATACATTGGGCTTCGCCCGGGACCAGGGCTCCAGCGGGATGGGCGGCTTCGGCGGCATGGGCTTCTCCGTGCCCACCGCCTCCAGCCCGAATGACGTGGAATGGGCGACGTCGTCCAACGACCGTCGTCACACGATGAACCTGATGCTCACGTACCCCGTCACGGCGTGGGCGGAAGTCTCGGGCATGGCGCGGCTGTCATCCGGCGCGCCCTATACGCCGACCGTCAACCGGGACATCAACGGCGACGGCATGCGCAACGACCGGGCGTTCATCTTCGATCCGTCATCGTCTGCCACCGACCCCGAGATCGCTGCGGCCATGGACCGGCTCATGGCGTCGGCGCCGGACCGGGTGCGCAGCTGCCTCGAGTCGCAGTTCGGCAGCATCGCCGATCGCAACAGCTGCCGCAACGCGTGGACGCAGTCGCTGGACATGCGCGCCAGCCTGCGCCCGAACCTGCCGTCCGTGCAGCGCCGCCTGACCATCTCGGCGGACTTCCGCAACGTGCTCACCGGCATGGACCAGCTGTTCCACGGCCGGGACAACATGAAGGGCTGGGGTGAGGGCCAGCGCGCAGACGCGAACCTGCTGGAGGTCCGTGGCTTCGACGCAGCGCAGAACCGGTTCATCTATGAGGTCAACGAGGGCTTTGGCCAGACTCGCCGGGGCCCCAACGCATTCCGCAACGCCTTCTCCGTCACCCTGTCGGCCCGTCTGACGCTGGGTGGCAACCCCATGATGAACAACCGCGCCTTCGGCCAGATGCCCGGCGGCGGTTTCGGCGGGGGCGGCTTCGGCGGCGGCGGCATGAACCGCGCAGCGATGGCCGGCGCGGCTGGCGCCGCCGGCGGTATGGTCATGGGCGGCGGTGCCCTCGGCGAGATCATGGCGCTGTTCCGCGACGCGTCCGGCAACCTCAGTCCCGACTCCGTCATGGCCGCCATCTTCGTCAACCCCGTGCCCGCCGTGCTCAGCCTGCGGGACTCGCTGCAGCTCACCGAAGCGCAGGTGGCCTCGCTCACGACCATCAGCTCCAACCTGGAAGCGCAGCACGCGGCCCGGCGCACTTCCGTGGAGCCGGTCGTGCGCCAGCTCGTGCAGGCCGTCGGATCCGGCGGGCAGCCGAACATTCAGGCGCTCATGCCCATGATGCAGGACGTCCAGCTCACGCTTCAGCCCAACATGCAGGGCGCCCAACGCGAGACCGCCCAGGCCATGCAGTCCGTACAGGCCGAGCTGCAGCCCGAACAGTGGGAGCGCATCCCGCAACTCGCCCGGGCGGCAGCACAGCAGCCCGCTGCCGGACAGGGCGGCCGCGGTGGCATGGGATTCAACGCTGTCGGCATGCTCGATCGCATGCTGGCCAACCCCCTGCCCGTCCTGCTCGAGCTGCGGGAAACGCTGCAGCTGAACCAGGAGCAGGTCTCACGGATCACCGCCATATCCGAGGAGCTGCAGACGTCGCTCAACCGCCGTCGCGAGGAACTGGGGCGTCGTTTCGATAACGTGCAGGGTGCCCAGTCCGCTCAGCTCTTCGCCGAGATCCAGCCGGACATCGAGCGCAGCCGGCAGGAAATCCGGACCGCATTGCAGCAGGTGGAGCGCATCCTTACCCGCGAGCAGTGGAACCAGGTGCCCGACCAGATCCGCAATCCGTTCCAGCAGACCGGGCCCGGCCAGGGCGTCCGCCGGGGCGGCGGCGGCGGCTGACAGACCGTCAGGCGGGCCGCGCACCGCGCGGCCCGTCCTCCACCCCCAGCCTGACCGCCCACGGCCACACTCCGAACCGCGAGCCACGCCCCGAACCCGGCAGCCCTTCGCGCCCCCGACCCGTTGCGCTAATAACCTCCTTTCCCTACAGTTGTATACATTAGTGTGCGTCCTTCGTACACGTGACTCCCACCGATATGCGGAACGACGGAAGGCGGCGCTTTGGCGACGACAGGAACTGTCGCAGACCGGGACGGCCAGCAGAGGCTGGAGCGAGGGGACCGGGTGACGCTGGCGTACCAGCGGTTGCGGGAACTCATCGTGAGCGGCCGGCTGGCGCCGGGCGCACGGATCATCGAAACGACGGTTGCGACGCGGCTGGGCGTAAGTCGCACGCCGGTGCGTGCTGCGCTGCAGCGGTTGCAGCAGGAGGGCTACGTCGTGGTGACGAGTCCGGGCCAGCAGTCCCGGATGTCGGTGGCGCCGCTGACGCAGGAGGACGCCCGGGAACTGTTCGGCATGGTGTCGGCAGTAGAGGGTCTGGCGGTGAACTGGGCGGCGTCGCGGCCGGATGAAGAACGCCGGCAGGTGGTGCCCGCGCTGCGGGAGGTGAACGAGTCGCTGCTGGAGGCGTCGTCGTCACGGAACCGGGACGTCAACCGGGTCTTCGAGCTGGACCGGGTTTTCCATCTTCGGTGTGTCGAGGCAGGTGCGGGCCCGCGCCTGCTGGCCCTGCACGAGTCGTTCAAGCCGCAGTCGGAGCGGTACGGCCGAATTTACAGCAGCGCTCTGATTGACGAGATGCCGACATCCGTGGACGAGCACGAAGAGGTCATCCGCAATATCGAAATCGGCGACGGCGATGCGGCGGAAGCCGCCATGCGCCGGAACTGGTGGAACGCGTCGGACCGACTGTGCCGTGTGATCGACACCCTCGGCGAGCAGGGCAGCTGGTAGAAAACCGGACGCTGCGGGACAGCGTCGTCTCGAGTCAGACGGCGAGGTCCTCGCGCCGGACCGTGATATCGTCGACATAGTCCACGTCCACGTCCACGCCGAGGCCCGGGCGATGGAGCGGGACGCGCATGGAGCCGTGTTCATCCATCGCCCACTCGGGCGTGACGATGTCACGGCTCCAGTAACGTGCAGACGGCGAGATGTCGCCGGCGATGCTGAAGCCAGGCAGTGATGCCAGCGCCACGTTGCAGGCCCGCCCGATGCCGGACTCGAGCATGCCGCCGCACCACACCGGCACGCCGTGCTCCTGCGCCAGCGCGTGGATCTGCAGTGACGGCCCGAAGCCACCCACGCGGCCGGGCTTGATATTGATGATGCGGCCGCTGCCCAGTGCTATCATGTCCGCAGCCCGCGCCGGCGAAGTGATGGATTCATCCAGGCAGAGCGGCGTGCGCAGTTCACGCTGCAGCACGGCGTGACTCACCAGGTCCTCGTGCTCCAGCGGCTGCTCGATCATGAGCAGGTCAAACGCGTCCAGCTTCCTGAGCACGTCGACGTCACTGAGTGAATAGGCGTTGTTCGCATCCACCATCACCGCCGCGTCGGGTCCCAGCCCCTCTCGAACTGCGGCCACCCACGCGATGTCGTGGCCGGGCCCTATCTTGAGCTTGATCCGACGATAACCTTCCGACTGCGCCAGCGTCGCTCGCTCCACCAGCATGGCCGGGGACGGCTGGATGCCCAGCGAGATCCCGACGTCCACGCGCTCGCGAGTGCCGCCCAGCATCCGCGCCAGCGCCACGCCCGCCCGGTTCGCGCGAAGCACCCACACCCCCATCTCCAGGGCGGCCAGAGCCATGCGGTGCCCCCGCACGTCACGCCCGAGCAGGGCTGCGGTCTCGTGCGGATCGCCCAGCGTCCGGCCCAGCAGCCGGGGCGCGAACCACTCGCGGATGGCAAACCAGGCCGTATCCACGGTCTCCGCGCTGTAGTACGGTGCCTCCCCGGCCACGCATTCGGACCAGGCCGTCACGCCGTCATGGTCCGTCAGTTCCACGAGCAGAATGCGACGCTCGGCCACCAGCCCCGACGAGATGCGAAACGGCTCCCGCAGAGGCACGCGGATCTCGCGCATGCTGACCTGACTGATTCGCATGTCCGGCTCCGTCGATCGGGGACCTGTCGCCATCGGATGGCTGAAAATAGGCCCATCAGCGGCGGGTGCCAGTGGGGAGCCGGCCGCATGCACGGCGGGCTGCCGACTGTCCGCGAGGTGAGGTAAACCGATGCGGGCAGGTGATTTGCCGCCGCCGTGGTCCATGGCTTGCACCGACCGCGGAGATGCAGTGAACCTGGAGAAGGAGGAGCAGCAATGAAGAACATGTGGATGGCCGTAGTAGCCGGCGGACTGGCCATGTCCGCCTGCGCGACAATGCCCGTGGAAGAGGTACAGCCGGCGCCGCAGCCCGCACCGCCGCCGCCTGACGCGAGCTATATCCCGATAGGTACCCATCTTGAAGTCGAATTGCAGGATGAACTGAACACGACGACGAGCCGCGTGGGCGACTCCTTCGTGGTCACCGTGACGGAGCCCCTGGTGGCGGCCAATGGCCAGACCGTGGTGCCCGAGGGCACGCGGATTCAGGGCATGGTGACCGGTGTCGCCCAGCCGGGCGACCGGGATCCCGCCGTACTGCGCCTGAACTTCCTGCGCGTCGAAGTCAATGGCGCGTGGCACCCGCTGACGGCATCCATCGCCGGCACGGAAGTGCCCATGGACGCCCGTGGCCCCGGGGCGCGGCAGCACGCCCAGGCGGCTGCTACAGGGGCCGTCGCAGGCGCGGTGCTGGGCGCCGTGATCACGGGACGTCTCCGCGAGTCCCTGATCGGTGCGGCGCTTGGAGCCGGTGCCGGTACCATCATCTCGCTGGGGATGAGCGGGCCCAACGAGGCGGTACTGCCCGCCGGCACGCAGATGACGCTGCGCACGGAAGATCGCGTCAACCTGCGCTGAGCCGGTCGCGCTGTTGTTGAGCCGGCCCCGGCCGGCTGCGCCGCATGACAGTAAAGCCGCACTGGCCAGGGCCTGTGCGGCTTTGCTGTATCCCGGAAGGGCGTCTCCTCGCTCGGGGAGCGCGGCGCGCTACCGTTGGGAGAAGGGCAGGTGCACGGCGCGAACGTGGGACGGGTTGCCCGGCTCGGTCCAGGCCAGCAGCACGTTGCTGCCATGGCGGGCCATACGGGGAAAGCCGCCCGCCCGGCCGGCCGTGGTGGACGCCAGCACGGCCGAAGGCCCCACGGACCCGTCGGGCGCCACGACCCGGCCTCGGATGGCAGCATCTTCTCCCGACCGCTCCAGCCAGACGACCAGCGCGGTGCCATTGCCCAGGAACAGGACATCCACCCGGCCTGCTGGCTGCCCGTCATCGACGACAGTGGGCGCCGTGAAGTTCGCGCCGCCGTCCGCCGAGAACGCGACCTGCACCCGGGGCGCTCCCGCCGCGCCCGTGTACCAGGCGACGACGACATTGTCTCCGTCGGCGTCGGCGGCGGGGCCGTTCACCGGGCAGGCGTTGATCTCCCAGCCGTCCTGGTGGACCGGCCGCGGCTGGGTCCAGGCGCCGTCGGCGAGGCGCGTCACCGAGATGTCGCGAATCTCGTTGGGAGAGCGATCCCGGTAGAAGACGACCGGCCCCTGGGTGGCGGCGGCCACCGCCGTCTGGCAGCAGTCGCAGATGCGGTCGTCGAGGACGGTCTCCGTACCGGCATGGGCACCCGTGTCCGCGTGGTGCAGGGACGCGAACCGCAACTGCATCTCGTTGGTAGCGCCGCCTTCATTGCCATCGGCGTACTGCCGACCGTCGAGCCACACGACGCCGGCTCCGTCCTGATGCTGGAATATGCTGACAAAGCCGTGCTCCGTCTGCGTGCCGTCGCCATGCGGGCGAACAGGAGCACTCCACGTGGTACCGCCGTCGCCGGACGTGGTCAGGACAACGTCGTACGCGTAGGTTCCCGGCCCGCTGCGCTGCAGCCAGTGGGCGGCCCAGAAGCCGTCGTCCAGGGCGACCACGGACGGGAAATCGGCCCAGTTCACGAACCAGTCACGGCCGCTGGTCACGGTCCGGGGCTCCGACCACACCGTTCCGTCCCATGCAGCGAAGCGCAGGGCATGGCCCTCAGCCGCCGGCTCCGTCCAGCTCAGGACGATGCCGCCGCCGATGGGGGCGGCAAACGGCTGGGCTGCTCCCGGTCCCGCCGGCACCTGCACCGCCTGCGGTTCCGGCAGCGTCAGGTCTGGCGCGTCGCTGGTGCAGCCAATGGCGAATACCGCCGCACCCACCGCCAGCACGCTGCACGCTGCGCTGGCGCGAGGAGGAGGGTAGCCGCAGGAGGGAACAGGGGCGCAAATGCTTGTCATGGCCGTCAGGGTCCGGGGACTCGACTGTGCGGGTGAATCTCCAGTCTGGCGCTGCAGTGGGTGCGAGGTCAAGCGCTGCAGCCGACAGGCGTCCTGGTGGAACCCCACACCGGCAGGTGGCGGTACTCATAACCGGCGGGAAGGGTCCCGCCGTTCCCGGGGCCTCAGCGTGCCCCAGAAACATCGAAGGAGATGAGGATGAATCGAGGAGTGTACATGCTGCTGGCGGTGGCGGCACTGGCCGCGGCGCCTGCCACGGCCCAGGCCCAGATCCACGTCACGCCGGCACTCGGTGCGTGGATCCCCGCCAGCGACCTGCAGGGCGTGCGCAGTGGTGCGGAGCAGCTGGAACTCGACCGGCGCGGCACTCTGGCCCTGGGGCTGAATGTAGACGTCGGCTGGCTGCGCGGCAGCATCGCCTACGCGTCTGGCGCCACCATCAGTGAGGACGGCGTGGAAGGCCGTGAGCAGATCGGCGATGGCTCCGTCCTCGCCGTGGCGGCTGACCTGGTGCTCCGACCGCTGCCACGCCTGCTGGTCCAGCCCTATGGCCTTGCCGGCCTCGGCTTCAAGCGCCAGGACTATTCGTATAGCCGGGACGGTGTCGGTTCGAACCCTCTGCCCGCCGACCAGCGGGAAGTGGCGCTGCACATCGGCATCGGCGCCGACGTCATGCTCGGCGGTATCGGCGTCATGGCCGAGATCAGCGACTACATCACTCGCCACCCCGACGGCGACTTCGGCCAGCACGACGCCTTCGCGCTGGTCGGCCTGAGAGTGCGGGTAGGCGGGCGCTGAGACCTGCCACGCTCACGGGTAGGGGCCGTCGGACTCGTCCGCAGCCGCCAATGAATGAAGCCCCCCGGAACCTGCGGGTCCCGGGGGGCTTCTTTTTCGGCTGCGATTGATGATGCTTCCGACCGGCCCGTCTAGCGGATCACGTACCGCCAGCCAGCGAGCTCGCCGTCGGCCTCACCACGCCCGGTGAACTGGGCGACATCGTCCGTGGCCGGCGCGTTGGCCGTCACGGTCGTGCGGCCGATCTCGTTGCCTTCCAGGTTCAGGAAGGTGAACTCGATCTGGACCGGCGTGCCCTCCGTTGCCTTGCGGTTCCGGATCAGGCCCTCGATGGCGATGCCGGCGCCGTCACTGTAGACGACCAGGTTGTCCACCGTCACGGCCAGCGCGTCCAGGCGCTCCAGTGCGGCGTATGCCGCATTCTGGCCCTGCTCACGGCTCGCGTCCGTCCCGCCCAGCTCGCCCTTCATCCGCTTCGCCTGGGCCTCCACCCGGAACAGGACCTCGTTCGTCGGGTCGAAGCTGCGTGTCGTCTCGACAATCTCCAGGGACCGGTCGTACAGGGCCGGCAGCTCGTTGCGTGCCCGCTCCACCGCCGCGGGGTTCGCGTCCTCTTCCAGCGCGTCCTCCCGCTCGTTCACCTGTGCCCACACGGCCTGCAGGTAGTTGAACCAGAAGTCCCGGGAATGCGGGTTCAGTTCAGTGGCCCGGCCGAAATGGGTCTCGGCTTCATTAAAGTCGTTGTTGTTGAAGGAGTCCACGCCCCGCGCCGCCAACATCTGCGCCACGTTGACCGCTGCCATCTCGCGGTAGCGCAGCCACATCTCCCGCGTCTCGTCGTCGATCTGCTCGAAGAGCGAGCCGTGCGTCGCTTCAATGGCCTTCTCAAATGACTCCTGCGCCTTCGCCATGTCGCCCGAGTTGGCATACAGCGCGCCCAGGTTCATGAGCGCCTCGGGACGCTGGTTATAGATGATCTGCGCGCCCTCCATCCGCTCAATGGCCTCGTCCAGGCGGCCCTCGTCCATGAGCTCCAGACCCTCATTGAACGCAACGATCCAGGCAGATTCCCGCTCGCCTGCAATCTCCTCGGCGTACTCCGGATGCATCTGAACGGCCCGTGTGAACGCCTGGTCGGCCTCCTGCATCTCGCCCAGAGCGGCCAGCACCGTGCCCGCCAGCAGCCAGACCCGCGCATTGTCCGCTTCCCGCTCCATCCCCTCGCGCAGGTGCGTGAGCGCCTCGCGATAGGATTCCGCCTGCTGCGCAGGGTCCTGACGCGTCATCGCGATCCCGATGTGTCGGGTCGCTTCCCGCGTGTAGCGCGAGTCCCGCTGTGCCGACGCCAGTGTCGGGAGCAGCAGCAGCAGGGCCAGCGCCAGGTTCAGTCTGCCAAACCGGAACATTGATACGCCTCCGTTTAATGAACATCATGCGCCCGCCGGCGCATGCCCGGGCGAGCCGTCGGGACGGCCGTCCCTCGGGGATTATGTAACCGCGCCCGGGCTTCAGGTTCCCCATGGGAATGCATGCAATATATGATTTTAACCCGCGCAGCGCCTTCCGGCCAGCCCCGCGGCACGGTCTGGAATAGCCGTCAGGGGTGCTGTGCCTCGTCGTCTGTTTCGGGTGTGGCCTGGTGGGTCGCGGCCTGGATCCCGCGAGCGACTTCCGGCAGCACACCCAGCCGCTCGTAGATGGGGCGTACCATCTCCCGGAGTACTGGCAATCGCCTGCCGAATACGATGGCGGCAACGAGGCATGCCAGGCCGCCGATGGCGATGGCCCAGTCGGCGCCAATCCGGTCCGCCATGGCGCCAAGAATGAGGCTGCCAAAGGGTGCGGTGCCCATGAACGCCATGGAGTAGAAGCTCATGACCCGGCCGCGCTTGTCGTCGTCCACCACGGTCTGGAGGACGGTGTTGCTGGAGGCCATCTGGGCCATCATGCCGAAGCCTGCCACCGCCAGGAGGGGTATTGCCAGGAAGACCGAGCGGGTGAAGGCGAACAGGATCAGGGCGGTGCCGAAGGTCAGGGCTGAGGCCACAATGACCCTGCCGAGACCGACAACCGTGCTCCTGCCCGCCAGGTAGAGGGCCCCGGCCAGGGCGCCGAAGCCGGTGGCGGCCATGAGCATGCCCAGCGTACGGGGCCCGCCGCCGAGGACGTCCGTTGCTATGACCGGCAGCAGCACCGTGTACGGTACGCCCAGCAGGCTTACGCTGGCCACCAGCAGCAGCAGGGCGCGGATGGGCGGGAACCCGAAGGCGTAACGGAACCCGTCGGCCAGCCGCTTCAGCACTGCGCCGCCCGGGGGCTGCGCACTCCGTGGCCGGAGCTGCATGGAGAGCAGCCCGGACAGCACCGCCACGTAACTGACGCCGTTCAGGATGATGACCCAGCCCTCACCCACGGCAGCAATGGCAAAGCCCGCGATGGCCGGTCCGACCAGGCGGGCCGCATTGAAGATGGACGAGTTCAGGGCAATGGCATTTGGCAGGTCTGCCCGGTCGTCCACCATGTCAATGAGAAATGATTGACGGGCGGGGATGTCGAATCCGGTAGCAATCCCCAGTACCGTCATCAGCACCAGGATCCACGCGATGGTCACGTGGCCAGTCAGGATGAGGGTGCCTAGGGTCAGCGCCTGGATCATCATCACAACCTGCGTTGCAATCACGATGCGGTGCTTGTTGTAGCGGTCGGCGAGTACGCCGGCGAAAGGTGCTATGACAAAGCCCGGTGCCAGGCCCGCGAAACTGACCAGGCCAAGCAGCAGCGGTGACCCCGTCAGCCGGTAGACCAGCCAGCCAACGGCGACCTGCTGCATCCAGGTCCCGACGAGCGAGATGGACTGGCCGGTTGTGAAGAGGCGGAAGTTGCGATGGCGCAGTGCACGCAACGTGTGGGTGAGACGGCGCGCAGAGGGGGTGTCAGCGTTCGTGGCGGTCAAGACGGATTGGCGTCGGAGTCGGAATCAGGTTCGTCAGGACGAATGCACATCCCGCATGTTAACGCATCCGCACCACCGCCGCTGCAGCCGGGCCGGGCCACCGCTGCAGGCCGGGCCGCAGCCCCACCAGCCGACCGGCCTGCTCATGCACGTTTACGTGTAACCTTTACGTTTACGATCCCGATCCCGATCTCGTCATCACTTCCTCGGAAACATCTCGTCGCGCATGGCCAGGTGGTACGCCGTTGCTGCGACGATGACGGCCGCCTGACGCAGGTCGTCGAGCACGAGCCGGTCGAACGTGTCCGCACTCGAATGGTGCGTCCGGAACGAGTACTCGATGGGGTCCTGAATGAAGTTGAAGCCGGGTATGCCTGCCCGGTCGAAGGACAGGTGGTCCGTACCGCCGGTGTTGCCCTGGCGAACCGCGACGATGCCGATGTCGCGGAACGGCCAGAGCAACTGCTCGAAGATGGGCGTCGCCGCCGGGTTGCTCTGGTTCCAGATGCCGCGCAACCGGCCGGTCCCGTTGTCCACATTCAGGTAGACGGAGATCCTGTCATGCAGGTCCGGGTGGTTCTGTACGTAGAACCGGGATCCGAGCAGGCCCTGCTCCTCGCCGCTCCACAGTCCGATCCGGATGGTGCGCCGGGGCTGCAGGCCCAGCGTTCGCAGGATGCGCATGGCCTCCATCATGATCACCGAGCCGGCGGCGTTGTCGGTCGCGCCCGTGCCCGTGTGCCACGAGTCCAGGTGCGCGCCGATCATTACGATCTGGTCTCGCAGGTCCGTGCCCGGCAGGTCCGCCAGGGTGTTGTAGCCCTGCAGGTCATCCGTGAGGAACCGGTTCTGCACGTTCAGCTCGACCCGGGCCGGTACGCCCGCCACGGCGTTGCGCCAGAGCTGGCCATACTGGTCGTGGGACACCACCAGTGCCGGAAGCGGGTCCGGGTCGTTCCGGTTCACGCCGCCAACGCGCAGGATGCCATACGGCCACTGGGAGGGGCGCAGGTAGCCCAGCGCACCCTCCGCCCGGGCCATGGAGTCGAGCACCGCTGCCACGCTCGGGCCCGGCTGGGCAAACTGCTGCTGCTGGGCCTGCTGCTGCTGGGCCGCCGGCGGCGGCGGAGGCGGCTGCGGGTACAGCAGGTCATCGGCGTCGAAACGCCGCGTGAACTCGTCGAACTCCGGTGCGTGCGGCACGTGACGCTGCGCCAGGATCCACGCGCCGCGGAGCCTGCCCCGGTACTGTGCCAGGTCAGCCGGCGTCACTGCCTCGATGGCCAGGACCGGACCCGACTGTGCGCCGTTCGTGCTTCCCGACCACGCCAGCGGCTGCGCGTGCAGCGGCTGCACGAACGGCTCCACGACGCGGCCCGTGTACGACACTCGCTCCCAGCCTCGGCCGAACTCGCCCCACGGCTCGATGGTTACGTTAGTCAGGCCCCAGCCCCGGAACGTCTCCGCAGCCCATTCGTTCGCCCGGCGCATGCCCGTGGATCCCGTCAGCCGCGGGCCGATCACGTCATTCAGGTAACGGGCCAGATCCTCGATCCGGGACCGGTTCAGGCCCTCCTCCCGGATCCGCTCCACCACCTCCAGGTCCACCCGCTCCTGTACGGAGGTCGGCGCCGTCTGCGCCGGCGCCAGTACGGGCAGCGCAGCGCCGTGAGCCAGCAGCGCTGCCACCATCAGTACCATGGGTCGTATACGGAGTCTCATCACACGCCTCCAGGAGGTATCGACTGCATGCAGGTAAGATCCCCATCATGATGCGGGCGATCCCGACCCGCCAGATCCGGCGGTGCGCACCTCACTGGCCGCCAGCTGCCCAGCGAGACAGGAGGGCGGGCGGCCGCGTCTGCAAACAGATGGCGTCGAGCGGGCGCACGACACGATGATGCTGGACAACGGACGGCCACCGCTGTATATAGTGCTGCAAGGCAGAGACAAGCCGCCGGAGCGGTTCCCCCCGTTTCGTTCGTTTTCGATGGCAGCGCCCCGTTCCTGACCGGATCGGCGAGCGCGGCCTGATCGTCACGTAATCGAATCAGAGCCATGGACCGAGCAGTCATCCTCGCCGTAGCGGGTCTCCTTGCATGCGCCGCCCATGCGCCGGTGGATGCTCAGACGCTGAGGGGTTCGCCCCAGTCGATGCAGCAGCAGAACCGTGTGGCCCGCCAGCACGACTACACGTTCATCCAGACGGGTGCGCAGGTGCGTGCCTTCGTGGACGCGGGCTACCTGGTCCGGCTGCCGGGCAACGCCGACTACGAACTGGCGTCGGTGTCCTATCCGTATGCGAGACCGGCGGTAAAGATGTTCATTGAGCGGCTGGCATCCCAGTACCGGGATGCCTGTGGCGAGAAGCTGGTGGTGACCAGCCTGACGCGGCCGGTTCGGGAACAGCCGCGCAACGCGTCACCCCTGTCCGTGCACCCCGCAGGCATGGCGGTGGACCTGCGGGTGAGCGGTCGGGCAGCATGCCGCTCGTGGCTCGAGCGCACGCTGCTGTCCCTGGAGCGGCAGGGCGTGCTCAACGCCATCCGCGAGAACCGGCCGCCCCACTACCACGTGGCGCTCTACCCGAACCCGTACACGCAGTACGTCGCGCGCCTGACAAACCGCACGCCCGCGCAGGTGGTGGCCTCCATCGCGCCCCGCTCCGGCAGCTCATCCTCCCCGGCGGCGACAACGGTGAGCAATACGGCGCCTGCCACGACGGTGGCCGCTGCAGAGCCCGCCCCCGACGACAAGAGCATCGCCGACGCCATCGCCGACGAGCTGGGGGCCAGCCCCGAGGCCGTGGAATCGTACCGGGTAAACCGTGGCGACTCCCTCTGGTCCATCGCCCGCCGCCATGGCACCACGGTGGACGCGCTCAAGGCCCTCAACGGCCTGGACAACTCGGCCATAGTAGCGGGCCAGACGCTGCAGGTGCCGGCGGTGGCGTCCGGGAACGCCGCAAGCCCGTAGCCCTCCAGCAGCAGCACTGTACCCCTTCAGGAGGCGCGTCTGCGGACGCGCCTTTTTCTTTGCCGGGGGCACCTGAATTGCACTCCTGTTGGGTTGCGAGCGACCGATGTACCACCCTGGATAAGCCAAGGAGCTGCACATGGGACTGGAGAACATGCAGGCCCTCTACCTGCACGAGCTGAAGGACATCCACAGCGCCGAGAAGCAGATTCTGGAGGCCCTTCCCAAGATGGCGAAGGCGACGAACCACGAGGAGTTGCGTCGTGCGTTCAGCGAGCACGAGAAGGTCACTGAGGAGCATGTCCGCCGGCTGGAGTCAATCTTCGACGACTTGGGCGAGAAGCCGGGGAGCGACAAGTGCAAGGGGATGGAGGGCCTCATCGAGGAAGGCGAGGAGATCCTGAAGGAAGACGCGGACCCCGATGTCCGCGACGCCGCCCTCATTGCCGCGGCGCAGCGGGTTGAGCACTATGAGATCGCTGCGTACGGCACTGCCCGCACGTATGCCCGCCAACTCGGCTTCGACAAGCACGCCAACCTGCTCCAGCAGACGCTGGACGAGGAGGGCGCCACTGACAGGAAGCTGACGAAGCTGGCGGAGAGCGGCATCAACCGGGACGCGGAAGTCGGTCGCTGACGGCCGGTGACGGGTGGCCAGGCGCCACCCGTCACCGCCATCCACACCACCGGAGCGGGTGGGCGAATGAGCACAGACACGGGTGTGCCCCACGTCGTCATTGTGGGAGGCGGGTTCGGCGGGCTCTATGCCGCCAGGGCGCTGCGCCGGGCGCCCGTGCGCATTACGGTCATTGATCGCCGCAATTTCCACCTGTTCCAGCCGCTCCTCTACCAGGTGGCAACCGCCTCCCTGTCGCCGGCCGACATTGCCGCCCCCATCCGGTCCGTCCTCCGTCGTCAGCGCAACACAGAGGTCTGGATGGGCGAGGTGGAGGACATCCAGCCGGCGGCGCGGCGACTGATGCTGGCCGATGGCGGCGTGGTCACCTACGACTACCTGATCCTCGCCACCGGCGCGACCCACGCGTATTTCGGCCGCGATGACTGGGCGGACCACGCGCCCGGACTCAAGACCATTGACGACGCCACGGAGATACGACGTCGCTTCCTCCTGGCCTTCGAGGCGGCGGAACGGGAGGCGGACCCGGCAGCCATGAAGCGGTTGCTGACTTTCGTCATTGTCGGTGCCGGCCCCACGGGCGTCGAGCTCGCCGGAGCCATGGCGGAGATTGCGCGCTCGACGATGCCCACGGATTTCCGCTCCATCGACACCACGTCCACCCGCATCATCCTCATGGAGGGGCTGGACCGCGTGCTGCCCGGCTACCCGCCTGACCTGTCGGCGAAGGCGCAGCGCCAGCTCGAGCGGCTGGGCGTGGAGGTCCGGCTGGGCACGCGCGTCACGGACATCGCCGAGGACATGGTGCAGGTGGGCGATGAGAGCATTGCCGCCGGCAACGTGTTCTGGGCCGCCGGTGTGGCCGCCTCGAAACTCGGCGCCGCGCTGGGCGTAGAGACTGACAGGGCCGGTCGCGTCATCGTCGCCGAGGACCTGTCGGTGCCCGGCCATCCCGAGGTGTTCGTGGTGGGTGACCTGGCGGCGGCGCTGCGCAGTGACGGCTCTCCGGTGCCCGGCGTCGCGCAGGGTGCCATGCAGGGCGGTGCGCACGCGGCGCGTCAGATCCTGCGGGACCTCCGGGGCAGGGCGCGGGAACGTTTCGAGTACCGGGACAAGGGGGACCTGGCCACCATCGGCCGCGCGGCGGCGGTGGCGCGCATCGGACGGATGAAGCTGAGCGGGTTCCCTGCGTGGGTCATCTGGGTGGTGGTCCACATCATGTACCTCATCGGCTTCCGCAACCGCCTGCTGGTGCTGCTGCAGTGGGCGTGGGCGTACCTGACGTACCACCGTGGGATCCGGCTCATCACCGGCGACGTGGAGATGGCCCTGGCCCGGGCTCGAGGTGCCGACGAGTTCCCAGATGCGGAACCGCGTCGCCGCCGACGAAGACAGGCGCTGGACTGACGACGCATTCGAGGACTCTGGAAGGGGACGGCACATGCTGGCGATTCTCGGCACAATCATCATGGTCGGCGGACTCATCGCCATCCCCTTCGGCTTCCCGGGGTTGTGGGTCATGGTCGCCGTGCTGGCCGTCGGCTGGTGGCTGGGTGCCGTCGGCTGGCTGATACTCGCCCTGGCACTCGTCCTCGCCGCCGCCGCCGAGCTCATCGAGTACTACATCATCGACCGCATGAACATCCGCTACGGCGGTTCACGGCTGGCCTTCTGGGGCGCCATCCTCGGCGGCATAGCCGGCATCATCATCGGCCTGCCGGTGCCCATCCTCGGCTCCGTCATCGCCGGGTTCATCGGCTCCTTCGTCGGCGCCGCCCTGGCGACGCTGTACCAGACGCGGCACGTGGAGCACGCCGCCCGCGTCGGCTGGGGCACGCTCCTCGGGCGGCTGTGGGCGTCCGTTGCCAAGGTCGCCGCCGGCGTCATCATTCTGGTGCTGGGTTCCGCCGCGCTGATATTCTGAAGCCATGAAGACATTCCGCACTCCCCGCCCGCATGATCGGGCAGGCGTCGGCGGGCGCCGCGGCGCCCTGCTCACTGCGTTGCTGTCCGTGCTCGCGCTCACCGCATGCCGTGATGAACCGTCAGACCCGCCGCCACCAGCCGCCACCGCCGAGGAAGGGCCGCCGGACATGGCCTCTGTCAGGTTCGCGCCGGAGACCGGCGTGGAGCTGGACGCCATGACCCGCACCGACGAGGGCATCTACATCCAGGACGTCCGTGAGGGGCGCGGCGCCGAGGCGCAGATCGGCAGCGGCGTCAGCGTGGAGTACAGCGCCTGGCTGCCTGACGGCACACTGTTCGAGCAGCGGCCCAGCGCCGATGGATTCGGCCTGTCCGAGTTCGTGCTGGGTGAGGATGCGCCCGTGGCGGGGCTGGATGTGGGGATCGCCGGCATGCGTGCGGGTGGCATCAGGCGGATCGTGCTGCCGCCTGAGCACGGCTACGGCCTCGTCGGCCGGCCCGCCGGCGTCCCCACCAACGCCATCCTCGTCTTCGAGGTGCGCCTCCTCAGCGTCCGCAACACCGCCCCCGACTGAAACGCCGCCCGCCATCCATCCCGCGCCAGCGAAGCGCCGCGCGGCGCTACCCGGCCCGCCTGCCCCGCACAAACGCGCTCATGAATGCGCCATCGTACTCGTCCAGGGCGGCAGGCACCGGCAGCGACGCACCCTCCAGAAAGTGGCGCATGTCGTCAGCCGAATAGACGCGCGTCGGCTCCAGTGCGACGTCGACGAAGCCGGCCTCCTCCATCAACCGCGCGTACTCCGCCTCGTGCAGCGCGCCGGCTACGCAGCCCATCCACAGTTCGGCGCTGCGACGGATTTCCGCCGGCACGTCCCGCCGGGCCACCACGTCCGACACGGCGAAGCGGCCGCCTGGCTTCAGCACGCGGAACGCCTCCCGCAGCACCTTCGACTTGTCCGCCGCCAGGTTGATGACGCAGTTGGAGATGATCACGTCGACGGACGCGTCCGGCAGTGGGATGGACTCGATGTCGCCCTTCAGGAACTCCACGTTCGTGGCGCCGGCACGCGCCTGGTTCGCCCGGGCCAGGGCCAGCATCTCGTCTGTCATGTCCAGGCCATACACGTAGCCCGTGTCACCCACGCGACGGGCGGAGAGCAGCACGTCAATGCCGCCGCCCGAGCCCAGGTCCAGCACGGTCTCGCCTTCATTGAGCTGGGCCAGCGCCGTCGGGTTGCCGCAGCCCAGGGACGCCAGCAGCGCCTCCGCGGGGAGGCCTTCCGTCTCGCCGGCCTCGTACAGGTCGGCGGTGATGGGGTCCCACAGTTCATCCGCAGATGCACCGCAGCAACTGGAGGCCTGGCCCGTGGCCGCCCGGTCCGCCGCCGCGCCGTACTTCTCCCGCACCACTGCCTTCAGCGTGTCCGGATCCGCCGCGTCAATGGCATTGGTAAACTCCGCGCCGCGCAGTGATGCCGGACGACTGGCGGGGCCGCAGCAGGCCGACGGGATCTTCACCAGCCGCAGTTCCATGACGTCCGCCGACGAGGGGCAGACGCCCGCGAACTCCGGCGAGCGCCGGACACTGGCCGGAACATCGTCGCGGGTGATGTGCGTAAAGCCCAGCTTCTCAAACCAGGCCGGCGCCGTCGTCGTCAGCAGGTAGACCCGCCGGATGCCGCGAGTCGTTGCGTACGCCAGCCGCTCCTGTACCAACGCCTCCCCCACGCCCCGGCCGCGCCACTCCGGGTCCACCACCACTGAACGCAGCAGGCCATAGGCACCGTAGATCTCAAGCCCCGCGGCACCCACCAGCCCGCTCTCCGCCTCCGCCACAACGAAGCCGTCCTCGAACTGGTCCGACACAGCATCCGCCGGCAGTCCGGCCCCAGCCAGTAACGCCGTCACCCCCGCCAGGTCTGCTGCCGCCACCGGACGAACTCGACACGCCACAGCCACCGCTTCACTCATCTCCGCCTCCCGAAATGCGGCCGAGCCCGGCCGCGATGCGACGGCGCAGCCGGTCCAGCTCGGCCTGCCGCACGTGATAGTATGCCCACAATCCCCGCTTCTCACTCTCCACCAGCCCCGCCGCACGGAGCAGCTTGAGGTGGTGTGACACCGTCGGCTGTTTCACCGGGACGGACGCCTCCAGGTCACATACGCACACCGGCTCCGCACTCGCCGCCAGCACCGCCAGCAACGTGAGGCGGATGGGGTGCGACAGGATGTCCAGGTCAGACGTCAGCGCCTCCACTTCATCCACCCCCAGCGCCGGTGTGCCGGCAGGCGCACAGCACGCCGCCGCCGGCCCCGGCGTGACGGTGGCGAGTCCAGTCATTCCCTTGCTGCTCTGCATTGATGACCTTCGATCTAGAGTGGTCCGGAAAACGCGCGCCGAGCCATGGATCGATGCGCATCGATATAATGCGGGCCACGCGGCTCGGCGTCAAGGGGGCGGCCCGGCCATACCCGTCGCGCTGCCATCCGTCCCGGCAGCGTTGCCACCAGCGCTTCTCGCCGCCAGAGTTCGTCGCCGGCCATACTTCCCGGCGGGAGTGACGAGCCGTTTCACCTCAGATGGAGGCAGACCCCATGGCAGGCAGACGTTCCCGGATAACCGGGGTGCTCCACTTCGCCGCGGCGCTCCTCGCGCTGGCGGCAGCACCGGCCTCGGCGCAGCACGCCGGTGACGGAGACATCGCGGCCGTGCGGGCCGTGGTGGACATGCTCTTCGACGGGATGCGCGAGCGCGACACGGTGAAGATGAGGACGGCGTTCCATCCGGATGCACGGCTGTATGGCGCGGCGCCGGATGGCAGCGGCGTACGCGTCACGCAGGCGTCGGAGTTCGTGGCGAGTATCAGCCAGGCGCCGGAGGGCCTGATCCTGGACGAGGTCATTGACGACGTGGAGATCCGGGTGGACGGTCCGCTGGCCACCGCCTGGATGTACTATGACTTCTTTGCGGGGGACAACTTCTCCCACTGCGGCTACAACGCCTTCCAGCTGCTGAATGTGGGCGGCGAGTGGCAGGTGGTTTCAGTGACGGACTCCCGTCGGCGGGAGGGCTGCAGGCAGCAGCGGGCGCCGGCCCCGCGCTAGCCGCGTGCCAGCGTTTCAGCACCCCCTGCGATCGAGGCCGTCGCCATGACATCGCGAGCGTCGGCAGGCGGCTCGCCGGGGCAGTCTATCCGGTGATCCTCAGCAACCCGTCCGACCGCTCGCCCGGCTCATAGCCGAGGTCCCCGCGCCGGGCGAGGAGCCCCGGCCAGCCGCTGCTGACCATGCGGTCCAGCATGCGCGCCGGGTCGTCGTCGGTGTCCGGCCGGTGCAGCCGCCGCAGGCGGCGGCGCCTGAGCAGGTCCTCCAGCGCCGCCCGCCGCTCCGCCCATGGGCGCGGCGCCAGCACGTCGTCCCCGGCCAGCAGGATGTCCGTGGCGAAAAAAGCGTCCGTGCCGTCGTCGTCGGGGGCGATCTCCCCTTCCAGCACTACCGGCCGTTCCAGGCGCCGGGCCAGGTCGGACAGCTCATCGGCGAGTGCTGCATGCCCGCCGACAGCGTGGCCTGCCTCGTCCACCATCTGCGTCCCGTCGGCCGTCGCCCAGGCCAGCACGCGCGTGCCGCCCCGCCACGGCTCGTACGTCCAGTCCCCCTCGATGGCCATGGACCGCGCCGGCGTAGGCCGCATGGGGAGCAGCATGGTGTCGGCCGCCGCCGGCTCCGTTGACGCCGCGGGCTTCATGCCCTCGCCGTCCCGCCGCTCCGGGCTGCCTTCCTTTCGCCGTTTCCGGCTGGACTGCCACACGTGGTCCTTTTCCGTGGCGATCTCGTCCATGGTCCGACCGGACTCGATGGAGGTGATGAAGCGCGCGGTGACGTCCGTGCCCGGCGTCGCGTGCTCATCCCGGTGCTTTATGAGCAGCCACTGGGGCCTGGAACCCGCCTCCTCGCCACGGCGAGTGCGCACCAGCGCGAACGAGCCGTGGAGTCGGTCCCCATGCAACGTGAAGCTGAGCTTGCCATCCTTCAGTCCGCGTCGGACGGCGCCGGCGTCCGCCTCGCCGCTGCGTGGTTCGTCGGGCGCATACGTGCCCCGGTCCCACAGCATGACCGTGCCTCCGCCATACTGGCCTTCTGGGATGACGCCCTCGAACGCATTGTACTCGATGGGGTGATCCTCCACCTGCATGGCCAGCCGCTTCACGGCGGGATCCGTGGACGGCCCCTTGGGCACCGCCCAGCTCTTCATGACGCCATCCAGTTCCAGCCGGAGGTCGAAATGGAGGTGCGATGCGGCGTGCTTCTGGATCACGAACCGAAGCTTGCGACGTCGTCCCTTCGGATCGGGTGATCCGGACGGTTCGCCGGTCTTCCCGAAGTCCCGTTTCTGGCGGTACTCGCTGAGCCTGTCCATGTGTGCCAGCTGGTTCGGGGATGCGCGCGGCCCCGGGAGCCGATGGTGAGGAGTCTTGCGGCACGGCGCGCCGGGTGATCATTGTTATCATACCTCCCGCCCGCATCCACATACAGGGGAAGCACGCTGAAGGAAGCCGATACGGATCCGCAGGCCGACGGAGCAGGCGCAGGTCACGAAGCGCATGGCGCCGCCGAGCCCCACGGCAGGCGCCGGCACCGCGCACTGTTCGGCGACGCGAGCGGCGTCCACGCATGCACGCGGGATGAAGCAGTGTCTCGCATGATCCGTGACAGCGCGGCGGCGCCCCCGGGCGCGCCCGTCATCTGGCTGGACTTCGTCGCCCCGGACGAGGCGGACGCGGCGTTCATGCGGGACGTGCTGCGCTTCCATCCGCTGGCCGTCGAGGACACCATGTATGGCAAGCAGCGGCCGAAGCTGGAGCGGTATCCGGGCTACTTCTTCGTCATCCTCTACGCCGCCCGCATCAACGTACACCGGCAGCGTCCGGCCTTCTACGAGCTGCACTGCTTCGTCGGGCCCAACTGGCTGGTCACCGCCCGGCAGGGCAGCATGCGCGAGGTGCGCGAACTCATGGCGCGGTGGCGTGCGGCACCGGCGGTTTTTCCTGACGTCGGCCACCTGGCCCACGGTCTGATGGACGCGCTGGTGGACAGCTACTTCCCGATGATCGACCACTTCAGCACCCGTGTCGCCGCCACGGAGTCCGAGGTCTACGAGGAGCCGGACGAGGCCATGGAGCACATCATGAGCCTGCGTCGTGAGTTGCTCCGGTTCCGGGGCCTCATCGGTCCCACCCGGGACGTGCTCAGCTCGCTCATGCGCCGGGACCTGCCGTTCCTGAGCCCTGAACTCATGCCGTATTTCCAGGACGTGCGCGAGCATGCCGTGCGTGCCAGTGAGGAGATCGACATGCTCCGGGACCTGCTCTCCACCGCCGTGGAGGCGCAGTTCACTGTCACGTCGAACCAGCTCAACCAGACCATGCGCATGCTGACCGCATGGTCCATCATCCTCATGTCCATGACCCTGGTGGCGGGCATCTACGGCATGAACTTCGTCGTCATGCCGGAGCTGGAATGGCGCTTCGGCTACTTCGTCGCCCTGGCCGGCATGGCCGTCATCGGTGCCGCGCTGGTGGGATTCTTCCGCTGGAGGAGGTGGCTGTGACCAGGTCGTCAGTGCTGTGGCTGGCGGTAGCGAGTACCCTCCTCTCCGGCTGTGTCGGCGGCGTTGTGCCGGCTGAGCCCGCAACGCCGCACGCGCCAAGGGCGGAGGCGCTGTCGCTGCTTGGTGTGCCGCTGTTCGCGCCGGAGCTGGCGCCGGAGACGCGGGCCCGGCTCGAGGCCGACCTCGCCGCCGCCCGCGCCGACTACGACAGCGACCCCGACAACGCCGACTACATCATCTGGCTCGGCCGGCGCCTCGCCTACCTGGGCCGCTACCGCGACGCTATTGACGTGTTCACCACGGGCATCGAGAGGCATCCCGGCGACGCCCGCATGTACCGGCACCGCGGCCACCGCTATATCACCACCCGCCAGCTCGGCCGGGCCATCAGCGACCTGGAGTATGCTGCGGCCCTCGTGGAAGGACAGCCCGACGAGGTGGAGCCCGACGGCGCGCCGAACCGCTACAACATCCCCGTCAGCACGCTGCACACCAACATCTGGTATCACCTGGCCCTCGCCCACTACCTGCGCCACGACTTTCCAGCCGCGCTGCCGGCCTGGCAGCAGGCCGTGGCCCGGTCCACCAATGACGACATGCTCGTGGCCAGCACCGACTGGCTCTGGATGACGCTGCAGCGCCTCGGCCGGACCGATGATGCCGCCGCCGTGCTCGAGCCCATCCGCCCCCGGATGTACATCCTCGAGAACGACGCCTATCATCGCCGGCTCCTGCTGTACAAGGGCCTCCTCACACCCGACGACGTGATGCCCGCCGACACCCGGGACCCGGTGCAGATCGCCACCTACGGCTACGGGATCGCCAACTGGTACCTGGTGAATGGCCAGCCCGAGACCGCGGACGCCCTGTTCCGCCGGATCCTCGACGGACGCAACTGGGCCGCGTTCGGGTTTATCGCCGCAGAAGCCGAACTCGCGGCAGGGACGCCATGAGGATGGTTGTAAGGGTAGGCCTCGAAATGGGGCCGGTGTACGCTCAGCGGCGGTCGCTGACCGAGCGCAGGTTGTCCTGCAGGTCGGACTCCAGGCTGCCGCATACCAGCTCGCACATCTCGAATATGGACGGGTCCGCGATCCGGTAATACACGTGCAGGCCCTCCTTCCGGCGCGCCACAAGTCGTGTCCGGTGCAGCAGGGCCAGGTGGCGGGACACGTTCGCCTGACCCGCGCCTGTCTCCTCCACGAGTTGCGTCACCGTCCGCTCGCCGCCACGCATGGCGTTCAGCAGACGCAGCCGCAGCGGCTCCGCCAGGACCTTGAAGCGGTCGGCGATCATCTCCATCAGTTCCGGCGAGAACGACTCGCGAGCCAGACGACCCTCCCAGCAGGTAGCTACATGCCAACATAATTATACAACCCTATGGCGCATTTGCCAGACTGGCCAGGTAACGCTCCGAGAGCAGGCGCCTGTGGTGTAACTCATGACCGGCCGTGATCCATGCCAGGCCGCGGACCGTGACGCGGGCATCACTGGCGGTGCCCGCCAGTTCCCAGGCCTCATCCGGCAGGCCGGCCAGCAGCGCTACCGTCGCCCGGCGCACGGCTGCCAGTTCCGCCGTAAGGCTGGCCAGCGGCCGCTCCTCGAACCGGCCGGCGGGCACATAGGCGTTCTCGTCGAAGCCCGGCAGGGGGGTGGCGTCGCCGCGGGCGATGCGCATGGTGCGATAGGCGAAGACGCGTTCCGCATCGGCCACGTGCCCCAGCACCTCGCGGATGCTCCATTTGTCCGGCCCGTAGCGGTAGCCGCCCTGGCTGTCGGTCAGTGGGTTGAGCAGTGCCAGGGTGTCGTCGAGTTGCGTGGCGAGGATGGCGACGATGTCGCCATCGGGCACGAGGCTCACGTAACCGGCGTAGAACGGCGCGAATTCGGCGTCGTCGGGACGCAGTTGGCGGGCAGGCATGGCACCTCCGGCGGAATTGGACGAGATTACGCAGGAGCGTATGCTGGCGGCACGTGTTGCGCCAGCCGCGGCAGGCCCGAACGGTCCCATGGCCAACACGGCGGCATGGCCGCACGCACGGAATCGCGAACACGGCTGGAAGCAGGCAGGATGGCGCTGGATCCGAAGAAGCAGGACGGCTTCGAGTACGAGCATCACGAGATCAACTGGACGGCGGGCGTCGGTCAGCCGGCGGGCGTGTACTGGCTGCACGGCCGGTCCATCATCGTGGCCCACGAATCGCCGGGCGAGGAGCGGTTGCTGGCGGCGGGCGCGGTCCTGGTGGCGACACTGCGCTTCGATGGCGACCCGCTGGACGCCAGCCACCGCCATCGTCCCGTTGAGCGCGTGAGCGCCCGGCGGATCTCCGCGGAGTTCCTGGTTTCCGGCATCAACTGACGGACGTGAAGTGAGCGACGTCGCACAACCCTCCCTCGACCTGGGATCCCCGGAGCTGGACGCTGCCCACGGCGTGCTCCGCGAGGTCTTCGGCTACTCCTCGTTCCGCCCGGGCCAGGCCGAGGTCATCGAGGCCGTCCTCGCCGGCCGGGACTGCATTGCCGTCATGCCCACGGGCGCCGGCAAGTCGCTGACGTTCCAGATCCCCGCCCGGGTGAAGCCCGGCACCGTGCTCGTCATCTCGCCCCTCATCTCGCTGATGAAGGACCAGGTGGACGCCCTCCAGGGTGTCGGGTTCCGGGCGACATCCATCAATTCCACCCTCGATTTCGAGGAGCGGCGCGCCCGCCTCGCCGCGCTCCGGCGCGGTGAGCTGGAGCTGGTGTACCTGGCGCCGGAAGCGCTGGACGGCTCACTCCGGGAGTTCGTGCGCGGCTGCCCCCTGTCGCTGATGGTGGTGGACGAGGCGCACTGCATCAGCCAGTGGGGGCACGATTTCCGGCCGTCGTACAGGCGGTTGGAAGGCCTCTGCCAGGAGCTGGACGTGCCGGTGCTGGCCCTGACCGCCACGGCCACGCGGGCGGTGGCGCGGGACATCATCCGCCAGCTCGGCATGGTGAAGCCCGCCGGCTACAAGGGCTCCTTCTTCCGGCGTAACCTGCGGATCCGCGTGCGCAAAAAGGGGCAGGGCGGCAACACCCGCAACGAGATGCTGGCGCTCATCCAGGCCCGTCAGGGTGAGACCGGCATTGTCTATTGCCTGTCCCGCAAGGGTGTGGAGCAGACGTGCGATTTCCTGTGCGCCCAGGGCGTGCGCGCCGTGCCGTACCACGCCGGCCTGTCCGACGCGGAACGGGAGCGGAACCAGGACGCCTTCGCCCGGGACGATGTGGACGTCGTCGTCGCCACCATCGCCTTCGGCATGGGCATCGACAAGTCCAACGTCCGCTACGTCATCCACCGGGACATGCCCAAGGACATCGAGAGCTGGTACCAGGAGATCGGCCGCGCCGGGCGCGACGGCCTGCCGTCCGACTGCTGGCTCTTCTATTCATGGGCCGACGCGAAGATGCACGAGCGCTTCCTGGACGGCATCCCCGACCCCGCCGTGCGCAACGGCCGCTGGCGCGCGACGGTGGCGCTCTACGATCGGCTGGAGAAGGGCGGCTGCCGCCACGGCATGATCCTCGGCTACTTCGACGAGCAGCTCGACGGCTGTGGCGACGCGTGCGACGTCTGCACCGGCGAGTCCATCGAGGAGATCGCCGCCGCCGCGAAGGTCAGCGCCCGGGCGTCACGCTCCTCACGTGCGTCCCGCACCTCCCCGACGGCCCGCGCCGGCCGGCCTCGCAGCGCCGTCCTCGGCGATGACGCGTCCATTGAAGACCTGGAGTTGTTCGAGCGGCTCCGCGCCCTGCGCAAGGAGATCGCCGACGGGGAGGGCAAGCCGGCGTACATCGTCTTCAGCGATGCCACGCTGCGCGCGCTGGCACAGCTCAAGCCCGCCACGGAGGCGGAAATGCTGGACGTGCCCGGCGTAGGGGAGAAGAAGATGCAGCGCTATGGCGCAGCGTTCCTGGAGGTCATCGCGGGCTGATCAGGACTTATTGCCCGCCATGGGCCAGCCGAACGAATCCCGGCAGACTTGATCCTGCGCAGTAGATATTAGGTATATGGTCAGCCCGGTCGCGCGCTGTCCCATGTCACGAGGTCGAGGTGCGAGAGTTCAGAACATCCCTCTTCATGGCCTTCCTTTGTGCCGCCTTGGGAGCATGCGACGAGCCGCATGCAACGGATCCCGCCGCCGCTATACTCGGGCCGTCATAGGTGAAAGGTGAATGACATGATGAGGACAGCCGTGCTGGCATTTGCCCTCACCGGCAGCCTCGCCGGAGGCCTCGCGGGCCAGCGCCTGCCTTTGCCACAGGATGCGGGCGCTGCCTATGCCGCAGTACTTCAGGCGCTCCCGTTAGACCTTGCCGGGCGGGAGGTCCTGGTGGATCCTCGGGCCTCATTGTCATTCATGGACAACGCCGCACCGGTCGATGTATGGGAGAAGCATCTTCACTCCACCGCATCGGATCCTGCGGTGCTTGCCCTCGATCACCGGGTTCAGGATATGTCATGGTGCGCCGAGACAGTGGAGCGAAGCAGGTGCCTCGGCTCGACGCGGCAGCTGCATGTGACGTTCAGCGCGCCTGGTATGCTGGGTGGGTTCGATGTCGTGGTCGAAGCCACGTTCGTGACGCGCACCTCCGATGAACGCGGTGCATTCCTCATCCAGACGTGGCGGTACGCCTTTTCTCGCCGGGACGGGGGCCTGACGCTGCAGGACCGCGAACTGCTCGCGAGCGGGCACGGCCGCGTGGGTGGCGGCCGGCCGTAACCGCCCACTGCTCCGGCCATTGTCCCGAAAACACCGGAAGATCAGAACCGCTTGCCCGCCAGCGTCTGGGCCTTGTCCGTCCTCGTTCCGATCTTCACGGCTGTGGACAAGCGCGGCACGCCGTCCTCGAGCAGCACTTCATGGATGCGCTGCACGACCGCCAGGATCTCCGACAGTTCGCCTTCCACGTTGGTGCCGAACGCATGTAGCTCCACAGTGAGGCCGGACTCCGCAATGATCCCGTGAGCGCGCTTCACCTGCTCCCGCACCGAGACCCCCACCCCGATGGGGATCACCTGAATCTCCGCCGTAGCCAGCATATCTCCCCCGAGTCACCATCCACCATCAACGCCCCATACACCATCCCCATAAACCATCAACTCCCAATACACCATCCCCATCCACCATCAACGTCCCATACACCATCCCCATAAACCATCAACCATCGTCCCGTCCCAGCACGATGCGGTCCCCCTCCGAGACGCCACGCGCGGCGAAGAAGCCGCGATTCATCTCCAGCGCGCCGAAGTACGGCGTGCCCGGCGGGTAGCTCCGGCAGCCGCGCGGATCCCGGTCAGGGCATGGCTCCATGGTGAGGATCCGGACGATGCGGCCGTCCTCGTGGTAGAAGGCGATGTCCAGCGGGATGCGTGTCCGGTACATCCAGAAGCCCGCGTCCGCCGGCTGCTCGTCCGGGTAGAGGAAGATCATGCCCTCGGTCTCGCCCAGTTCCGTGCGCTCCATGAGGCCGTAGGACCGCTGGTCATCCCGCTCGGCGATGTCCACCGTGATCTCGATGGTGTCCGTCGCGGTGATGATGCGCGCCGGCGCATTGTCGAAGCGGATGAGCGGCATGTACTCGTCGTCGCTGGCCAGGCCGTCATCGCCGGGGCCGCAGCCGGCGGCCAGCAGGGCCAGCATCATGGTCGCGACGCCCGCGCGAAACCTGCCCAGGGGGATCCTCATCGGCACATCATCCTCCGAAAAAATGTCTGGACGCCTCGGTATCCGGGCGTCGTGATCCTTGACCGCCTCAATCCAGGTCACTCATGACGACGCCGGGCACGGCGCGGACGAACTCCGCGCCGAATGCGGTGGACGGCGTCCGGAACCCGGTCGTGGCGTCTCCATCGAGTACACGCCGCACGGCCAGCAGTGCGGCGTGGGCGGTGAGAAGGTAACCGTTCGGCCCTCGCAGCGCGCCGGTGGCCGTGCGGCCATCCTCGTGCTCCACGCGGCCGTAGATGTGGCTGGTGCCGTGCTCCAGTTCGTGCTCATCCGGTCCCGCCGGCCGCG
>DATHVP010000048.1:0-64637 GCA_035461245.1 Longimicrobiales bacterium | reverse complement strand
CACGGGGAATCGAACCCCGGTCTCCACCTTGAAAGAGTGGCGTCCTGACCGTTAGACGATGGGGGCAGAGCTCGCGATGGGGATTGAACCCATGACCTCTTCCTTACCAAGGAAGTGCTCTACCACTGAGCTACGCGAGCCGAACCAGCGACCGCGCGCCGTCTCCGGCCTCTCCTGCCATACCCCCACGGGGAATCGAACCCCGGTTTTCGCGCTGAGAACGCGACGTCCTAGGCCACTAGACGATGGGGGCAGATACTGCCCTGCACACAAACCCGAATTGTCGGTCCGGCACCGAGCACGCCCGGCAGGACTCGAACCTGCAACCCCCGGTTTTGGAGACCGGTGCTCTACCAATTGAGCTACGGGCGTAAACCAGTGGCCAGGGGCAGAATCGAACTGCCGACACCATGATTTTCAGTCATGTGCTCTACCAACTGAGCTACCTGGCCCTGCCGATCCGTCTCCCGGCCTGTAGCGAAGTCGCCGCAGGCCACTGAACCACCTGGCCCTGCCGATCCGTCTCCCGCCACTGCCTGCATCACCCGCCGGGACGAAAAACCCGCGCTCCTTGCGGCGGCGCGGGCGGGCGGGCATGGCGCGGGCTTACCGCGTCACATCCTGCCCGCAGGGCCCGGCCAGGAATCCGTGAACCCGCTGCCGCTGGTGGCGGCGCCGGCGCGTCGAGTTCGCTGGTCGAGCGTTCGCGACATGGACCCCAGGTGTTCAGTGGGGCGGAACCGTAGCTCCGCCCGGCATCCGGTCTCCCAACATCCGACCGGGTGAATAGCGGGGGCGGGATTTGAACCCGCGACCTCCGGGTTATGAGCCCGGCGAGCTACCAGACTGCTCCACCCCGCGTCAAGACCTCTATTATAACCAGTGCCTCGCCAATCGTCAACCACTCGAAAGCCCCGGTTTCGACTCGCTCGAGAGCGGTACGTGCCAGAGCGAAAGATCGCTGAATCAGGCACCCCTGTCCAGCGCTGCAGGCAGCGATGCCAGGCGTCAGAGGTTGCGGTCCGTGCTTACCGGGTCCGGCCCCGACAACCCGTCGCGGTCAGGGCTTTCGTCATCGTCAATATGACGCTTGCCGTGCCCGGCGGCATCCTGGGTCCGCGTGGGTTCGAGCTCCGGCCGCGGCTCGTTGCGCCTGGCCCGGTCCCGGGGGGTGGGGCGTTGCGTGTCCACACTGTCGCTGCGTGGCGGGGTCGGCGGTATCCGTTGTTCGGTCATGGTGGTACTCCTCCGCGTGTTCGTTGGCCGGCGCATGCCGGCCTGCCACTCTTACCGCAACCGGCGGACCGGCGTGGCGGTCAGTCAGAAACGGGGTCGCACCTGCAGATGCGACCCCGTTCCAGTCCGGCGCGAAGCTGGCGCCCGCGCCTGAAGCCGCCGGATCAGCGGTTCCGATCGTCCGCTGAGTCCTGCTGCATCTCGCCCACCTTCTGCTGGCCCTTGCCTTTGAGCTCTTCGGCCTTGCCCTTGAGCTGCTGCGACTTGTCGTCGGTGGCGTCGCCGAGGTTCTTGCGGGCCTTGCCCTTCATCTCGTCGATGTTGCCTTCGACGCGGTTCTCGGTGCCCTTATCGTGACGGTCTCGATCGGCCATCGGTATCCTCCAGTGCTTCCGGCGCCGGTCATTCGACGCGGGATAATGGAGGGCAAGGAACGTACCGACCGGCGCCTTGAGACAGGGCGGAGTACCGGTGCTACGAACGTCAACCGACCACCAGGTTGAGCAGGCGATCCGGCACAAAAATGACCTTTCGAACCTGCACGCCTTCCAGGTGCTTGCGGACGTTATCGTCGGCGAGGGCTGCGGCGTGGGCGGCGTCCTGGTCGATGCCCCGGGCCATGGCCATGCGTGCCCTGACTCTGCCATTGACCTGCACGACGAACTCCACTGTATCCGCCGTGGCCCTGGCGTCATCGTGGGCCGGCCAGTTGGAGCCCGTGAAGATGGAGGCGTCGTGCCCGAGCTGCTGCCAGAGTTCCTCCGCCATGTGGGGGGCGAACGGTGCCACGAGGACTACGAGGGGCTCCACTTCGCCGCGATTCACCTTCCGGTTGCCTGCGCGTACGACGTTGAGGTACTCCATCATGGCCGCGATGGCCGTGTTGTAACTCAGGTTCGCGATGTCGTCACGCACCTTCCTGATGGTGGCGTGGAGCTTCTGCTCGACTTCGCCCGACGGCGCGCCCGTGCCGAGTGCCTCCACCGGCAGCACGGTATCCCAGAGGCGGTGCAGGAAGCCGAAGGGTCCCTGCAGGCCCTGGTCCCTGAAGTCGCCACCCTCCTGGTACGGGCCGAGGAACATGAGGTAGGTGCGGAACGTGTCGGCGCCCCATTCCTCCAGGTACTGGTCGGGAATGACGACATTGCCCCGGCTCTTCGACATCTTGGAGCCCTCCTTGATGAGGAGTCCGTGCTTGCGGAACCGCAGGAACGGCTCCTCGAAGTCGATGTGCCCCAGGTCCTTCAGTACCATGGTGATGAAGCGGGAGTAAAGCAGGTGCAGCACCGCGTGTTCCTCGCCGCCGATGTACATGTCCACGGGCAGCCACTGCTTCGTGATATCGGCCCGGAACGGGACATCGTCACAGTTGGCCGACGGATACCGCAGGAAGTACCAGGCACTATCGAGGAATGTGTCGCTCACGTCGGTCTCGCGACGGGCCTCGGCGCCGCATTCCGGACAAGGCACCCGGTACCAGCTCTCCACCCGCGCCAGGGGGGAGACGCCGCTCTCATCGGGCTTGTAGTTGTCCACGTGCGGGAGCACAACGGGCAACTGGTCCTCGGGCACGGGCACGGTGCCGCATGCGTCGCAGTACACGATGGGTATGGGTGGCCCCCAGTACCGCTGCCGGGAAATGCACCAGTCGTGCAGGCGATAGTTCACCCTGCGTTCCGCGAAGCCGGCTTCTTCGAGCCAGCCGGTGATCTTGGAAATGGCAGCGAGCGACGGCGTGCCGTCGAACTCACCGGAGTTGACGAGCACGCCCTCGTCCACAAACGCCTCGGTCATGGGCGACGTTGAGTCGTCGCCGGCACCGGCGATGACGCGGGTGATGGGCAGTCCGAACTGCGTGGCGAACTCGAAGTCCCGCTCGTCATGCCCGGGTACCGCCATGATGGCGCCAGTGCCGTATTCCATGAGCACGTAGTCGGCAATCCACACCGGCACTGGCTCATGCGTGGCGGGATTGATGGCATACGCGCCGGTGAATACGCCCGTCTTCTCCTTGTCCGTTTTCTTCCGGGAGACGAGGTCCATGGCCGCGGCGCGCTCACGGTATGCCTCGACCTCCGCCTTACACTCCGGCGTCGTGATCCATTCCACCAATGGATGTTCGGGTGCCAGGACGAGAAATGTGGCGCCGAAGACCGTGTCCGGGCGCGTGGTAAACACTGAGACGGACAGGATCTGATCAAACTCGCCGTCCTCAGGGTGCTCCCGGTGGTATTGCCGGGCTTCGTCCACCGCCTGTGCCACTTCGGATCCTGCCTCGGCCTCCCACGGCGTGTCGATCTGGAACCAGATCTCGGCGCCCTCGCTGCGGCCGATCCAGTTTTCCTGCGCCTTCTTCGTGGAGTCGGACCAGTCTATCCACTTCAGGTTGTCAAGCAGGCGCTGCGCATAGTCCGTGATGGTGAAGAACCACTGGGACAGCACCCGCTGCTCCACGGTGCTGCCGCAGCGCTCACACTCGCCGGCGATGACCTGCTCATTGGCGAGAACTGTGTGGCAGGAGGGGCACCAGTTGACGGGTGCTTCCTTCTTCTCCGCCAGCCCGGCCTTGAACAGCTGCAGGAAAAGCCACTGCGTCCAGCGATAGTACGCCGGGTCCGTGGTGTCCACCACGTGGTTCCAGTCGTACATGGCGCCGATCCGGGTGAGCTGCCGCGTGAAGTTGCGGATGTTGCTCGGGATCAGCTCCATGGGATGCGTGCCGGACTTCAGTGCGAAATTCTCGGAGTGGATGCCGAATGCATCAAACCCGATGGGCTCGAAAACCTGTTCCCCCGTGAGCCGCTTCCAGCGGCCATAGATGTCGGCCCCCGTGAACGCATACATGTTGCCCACATGCAGGCCTTCCGCTGACGGGTACGGGAACATCATCAGGTTGTAGAACGGGCGTTCCGCAACCAGCAGTTCCTCATCCGTCAGTGTATTGACGCCCTGCTCTGCCCAGAGGCGCTGCCACTTCGCTTCGATTTCCTGCGGCTTGTAATCCATCGGCTTCTCGATCCGGTCCGTTTCCATGGAACCGGCCAATCTGGCGGAGGGAAGGGGTAAGGGAAAGGTCCCGGTCCTGTTCGGGGTCATGCCGGCCGGGGACGGGCCGGCTGCGCGACAGGAGCGCCGCCGTCGCCGCGTACGGCTCTGCCGGCCGCTCCCGCGCAGCGTCGAGTATGGCGTGCAGGGTCGCCCGGTAGTCGCCGCCGAGGTGGTGGTAAACGGCCTCGAATGCGCCCAGCCGGTCGTAGTAGAGGCGCGTGCCGATGAGCGTGGCATTGTTCAGCGGACGTTGCAGGAAACCGCGAAAGCCGCCCGTCAGCAGGTCCGGCTCCACCTCGGTGGCAAAGCGCTGCCGGGACTCCTCAAAGACAATATCACGGCGGGCGAGCTTGTCGTCGAAAGTCAGGTCGTCCCGGCGGTAGATGGCTTCCAGGTCGCTCACGAGGGAGGAGAGGAATGCGGCATAGCGCAGGTTGTCCGCCCACCAGTCGCGGGCCTGCCGGCAGCGCGCTGAATCCTCCCCGTCCCGCATGCAGAAGAACTCGATGGCGCCTCTGTCGCCCACGAAGTTGGCGAAACTCTCATTGAACGAGACCTGGCCGGGGATGAAGACGGTGTTGTGCAGGATCTCATGGATGACGGTGCTGACGAGGGAGACATCGTCATAGCGGAGGATCGTGTTGAGCAGGGGGTCATTGAACCAGCCCAGCGTACTGAAGGCGCCGGCGGGCCGCACATACGCGTCGTAGCCGGCCGCTTCGAGTCGCGCGGCTTCACGGTAAGCCAGGCTGAACTGGAAGTACCCCTTGTACGGCACGTGACCAACGATGGGGAACCACCAGGTATACGCCTGAAACCGGTCCTTGCGGGAACCGGACACCACCATCAGCAGCGTGTCGCTGTCCACCCACGAGTAGGTGGTGTAGCTCTGGCCGGCATTCAGACCGAGGGCATGCTGGGCAAAGTCCCGGGCCTGCAGGACGAGGTCGAGCTTGCGCCGGGTGTCCGCGTCCGTTGCCGGATCGGCAATAACGGAGGCGATGGGCTGACGGCGACTGAGGATCCGCGCCTGTTCGATGCCCGCCCGAGCTACATAGATGGGCGAGCAGGCGGTCAGCAGCGAAACCCAGAGGAGCAGGGCATGGCGCACGCGCAGGGTCATGGGCCGAAATTATGGGCTCGCTGGCGTCGGGGCGAAAGGCAGGGGCAGGTACGGAACGTGCTATTCCCGGGCACCTGCGGGCGGGCGCCGCCCAGCCAGGTGACTCATACCGGGGACATGCACAGGAATGCGCGTCAGCAGGTACGCAGATCTGATTCCGCTGGGAGCCTTCATCCTGGTCATCGGAATCGTGTTCCTCTTCGACCGGGAGCGGGCATCACATCCTGAGCGGGAGATCGCCGCCACGCAGGCTGCCGCGGAACGCCAGGCCAGCGCACTGGCGGACGAGGTGGGCAACCAGGTGAGCGCACTGCTGGGGGGCGTGACCACCGCCAAGGTCGCCTTCGGCAACGTCACGGATGGAGCGTCGGAGGCGGCATTTGTGGCGACACTGGACTCGCTGGCGGCCCGTTCCAACGGCCTGACGGGTCTCTCCCTGGTCGATCCGGAGACGGAGCGGGTGCAGCGTGTGCCGGGGACCGGGCTGGGCCAGCGCATCATGCTCAGTGACACGGTCGTGCGACTTGCCTACCTGCGCGCCCTGGGCACGAAGCATCCTGCTGCGACGCCGGTCATCAACTACGGCATCGGCCAGCGTGTCTTCGTGTTCGATCCCGTCGTGCCGCCGGACTCGTCCACTACACTGGCCGTGCTCGCTGCCGAGCTGGATCCGCAAATCATCTACCGCAACGCAGGCCAGGCCGTACTCGTGGACACCCTCGCCGCCGGCGCCATGCTGCACATGCTCTACGGCCCGGACGACGTGCGGTTGACCACGGTCCAGATGGTCCCCGACGACTGGCAGCACGTGTCCCACGATGTGCGCGTCGCGGACACGATCTGGCGGGTGGACGTCGCCTACCCGCTGCCGGACCTGCGGGCCTATCGGGCGGAGCGGGTGGCCACATGGATCGCCGGTCTCGCCCTGGCGCTGGCGTTCGCCCTGATCCTGCATTTCCTGCGGCGCACCATTGCGACGCAGCGAGACGAGATCGCACGCCGGCAGGTGGCGGAGGAAGCGGCCCGTACCGCCGCCGAGGAGGCCCGGGACCGCGCCATCCAGTCCAGGGACCTGGCCGCACAACTGGAGGCGGCCCAGCGATCCTCCCAGCGGTTGTCCACCTCCCTTGACCCCGACGACGTCGTAGAGCAGTTCCTCGGCGCTGTTGCGGAGATCCTGGATGCCGACGTCGCGTCGCTGTATACCTTCGAAGAGGAGGGCGAGGTGCTGGTCGGCCGCCGTCGCATGGTCTTCAGGGACATTGACGGCGTGACCGACCGCCTGCGTCAGGAGGACATCGGGCAGGTCCGCGCGCCGGTGGCCCTCCTGCCGACGCTGGCCGAAGCCGTGTCCACCGGCGACCCGTACGTCGTCGATAGCGACGGGCACGGGGATTCGCCGCTGTCGGGCCGGAGTGGCTCCGACTACGTGGCTTCCGTCACCGTCCCGCTGATGATCGCCGGTCATACCGTCGGAGTGGCGACGTGGGAAGTGTATTCGCGGCCGCGTCGCTTTCCGACGAGCCTGGTGGCCTTCGCGCAGGCCCTGGGTGCCCCCGCCGCTGCGGCCCTTCACACGGCAGAACTTTTCGCATCCCTTGAAGCGGAACGACTGCGTGCCGCCCGGGAGGCCCTCCGCTTCGGTGCCGTGCTCGACCAGATGGCCGATGGCGTCATTGTGGTGGATTCGGCCGGCAACCTGGAGCGGAGCAATGCGGCGGCGGCGGAGTTGCTCGGCCCGGACCTGGCCGATGTGCCGCTGTCGGAATGGCCGGCCCACTTCGACCTGGTTTCAGCCGAGGGGCGGCCGCTCGGGCCCGGCGATTTCCCCCTTACCCGGGCGCTCCGCGGCGAACATGTCAGGCGGGCAACGTTCATCGTACGCTCTGACTGGGGCACGGAGCGGTACCTGTCGGGCTCTGCGAGTCCGATCAGCGCGCAATCGGGCCAGCCCGCGGGCGCGGCCATGGTCCTGCGTGACGTGTCCGACGAGCACCAGTACGCCGAGATGCTGCGGCACACGAACCGCGAATTGCGGCGCCAGGCGGAGGTGCTGGAGCAGGTGAACCAGCAGCTGCGGGAAGCGACCAAGGCGAAAGATCAGTTCCTGGCTGTCATGAGCCACGAACTGCGCACGCCCATCAATGCCATCATGGGGTATTCCGACCTGCTGGACCTGGGCGTCAAGGGACCGTTGAACGACGACCAGCGCGCCATGCTCGCCCGTGTGCGGGATACTTCGCGTCATCTGCTCGGCCTCATCAATGAGGTTCTGGACCTGGCCAAGATCGGGGCCGGCCGGATGGACCTGGCGCTCGTGGAACTGGACGTGGGCGTGCTGGTCGAGCGCGCAGCACAGCAGGTCCTGCCCCTGGCGGCTTCCAAGGGGCTTACCCTGACGGTTGATATCCCGCCCGACCACGAGGGCACGCCGTTCCTCGTGATTGCGGACGAGACCCGGCTCATGCAGATCCTGGTGAACCTGCTGTCCAACGCCGCCAAGTTCACGGCGGACGGCGGTATAGCCGTTTCGTGCGATGAACGGGACGATGACGTGATCATCCGTGTTTCCGACACCGGGGCGGGCATCCCCACGGAGCAACTCGAGCAGATATTCGAGGAGTTCTACCAGGTGGAGGGCGGCCTGTCCCGGTCTACCGGCGGCACAGGCCTCGGCCTGGCCATTGCCCGGCGCTTTGCACGGCTCATGGGTGGCGACGTCACCGTATCCAGCGAGGTGGGGCGTGGCTCGACGTTCACGGTGCGGCTGCCATCAGCCGGCAGCTCGGTCCTGCAGGAGGGGATCGGCGACGAGGCCGCCGTGGTGATGCTGGCGGCGCCGGACCTCGTGGGTCGGCTCGCCCTGGACCTGGACGGCACGGCCAGGGTCGTAGGGGTCACGGAGCCCGCACAACTCGCCGGGCTGGTGCGCAGGGAACGGCCCGGTCTGATAGCCGTGGATGCTCACGCGCCGGACCTCGCAGCCTGGCGGGCCATCACCACGCTGCAGTCGGAGGCGGGCATGCCCACGCCTCCGGTCCTGCTCTTCGCCCCGGACGATTCGACCGCCGAGCGAGCTCTCGACCTGGGGGAACTCACCTTCCTCGGCAAGCCCATATCCGTGGAAGAGGCTACCGCGACTGTACGGCGCCTGGTGGGAGAAGAGCCAGATCCCCGGGTCCTGGTCGGTGATGACGATGCCCACGTCCGCCGCATTCTGGGAGAAGCCCTGGCGGCGACCGACTGTGACGTCCGGACCGCCTCCAGCGGCGGGGAACTGCTGGATCTGGCGCGGCGCGTCCAGCCGCATATCGTTCTCGTCGATCTGCTCATGCCCGGCATGGATGGACTCGAGGCCATCGCCGTCATGCGCACCGAACCGAACCTGAGCCAGGTCCGCATCGTGGCACTGATGAACCGGGAGCTGTCCACCGAGGAAATGGCCGAGCTGGAGGCGGCGGTCACCAGTGTGGAGCGCAGCCGCCGGGGCCGTGTCCGGGCGACGGCAGACCTGGTGCGGCGGGCCATTCCCGCGCCGGACGAGGGGCGCCGCGGCTCGGGGGCACTCACCTGAGGAACCATGCGACACTTCATCGTCATCGGCGCAGTGCTGGCCGCCGCGGCCGTCGCGGCTGGCGCGTTTGGCGCCCATGCACTGGCTTCCCGGCTGTCGCCGGACCGCCTGTCAACCTGGGAGACGGCCGCCCGCTACCACATGTACCACGGCCTGGCACTGGTGCTGGTGGCCGCGGTGGGTGATCGGCTGCAGCTGCCCCTGGCTGGCGCGGCGGCGTGGCTGATCCTTATTGGCGTCGTCATCTTTGCCGGTACGGTATACGTCCTGGCCCTGGGCGGACCTCGCTGGCTGGGCGCTGTCACGCCGGTGGGCGGGCTGGCCCTGATTGCCGGCTGGCTCGTTTTCGCCTGGGCCGTGGCGGGGGGTCACGGTGCGCTTGATCCCTGATAGCCGGAGGTGGCCATGCCCCTGTACAGGGTGACGATCCGAGTCGGTTCACCGGGGCAGCAGTATCACGTCGAGGACATCACGGCGAACTCACTGCGTGAGGCGATGCGTCAGGCCGTCGACCGGTTCCCCGATTCAGCCGCCGCGGATGCGGACCTGGTGGAGATCCGTCGCCAGGCGGACCCGGACGCCAGGGAGTACGGCCCCGAATGAATGCCGCCGGCGGCGCGCCTCACACGCCGGTGACGACGTCATTCAGCACGCCGGAGGCCTCCACGAGGTCGTCGAATTCCGCTGCCAGGCGGTTGCGTTCCCTGGCCTGACGCTGCTGGTGCTCACGGCGCGTGATGACACGGAGGAACAGCCACGCATCCTGACTTGCCCGCTGCCGTCGGTCGTGCCATGCCATGGCGACCAGGCCGAGGGCAGGTGCTGCCACCAGCGCCGTCAGTGCCCCGGCGGCTCCGGCCAGGATCGCGCCCACGGCCACGGCCGCGAGCACGGTGGCGGGGACCATGACGAAACCCGTCGCCAGCTTGTATGTAGCGATTGCTTCATGTTCCGGTCGTACCAGGCGCAGCGTGATGCGGGGCGCGAAGTAGGTGGGGTACCAGAGCACGGTACCCACGAGAGCCAGCGGTGCCAGGAGCAGCAGCACGAGCCCCTGCACAACGACGTACGCAGCCACTTCCGTCGGCGAGTAGCGCGGCGGCACGTCCGCGTCCGTTGCCCCAAGCAGTTGCGCCCGGCGGCGGTACCGCCTGACGGCTGCGGCGAGGCCGCGGAAGTGCTGCGGGTCTGTCTGGCGCAGCCAGGCGAGTCCCCGGGCGAACGCCTGCAGCCGCGGGACCCGGGCCGACAGCGGGTCCCGCTCCCGCCACCCGGTGGACCCCTTCTCGCGCGCATAAAGCCGTTCCGCCGTGTCAATGAGTTCGATGTCGCCGGGCTCCTGCGTATTAACGGTGACGCCGGCCAGGCGGCTGGCGATGAGGTCAGTGAGTTGCCGGGCGGCGGCGACGGCGTCGGTTTCGAAATGGTCCCGGAAGGCATGAATGGTGAACGGCTCGCCGATGAGGGCCAGCGCCTGTCCGCGGAACAGGCTCTTGCGGAAGAACGTCAGGCCGACGGGCACGATCTGCAGACCCAGCTGCCAGTCCGAGGCGGCTTCGGCGCCGAGCGCGATCCGTGCCGCGCCGGTGCGAAGCTGAGCCAGCGACGGTTCCGAGTGGCTGCGGCCCTCGGGATAGATCTGAACGGCGTCGCCAGCGCACAACGCGCTGATGGCGCCGCGGAACGTGTCCTCGTTCCGGTGCATCTGCGCGGGATCGTCCACGGCCCGGTAGACGGGAAGCCCGCCGAGCGCCCGCAACAACGAGCCAACAACGCGCTGCTCGAAGAGGGGTGCTTTCGCCAGCGGGCGCGTGGGCCGGCCGGCGACCCGGAAGATGACCAGCGGGTCCAGCAGGCTGTTAGGGTGGTTCGCCACTACCAGTACGGGGCCTGTCGGGATGGGCCCGCCACTGCGCTCGATGGTCTGGAACACGGCGACCGTCCAGCCGAGCAGCCGGGTGATGATCGATGTCGGTATCATGCTGCCAAGATTGCGCCCGTCGTCGCCGGCGGCCAGACTCATCTGCATGAGCACAGGAGACCTGGTCTACCGGTCCGTGGCGCGGCTGGCGCCCCTGGCGCTGCGGGTTGCGGCGCCGTTTGACGACAAGGCCCGCCGTGGCGTGGCGGGGCGACGGGACACCCTGGCGTCCATGCTGGACTGGGCGGCGCGGCACCGGGATCCCGACCGGCCGCTCGTCTGGCTCCATGCGCCCTCCGTGGGCGAGGCTCTCATGGCCCAGTCCATCCTTGGCGCCGTGCGAGAGATACGACCGGAGACACAGGCGGCGTTCACTTTCTTCTCGCCGTCCACCGAGCGTATGGCCGGGCGGGTGGGGGCTGACTGGCACGGCTACCTGCCGTGGGACATCGAGGCCGACATCGGCGCGGCTCTCGACGCCCTGCGTCCTTCCCAGGTGGCCTTCGTCCGCACGGAGATCTGGCCGGTGCTGCTGGCAGCAGCCCGGGACAGGCGAGCCCGGGTCGTGCTGGTCAATGCGGTGCTGGCAGAAAGTTCCAGCCGGAACGGGCGCGGTGCTCGGTTCCTGCTCGGCCACGCCTACAGCCGCCTGGACGCGCTGGGCGCGGTGACGGCGGAGGACGGACGGCGCTTCACCCGCCTGGGCGTGCCGGAGGAACTCATCCGCGTCACGGGAGACGCCAGGTTCGACCAGGTCTGGCAGCGGATCGCCGGTCTCGAGGCCCGGCCGCTGCTGACCCGTGTCGCCGCGACATCCGGTTCCTGGCTGGTGGCCGGCAGCACGTGGGAACCCGATGAGGCCGTCCTGCTCGAGGGCCTGACCCGACTCCGTGAACGGGGCGCGCCCTGGCGCATGATCATGGCGCCCCACGAGCCGTCCAGCGACCACGTGACGGGGCTGGAGCGGCGAGTGGAACAGGCTGGCCTTTCCCATGCCCGCCTGCCGGCCCTGGAGGATACCGGGTTACCCGCCGCCGACGTGCTGGTAGTGGATCGGGTCGGGATTCTCGCCGAACTCTACGCTGTCGCCCATGTCGCCTGGGTCGGTGGCGGGTTCGGCTCGGCAGGATTGCATTCGGTAGTGGAGCCGGCAGCGCTGGGGGTGCCCGTGCTGTTCGGCCCGCGTCACGGCAATGCAGGCGAGGCGGCCCGGCTGGTGGCAGCCGGCGGCGGCGCGCAGGTGTCCTCCACCAGCGATTTGGTGGAGGTACTTCAGAACTGGACCCGCCCGTCCGGCGGGCCGAGTCCGGCGGGCACAGCTGCCGCTGCCGCTGCTCGGGCCTTCGTCTCGGGCCAGCTGGGCGGGGCCCGCCTCAACGCAGAGCTGATTCTGGCCTGACGGCGTCGTCAGACGCCGTCATTGCCGCGCTCCCGGGGACCTTCCGTCTGCGGCGGGTTCTCCAGATTGGCGACGTCGGCTTCGGACTTCTCAGCCGGCGCCGGGCGCTTGCCCGTCTCTGCCGGGCCATCGTCCACCTCGCTGTGGGGCGGCCGCTCCTCAGGGTCGCGCAGCCGCTTCTCCTCTTCCTTCAGCCCCTGATTGCGGGCGTCCTTCTCGCCGCCTTCCTTCATCGATCCCTCCGTCGGCTTGCTGGTTGTGTCATCATGGCGATTCCAGAGAAGGGCAGGCGCATGAAGCGGACCGCTGCCGATTGACCCGTCTCCGGGTCCGCTTTACGTTCTCATGTGATGGATCTGAACTCTGTTACCGTGCCACCACGGATCGCGGCGGCGCTGCGGCGACATGCCGCCGCCGCCATGCCGGCAGAATGCTGCGGCGCGCTCATGGGCTCCATCGGCCGGCATGAGCTGGCGATCAGGGCCCTCATCCCGCTTGCCAACGCCAGCCAGAACCCCGACAGGTACCACATCGATGCCCTGACGGTGCTGCGGATGGAACGCCATGCCGCGTGCATGGGCCTGCACGTGGTCGGCTTCTACCACTCCCATCCGCGCGGCCGCGCCACCCCGTCGTCATGTGACCTGGAACTGGCGTGCCCCGGCTACCTCTACGTCATCGTGTCTCCCGCCGCCGGCGAACTGCGCGCCTGGCGACTGCAGGATGACCGCAGCGGATTCGCCGAGCTCCGCCTGGACAATCCGGCAGCAGGCGCAGCGTGAGTGTGCGCGTGCAGCTCCCCGCGGCGCTGCGCGAGTATACCGACGGCGCCGCTGAGGTGGAACTCGATGCGGCGGACGTTAACGGCGCCCTGGACCAGCTTGCTGATCGTTTCCCCGTGCTGCGCCGGCATCTCTTCAGCGAAGCGGGCGAACTTCGTGGCTACGTCCGGGTCTACCTCAATGCCGATGACGTCGGTGCGCTTGCACACGGCGGTAGCACAGTCGTCCGGCCGGGTGACGTGCTGATGATCGTGCCCAGCATTGCCGGCGGGGAGGAATCTCCTGCCGCAGCGTTTTCGCCGGAGGAAATCACCAGGTATGCGCGGCACATCACGCTGCCCGACGTGGGCTGGGACGGGCAGCGAAAGCTCAAGTCGGCGCGCGTACTTATCGTCGGTGCCGGCGGGCTCGGCTCGCCGGCCGCGCTCTACCTCGCCGCTGCCGGGGTCGGCACCATTGGCCTCGTTGACTTCGACGACGTCGATATCAGCAACCTGCAGCGGCAGGTGCTGTACGGCACGGGCGACATCGGCACCAGCAAGCTCGTGGCCGCGGCCGATCGGCTGCGGGATCTGAACCCCCACGTGCGGGTGGTGAAGCACGAGCTGCGGCTCACCTCCGCAAATGCCATGGACGTGCTTGCGGACTACGATGTCGTCATTGACGGTACGGACAACTTCCCCACGCGCTACCTGGTAAACGATGCCTGCGTTCTGCTGGGCAAGCCATACGTCTATGGCTCGATCCTGCGGTTCGAGGGACAGGTGTCCGTCTTCCTCGCTGGCGAGGGGCCCTGCTATCGCTGCCTGTTCCGGGAGCCGCCACCGCCGGGACTGGTGCCGAGTTGTGCCGAAGGCGGCGTCCTCGGCGTGCTGCCAGGCATCATCGGATCCCTGCAGACGCTGGAAACCATCAAGCTGATCACCGGCGCAGGCGAATCGCTGGTCGGCCGCCTCGTCCTGTTCGACGCTCTTACGTTCCGCTGGCGGGAACTGCGGTTGCGCCGCAACCCCGACTGCGCCGTGTGCGGTGACGCGCCGACCGTCACTGCGCTCATCGACTATGACGAATTCTGTGCATCCGGAGATACGACCATGGACACGCCCCAGCAGCCACAGGCCATTTCGAACATCACTGTCGCGGAACTGAAGCAGCGTCTCGACGACGGTGAGGACATCGCCCTCATCGACGTCCGCGAACCGTTCGAATGGGAGATCGCCAACCTGGCGGCCTATGGCGCCCGGCTGATCCCGCTGGACGAGGTGCTGGACCGGACGGACGAGATTGAACAGGACCGGGACGTTGTTGTGTACTGCCGGACCGGTTCCCGCAGCGCGGGCGCGATACGGCAGCTGCGGGCGCGGGGCGTCGAGCGTCTGCACAACCTGAAAGGCGGGATCCGGGCGTGGGCGGAGGAAATTGAGCCGGACATGCCTGTGTACTGAAGGTTTCGATGACCTGTCCGGCAGGTCCGGGGTAGGACACCCTTGGAGCGAACGCAGGACAAGGAGCAGCACAGTGGCAGAATCGAGGTTTCAGTTCGCAGGAGCGGGCACATGGCAGCGGCGTGGCTACCTGGGCATCAGCGTCGCACTGGTCTTCTTTGCGATCATCGCGCTCGCGCGTTTCGCGCCAGCGGTGGATGAGACGCCGGTCGCGCCGGCCGCCGCGGAGCCGACGGCGGGCGGTGACGATGTTGCGGTCACTGGCGACGACGTTGAAGCCGGTGCCCTGCCGGATGATGCGGCAGCGAGTGCCGAGCTGATTACGGACCGCGCCGCGCTCTTTTCGTTCCCGACCATCACCGACGGCGTGCCCCGGGTTGCCAAGCCTGCCCAGGTGCGTGGCATCTACCTGAATGCGTGGGCCACCGGTTCTGCCAATCGTCTCGGCCAGCTCATCGAGCTGGCGAACCGGACTGAGATCAACGCCTTCGTCATTGATGTGAAGGAGGGCGGCGAGATCAGCTACCGGTCTCAGGTGCCGCTGGCCCGGGACATCGGCGCCGACCAGGCATACGTTTCCGACATCCGGCGCGTGTTGCAGCGGTTGCGGGACAACGGCATCTATCCCATCGCTCGCATCGTCGTGTTCCGGGACGAGGTCCTCGCCAGGGCGCGCCCGGATTGGGCCGTTCGGCATGTGGACGGCGGCGACTGGATGGACTCCTACGGCCACTACTGGGTCGACTCCTTCAACCGGTATGTATGGGACTACAACATCGCCATCGCCAGGGAGGCACTGGAGCTGGGCTTTTCCGAAGTACAGTGGGACTACGTCCGGTTCCCGGACGTGCCCCGTTCGTTCATGCTGACGGCTGATTTCCCTGCGCGCGAGGGCCGGGCGATGGAGGACGGCATCCGCGAATTTCTGCAGTATTCCAGGGAGCAGCTCCGCTCGTACGACGTGCCCGTCACAGCCGACGTGTTCGGCCTGACCACGTCCGCCAGGGATGACATGGGCATCGGCCAGCAGTGGGAGAAGATGGTGGATGCGACGGACGTCCTGCTGCCCATGGTGTATCCGTCGCACTACGCGCGGGGCTCCTATGGCATTGAGCAGCCGAACGCACAGCCGTTCGAGATAGTTCGTACGGCCATGCAGCACGCCGTGCGCAGGACAGCCGGCGTGCCCGGCGCTGCCGGCATACGGCCCTGGCTGCAGGACTTCACGCTCGGACAGCCCCGCTATGGTCCGGAACACGTCCGGGCCCAGATTGACGGGGTGTATGAGGCCGGTCTGGACGAGTGGGTGCTGTGGAATCCCGGCAGTCGCTACACCGAGGCGGCCCTGGCCGATGCCAGTGGCCGGGCCCCCGCCCTGACGCGTCCGGGCGCCGCCGACGTGGCTGAACCTGCCGACTCGACGCGCCGGCCGCGAGGCGGACCGCTGGGTACGCCGATTCCGGGCGGCTTGCACTGAATCGCCAGCGGGCCCGGGATGGTCCGGGCTCGCTCAACTCTCAGCCGGTCTTTTCCTCCTCTACCGCCTCGTCCTCGTCCCGCCGGCCGGCGTGCATGACGTGGGCCTTGCGAGTCGTTGCCGGCAGGCCGGCATAGCGGGGGCGATGGAACAGGAAGCCCTGCGTGAAATGGACGCCTATCTGCCGGACCGTCTCGAATTCCTCCTGCCGCTCGACGCCCTCGGCGATTACCTGTGTGCCGTGGTTGTTGGCGAAGGTGACCATCGTCTCAACCAGGTTCTGCTTCAGGAAGTTGGAATCGATGTTGGCGATGAGTGAGATGTCCAGCTTGATGTAGTCCGGCGCCAGGTTCGCGATGGATCCCAGCCCCGCGTAACCGCTGCCGGCATCATCCACGGCGAAGCGGAAACCCCGATCCCGGAACGCCTTCAGGTACTGCTGGAAGCGAGGATAGTCCTTGATGGCCGTGCGCTCAGTAATCTCGAGGACGACCCGACTCGGATCCGCAATGCCCAGGTCCTTCGGGTCCAGGTTCCGGAACGTCGGATCGTCAAAGTCGTGTGGGTCAATGTTCAGGAACAGGTACTGGCCGTCCTTGAGGTCGTTAATGATGCCGGAAACCGCCCGCCGCCGCAGCAGCCGGCTCAGCTCCCACACCATGTTCGCCTCCTCCGCGACCTCGAACAGGACTTCCGGCGAACGCAGTTCCCGCCGTACGCCCCGCGCCAGCGCCTCGAAGCCGTAGATCTCCTCCGTCGCCGTCACTATGATGGGGTGGTACTCGATGAACACGGCCCCATCCCGAATGGTCGACTTGAGGTCGGTCACCTTCCGCGTGCGCTCCCACTCCTCGGCGCCGCGCGCTGCCTGAGCCGCCTCGCGGATGCCGCGATACAGCAGCCGCTCCGTCCGGATCTTCGGGTTCCGGAACACCGTCGCCGCGCCAACGTATATGCCGCACAGCGCGGCGATGTCCTCGCCGTGGCCCTCCTCTACTGTTGAACGAAGATAGCTCTCGAGTTCCTCCGAAACCGCTCGCAGCCGGCTCTCGGCGGCGGCCGCAGTGGACCGGACCTCCGTGAACAGGATGAAATCGTCATCGGCAATGTGCGACACCATCATCATGCTCTCGCCCGGTGTCCGCTGCTGGGCATAGAACCGGCGTACCGCCTGCGCCGTCGTCTCCAGCACGTCATCCAGCTTCTGCCAGCCGTAGATCTCCTCGATCTTCTCGTACCAGACAAAATGGATGTACAGGACCGTCAGTTCGCCGCGGCGCTCCAGCAACTCGCGGGCGCGCTCGATCATTACGGCCAGGGTGGGGAAGCCCGTGAGCCGGTCGTACAGCAGTTCCTCGTACCTGACGAGCTCAGCTGCGTCAGCGGAGTTGCGGACGGCCACCGTGCCGGCCGCCCGGTTCCGGGCTGTAGTCAGCCGGAGCCGCAGCTCACCCACGGACGCGGGCAGCAGCACCCAGTCGTCGGCGTCGGCCAGTGCCGGGTTCGGGCACTGCTCCCCGTCCGTGCAGGCGAGCAGCAGCGCGGCGCCCATGCGCCGGGCCCGCGTGCGGAGCCGCTGGATGTCCGTATCCTGCCGCAGCTCCACGAACAGCACGTCGGTATTGGACGGATCAGCGCCATTGCCGCTGATGACGTCCGCAGCGATGACCGCTCCGCCTAGCGCCGCAGTGGCGTCGTCCAGATTTCTGCGAAGGGCGTCATCGCGCACATCGGCGGCAACCCTCACGCCGATTTCTCTCGCATTTTCAGGTTTTTCTCCACCCGCTCGCCCAGTTCCCGCAACTGGATGGGCTTGACGATGTAGTCGTCGGCCCCTGCCCGCAGGCCCTCATGCTTGTCGGCGAAATCGCTTCGGGCCGTCAGCATGACAACCCGCGCCTTACCATGCGTGGGGTGGTTCTTGATGACCCTGGCCACTTCCCAGCCGTCCATGCCCGGCATCATCACGTCCAGCAGTACCAGGGCAGGCTGGAGCTCCTCCAGCAGGGACAGGGCCTGCCGGCCGTCCTGCGCTGTGGCGACTCGGTAGCCCTTGGATTCGAGGAAGGTCCGGACGATGTCCAGGGCGTTCGGATCGTCGTCAACGACGAGGACGGTGGTAATCTTATCGTTCATGCCCTGCTCACAGGTTCGGTTGGGGAGATGGAACCCCCATGATTCCGCCGCCCTGCCACCAGCCAGGCGAGGGCACCGGCCAGGGGCAGCCACGTGACGCCCGCCAGCCAGGCCAGCTTTCGCCCCGTGGTTGTCGGTGCGCCGAGGATCGAGACGGCGGCAACGACATTGAGCACGAGGACGAGCACTGTCAGGCTGGCTCTCACGGCGCCTCCCCGGCTACGAACGCCGCAGACTGGTCACCTTCCGGGGCGGCAAGTTCCGAGCCACGCACGAACTGCAATTCATGGAGCCTGGCGTAGAGGCCGCCCCGTCGGAGCAGTTCCTCGTGAGTGCCCTGCTCCATGAGTTCGCCATGATGCAGCACAAGGATATCGTCGGCATGCTGCACGGTTGAAAGGCGGTGCGCGATAACGATGGAGGTCCGGTCCTGCATGAGGGTGGCCAGTGCGCGATCAATGCGCGCCTCGAGCTCGGAGTCCACGGAGCTGGTGGCCTCATCCAGTATGAGGACCTGCGGGTCGAAGGCCAGGGCTCGGGCGAAGGAGAGGATCTGACGCTCGCCAACGGACAGGCTGGCCCCGCGCTCGCCCAGCGGCTGGTCCAGGCCGAGGGGCAGTCGCCCGACGACGGGTTCGGCACCAATGCGCCTGACGGCCTCGGCGACACGGTCGTCATGGATGTCGGTGCGCCCGAGTCGCACGTTGTAGCCGACGCTGCGGCTGAACAGGAAGACGTCCTGCAGCACCAGGCCGATGCGGTCCCGCAGTTCCCGGACGGGCACGTCGCGGATGGGTACGCCGTCGAAAAGGATCTCGCCGTGCTGCGGCTCGTAGAAGCGGAGCAGCAGGCTGATGAGGGAGGTCTTGCCGGCACCGGTGTGGCCAACGACGGCAACGCGGCTGCCGGCGGCGATGCGGAAGCTGACGTTGCGGAGCACCCACTCCCAGTCGGCGTCCGGCTCCGGGCCGGTCCTGACGTAGGCAAACGAGACATTGCGAAACTCGATCTCGCCGCGACCGGGCTCGGGCAGCTGCCGTGACGCGCGGCCGTCGTCAGCGGGCGGGGTGTCGAGCAATGCGAAGATGCGCTCGGAGGACGCCATGGCGCCCTGCAGCATGTTGTACTTCTCCGACAGGTCCTGGATGGGCCGGAAGAAGCGCCGGGCGAACTGCAGGAAGGCCGCCAGGGTGCCGACGCTGGTGGCGCCGCCAGCGATCCCGAAGCCGCCATATACGATGATGATGGCGAGGGCGATAGCGGTCAGGACCTCGATGATGGGAAAGAACAGGGCGTAATAGCGGATGGACCGGAGGTGCGCCGCCAGGTACTCGCGGTTGATGCCCGCGAACTGGCCAGTGGCGGCGCGCTCCTGGCCGAACAGCTGGACGACGCCGACGCCGGAGATGTGCTCCTGCAGGAAGGCATTGATGCGGGCGAGCCGGATCCGCACCTCCCGATAGGCCTCCCGGATACGACGGCGGAACACGCCGGCCACGAGGATGACAAACGGCATCACGGCCAGGGTCAGCAGCGCCAGCCGCCAGTCCAGGATGAACATGGCCGTTGTAATCAGGACCAGCGTGAAGAGGTCGCCGAAGATGGCGACGACGCCGGAGCTGAAGAGTTCATTCAGGACTTCGACGTCGCTCGTGACACGTGTCATGGTCCGGCCGACGGGATTCCTGTCGTAATAGGGCAGGGGCAGCCGTTGCAGGTGGCCGAAGATTTCCCTGCGCAGGTCCCGCATGACATGCTGGCCCAGCCATGTGGTGAGGATTGTCTGCGCTGCCTCCAGGGCGAAGCTCAGGAGCAGCGCGCCCAGGAACGTGGCGCTCAGGATCAGCAGCAGGCCCGTGTCACCGGCGGGGATGGCGTCATCGAGGGCGGCCCGTGTGAGGAGCGGGCCCGCGAGTTCCAGCGCGGCACCGGCCAGGAGCAGGAGTACGGCGGCAGCGACGCGCCAGCGGTACGGCCTCAGGTAGCCCAGCAGCCGACGCATGAGCCGGCCGTCATACGCCTTGCCGAGGGCCTCCTCCTCGGGCGTTGCCGCGGCCACGGCCCTAGCGGTCGTTGCCGGGCTCGCCGCGCAGGCGACGCTGCCGGTTCCGACGCTCGTCCCGTTCGCGCTGCCGGGCGTCCTTCGCAGTCTCGCCGGGGTGGCGAACGACGATTTCGACGCCGCCCATGACGGCAACACCGGTGAGCTTCAATACGGGGGCATCAGGCTCGGAGCTCCGCGGTGGCGATGCGTGCTCGAACCCGCCCATGATGGCAATGCCGTTGGCGTCTACACTCAGGCCAGGTGGCACGATGATCTCCGCGCCGCCCATGAAGCAGAAAAGGACGACCTCGGTCTCGCCGGCAGGCAGGTCAACCTCGCGGAAGTCGAGTTCGGCGCCGCCCATCACTGCCACGACCAGGTTGCGGCGGGCGGGTGTCCAATGGCCCCTGCGCTCGACGCCGCCCATGAAGGCCACCAGCGTACGCGTCTCGCGCACGGCCTCTACGGTGGCGCGCGTGCCCCGCGCGAGTGCCTCTGACGCCGCTGACTTCGGTGGCGTGGCCACCTCTCTCGGCGCTGGCAGGTCGGCCAGGAGTGCCTGCAGCTCCGCGCCGGAGCGGGCGCGGTGGGCTCCATCCAGGCGAGCTTCGAAGTCGGCCAGCTCGAGGCGGTCCGCCGCGAAGTGGTCGCACAGGGCGAGCACGGTGCGCTCACGCTGTTCTTTCAGGCTCAGCTGGGGGACGGGCCGGTCCATCCGTGTCCATGGGTTCGAGGCAGTTGTGCCGATCGCAGGCGCACACGGTACAAGTTCTGATCCGGAGTTGACAGGCGCAAGCGCCTGCGGCACCTTGTCGGCACGTCCTCCCCGAGGTACCTGATCCGGACAAGATGAACGGGATTCGCGCCTATTTCGATCGGATCCGGGGCCAGCTCTGGCTGGTCCTGACGCTCGGTGCGCTCGGCATGCTCGCAATCTACGCTGTGAGCAGCCATTCCCTGTCGCGCTTCAGCGAACAGATCGGCGACGAGCTGGGTGCGCTGCAGGACCGGATGGAGCTGGCGCTTCAGTTGCAGGACACGATCATCGATCAGATCCACGCAGCGCAGACATACCTGGTCACGCGGGAAGCGGCGGCGCTGGAGGAAGCCATGGCCCTGTCCCGCTCCGCCCAGGAGCTGCAGACGCGCCTGGAGCAGACGGGCGTATCTGACGAAGTCCAGCAGCAGCTCACGACCGTACGCGCCGCGCATACCGAGAGTGTGCGTGCCATTGTAGCTGCCCTGGAGCATCACGAGGCCGGCAATGTCGCGGACGCAGTGGCCCTCATGCAGGCGCAGCAGCAGCCCATGCGCGGGCTGCGCGTCCGGATTCGCGCGTTCACCCTGGCCGAGGTCCGTCGTGTGGATCAGCAGGCCACCTCCTTCAGCCTGACGGCCGCGACGCAGCGCCAGTATCTGGCCGCGATCCTTGCCATTGCCCTCATCGTGTCCCTCGTCTTCGCGTATCGTACCCTGCAGGCCATCGATCGGCCGCTGCACCGGCTCGTGCTGGCGGCCAACCAGTTCGGGGAGGGCGACCTCAGGGTGACGGTGGACGGGCGCATGCCCGACGAGTTCCGCATCCTGGCCGGAGCCTTTACCGGCATGGCACAGCGGTTCCGGGGTGTCGTGGGTGAGACGGTGGAGACGGCGAACCGGATCGGTCAGTCGGCCGCGGACCTGTCGGGCATCGCCGAGGAGGTCGCGGCATCGAGCGGTGAAGTCTCGACAGCCATGGTCGGCATCACGACGGGCGCAGAGGAGCAGGCCTTCGGGCTGCGCACGGTGGATCACGCGCTCGAGCGGATGCGCGAGGGTGCGGCAGCCATTGAGGATTCGGCCGGCGAGGTCGTCGCCGTCAGCGGCCGGATCGCGGACCTGGCGGAGGAGAAGCGCCAGGACGTAGGTCGCGCCCTGGCCATGTTGCTGGACCTGCGCGAGGTCGTCCGCACGGCGGGCCGCCAGGTGCATGAGTTGTCGCGCGCGTCCGAGCGCATCTCAGCCTTCGTCGGCAGCATCCAGGGCATTGCCCGCCAGACGAACCTGCTGGCCCTGAACGCCGCCATCGAGGCGGCGCGCGCCGGCGAACACGGCCGCGGCTTCGCAGTGGTGGCGGATGAGGTCCGGAAGCTGGCCGAAGCCAGCGCGCGCGCTGCCCATGAGGTGGACACGACGGTCAGCCAGATACGGGAGCAGATTGATGGCTTCGTGACCACCACGGACCGTGGCTTTGAGCGCGTCGCGGGCGTGGAGGACACGTCCAGGGGCGCCGAGGCCGCATTCGAGGATATCCTGCAGGCCATCGCGCAGGTCAGTGAAGCCGCGACTCGTGTGGCTCAGGCCGCCGATGCGAATCGCGTGGCGTTCGAGACCGTGGATGACGCAGTCCGCAACGTGGGCGCCGCCGCCGAGTCCCACGCCGCCAGCGCCCAGCAGGTCAGCGCCGCCGCGGAACAGCAATCGGCGGCAACGCAGGAGATGAGTGCGGCCAGCGTGGAACTGCTCATGTCGGCTGACCGCCTGAAGGAACTCGTGGCGGGGTTCCGCGTGTGACGGGCCGCCGTGACCGGAGGGTCAGCCGGTGGGCGTAGTCGCCTGGATCCTGTTCGGCCTGGTCGCCGGTGCCATTGCCAAGTTCATCATGCCGGGCAAGGACCCCGGCGGCTGCCTGGGGACGGTCATCATCGGTATCCTCGGGGCGGTCATCGGCGGCTTCGTCGGCAATGAACTCCTCAACATCGGCAGCGTGACCGGGTTCAACCTGCCATCCCTGGGGATTGCCATTCTCGGCGCCATCATCCTGCTGGCGCTGTACCGCCTCCTGCTCGAGCGCCGCCCGCCGCGCTGACCGTACCGGCCGCAGGGCGCCGTGCCTCCAGTGCCGCCACGACATCCCGTGCCGATACGCCCGCCCCCCGGCATGCCACGAGGATGTGGTAGACCAGGTCAGCCGCTTCCTCTGCTACCCCGTCACCGTCCTGCCGCTGGCATGCCAGCGCCAGCTCCACGGCCTCCTCGCCCAGCTTCTTCAGGCGCAGGTTCCGGTCCGCCAGGAGCCGCTGCGTGTAGCTGTCGCCCGCGCTCGTGGCGCGTTCGGCGATGACCGCGTCCAGCGCAGGCAGAGTCGGCATCCCGCCGAAGCAGGTCCACTCGCCGGTGTGGCACGCCGGACCCGCCGGCACGACGAGCGCCAGCAGGGTGTCACTGTCGCAATCGGCGTGCAGTGTTACCAGCCGCTGGGCATTGCCGCTGGTGTCGCCCTTGCGCCAGAGCTCTGACCGGCTGCGGGACCAGTACCACATGACGCCGTCCGCAAGCGTTCGCTCGATCGCGTCCCTCGTCGCCCAGGCCACCATCAGCACCTCACCGGTGTGGGCGTGCTGGGTCACGACGGGCAGTACGCCACCGCCTTTTTCGAAGTCCAGCTCGTCGAGCTGCGTCGCCCGGTCAATCCTCATGGCGTCCGGTCCTGCAGGAGATTGCGGATGAGATCGGCCAGGGCGGCGTTGCTGCCGACGGCGCTGCCGTGCTCACCGCCGCCGGCGCCAGGCCAGGTGGAGTACACGCCGCCCGCTTCCTCGATGATGGGCGACAGTGCGGCCGCATCCCATACCGCCAGTACGGGATCGAGCATGGCCTCCGCGCGGCCCGTGGCGACCAGCGCGTAGCCGTAGCAGTCACCCCACGTCCGGCACAGGCCTGCCTGTGCCGCCAGCCGATCCCAGCCGGCACCGAGTCCGGCGCGATGGATGTTGGCGACGTCGGTGGTCACGATGAGTGCGTCTTCAATCCGTGACGTCTGGGACACCCGCGCTCGCCGGCCGTTCCACCAGCAGCCCAGGCCGCGGGCGGCATACACCGTCTCGTCCAGGGCAGGGAAGTGCATGACGCCCAGCACGGCCCGGTCATCTGTTTCGAGTGCAAGCAGGACGCCGAAAAACGGCACCCCGCGGATGAATGTCCGGGTTCCGTCAATGGGATCGATGATCCAGCGGCGGGCGGCGCCGGCCCCGGATTCGCCGTCTTCCTCGCCCAGCACCGCGTCAGCCGGGAAACGGTCGCCGATGAGCTGCCGCGCCACGCGCTCGGCGGCCCGGTCCGCTTCCGTCACCGGTGAGGCGTCGGCCTTTGCTTCAGCGCCGATGCCGGTCTGGTAATGCCCGATCGTGGCGCGGCCGGCGCGCCACGCCACTTCCACCGCAAAGTCCAGGTCCGCCTGAAGCGTCCGTGACGGGTCGGATGTGGTTGCCGGCCGGCTCACGGCTCAGGCAGGTCTACCGGCCCCTGACGGACGGGGATGCCGGCGTCGGCCAGGTACTGCTTGAGGGCGCCCACGGTGGTGACGCCGTCGTGCAGGATCCCCGCTACCAGGGCGGCATCCGCACCGGCCAGCAGGAACGCATCCCGCACGTGGCTCGCATTGCCGGCCCCGCCGCTGGCGATGACGGGCACCGACACGGCCTCTGCGACCCGGGCCGTCAGTTCCAGGTCGTAGCCGCTCCTGCCGCCGTCCTGGTCAATGCTCGTAATGAGAATCTCACCGGCGCCCAGTTCAGCGCACCGACGCGCCCATTCAACGGCGTCCAGCTCTGTTGCATTGCGACCGCCATGGGTGAACACGCGGAACCAGGTGGCCGTCGCGGGCTGGCTCGCCGTCCCCGGCGCGGGCGCATCGGCGTGGGCCATCAGTTCGATCTGGCGGCGTTCCAGGCGGGCGTCAATACTGGCAACAATGCACTGGCTGCCGAATCGCTCGGATGCCTCGCTGATGAGCTCGGGCCGGAGCACGGCAGCCGTGTTGATGCTGACCTTGTCGGCGCCCGATCGGAGCGCCAGCGCGACGTCCGATACGTCGTTGATGCCGCCGCCCACCGTCAGGGGCACGAACAGATTTTCCGCCGTCCTTCGTACGGCATCGAGCAGGGTGCGACGACCTTCCGCTGACGCCGAGATGTCCAGGAATACGATCTCGTCGGCGCCCTCCGCCTCATACCGCTGCGCCAGTTCCATGGGGTCACCGACATCCCTGAGGTCCTGGAACCGCGTCCCCTTCACCACGCGCCCGTCCTTCACGTCCAGACAGACGACCACCCGCTTCCGCAGCATCAGGTGCCCTCCTCCCAGGTCACGCTAACCATGCCCTTCGTGCTGAACACGCCGCCTTCCGGCCGCAGCGCCTGACGCAGCGCCAGGCCCACTGCCTTCACGGCCGCCTCGACAATATGGTGCCGATCCGTACCCCGCAGCACCCGTACGTGCAGCGTCATGCCGGCATGCTCGGCCAATGAGCGGAGAAAATGGTCATAGAGTTTTGACGCCAATGGCCCTTCGTAGTAAAACCGGCCGCCCACGTCGAGAGTCGCCTCGACCAGGGCCTCGTCCATGGGTACCGTCGCAGCGCCATAGCGCGCACACGCCGCAGGCAACTCCTTGCGGAGCGCCATGCCGATGGTGATGCCTACGTCTTCGACCAGGTGATGTCGCAAATCTCCGGCCGCTTCCACGCCCAGCCCGATCCCGGCATAGCGGGCCAGGGTACCAACCATATGATCCAGAAATGGTTCCGTCGTACTGACGCGCGCCGCCGCGGCCTCCCCGATCAGGTTGATGGAGACGGTCACGCGCGTCTCCCGGGTCTCTCTGGTGACTGTACTCATGCGCTGTACTCCCTTGCAATGGCGTGCGCGTCCAGCGCACCGGTGTAAAGGGCCATGCCCAGAACGACGCCCGCGGCGCCCGTCCGGGCAAGGGCCGCCAGGTCGCTGGCGTCGGCCACACCCCCCGACGCCTGAAGCGGGTGGGTCGTGGCCGCGGCCAGGCGTCGGAACAGTTCGACATCGGCACCCAGCATGCGCCCCTCCCGGCCGACATCCGTTACGAGTACGCCTGCCAGCGGCAGGCCCTGCAGGCGATGCAGCAGGTCCACGGCATTCAGCGATGCCTCCGCCGTCCAGCCGCGGACTACCACGATCTCGTCGCGTACATCCGCTGCGACGACGACGCGGCCCGGCCAGCGTCCGGCAAGTTCCTCGAGCCAGTCCGGATCTTCCACGGCCCTGGTGCCGACTACGACGCGGGCTGCGCCGCGTTCCAGCAGAGCGGCGGCCCGTTGGGTGGTGCGGATGCCACCGCCCACCTGAACAGGTACGTGCGACGCGGCCAGGATACTGTCGACGGCCGTGTCGTTGATCCCGGTCCCGAGGGCGCCATCCAGGTCCACCACGTGCAACGCGGCGAACCCCGCGTCCTGCCACTGACGTGCCACTGCGGCCGGGTCAGGCAGGCTCACCCGCTCGTCCTCCGGCCGGCCGCCCACGAGCTGAACGACCCGGCCGCCGCGCAGGTCGAGGGCAGCGTACGCGATCATCGGCGTACCTGGCCGAGGAAGTTGCCGATGAGGCGCAGCCCATCGCGCCCGCTTTTCTCCGGATGGAACTGCATGCCCCAGACATTGTCGCGGCGCACGGCGGCAGGAAAGCGCACTCCGTCGTATTGCGTCCAGGCAATGACGTCCGAACCATCTGCCGGTTCCACGATGTAGCTGTTGGCGAAGTATGCCTGGAGTTGGGGCACGCCTTCGAACAGTGGGTCGTCTGCCATACCGACATCGTTCCATCCCATGTGCGGCGTGCGCCGCGCCACGAGACGTCTGACCGTGCCCTCCATCACGCCCAGACCGGCGCCGGTGCCTTCCTCGCTCTCGTTGAACAGGAGCTGCATGCCCAGGCATATGCCCAGGCAGGGCGTGCCCGTCGCAAGCGCCACCCGCAACGTCTCCGCGCTGGCCGCCAGCTGCTGCGCCGCCGCGCCGAATGCCCCAACGCCCGGGAGCACAATGGCGTCCGCCGCGGTGGCGCTGCTCAGGTCCGGCAGAATGCTTACCCGTGCCCCGTGGGCTTCCATGGCCTTGGCCAGGGAATGCAGGTTCCCGGTGCCGTAGTCCAGAAGTGCAATGTTCATCGCCTGCCCTCGTCCATGGTTGTCATGACATCGTCAAATGCTGAAAGGAACGCCTGCATCATGGGCCACGGGCCGACGCTCACGCGGATGCAGTCGCCGGCGCCTGCAAGGCCCGGGAACGGGCGGACGGCCACACCCCGGGCGCGCAGCTCCCGATTCCAGTCCGCTGCCTCGCCCGTTACCGCTGCCAGCAGGAAGTTCGCGGCGCTGGGCCAGGTCCGCACGCCCCTGCCGACCAGTGCCTCCGCCAGCCGATCCCGGTTCTGCCGCACGTCCTGCACCCGGGCCCGTACCCAGTCCAGGTCATGCTGCAGCACGGCCAGGGCGGCCGCCTCGGCCAGGCCGTTCACCTTGTAGGGTCCGCGGCTCTTCTCGATCTCGGCCATGAGTGCCGCGGGGCCCAGGGCGTAACCGACACGCAGCCCGGCGAGGCCGAAGGCCTTGGACATGGTACGCATCACGACGGTTCGGTCCGACGTGACGGCGAACTCTACCATGTCGTCGTCGGCGAACTCCGCGTACGCCTCGTCCACCAGGACAATGCCCGCGGCGTCCCGTCCAACGCGCTCCATGGCCGTCCGGTCGAAGTCCGTGCCGGTCGGGTTGTTGGGCCTGCACAGGTAGGTAATTCGCGCACGGCGCCGGAGCAGCGCGTCGGCATCCAGGGCGAAGTCCGGGCCCAGCGGGACTGGCGCGGCGCCGGCCGCGTTCATGTGCGCGAACGCCGGCACCATGCCAAACGTCGGTTGGGGATACGCCACCGTGTCGCCCGGCTCGCAGAACGCGCGGATGGCGGAGTCGATGATGTCGTCCGAGCCACAGCCGGTGACGACACAATCGGCGTCCACGCCGTGCAGACGGGCGAGGGCCTGCTTCAGCTCGCTGGCATACACACTCGGGTAGCGGGTGATGACACTGTCAGGTGCGCCCGCGATGACGCCCCGGACCGAGGGCGCGGGACCGAACAGGCTGGTATTGTCACTGAGATCCGTATCGCACGGCGTGCGGCCGGGATCATACAACTCCAGCGACGCGTAGGCGCGCCGGAACGGAACGGGCATGGTGGTGCCATCCACTGCCGGCGCCGTGACATCGTCACCCGCAGGATCGTGGGAACGGGCGCGCAGTCGTGCAGCGAGGGCGTGGCCGGGCAGCCCTTCGGCTTCGGCCAGGGCAATGGTGGGCGGCGCAAGTTCCGCAGCCGCCGCAGGCGTAAGCTCCTGGTACGTCGTCCAGCGCAGGAAGTCGGCGGTGGACAGGCCGGCATAGGTCCGGGCCAGGCCCGCAGTGGGCAGCACGTGGTTGGCGCCGGTGATGTAGTCGCCGAAGGCCACGGAACTGGGCGCGCCGAGGAAGATGGTGCCCGCCGCGCGCAGGTCCGGCAGCAGGGCCCGGGGTTCACGCGTCATGACGAGCAGGTGCTCGGGCGCATACTCAGCTGCGAACCGGACGGCCTCGTCGAGGTCGTCGGCCACGAGCAGTGCGCCGCGGCTTGCCAGGGCGCTGCGGATGACATCCGCCCGCGGCTGTGCCTGCAACATGCGCTGCACGTGGTCGGCAACTTCGGCGCAGTGCGCCGCGTCGGTGGTGACGAGTACGGACGCCGCATCCGGGTCGTGCTCCGACTGGGCCAGCAGTTCGGCCGCGATGAAGGCCGGGTCAGCCGTCTCGTCGGCGATGATCAGCACCTCCGAGGGGCCTGCCGGCGAATCAATGCCGACAGTGCCCGTCACCTGTCGCTTGGCCTCCGTCACCCACGCATTGCCGGGGCCCACAATCCGGTCCACGGCGGGAACGCTTTGGGTGCCGTAGGCCAGGGCGGCAATGGCGCCGGCTCCACCGATGGCAAATACGCGGTCGGCCCCGGCAATGGCACACGCGGCCAGGACAGCGTCAGGCGGCAGGCCATCGCGCCCGGGCGGGGAACAGACGATGACCTCCGCTACGCCCGCCACGCGCGCCGGGACCACCCCCATGAGGACACTGCTGGGATAGGCGGCGCGGCCGCCGGGGGCGTAAACGCCCACGCGCCGGAGCGGGTCTGCCCGCCGGCCCAGGCGCACGCCGGGGTTCACCTCCAGTTCCATGGCCGCTGGCAGCTGAGCGGTGTGGAACGCCGAGATGTTCGCCGCGGCCAGTTCCAGCGCCTGTCGCACTACCGGGTCCAGGTCGGCGAGGGCCTGGCCCCAGCGGTGCCGCGGGATCTCGAGGTCGGCCAGGTCCACACCATCGTAGCGGCGGGACAGTTCTCGCAGCGCGGCGTCACCACCTGTGCGCACATCCGCCAGGATGCTGCGGACATCACCTTCCACCTCAGCGTCGCCGGCGCGACCGCGGTCGAAGAGGCGGGCGCGGTCCGTGGCACTCAGGGCGGCCAGCGGTCCGGTGACCGCGAAAACGGTTTTGACTTGCAGTGGCCCGCTCATGGCATGAGCCGCTCGATGCGGGTAACGAGGATGCCCTCGGCGCCCACTTCCTTGAGCCGGGCGATGGTCCGGTAGATCTCCCGCTGGTCCACGACGGCGTGGGCGGCGACGAATTCGCCTCCATCCAGCACGTCCAGGATGGTGGGTCCGTTGATCCCCGGCAGGATGGCCTTGATTTCCTGCAGCGCCCGGCGGGGCACGTTGGCCATGAGGTATCGCTGGTTCCGCGCACGCAGCACGGAGTCCAGCGCTGCCGTCAACTCCCGGACACTGCGGGCGCCTGCCTCCGTGTCCAGCAGGTCCGGTCGAACGATCAGTTGCGCCGCCGAATCGAGGATGGTCGTGACTTCGTGGAGGCCGTTCATCTTCAGCGTTGATCCGGTGGAGACCAGGTCCACCACGATGTCCGCGACGCCGAGGTGCGGCGCGATCTCCGCCGCGCCGGAAATCGGGACCAGCGTGATCTCCGTGCCGATGCGGTCGAAGAACGCCGTCGTCAGGTTCGGGAACACGGTGGCGACGCGTGCGCCGGCAGGGATCCGGTCCACGCTGTCGATCCCGCTGTCATCCCGTGCCGCGACGCACAGGCGGCAGCGGCCGAATCCCAGGTCCAGCACCGTCTGGACCGGCCGGCCGCTCTCGGCGACGATGTCACCGCCCGTGATGCCCAGGTCCGCCGCGCCGTCGGCGACGAACTCCGGGATGTCCCGGGCGTTCACGAACAGGGCGACGAAGTCTGTGCCCAGCTGTGCCTGCAGCGCTCGGTCCCGCATCTCGAACTCCAGACCGGCCTGCTCCAGCAGCGCCCGGGCGCTGTCGGCCAGGCGGCCCTTGTTCGGCATTGCTATCCTGATCATGTCCGCTTCCGTGAATTGGTGTGAGGCACAAAAAAGCCGCGGCCCGTCCATGGACGGGCCGCGGCAGTCTGCGAAGCGCCGGCAACCGAACGCGCTACGCGCCTCCCTCGCGACCCGTAAGGCCGTGATGGTGGGCATGATGACGATGCAGCTCGGTGCGCTTGTACATGGCAGCGAAGCTATCAGGACGGTGTCGGGCTGTCAATCACCAGCTTCTCTGCCGATGCCGCGGGACCTTTCCATCCATGCGGCATCAACCGATCTTCTCCCGATGAACTTTGACCCGACCCGCTGGCGCAACGAGACCCCCGCGGCAAGTGCAGGGCGCATCCACCTGAACAACGCCGGCGCGGCGCTCATGCCCGTCCCCGTCATCGACGCAGTCCAGGACCACCTGCTCCGCGAGATCCGCCTGGGCGGCTACGAGGCGGCGGACGAGGCGGCGCCGGACGTCGAGGCCGCCTACGATGCCGTGGCCCGGCTGGCAGGCGCGGCGCCCCGGAACATCGCCTTTGTCGAGAACGCTACAGTGGCATTCGCCCAGGCGTTGTCCTCGTTCGATTTCGGCGCCGGCGACATCATCCTCACCACGGCAAACGACTACATCTCCAACCAGCTCATGTACATGTCGCTGGCCCGTCGGCTGGGCGTGCGGATCGTGCGGGCGGCGGACCTGCCGGAGGGTGGCGTGGATCCGGACTCCGTGCGGCAGCTGCTCCGCCGCGAACGGCCGAAGCTCGTGGCAGTGACCTGGGTGCCCACCAACTCGGGGCTGGTCCAGCCCGTGGAGGAAGTGGGCCGCGTCTGCGCCGAGGCCGGCGTACCCTACCTGATTGACGCCTGTCAGGCCGTGGGCCAGATCCCCATCGACATGGACGCGCTGCACTGTGACTTCCTGTCGGCTACGGCCCGCAAGTTCCTGCGGGGTCCGCGCGGCGCCGGGTTCCTCTGCGTGTCCGACGCCATGCTTGGCGACGGGCGGGCTCCACTCCTCGTGGACATGCGCGGTGCCGAGTGGGTCGCTGCTGATGACTTCGCCCTGTTTGATGGGGCTCGGCGTTTCGAGAACTGGGAGTTCGCCTACGCCCTGGTTCTCGGCACGGGGGCCGCAGCGCGCTATGCCATGGATGTCGGCGTCGAACAGGCTGGCCGGTACGCCGCCGGCCTGGCTGCGCATGGTCGGGAACGGCTGGCCGAGCTGCCGGGCGCGCGCGTTCTCGATCGCGGTGGTCGCCTTGCCGCCATCGTCACCGTGACCATGGCCGGCCACGACCCCCAGGACGTAATGCTGCGTCTGCGGGAGCAGGCCATCAACACCAGCGTGGTGACGCGCGGTTCCGCTGTCATTGACATGGACGACAAGGGGGCCGCAGCGGCCCTTCGGATCTCGCCGCACTATTACAACACCCGCAGGGACATGGACGCCGTGGTCGGGGCGCTGGAGGAGTTCGCCGCGACCTGAGCAATACCCTGGATGGTGCCCCGTACGGGCCGGCGCCCGCCCGGACGAGGCAACGGGCCGCGCACCCGGCAGTGGCTCGCCCGAGGCCGACCCTTCCCGGGGGTCCGGGGTAGGAGCAGGGTCTGGCTGCGATTCCGAGCGCGGCCGCTACCGGGACCATGGCAGAAACATAGAGTGAAGGACCGCATCCTCATCCGGAACGCCCGGCAACACAACCTCAAGGGCGTAGACCTGGAGATCCCGCGCCGTGCCCTCGTCGTGATGACGGGCCCGAGCGGCTCAGGCAAGTCGTCGCTGGCGTTTGACACGCTGTACGCTGAGGGACAGCGCCGCTACGTGGAGTCCCTCTCCACATACGCGAAGCAGTTCCTCGACCGCATGGAGAAGCCGGCGGTTGACGCCATTGACGGGCTGAGCCCGGCGGTTGCGATTGAGCAGAAGAACCCGACGAAGACCAGCCGCTCCACCGTGGGCACGGCCACGGAGGCGTATGACTTCATGCGCCTGCTGTGGGCCCGGACGGGACGAACCCACTGCCCTGAGTGTGACCGCCGCGTCATACCGGACACCGTTCAGACGGCCACCGACGCGGTCATGGCGCTTCCGGAGGGAAGCCGCCTGCTGGTCACGTTCCCGCTGGCCCGCAGCGAGAACGTCAAGCACCTCACGGTCCTGGAGAACCTGCGGGCCCTCGGCTTCATGCGCGTGATGGCCGGCGAACGCCTCGTGGACCTGGATGAACCCGGGATGGAGGACACCGCCACGGCCGGCATAGACCTCGCCGTCGTCGAGGACCTGCGTGTGGTGGCTGACCGGCTCATCCTGCGGGCGGACATGCGGGACCGCGTTGCCGACTCCATCGGCACGGCGTTCCACGAGGGCGAGGGCGAAGTCGTCGTCATCGACCCGGCGGCAGGGACCCGGCTCAACTTCTCCGAGCGGTTCCATTGCCCGGAGCATCCGGAGATCCGGTTCCTGGAGCCGACGCCGCGCCTGTTCTCGTTCAACAACCCGTATGGCTCGTGTCCCGAGTGCACCGGCTTCGGCGCCATCCTCGAGTATGATCCTGAGCTGATCGTGCCCAACGCGTCGCGAACATTGAAGGACGGCGCCGTGGATCCCTGGGAGAAGCCGCGTTACAAGCGCTACCGGAGCAAGCTCCTGTCCTTCGCGAAGGACCAGGGCGTGCCTGCGAACGTGCCGTGGCGGGAGCTGCCCAAGGGGTTCCGGGATACCGTGATCCATGGCAAGCGACGCGTCTTCCAGGGCGTGATCCCGTTCCTCCGGTCCCGGGAGGAGAAGCGCTACAAGCAGTACATCCGCGTCTTCCTGCGCCAGTACCAGAGCGCGCAGGAGTGCGAGGCCTGCCGGGGCTCGCGGCTGCGCGGCGAGGCACTGAACGTGCGCGTGGGCGGGCTCGACATAGGCATGGCCAGCCGCCTGCCCATCCGGCGGCTGCGCGAGTGGCTGCAGCAGCTTGCCGATGGTGGCACCGCCGAGCCGCTCACAGACCAGGAACTGGGTGTGGCGCGACCCATCGCGACGGAGCTCGGTGCGCGCATCGCGTTCCTCGACGACGTCGGGCTCGGCTACCTCACCATGGACCGGCAGGCCCGGACCCTGTCCGGTGGCGAGGCACAGCGCATCTCCCTGGCCAATTCGCTGGGCTCGCACCTGACCGACACGCTGTACGTCCTCGACGAGCCGACCATCGGGCTGCATCCGAGGGACACCGACCGGCTGCTCGCACTGCTGGCCGCATTGCGCGACCGGGGCAACTCTGTCGTCGTCGTGGAGCACGATCCCGCGGCCATTGCCGCGGGCGACCACGTGGTGGAACTGGGGCCGGGCAGCGGTGAGAAGGGCGGCACCATCGTATTTACCGGCACTTACGCCGAGCTGGAGCAGGCGGACACCGCCACGGGCCGCTACGTCTCCGGCCGCGAGCCGATGACGCCCGCGGGCCGGCGCCGCACCACGCGCAACTGGCTGAAGCTGAAGGGCGCGCGGCTGCACAACGTGAAGGGCGTGGATATCGCGGTGCCGCTCGGCGAGATGACGGTCGTCACCGGCGTCAGCGGCTCCGGCAAGAGCACGCTTGTCCACGACGTGCTCTACCGCGCCCTGGAGAGCCGCCTCGCCGACGGCGACACATCGGCGAAGCGGCACCTGGGCGAGGCCGTCGGGCACTACGACGATATCGAGGGCGTCGCGCCCATCGACGGCGTCGTGCTGGTGGACCAGGCGCCCATCGGCAAGTCACACCGGTCCAACCCCGTGACGTACATCAAGGCCTTCGATCACGTCCGCAGCATGTTCGCGCAGCAGCCGCTGGCGAAGCAGCGGGGCTACGGCCCCGGCCACTTCAGCTTCAACGTGAAGGGCGGCCGCTGCGAAGACTGTCAGGGCGAGGGCGTCGTCCAGGTGGAGATGGTGTTCCTGGCAGACGTCTTCCTGCCGTGCGACGTGTGCGGTGGCAAGCGCTATCGCCGGGAAACCCTGGACGTGAAGGTGAAGGGCCTGGATATCCGCCAGGTGCTGGACCTGACGGTGGACGAGGCCATCCGCTTCTTCATCCGCGAGGACCGCCTCGGACAGATGCTGTGGCAGCTGCAGCAGGTCGGCCTGGGCTACCTGCGCCTGGGCCAGCCAGCGCCCACCCTGTCGGGCGGCGAGGCCCAGCGCCTGAAGATCGCCCGCGAACTCATCGGCGCGCACAAGAAGCGGGGCAGCCGGCTGTACGTGCTGGACGAGCCGACCACGGGACTGTCCGGCAACGAGGTGCGCAAGCTCATCGGCGTGCTGCGCCGGCTCACTGATGGCGGCCATACGGTGGTGCTCATCGAGCACAATGTGGACGCCATAGCCGCCGCCGACTGGATCATAGACATGGGACCCGAGGCAGGCGACGAGGGCGGCCGCGTCGTCGCCATGGGCCGGCCGGAGGAGGTGGCCGCCGCGCAGGGCAGCCATACCGCGCGCTATCTGCGGGACGCCCTGGCGACCGCGCAGGCGCGGGCGACGTCCGCGACCTGATCATGCCGCGCATCTCTGTGCTGATGCCGTGCCGTGACGCATCGGCCTGCCTGCCGGATGCCATCGCGTCGCTGGACACGCAGTCGTTCACGGACTTCGAGGTCCTCGCGGTGGATGACGGCTCCACCGACGGCACCGGCGATCTGCTGGCAGAGTGGGCGGATCGCGACCATCGGGTGCGCGTGCTCACGCAGGGGCCCCGCGGCATCGTCACCTCGCTCCGGGCGGCGGCAGAGGCAGCACGGGGCGAGATCATTGCCCGGATGGATGCCGACGACGTTGCCCATCCGCGCCGCCTCGAGCGGCAACTGGGGCTGATGGACGGGCCGGATGGAGTGGATGCCTGCGGCTGCGGAGTGCGCTACTTTCCCAGCAGTCAGGTGCAGGACGGCGCCGCTCGGTACGAACAGTGGATCAACAGCCTTGTCTCCCACGACGACATCGTCCGGGACATCTTCGTCGAGTGTCCCATCCCGCATCCCACACTCATGGTGCGGCGCGGTGTGCTGGAGGCGGCGGGCGGATACCAGGACAACGGCTGGCCGGAGGATTATGACCTCGTGTTCCGTCTGTGGCTGAACGGTGCGCGCTTCGGCAAGGTGCCTGCCGTGCTCCTGCAGTGGCGTGAGCACGCCGGTCGTGCCTCCCGGACGGACCCGCGCTACGGTGCGGACGCGTTCCGCCGGGCGAGAGTCCACTACCTGCGGCGCTCGATACTGCGGGGCCGGGCCGTCACGGTCTGGGGCGCCGGGCCGGTGGGCAAGTCCTTCGCCCGGGCGCTGGGGCGCGCAGGCGTCACCGTCGCCGCGTTCATCGACGTGGACGCGGCGAAGGTCGGCAACACCGTGCACGACGTACCCGTCGTCGCACCGGATTCGCTGGCCGACCTGCGCCACACGTTCATCGTGTGCGCCGTGGGCAACGCCTGTGCGCGCGACGAGATCCGCCAGTTTCTGGGACAGCACGGATGGCAGGACGGCACTGATTACGTGGCCGTGGCGTAGCCGGCGGGGGCTTGCCCGCGGGACTACTTGGGTCGGGGTGTGCGCCGCTCCCGCCGGGCCGGGTGGGTACCTGACCGGGATGATGGGACGGTGGCCAGCAACGCCCGGGCTGCCTCCCGTGTCTCCTCCAGGAACGCCTCATCGTCATCCAGCGCATCGTGACTGGTGGCATACGGCTCGTAGTAGCCCGTGTAGCGGCCGATCACGCCACCCCCCAGCGCCGGCACCAGCTCCATGTCCGTGAGCCAGCCGGCCAGCGCGTTGCGTAGCGCATCCACGCCCGCCGCATCGCCGTGGACCACGACGGCGAACGCACGCCCGGACAGGTGCCGGGGATAGCGCCAGCCGGCCAGTTCCAGCGCCTTCGCCCGGTCCGGCGTCTTCCCCGCCGTGGAGGTGGGGTCCGGATTGCCGCCATCTGCGCACACGAGACGGTCCATCATCGACTTGAGCGTGGTCGGGGCCTGGTACCAGTGCACAGGCGTCACGATCAGGATGCCGTGGGCCGCCACCCAGCGCGGATACAGGTCGTTCATCCAGTCGTTGACCTGACCCAGTGCATGGTTCGGATAGCAGGAGCAGGGCCAGTGACATAGCGGCATGGCCGTGGACACGCACGCCTTGCACGGATGGATGACTCGCCCGTACTCCGCCGTCAGCCTGCTCAGGTCCAGGAAATCCACCTCTGCGCCCCCGGATTCCAGTTCCTCCGCAGCCACACGCGCCAGGCGGAACGTCTTGGACATCTCGCCGGGGCACGTCTGGTCGCTCCGCGGCGACGCGCACACCACCAGTATCCGATGCGTTGCCGCGGTTTCATGCCGCTGCTGCGCTTCCCGAACGCGTTCCCGGGCCTCGAGCCATTCCACGGGCAGCTCAAAGTCCGGGTCCGCGAAACCGGCGCCGGCCTTCCGCGTCCTGGGACTCTTGCGGTACTCGTCATACGCCGCCCACGCCGTCGCCTCCAGCGCGGCGAGTGCGTCACTGGCTGCGTCGGAATCCGGGGCATGAAAACGTTCCCGGAATCGCCCGGCAAACTCGTGCCGGGTCAGCTTCACGTCCGTCTGGCCTTCCCGTACCACGGGCAGTTCCCGTCTCGGCATGGTTTCCTCCAGGGCTGGTACGACGGCATACAGGAGCCGTGCCGTGCCGGCGCCGGGCCGCTGGCGGCGAGGCTCGCCGCCCCATACATTCCCGCCTCCCTACGCACGTGTACGCGCGGGCACAACGCGCGCGTGTCGGGGTACTTGAACATCGGACGTAGACAACGCTGCCGAAGGGGCCTGAAGGGTCCTGAGGCGGCGATCCGGGTTCCGGGCCGCCCGCTGGGCCGCCGGACGCCCTCACCCGCTTCCAGCGCAAAGTAGAACGCAATGTCGAGCACGCCTCCGGAAAGGTCTGAGAAGGTCCTGCCGCGCCTCATCGAGCAGGAGATGAGGGACTCGTTCCTCGATTATTCCATGAGCGTCATCGTGCAGCGGGCGCTGCCGGACGTGCGCGACGGGCTGAAGCCCGTACACCGTCGCATCCTGTACGCCATGCAGGAGGCGGGGCTGTCCGCGGGCCGGCCGTACAAGAAGAGCGCGACGGTGGTGGGTGACGTGCTGGGCAAGTACCACCCCCATGGCGACTCCGCCGTCTACGAGGCGATGGTCCGGATGGTCCAGGATTTTTCGCTGCGCTACCCGCTGGTGGACGGGCAGGGCAACTTCGGCAGCATCGACGGCGACAACGCCGCGGCGTACCGGTATACGGAGGCCCGCCTGGCGCGCCTGGCCAGCGAGATGCTGGCCGACATCGACAAGGAGACCGTCGATACCGCGCCGAACTTCGACGATCGTCTGCAGGAGCCGACAGTACTGCCGGCGAAGTTCCCGAACCTGCTGGTCAACGGCTCCAGCGGCATCGCCGTGGGCATGGCCACGAACATCCCGCCGCACAACCTGCGGGAGGTCGTAAACGCCTGCATCCATCTGGTGGACCACCCGGACGCGGAGATCGCGGACCTGATGCGGCACGTGCGCGGTCCGGACTTCCCGACGGGCGGCTACATCTGCGGCATGCAGGGCATCCACGAGGCGTACATGACGGGCCGCGGGCGCGTGGTCATGCGTGCGAAGGCGGACATCGAGGAACCGGACCAGGGCAAGCCGCGCATCATCGTGACGGAGATCCCGTTCATGGTGAACAAGTCGCGCATGATCGAGCAGATCGCGTCACTGGTGCGGGAGAAGAAGCTGACGGAGATCACGGACCTGCGCGACGAGTCGGATCGCGATGGCATCCGCGTGGTCATCGAGCTGAAGCGCGACGCCATCCCGCAGATCGTGCTGAACCAGCTCTACAAGCACACGCAGCTGCAGTCCACCTTCGGCGTGATCATGCTGGCGCTGGTGCACGGCGTGCCGAAGATCATGGACCTGCGGGAGATGATCCAGCACTTCATAGACCATCGGCACGACGTGGTTGTCCGCCGCTCCCAGTACGACCTGAAGCAGGCGCTGGCACGGGAGCATATCCTCGAGGGCCTCAAGATCGCCGTTGACAACATTGACGAGGTCGTTGAGATCATCCGCTCGTCGGCGGACACGGACCAGGCGAACACGCGGCTCCAGGACCGGTTCGGCCTCAGCGAGATACAGGCAAAGGCCATCCTCGACATGCGCCTCGGCCGGCTCACGGGACTGGAGATCGAGAAGCTCGAGGCGGAGCTGGCGGAGGTCCGTGCCACCATCGCCGACTTGCGGGAGATCCTGGCCAGCCGGGAGCGTCGCGAGCAGATCATCAAGGACGAACTGCAGGAAGTCGCGGCCACGTATGGGGACGACCGGCGCACCGAACTCACCGACATGGTCAACATGTCGCTGGAGGACCTGTTGGCCGATGAGGAGATGGTCATCACAATCTCCCACGGCGGCTACGTGAAGCGACTGCCCCTGGACACGTACCGGGCCCAGCGGCGCGGCGGTCGGGGCCTGCAGGGCATGGACACCAAGGAGGAGGACTGGGTCGAGCACCTGTACACGGCGCAGACCCACGACTACCTCATGATCTTCACGGAGCGCGGCCACTGTCACTGGCTCAAAGTGCACGAGATACCGGTGGCCGGCCGCGCGTCCCGGGGCAAGCCCATCGTGAACCTGCTGGCACTGGACGGTGACGACCGCATTGCCGCCATCGTCCCGGTCCGCGAGTTCCGCGATGACCGCTACCTGATGTTCGTAACGCGTCGCGGCGTGGTGAAGAAGACGGCCCTCAGTGCGTACCGGCATGTGCGCGTCACAGGCGTCAACGCCATCAACATCACCGAGGACGACGAACTCATCGACGTCCAGATCACCAGCGGCAATGACGAGGTGATTCTGGCCACATACGAGGGCATGGCCATCCGTTTCCACGAGGCCGACGTCCGGGAGATGGGCCGCGTCGCCACTGGGGTGCGGGGCATTCGCCTGCGCAACGGGGACGCCGTTGTCGGCATGGTCATCATCGGGCATGAGATGCGCGAGAACAAGACGCTCCTCGTCGTCACGGAGCAGGGCAGGGGCAAGCGCACGGCGATTGACGACTACCGCTTCCAGTCACGGGGCGGTATGGGCGTCATCAACTTCCGGATCAATGATGCCACCGGCAAGGTGGTGGCCATCAAGGGCGTGCAGGATACGGACGAACTCATGCTCATCACCCGCAAGGGCGTGGTAAACCGACAGCGTGTCAATGAGATCCGTGTAATCGGGCGGGCCACCCAGGGCGTGCGGGTGCTCGCCCTGGACAATGGCGATGTCCTGACCGACGTGGCCCGCGTCGAGCCCGAGGACGACATTCCCGCCGCGCTGGCTGACACTCTGCCAGCCGACGACGACGGATCCATCGATATCGTCGCGGACGAACTGGCGGCTGCCGGCGGCATCGACGCAGAGGAAACGACGGACGAGCAGGAGCTGCCCGGGGATGAATGATGCCACGGCCGTCCGCCAGGGCCTCGTCTCCGTCGCCGACATCGAGACGGCGCACGCTGGCCTGAATGGCGTTGCCGTCCACACGCCGCTGCTCCAGGCACCATGGCTGCGGGAACATGTCGGCAACTGCGTCAGGCTGAAGTGCGAGAACCTGCAGGCCGCAGGCGCGTTCAAGATCCGGGGCGCGTACACGGCGCTGATGCGCCTCGATCCGGCGGTCCGGGCGCGGGGCGTCATTGCGTACTCGTCAGGCAACCATGCCCAGGGCGTGGCACTGGCAGCGCGTCTGCTTGGTGTGCGCGCTGTGGTCGTCATGCCCACGACGGCGCCGGCTGTGAAGCTCGAGGGCGCGAAGCGGTATGGCGCGGAGGTGGTGCTGGAGGGCACGACATCCATCGAGCGGCAGCAGCGCGCCGAGGCCATCGCGGAGGCCGAGGGCCTGAGCATCATCCCGGCATTCGACCATCCTGACATCATTGCCGGCCAGGGCACGGTGGGCCTGGAGATCCTGCGGGAGTGGGCCGAGGTCGAGGTGATCGTCGCTCCTGTTGGCGGGGGCGGACTCATCAGTGGTATTGCGGCTTTCGTCAAGCAGACCCGACCGGGCATGCGCGTCATCGGCGTGGAACCGTCAACTGCCGACGCCATGCGCCGTTCCCTCGACGCCGGCGAGCCCGTAACCATTGAGCCGTCCGGCACCATCGCCGACGGCCTCATGCCCGTCCGGCCCGGCGACCTGACCTTTGCCCACACCCGTGCATTCGTGGACGACGTTGTCCGGGTGGATGACGATGCCATCCGCGAAGCTGCCCGCCACCTCATGGTTTCCGGGAAACTGATGGTGGAGTTCTCGGGTGCTGCCACCGTCGCGGCCCTCATGGCCGGCGCTGTGGATCTGCGTGGCGCGCGCGTTGCCGCGGTGATCTCGGGCGGCAACATGGAGCCCGGCAGGGCGGCGGAACTGCTCGCCGCCGGCTGATCCAGACGGCGGCAGCTCTGCTGCGTGGCGTGAAGCTTGCCCCTGCTCTGCCCGCCGGAAGCCGCACGCGGGAGGGGAAGTGAGTCTGGCTACATTCGAAAGCAACGGCGTTGCGCCGCTGCGCGTCGCGCTGACCACCACCATAGATGCCCAGGCCGGCGTCCATGCCCGCCCGGCCGTGTTCCTGTACACAAGTTACGTCCGGGCACTGCAGCTGTATGGCATGGCGCCCGTCCTCATAACGCCTGCTCACTCTCCTGCCGCCATTGACGCGCTGCTGGACGTGTGCGCGGGACTCGTCCTCAGCGGCGGTGAGGACGTGCACCCATCCCGCTACGGCGAGGAGCCGAGCCCGGCGCTGGGCAGTGTGGAGCCGCGTCGTGACGAGATGGAGTTCGAGACGCTGGAGCAGGCGCTGCGGCGGGAACTGCCTGTTTTCGGCATATGCAGGGGCCTGCAGGTGCTCAACGTCCATTTCGGCGGGACGTTGTATCAGGACATCATGACGGATCGTGAGGGAGAGCACGTGCCCCACGAGCAGGCCGGCTCATGGTTCGAGCGGGCCCACGACGCCACAGTCGCGCCGGATTCCCTGCTGCACAGCATTGTGGACGTGGAGCACTTGCACATCAATTCTTTCCATCACCAGGCGGTCAAGCACCTGGGTGAGGACCTGCGGGTAGTGGCGCGGGCGGAGGACGGACTGGTGGAGGCCATCGAGCATCGAGCGTATCCGTGGGTGCTGGGCGTGCAGTGGCACCCTGAGCGGAACGAGGCCTCCACGCCGGCCACGGATCCGGACCGCCGGCTGTTTGCCGCATTCGCCGGGGCAGTGGCCTCGAGGGCGGGCGCCACGCGCTGAGCCGGAGCCTTACGAAGCGCCCGTGGGAGGCACTGTGTCCGGCCGCGGCAGCGGCAGCGTATCCGGGGTGGTCGTGTCCGGCGGCGGACGGACTGGCGCCGGCGGTTCCGATGGCGCCGTGTCCACGGGCGCGCCGAGTGGGGCCGGCTCGTCCCGGGGCACGCTCTGCGTAGCGGTCTCCAGCGGAACGGTCTCCACCGGACCGGCACCACCCATGCGCGCCAGGATGAGTTGCTTCCGCCACTCCATCCGGCCCGGGTTGTGACGGGGGTTGGAGGTAAGCGGGTGGGGCAGGGTGGCCGCGAGTGCCGCAGCCTGGTCGGCGGACAGGTCCGCCGCCGAGCGGCCGAAGTAGTGTCGGGCCGCCGCCTCGGCGCCGAAGATGCCCGGCCCCAGTTCGACGATATTCAGGTAGATCTCGAGAATGCGGTCCTTGGAAAGGAACCGTTCCAGGCGTCGGGCGACGACGAATTCCTCCAGCTTCCGGATCGTGGAGCGCTGCGTTGAGTAATACAGGTTCTTGGCCACCTGCTGGGTGATGGTGCTGCGGCCGCGGATCCGATCCCGGTTCTCGCGGTAATACCTGAATGATGCCAGCAGGGCGCGCCGGTCGTCGCCGTCGAGGAAGGAGAAGTCGTCGTCGCCCTCGTAGCGGAACTCTTCCCGGAGCGCACCCCAGTCGATACCGCCGTGCTGACGGAACCGGCCGTCCTCGGCTGCTATGACGGCGCGTTGCAGGCGCGGCGAGATCCGGTCCAGTGGCACCCACTCGTGCCGGATCTGGAGGTTCTCGCCGGGGGACCGGGCCTCCGCGATCCTCTGCCGCATGACCGCGGTAGTGTCGGGGTCATGCGTGCGCAGCCGGACCGGCCACGGTATGCTTATCCAGTAGAACCACGCCGCGCCCAGCAGAGCGAGGGGCAGGGCGATCAGCAGGCGTTTGAACATATTCTGTTGACGAACCGGGCCGAATGAAGCGACTCGTACTCTTCGATATCGACGGCACGCTCCTGACTGCACGGAGCGCGCCGCGCCGGGCGTTCACCCGGGCCATGCTCGATGTATACGGTACCACCGGACCCATCGACTCGCACCGTTTCGACGGCAAGACGGATCCCCAGATCGCACGGGAACTGCTGACGCTGGCGGGGTTCGATAACGCCGTCATCAGCGCCGGGCTGGAGGCCCTTTGGCAGGCCTATGTGAACGGACTCCGTCAGGAGTTGGCGGCGCCCGACCACGCGACGCACGTCTTCCCCGGGATCCGGACGCTCCTCACGGCGCTGGAGTCCATGCCCGATGACGCGGTGCTGGGCCTGCTCACCGGCAACATCCGTGCGGGCGCGGACCTGAAGCTGCGTTCTGCGTCCCTCGACTACTCTTTCCGGGTGGGGGCGTTCGGCTCCGACTGCGAGCGACGGGACGGCCTGCCGCCGGTGGCCGTCGCGCGGGCTCGCGACCTGGTGGGCGTCACCTTCCACCGCGACGAGGTGGTGATTATCGGCGACACGCCCAGCGACGTGACGTGCGGCCAGGCGCTGGGCGTGCGGGCAATTGCCGTCGCCACGGGCGGCTATTCGGCGGAGGAACTTGACCAGGCGGGCGCCCACACCGTCTTTACGGACCTGACGGCGACGGATCGCGTGCTGGACGCCATCCTCGCCTGACCGGACCCGCGGGCTTCCCGCGGCAGAACGCCCCGGCTTTACCGGGGTACCGCCTGACGCTATCATGCGACGGTCACCGGCCGCAGGCGTGATGACGCGGCGCAGTCGGCATTGTACATGGAGGAATCCTTGGCGAATCGGAAGAAGGCTGCTGCGAACAGCGGCAGCAACATGAAGGTGTTCTACGCCATCATCGCGGTGGTGGCGGTTGTCGGTGTCGGCGCCATCTTCTACGCTGCCCGCAGTGGCGGCGGCGGCATGGCCACGGAGCCACTGGAGTTCTCGGCGGAAGATGCCGGTGCACTGCTGGAGCGGGCACGTGGCGTCAGCGTCGGCAATGATGATGCACCGGTTCAGATGATCGTGTTCAGCGATTACATGTGCCCCGCCTGTGCCCACTGGGCCGGCCGCATCGAGCAGATGCTCAAGGCGGAGTTCGTCGAGACCGGCCGCGTGCATTACACGTATTACGACTACCCGCTGGGTGGCAGCTTCGTGCACACGTTCGTGGCTGCGCGCGCGGCTCGTTGTGCCGGCGACCAGGGTCGGTTCTGGGAGTACCATGACCGCCTGCTCGGCACCCAGTCGGCCTGGATGTACAGCAACAGCACGCCCGTCAACCAGTTCCTGCAGATGGGTCGCGACCTGAACCTGGACATGCAGACGTTCGAGTCCTGCGTTCGAAGCGACCAGCACGCCGAGGTCGTCACCGCGAACCGGCTGCTGGGCGAGACGCTGGGCGTGCGCGGTACCCCCACCATTTTCATCAATGGTCGCCAGCTCGCGGAGTGGAGCGATTACGATGCAGTGCGTGCAGCCGTGCAGGCCGCCGGCGGCGCGTAATGGACGCCGTCGCCCTGAGCGAGGAGCGGGCAGGGGACGTCGCCCCGGTCAGTACGGTGAATCGCATGGCCGTTGCCGTGCTGGCACTGATCGGCGTCCTCATCTCCGTCTACATGTCCGCATATACGTTTGGCGTGCTCGGCGACATTGCCTGCGGTGATGGCGGGTGCCAGATCGTCCAGAACTCGCCCTGGGCGCGGTTCATGGGTGTGCCGGTGCCCGTTATCGGCCTGGCGGGATACAGCATGCTCCTCGCCGCAGCCATGCTGGGGGTGCAACCCGCATTCGCACGCAGCCGGGCGGTGCCCCTCGTGCTGGCCGGTGGCGCTTCCATCGGCCTGCTGTTTTCTGCCTACCTGACGTACCTCGAGGCCTTTGTCATCCACGCGTGGTGCAGGTGGTGCATCGGCAGCGCAATCCTGGCGCTGCTGATCTTCGCCTGCGTCGTGCCCGAGTTTCGACGTATGAGGAGGTCTGAATGAGTGACGTCCGTGTCCCCGTCCGTCTCGTCTTCGCCGACCACGGCTCCTTCCATGACGTCATGGTGGAACTGCCTGAATCGGTGCTCGGTCAGTACGAGCGGCTGATAGACGCCCTGCGGGAAGACCCAGTGATAACCGGGGAACTGTTCGTCGACCCGCGTCGTCTGGTCGCCGCGTGCCGCGCAGATTTCACCAGCGACTGATCAATCCCGGCGCTGCTTCAGCGCCGTCTCCAGGATCTCGCGCCACTCCGCGAACGACTTCACTCCGACCACGGTCTGCTGGTTGTTGATGATGAACGTGGGCGTGCCACTGACGCGGGAGCCGAAGAACACGTCCTGCAGCAGCATGGCAGCGACCCGGTCCAGTTGCACGCACGCCGTCCAGGCCTCCATGGGCACACGTTCCGCCCGGGCATAGCGCTCCATGAGGGCGCCCGGGTCCGCGGCCTCGGCCCATTCCTCCTGATTACGGAAGACACGCTCCTTCATCTCCCAGAACCGGTCACCCACGGCCCCGGCACAGGCCGCCGCCTCATGGGCGACCCACGCATTGGTGTGCGATGGCATGGGCAGGCTGACGAACACCCACTGTACACGGTTCGTCTGTACGTAGGCGCTGTCGATGCGGGGGAATACGTCCAGCGCGAACCGGCGGCAGTGAGGACACTGGAAATCAGATATCTCAAACACCAGGACGGGGGCATCGGGCGAGCCCTTCGACCGGCTCTCCGCCGCACGCTCCAGGAGAGTCTGCGCCCCTGACTGCTGTTGCTGCTGCGCTGAAGTCGGCGTCGACGCCGCCACCATTAGGAGCAGTACTGCCGGCAGCGCCGCTGCGCACCGCCGCACGGATGCCATCTGCATGCGTATCCCTGCTGCTGAAGTCTGCAACCTTACACCCCAGCCCCGCCGGGAGTGCCCTGCACCGCACTGCGTGCGGCCTCCAGGGTCCACCTGCTCACGACAGGAGGGGGCCAGTCGCCCCGCCTCGCCGCGGTCATCAGGTGGTCCGCCTCCCGGCGAACCCGCGCCGCGAGCGATGCGTCCACCCAGCCGGCCTGCAATGCCCGCTCCAGGTCCGCCTCGTCGAGGAGCGCGATGTCCCCGTCGGTGTGTAGGAAGACATCCAGGCACAGGTCCGTGGTGGACCAGTCCAGCGACGATGAGAATTCAACGGGTGTAAGTATGTTGGCATACCAGCCTGTGAACGACCCGTCGGCCGTGTGAAAGCGGCCGATGTCGTGCCAGGCGCCATAGAAGGTGAACCAAACCACCGGTGCGCCGGGTTCCAGAATGACCCGATCGCCGGCGAGGACGGGCGCCGGCAGGGGGGTGTGCTCCATGAGCGTGACGATGCAATCCCCACTGCGCGTCACCAGCGCCTGCCGGAATTCGGTGATACGATCCGGCAGGCGTGCGTAGCGGATCCTGACTTCAGGCATCCGCCGTATAGAATGCACTCCGCTTCAGGATGCCGTCCGCCGGGGCGAAGCGGGCGCCGTGGTCCGCCTGCAGGCGCTGCAGCCGCTGCCGGATTACGGCCATCCCCAGGGAGTCGGCCCAGCGCAGGAGTCCGCCGCGGAACGGCGGGAAGCCGGTGCCCGTGATCATGCCGAGGTCGACGTCGCCCGGCGTGGCTACGATGTCCTCGTCGAGGATCCGTGCGGCTTCGTTCACCATGACGAGCAGAGCGCGATCGAGAATCTCCTGGTCGTCGAACTCACGCCGCTGCGCCGGCAGTGCGTCCCTGAGGAGGCCGTAGATTTCGTCATTGACCCCCTTCTCCCGGCCGTCCTCGTACAGGTAGAAGCCGCGTCCGCCCTTGCGGCCGAGCAACTCGAGGTTCTGCAGCGCCGTCATGGGTGGCGGTGCGTTGAGTCGCTCGCCGAAGGCGTTCGCCATTACCTCACCGGCGTGGCGCGCCACGTCGAGGCCTACCTCGTCCAGCAGGCGCAGGGGACCCATGGGCATGCCAAAGCGACGCAGTACCCGGTCCACCTGCTCGATGGATGCACCCTCCGCCAGCAACCAGCCGGCTTCGTTCAGGTACGGGGCCAGGATACGGTTCACCAGGAAGCCCGGGCCGTCCCGCACTACGACGGGTGTCTTGTCCAGCCGCCGGGTGAGGGCCAGCACGGTGGCGACGGTCTCATCCGTCGTCTGCTCGCCCCGGATCACTTCCACCAGTGGCATCCGGTGTACGGGATTGAAGAAGTGCATGCCGGCAAAATTATCCGGGCGGTCCAGCGCACGCTGCATTTCGGTTACAGACAGCGACGAGGTATTCGTCGTCAGGACACAGCCGGAACGGACGTTCGACTCCGTTTCCCGCAACACCTGCTGCTTGACGTCCATCCGTTCGACCACCGCCTCGATGACCAGGTCTACGGTGGCGAACCCGCTGTATTCCAGCGTCGGCGCAATGGCGTCCATGTGCCGCTCCAGCTCCCGGCGTTCCAGCCGGCCCCGTCGCAACAGGCGGTCGAACATCTGACGGGCGTGCCGTAGTCCGAGGCCGAGAGCATCGGCATTGATGTCCTTGAGGCGCACGTCCAGGCCGCGGTATGACAGCAGTTGGGCGATGCCGCCTCCCATGACCCCGGCGCCCAGCACAGCGACCCGCTCCACCGGTCGGGGTGATACGCCCTGCGGCCCGGCCTTCTTCGACGCTTCGAGCAGGTGGAAGACGTGGATCAGGTTCTTCGAGACGTCACCCACCGCCAGGCGTGACACGGCTTCCGCCTCCACCTCCAGCGCTTCCTCCAGCGGCAGCTTCCGAGAACGCCGCACGACTTCCAGCGCCGCCAGCGGGGCGGGGTAGTGACCCTTCGTTTCCTTCAGCACCTGGCGTCGCGCCTGTCGCATCACGATGCGCCGACCCACCGGCGTACCGTCCAGCGCACGCTTCGCCAGTGGCCTGCGGCGCCTGGGCAGCCCGGCGCCACGGGCGAGTTCCAGGGCCAGCTCGCCCGCCCGCTCGTACAGCACCGCGGGGTGCATGCGCTCGGCGATCAGGCCTATTCGCTGCGCCTTCCTGGCCGACACATTGGCGCCGATGAGAATCATCCCCAGCGCATCGCTCAGGCCAATGACCCGGGGCAGCCGAGTGGTGCCGCCCCAGCCGGGGATGATCCCCAGCCGTACCTCCGGCAGTCCAATCCTCGTCTCACGCCGGTCGCTTGCGATGCGCACGTCGCACGCGAGGATCAGCTCGGTCCCGCCGCCCAGACAGATGCCGTCCACCGCAGCCACCGTCGGCACGGGCAGGCGGTCCAGCCGCAGGAACACGCGCTGGCCCGCCGAGGCGCCCGCCCTGGCTGCAGCCGGATCAGTCACGCCGGCAATCTCCTTCACGTCGGCGCCAGCGATGAAGCTGCCCTCCTTGCCGCTGCGCACCACGACGGCCTGGATGCTGCCATCCCGCGCGCCCTCCTCGATCGCACCGAGCAACTCGTCCAGCCGCGCCATCACGCCGCTGCTCAGGATGTTCAGCCGGGCATCAGGCCGGTCGAAAATGAGCCAGGCGACGCCATCGCCCGTAACATCGAGCGTCAGCGCCGCCTGGTCCTGGTTGTTCCCGTTCATGCGCCTCCGGGCGCGGCCGTCTCTACAGTTTCGGCCGCACCTCTGCGGTCTGCCGCGTGAGCTGGACCTGGGTCGGTTCGCCACGCTGCACGTTGATGGGGATGTTCCAGTACAGCTCCTCGTACGGCAGCTCGTAGCGGGCTGTTACCCACCACTCGCCCGGCTCCAGTCCACGGTAGCGCGTCACGCCATTGGCGTCCAGTGTGTCCGCGTGTTCGGCCATGCGCATTTCCCGCAGCCGCGACGCGATCACGCGCTCCACGTCGGCGTAGGCCGCGTCTTCCCATTGCTCACGGGCCAGGCGCGTAGTTTCGGCCTGCGACTGGTAGCGGTCCTGAAGGCCTGAGAACCGGCTGAACGCCTGGTCCATCTGCCGCTGCGCCGCCGCTTCCTCCTCGAACAGTGCATTGACCTCCCGGAACAGAACCACGTACTCGCCGCTCGCCCGGCTCAGGCCCGCCAGGCGGTCGTTGGCCCGCTGCAGACTGTCACGCAGCAGGTTCCACCGCGCGGTGGCGGCCGTCCACTGCTGGTTCGCCTGGGCGATGGAATCACGGAGGGCCGTCAATTCCGCCGGGACGGCCGGCTCAGGCTCGGTGTACGCAGTCGCCAGCGAGTCGAAAATGGCGTCCCGGTCATAGGGTAGCAGCCGGACGGGCAGGTTCGATAGCGGCACGGCCTGGCCCTCTTCCATCTGGACCTGGCCCTGGATGACCACTTCCGTGCTGCCGCAGGCCGCCAGTACGGCCGTGCTTGCCAGGACGACCGTCAACACCAGTCGATTCATCGGGTTGTTCTCCGTGGACTCTGTGGGTCGGAAGCTGAGAAAGTATGCAGCCGATGGACGGTTTTCAAGCGCCCGGGTTTCGGCCGGTCCTGCCGGTGCGGACCGCTCAGTTGGCCAGCACCGAGTTCTCCAGAATATAACGCCGCGGGTTCGCGGGGCGGCCGTGCTCCAGCACCTCGTAATGCAGATGCGGGCCTGTCGCCAGACCACTCTGGCCGACGTTGCCGATGGTATCACCCCGTGCCACCATTTCACCGACCTTCACGCTTGTCCGGGACAGGTGGGCGTAACGCGTGACGAGCCCGTATCCGTGATCGATCTCGATCATCAAGCCGTACTCGCCGCGGTGACCCACCGAGTTGACCCGGCCATGGGCCGTCGCAACTACCGGCGTGCCCGTCGGCGCCACAATGTCGATGCCCTCGTGCGGGCGGGCCCGGTTCAGCACCGGGTGCCAGCGCGACGTCGTGAACGCGCTGGATACGTAGCCCCGCGTTGGGTAGATGGACGGCATGGCGCCCAGACGGGCATGCTTCTCCGACAGCGTGTCCTGTGCCTCCCGCCAGCTGAAGGCGAGAACGCTCGCCCGGCGGATGAGCGAATTTATCTGCGACCCCGTGGAGTGCGCCTGCCTGCCCGTCCGCGGATCAACCCGGTAGAGAACGTGGCTCTCCACGCTGTCCGCGTCAGGACCGCCGATGCCCGCCAGCAGAATGTCGCTGTCCATGGGATCCAGCCCCGCCAGCAGACGGTAGAACTCGTCCTGACGCGACAGGCTGTCCAGGGACATCTGCAGAGTATCCACCTGCAGCCCCAGGCGCGACAGCTCCTGCGTCAGCAATTCGTTCTTCTGCACGAGCTGATCGTCCGCCCGCCCGGCACCAATTCCGACGAGCATCGCCGTCGCCAGGGACGTCAGGCCTGCAAACAGGAAGAGGGATACCGCGATGGTGATCCGCATTGCCTCCCGGGAGAGCCGGAACTGTCGGAGTTCCGCCTCATCGTCGGAGACGATTACAACTGTCCACTCGCGTCGTGCCATTCAGCAAACCCGTTTGAGTGCGTCGCCACACAGGATCGAAGACTGGTCGCGGTCAACGGCACTGCAAGACTTCTGGATACAGGATACGGCAGAGCAGCGGGCAGGATACGTGGGCCCTCGCCCGCTGTCAACCCGGCCGCGGCGTCAGCAGTGCGCGACGGCGGGACCAACTCCATATGTTTCGATGCCGTGACCGCAAGCCTGACACGGTTCGCCCGGGTGCCGACACTCCCTGGCAACTGCTCATGATCACGCCGGCTTCGGCTTCGGGAACAGGATGTCGCCTCGATGGACGCTCCGGCCCGTCATGTCGAGGCTGGTGACGTCATCCAGGGGCGTGATGCCGTCGAGGCCGAGACGGCCGGCCAGATCCTCCATTTTCCCAGGCATGAAGGGGGAGAGGAGCGTACACAGGGCGGCGACCGTCCGGGCCAGGGCGGCGAGGGTCTCATCCAGATGGGCCGCCTGTTGTGGGTCCTTTGCCTGGGCCCACGGGGCGCGGCCGTCCACGTACTGGTTGGCCGCCGAGGCGAGCTGGATGGCGGCCGCAACCCCCTGGTGCAGGAGCTGGGCGTCCATGGCGCCGCGGTATCGGACCATGGCCTCTGCGACTTCCCTGTCCAGGGGCGTCTCCGGCCCGGGCGGCACGGTTCCGCCGCGGTACCTCTCGATCATGGAAATGGTCCGGTTCGCCAGGTTCCCGAAGTTGTCTGCCAGCTCGGACGTGTAGCGTTCGTCGAAGCGTTCCCAGGAGAACTCACCGTCGCCATTCCAGGGGATCTCCCGGAGCAGGTAGTAGCGGAACGCCTCCGGTCCGTGTCGCTCGATGGCCTCGTCGAGTTCCACGCGCACTCCCTCGGATTTGGACATCTTGCCGCCGCCCACGGTGACAAAGCCGTGGGCCCACACGGCGTCGGGCAGTTCGATACCGGCGCTCAACAGGAAGGCGGGCCAGTAGATGCAGTGGAACCGTGTGATGTCCTTGCCGATCACGTGAAAATCCGCGGGCCACCACGTCCGATAGCCGTCGTCGGGGAAGCCGATGGCGGACAGGTAGTTGGTCAGGGCATCGAGCCAGACATATACGGTGTGGGACTCGTCACCGGGCCACGGCACGCCCCATGGCAGCCGGGAACGTGACACGGAAATGTCTTCCAGTCCGCCTTCGACTACTCGCCGGATCTCATTGCGTCGGCTCTCCGGCTGAACGAAGGACGGGCTCTCGTCCAGAAGCTTGAGTAGCCGGTCCTGGTACCGGGACAGCCGGAAGAACCAGTTTTCCTCCTCGGTCCAGACGACGTCACGGGTGGGATGGACCGGGCAGCGAGCTGGACCATCCGGCTGCTGCACCAGCTCGTCATCCCGCTTGAATGCCTCGCAGCCAACACAGTAGTTGCCTTCGTACCTTCCCTTGTAGAGGTCACCTGCGGCCTCGATGCGGCGGATCATCTCGTGAACCGCAGGCCGGTGCCGGGCCTCAGTGGTTCGGATGAAGTCGTCGTTGCTGATTCCCAGACGACGCCACGTACTGCGGAACCGATCGGCAATGTCGTCCACCCATTGCTGGGGCGTCACGCCGGCCGCGTCGGCACTCTGCATGACCTTCAGGCCATGTTCATCCATGCCGATGAGAAAGCGCACGTCGACACCCTGCAGGCGCCGATAGCGGGCCATGGCGTCGATGCCGATCTTCTCGATGGCGTGGCCCATGTGCGGCGGGCCGTTCGCGTAGTCAATGGCCGCCGTGATGTAGAACCTGTCCTGCTTCACTCCCCACCTCTTCCCTTGCCATCACCGCGGCCCCGCCCACCGCGACCGGGGCCACGCCCGCCACCGGCATCGCGGCCACCGTCGCCCTCGCCGGGCGTGTCGCCGCGCCGTGGCCTGAACGGGTACTCCGGGCGTTCGCCCCGTCGTTCCGTTTCGGGGCCACGCTTACCCATCGGGCGGGTCCGCTCATCCGCCACGGCAGCGGCGGGGCCGCCTGCGGTGGTGGCCGGCCGGTCCGTTGCGCCGGCGATCTCCCGTTTGAGTTCGTCCAGGGCGACCGTGCGGCGGTTGCCATCCTCGTCCCTGAGGTGGACCCGCTCCCGCCAGATGTCCACGGTAAGGACCTTCTCAGGGCCCATCGAGGTAACCAGGGTCTTCCCCTCGCGGGGGAAGCGCTTGCGGGCCTGCACGTACGAGTCGTGTTCGTACGTGAGGCAGCACATGAGGCGGCCGCAGCAGCCGGAGATCTGCGCCGGATTCAGTGACAGTCGCTGATCCTTGGCGAGCTGCAGGCTCACCGGCTTCAGCTCCCGCAGCCAGCTGGAGCAGCACAGCTCCCGGCCGCACCGGCCTACGCCGCCCAGTAGCGCCGCCTCGTCGCGGACACCAATCTGCTTCAACTCAATGCGTGTCCGGAACGTGCGCGCCAGGTCCCGGACCAGTTCCCGGAAATCCACCCTGCGTTCCGCTGTGAAATAGATGGTCAGCTTGTTCCGGTCAAACTGCCATTCCGCCTCGCTGACTTTCATCTTCAGGTTGTACTGGATGACCTTCTCGCGGGTCATCCGGCGGACGCGCGGCTCATCGGCCCGCAGAGAGACCGCCCGCGCCACCTCCGACTCCTCGGCCCGTCGTACCACGCGGCGCGTCGGCACCGGCGCAGCGCAACCGGTTGAGCAGCCGGAACACTTGCGCTCCGCCACTGCACCCGCCGCCGTGACGCGGCCCAGGTCCTCACCCCGGTCGGCCTCCACGATGACGTAATCCGAGAGGTCCACGGCGTCCAGCTCGCACGTGTAATACTCTCGACGGTTGCCCTTGAAACTGATCTCTATGATGTTCGCCATTATCGACTTTTTCGGGAACGGGATCGGGATCGGGATCGTACACGTAAACGTTGAACGCAGCGGGCGGGGAAGGGGGCGGGTGCATTCGCCTCGGTGCCCTGACCCTCAGGACGGTTCGTCTCGTTCACGTGTCAATAACGATCCCGTCCACGTTTACGTTTACGATCCCGATCCCGAGTCCGTTCAATCTTCCCGCCAGGCGCCCATGGCCTCGAACTTCGCCCACCGCTGCCGGCGGCGCTCATCGGGTTCGACGCTGTCGAGTTCGCTGAGGTGACGCACGAGGGCACTGCGCAGCGCCGCCGCGGCGGTATCCCAGTCGGTATGGGCGCCGCCCAGGGGCTCGGGCACGACGTCGTCCACCACTTCCAGCGCCGACAGGTCACGGGCCGTCAGCTTCAGCGCCTCCGCTGCCTTGTCCTTGGCACCCGCCGTTTTCCACAGGATGGCTGCGCATCCTTCCGGGGAAATGACGCTGTAAACGGAGTTCTCCAGCATGAGGATCCGGTCTGCCACCCCGAGTGCCAGGGCGCCGCCACTGCCGCCCTCGCCGATGACTACCGCAATGACCGGCACCTTCAGCCGCGCCATCTCCAGCAGGTTGCGGGCAATGGCTTCCGCCTGGCCGCGCTCCTCCGCGCCGAGCCCGGGGTAAGCGCCGGGCGTATCGATGAGGGTAATGATGGGCACGCCGAATTTCTCCGCCAGCCGCATCAATCGCAGTGCCTTGCGGTAGCCCTCCGGATGGGGCATGCCGAAGTTGCGCCGCAGGTTCTCCTTCATGTCGCGGCCCTTCTGGTGGCCGACGACCATGACGCTGCGGCCGTCCAGTCGCGCCCAGCCACAGACGATGGCCTCGTCGTCCCGGTAGGCACGGTCGCCGTGCAGTTCCACGAAGTCGGTGAATGCGCGGTCGATGTAATCCAGTGAGTACGGACGCTTCGGGTGCCGGGCGAGCTGCACGCGCTCGACCGCGCTCAGGTTGTGGTACGTTTCCTGGCGCAGTGCCTCCAGCTTCTGCTGCAGCACATTCAGTTCGTCGGACACGTCGAGATCGTGCTGTTCCGCCAGCTGCTCCAGCTGGCGGATCTGCTCCTCGAGCCGCCCGATGTCCTTCTCAAACTCCATTGCTGAGCTCACGCTCGTCCTCTCTATGATCGGACCAGCCGGATCCTGTCGGGTCCGAACAGTCCCCTCAGCTCGCTCAGGAGCACTTCGTCGGGCGTCACAGTAATGCTGCGTGAGCGCAGCCGCACCGTCTCCGTCGAGCCGTTATTGCCATGCGTGACCGTCACGTAGACGGCCGATTGTCCCGGATGCTGGCGGAACGCGTCCGTCGCCAGTCCCACCGCATCCGCTGCCGCTCCCGCCAGGGCGACCTCCACCGCCAGTGTGCCGCTGGTCCTGAGCTGCGCCAGCGGCACCACGCTGTCCAGGAAGATGTGCGGCGCGTCTTCGTCCCGGTCCCGGCCGGAGACGGAGCCGCGGATCAGGACCGCCGCATCCTGTACCAGCAGGTCATGATACTGCTCCCATACGTCGCCGAACGCCAGTACCGACGCGGTACCGTAGAAATCCTCAACCGTCAGCTTGCCCCATTCCGAGCCGTTCTTCTTCGAGATCTGCCGGCTCACGCCCGTCACGACGCATGCCAGTTCCACCTTCTGGTCCCGGAACTGTTTCAGGGACGCCGTGTTCACCGTTTCGAAAACCCGGACCTCGTCACGGAACCGTTCCAGCGGGTGGCCGCTGATGAAGAACCCCAGAATCTCCTTCTCCCGGGTCAGCCGTTCCGACTCGGCCCAGCGGGGGACATCAGGCAGCGTGGGCTCCGGGCGTTCCGGCCCCGCCTCCGCCGGTCCACCCAGGTCGAAAAGTGACCCCTGCCCGCTGGCGCGCTCCTCATGGCGTAGCTGGGCCTCCCGCACCACATGATCCAGCCCTTCCAGCAGCTGGGCGCGGTGCGCCGGCGGGTCAGTGAACTGGTCACAGGCGCCGGAAAGGATGAGGGCCTCGATGGAGCGCTTGCCCGCCTGGCGCAGGTCGACGCGGTCGGCCAGGTCAAAGAGGGAGCGGTACCCGCCGCCCGCTTGCCTGTTGTCGAGAATCGACTTGACCGCGCCGGCGCCGAGGCCGCGGAGTGCGCCGAGGCCGAAGCGGATGGCGTCACTCGCCACTGGCGTAAACTTCCAGCCGGACTCGTTGACGTCGGGCGGCAGCACCGTGATCCCGTTGGGGTGGTCCGGGATATAGCGGCCGAGTTCCCGGCACTCGGCGATATAGCCGACGACGTCATCGGTCTTGTCAACGACCGATGAGAGCAGGGCGGCCATGAACTCCGCGGGATAGTGCCGCTTCAGCCATGCCGTCTGGTAGCTGAGCAGCGCGTAGGCCACGGAATGGGAGCGGTTGAAGCCGTAGCGGCCGAAAGTCTCCACCTGATCGGCGATCTCCCGGGCGACCTGCTGGTCCACGCCATTGGCGACGGCGCGGTCCACGAACTTGCCGACTTCCTTCTGGATGAGGGCCATGTCCTTCTTGCCCACCGCCTTCCGGAGCACGTCGGCTTCGGCCAGCGTGAAGCCGGCCAGGACCTGGGCCATGCGCATGACCTGCTCCTGATAGGTGATGACGCCGTAGGTCGGCGCCAGCACCTCTTCCAGCAGCGGGTGCGGGTAACGGACCGGCTCCTTGCCGAGCTTCCTGCGGATGTATACGTCGGTCATGCCGGAGTCCAGCGGACCGGGCCGGATGAGGGCATTGGTGGCGACCAGGTCTTCGAACCAGTCGCATCTCATGGAGCGCAGCTTCTCGGTGGCCAGGTTCGACTCGAACTGGAACACGCCCGTCGTGCCGCCGCGGGCCAGCATGTCGTAGACGGCGGGGTCGTCCAGCGGGACGTCCTCCATCCGCTCGTATGCCGTTCCGGTCTGCGGATGCACCAGCGCGCCATGCCGCGCCTTTACCGCCTGTACCGCGTCATGGATGACGGTCAGCGTCTTCAGGCCCAGGAAGTCCATCTTCAGCATCCCGGCCTGTTCCAGCGCGTTCATGTCCCACTGGGTGACGATGACCGTCTCGTCGTCCCCGGCACCGCTGCCCCGGGTGGACTGGGTGCAGACGGGGACGTACTCGTGGATGGGCCCCGGGGCAATGACGACGCCCGCGGCATGCACGCTGGCGTGGCGGGACAGCCCCTCCAGCACCTTCGCGTATTCGACGAGCTGCGCCACGCGCGGGTCGGACTCGATGAGCGCCCTCAGTTCACTGACCTTCTCAGCCGCTTCCGCGACCGTCAGCGAGTTGTTGGGTGCATTGGGGATGAGCTTGGCGAGGCGGTCCGTTTCCGACGGTTCGAAACCGAGCACGCGGCCCACGTCGCGGATGACGGCGCGGGACTTCATGGTGCCGAACGTGATGATCTGACCGACGGAGTCCTTGCCGTACTTGGCCCGCGTGTACTCGATGACCTCGCCACGACGCTCGTAGCAGAAGTCGATGTCGATGTCCGGCATCGACACGCGGTCCGGGTTCAGGAAGCGCTCGAAGAGAAGGTCGAACTCGAGGGGGTCCACGTCCGTTATGCCGATGACGTAGGCCACCAGTGAACCCGCCGCCGAGCCGCGGCCCGGCCCCACGGGGATGCCCCGTTCCTTTGCCCAGTTGATGAAGTCCTGGGTGATGAGGAAGTAGCCGGCGTAGTCTGCCTTCTCGTTGGAGATGACGCCGAGCTCGTACTCGATGCGTTCTTCCCAGCCCCCGGGCAGCGGGTCACCGAAGCGGGCCCGCGCCTTCTCGTATGTCATGCGACGCAGGAACTCCGCCTCGGTGCTTACGTCGGCAGGCAGGGGGAACTGGGGCACGTGGTACTGCCTGGCGAATTCGACGTTGACCTTGTCGGCGATGGCCAGCGTGTTCTCGATGACGTCAGGGCGGTCGGGGAAACGCGCCGCCATCTCGGCCGGGTCCTTGAAGTAGAGGCCCGGGTCATACTTCATCCGGTTCTCGTCGTGATAGTCCTTGCCGAGGCCGATGCAGAGCAGCACGTCGTGCGCGTCATGGTCGCCGGCACGCAGGAAGTGGGCATCATTGGTTGCGACGACGGGGAGTCCCAGTTCATCGGCCAGGCGGAACACCTTCCCGTTGAGCTGCTGCTGCCCCGGCGTATCATGCGCCTGGACCTCCAGGTAATAGCGGCCGGCGAACTCGTTGGCATACCACGACGCCGCTTCCCTTGCCTCGTCCCATCGGTCCGCTTCGAGGTTCCGGGCGACCTCGCCGGCCATGCACGCCGACGTGACGATGATGCCCTTCGAGTACTGCGCCAGCACCTCACGGTCTATCCGCGGGCGGTGGTAGAAGCCCTCCAGGTAGCCGATGGAACTGAGGCGGACCAGGTTGCGATACCCATCCATGTCCTCTGCCAGCAGGACCAGGTGGTAGTACTTGTCCTCGGGCCTGCCGTCACCGGCGCGGGCAGCGGTCCTGACCCGTCGGTCGCCCGGCGCGACGTAGGCCTCCATGCCGAGGATGGGCTTGATGCCTGCCTTCCTCGCGGCGCCGTGGAACTCCCATGCGCCAAACATGCAGCCGTGGTCCGTGAGTGCCAGGGCCGGCATTTCCAGCTCCTGGGTGCGTCGGATCAGGTCGCCCAGTCGGTTCGCGCCGTCCAGCAGGCTGAATTCGCTGTGGGTATGGAGATGGACAAAGGACATGCTTCTGCTCAATGCCGTGCGACGGGACGCACGCCCGCCCGGGTTCCGCCCGGGCGGGCGTGCCTAGTCCTGGCCCGCCCCGCAGCGGAACGTGTTCAGTATGGTGGCGAGCTGGACCATGTACTCGTACTTGGGCCGGCCGGGCGCGTAGACCCATGCATCCACCAGGTACGATCTGTCCTGCTCCTCGCAATGGTATACCCGGGCCATGAACGGACCGCTCATGGGCCAGGACGGATCAGTGCCGTCCCAGATGCCCTGGACTTCCATTGCAGGCAGGCCGTTCACGGTCAGGGTCCGGGATTCGACCCGGTCGCGCAGCGTCTCGTGGGCCGGGCGATACAGTTCGCCTGCTGCACGTTCCCGCCAGGCGAGGGCGTTCTCCATGGTGAGCGGCACCAGGCCGGTCTCGTGGACGACGAGGATTGACCTGACCAGCGTGCCGCCCATCTGCGTGCTGCTCTGGAACAGGCTGACGTCGTCATCCCGTGTGAGCGGGTGGTAGACATTCGGCATGAGGATGCCGAAGCCGCGGGTCCTGAGCAGGCTGTCCTGCAGAGTCGTGTCAGGGCGGCTCTGGTACATGCGCTGCAGCGCGCCCGCCCGGAAGATGCTGTCCAGGGACTGGGCCACCGGGTCCACGTGGGGCAGGGCCGCATCCGGCGCAGATCCCGCCGGCACGACGACCGTCCATACTCGCTGGTTGCGGGCCCAGACATTCTCCGCCACCGCGATACCGGCATCGACATCATTGCTGCTGCGCCGGAGAGCCGGCTCCACCCACGCGTCGCCGGCGGCGCCGACCGCGATGATCTGGCGGAACCGTCGCAGGTCCGCCCAGGCCGCATCCGCCGGCGACACGTGTGTCACCTCGAATGTGCGTTCATCGCGGACGGTAAAGATCCGGGGCTCGAGGGCGCTGTACACGCTGTCGCCGATGACGGCCCAGACGGAGTCCGGAGCCACCACGACGACGCCGCTCAGGTTGCCCATGCCCTGGGGCAGGTTGTTGCACGCCGGCAGCAGCACAGCGGCCGCCGCGAGAAATCGCACCATTTTCATGATGTTCGAACCGTCGGCTGAGAGGTGCGGGGTTTGCGCCAGCCGGAAGCTAGCAGAGCGTGGAACGCGCTGCAACCGAGTTTGACGGGGCTTCCCGGCACGGATAGTCTGGGCCCCTCAACCCTGGAGGAGGTGACATGCTGGCAGACGCCCGTGACCTGACCGGCCGACTGCGCGAGGACCGCGCCCGTCACGGCATCCTGCTTCTTGGCCTGGATTTCGACGGCACGCTGGCACCCATCGTGCCCAGGCCTGAAGATGCTGCCCTGCCGGCGGAGACGCGCGCCCTGCTGGAGGCACTGGCCGACCGGCCGGATACGCACGTGGCGCTCATCAGTGGCCGTGGTCTGGCCGACCTGCGGGGTCGCGTCGGGCTGGCCGGGGTATTTTATGCCGGCAACCACGGCCTGGAGATCGAAGGGCCCGGGGTCCATCGGGTCCACCCGGAGGCAGTGGCGGCCACCGGCCGTCTGGCGGAGACGGCTGGTCGGCTGCGGGAGCGATTCGGGGCCGTCCCGGGTGTCATCGTCGAGGACAAGGGCCTGACCCTGTCCGTCCACTACCGGCTGGTGGAGGACCCCGCGGAGGGCGCCGGCATAGCGCGCCAGGTGCGGGCGCTGTGCGAGGCGGTGCCCGATCTGCGAGTCACGGACGGGAAGAAAGTGGTGGAGATCCGCCCCGACGTGGAGTGGCACAAGGGGCGGGCATTGAGCTTCCTGAGCGCGTCGTTGCTGGAGGGGCATGCCAATGCGCCTGTCGTGTTCATCGGCGATGATCGGACTGACGAGGACGCCTTCCGGGTTGTCGGCGATGGCGGCTGCGCCGTCGTCGTCGGTGACCCGCCCGCCGATACCGCCGCGCATGCCGCGCTGGCTTCGACGACGGAGGTGCGGAGGTTCCTGGAATGCCTGGCCTGAGTCGGCTGCAGGCGGCCAACGTCTGAGGGGTTGCAGGGTAGACTGACCATGGACATGAGCAGAATCACACTTGCCATCTTCCTGGCCATCGGCATGGCGGCGGGCTGCGCCTCCCCGCCGGCCGCGCCGCCGCCGGCCCAGCCGGAGCCGGCACGGGCCCGGGCGGCACTGGCGACGCTGATGGTCGTGAACCGGAGCGAGCACCGCCTGACCATCGCGTACCGCCTGCCGGCTCGTGCGGCGCCCGAGGTCGTGGTGGGCACGGTGCCGCCGGGCAGCGTGGCCGAAATGGCCCCCGTGCCCGCCGGTGAGCCATTGGTCCTCCTGGCCCGGAACGACGCTGGCGGCGTCCTGACGCTGCCGCCCCGTTCCTTTGTCATGGACGACGAGTGGACCTGGGTTGTCGCCGCCGATGCCCGCTTCGGCAGCCTGCAGGAAGGGCACTGATGCACGGGCCCCGGAAGCACGATGCCGCGCCGGGTCACCGCCACGACCCCGGGCATGACCATGATCACGGACACGACCATCACGATCACGACCATCACGACCACCTGCGGGAGGTGAGTCGGCGACGGCTCATCGTGGTGCTGGCCCTCACCTCCACGTTCATGGTGGTGGAGTTCGTGGGTGGCTGGATCGCCAACTCGCTGGCGCTCATGGCCGACGCCGGGCACATGCTCAACGACGTCGCCGCCCTCGCGCTGACGTGGTTCGCCCTGTGGTTCTCACGCCGGCCGGCCACGCCGGAGAAGACCTACGGCTGGCTCCGGCTGGAGATCCTCTGCGCCCTCGTCAACGGCGCCGCCCTCTTTCTCATCGCCGGCATCATCCTGTGGCAGGCGTTCCTGCGCTTTCAGACGCCGCAGGAGGTGGAGGGCACCCTCATGCTGGTGGTGGCATCCGGCGGTCTCGTGGTCAACATCATCGGTGCCGTGCTGCTCCACTCCTCTGCCAGTCACAACCTGAACATGCGCGGCGCGTATCTGCACATCCTCGGCGACCTGCTGGGCTCCGTCGGCGCCATCTCCGCCGCCCTCATCATCCTCGCCACCGGCTGGTACGTCGCAGACCCCCTCATCTCCGTGTTCGTGGCCCTGCTCATCCTTGCCGGGGCATGGCGGCTCATGCGCGAGTCCGTGGACATCCTGCTGGAGGCCGTCCCCCGTGGCATCGACATCGGCGCCGTGCACCGCGCCATACTTGACGTGGATGGCGTGCACGACGTCTACGACCTGCACGTGTGGACCCTGACCAGCGGTTACCTGTCCATGAGCGGACACGCCCTCATCCGGGACCCGGCCCGCCATCAGTCGGTCCTCCAGGAGATCCACGACGTCATGCACTCCCGCTTCAACATCAGCCACGTCACCGTGCAGATCGACCACGAGACGCTGGTGCCCCTCACGCGCACACAGCCCGATCGGGCCGGCGCCCGGCGGACGAACAACGGGGCCGGCCGCGACGAGGACGCCCGTGCCTGACCGGATACGCATCGCCTCGTCGGCGCGCGAGGAACTCATTGATATCACGGACGAGGTCCAGGGCGTGGTGGCGGCCGCAGGCATCCATACCGGCGTCCTCCACCTGTGGTCCCTGCACACGACATGTGCCCTTACCGTCAACGAAGGCTTCGACCCCGACGTCGCCAGCGACGCCGTCGCATTCATGCGACGTCTCGTTCCACGGGATGCCGGTTTCCGCCACGCCGAGGGCAATTCCGACGCTCACCTGAAGGTCGCCTTCTTCGGCCCCGGTCTGACGCTCCTTGTGGAGGAGGGCAGACCGCTGCTGGGCAGGTGGCAGAGGGTGTTCCTGTGTGAGTGGGACGGCCCCCGCCGCCGCGACATCGCGTGGCGCCTCACTCCGAGCTGATTCCAGCCCGCCCCCCCCCGTCAGGGCCCCCTCCGACCCACCCCTGCCCCTGATCCATCGAGGAGGTTACCTTAAAGGGCTGCACCGGAAAATGCCCCGGCGGGAAGCCGGGGAGTACAACGATAGATCCAGGACCGGGCCGGAAGATGATCAGAAACGTCGCAATCATTGCCCACGTGGACCACGGCAAGACGACGCTGGTGGACAAGATGCTCCGCCAGGCGGGTGCGTTCCGTGACAACCAGGTAGTGGAGGAGCGGGTGATGGACAGCAACCCGCTGGAGAAGGAGCGAGGCATCACGATCCTTTCGAAGAACACGTCCATCCGGTGGCGGGATCACAAGATCAACGTTGTGGACACGCCAGGGCACGCTGATTTCGGCGGCGAAGTCGAGCGGATCCTGCGCATGGTGGACGGGGTGCTGATCCTGGTGGACGCGTTTGACGGGCCCATGCCGCAGACCCGATTCGTAACGCGGAAGGCACTGGCGCTGGGGCTGCAGCCCATTGTGGTCATCAACAAGATCGACCGGGATGGCGCCGATCCGAAGCGGGTTCACGACGAGGTGCTGGAACTGTTCATGGAGTTGGAGGCGGACGAGGCCCAGCTGGACTCGCCGTTCCTGTATGCCGCGGCCAGGGAGGGGTACGCCATCCGGGACCTGGGCGATGAGAGGGAGAACCTGCAGCCCCTGTTCGAGTCCATCCTGGAGCATGTGCCGGCGCCGCCGGGCGACGCCCAGCAGCCGTTCCAGATGCTGGTCTCCACCATCGATCACTCGCCCTACCTGGGTCGTCTCGCCATCGGCCGGGTTGAGAGGGGTACGGTACGGGTGGGCGATCCGATCCTCCTGCTGGCGCACCGGACCGATGATGTCATCGGGTTCGCGCCATCAGAGGGTGACCGCCAGGGTCGTGTCTCGAAGCTCTTCGTTTTCGAAGGGTTGCAGCGGACGGAGGTCGAGTCGGCCAGCGCCGGGGAGATCGTAGCGCTGGCAGGTCTGGAGGGTGTGGAGATCGGCGCCACCATCACGGATGTGAGCCGCCCCGAGCGGCTGGCGGGCATCGCGGTGGAAGAGCCCACCATGTCGGTGGACTTCATCGTCAATTCTTCGCCGTTCTCCGGCCGGGAGGGCAAGTACGTTACCAGCCGGCAGCTCCGGGACCGACTCTACAAGGAGCTGGAGCGCAACGTGGCGCTGAAGGTGGAGGACACCGGCTCGCCGGATACCTACACGGTCAGCGGCAGGGGCGAACTGCATCTCGGCATCCTCATGGAGACCATGCGCCGGGAAGGGTATGAATTCGCCGTCTCGCGCCCACGGATCATCACGAAGAAGGACGACGGTGGTGCTGTCCTCGAGCCCTACGAGGAAGTGGTCATTGACGTGCCGGAGGCCTTTGTCGGTGTCGTCATCGAGAAGCTGGGCAGCCGCAAGGGCGAGATGACGGAAATGCGCGGCTCCTCGGAGGGGTCCGGACTGACCCGGATCGTTTACCGCATCCCGGCACGAGGTCTCTTCGGATACCGGAGCGAGTTCCTCACGGACACGCGCGGCGAGGGCGTGCTGCACCATCGGTTCAACGGGTACGGCCCCTGGGCCGGCACCATCCGCAGCCGGGACCGCGGCGTCATGGTGTGCATGGCGGACGGTACCAGCGTCGCCTACTCCCTGTGGAACCTGCAGGAGCGTGGTGCGCTCTTCATCGGACCGGGCGTGCCCGTGTATGAGGGCATGATCGTCGGCGAGAACGCCCGCCCGGGGGACCTCGAGGTCAACGTCACCAAGGGAAAGAAGCTCACCAACATCCGGGCTGCAGGCGCCGATGACGCCATCCTGCTGGAGACGCCGCGGCAGCTTACCCTGGAGAGCGCCCTGGAGTTCATCGGTGACGATGAACTCGTGGAAGTCACGCCGGCAGCCATCCGGCTGCGCAAGCGCTTCCTCAAGCTCCACGAGCGCAAGAAGGCTGCGCGCACAGGTTGATGGATACCGTGGCTCCCCGGCTGGAATCCGGCCTCCGGACCCCGGCCGGGGAGGGCCCCGTCCTCCTCCCGCTACCCGCCGGGAAGCCTCCGTCCCAGAACCCCCTTGACACGATTCAGCCTCGGTGTACCTTGGCCCGTCCGAGGGGGTGCAGTGCCCCTCGGGGTTCTTTTCCGTCGGGAGCGGTCTGGCCTCCCATATAAGGAGATTCAAAATGGCGGATGTGTTGGAGCTGCGCCGGCTGCCCAGCTGGCAAACCGGCCTCGATATCCTCAACCTCGACGATGATGAGGACGAGGAGTGGGAGGACGAGGACTGGGACGAGGACGACGATGAGGAGTGGGAGGACGACGACCTCGACGAGGACTGGGACGACGACGAGGAGTGGGAAGACGAGGAGGAGTGGGAGGACGACGATTCCGACGAGGAAGAAGAGTTCTGATCCATCCCCGGCTCCACGCCGGCCGCTGACGGGACCCCCCTGTGCCCGTCGCATGCTCGCCATGATTCCGGCCCGCAGGTCAACCTCCTGCGGGCCTTTCTCACCTCCGGAAATCGGGTCCGCGCCGCTTGATCCCGGGCTCGACCCTGTTATATTCGGTGTCCGCCTCGAGGCATCCAGTACGACGAGTTCGACGCGGGGTTGACGAGGCGACAAGCTGTCGGTATATTGGATTGCTCGGCGCGAAAGTAATGCGACGCCGACCCGAGACAGATCTGCTGTTTGACAATCGAGGTTCGTACATGTTCGTGTGGGTCCCATGCCCGGCCGGTATACCTTCCGCCGGGTCGCGTCTTCGGACGCAGGGATTCAAGAATCAAAGGTAATGATTCCGGACACCTTAACGTGGAAATACGTAGGTGTTCGAGAGAGCTAGTCAGACTTATCCATTGGAGAGTTTGATCCTGGCTCAGGACGAACGCTGGCGGCGTGCTTAACACATGCAAGTCGAACGAGGCCACTCCTTTCGGGGAGTGAGTCGAGTGGCGGACGGGTGCGTAACACGTGAGCAACCTATCCCTGTACGGGGGACAACCCGGGGAAACCCGGGCTAATACCGCATACACCGGAGTTCTCGAGTGGGGACTTCGGGAAAGATGGCCTCTT
>DATHVP010000047.1:0-2917 GCA_035461245.1 Longimicrobiales bacterium | reverse complement strand
GAACATCCCCCGCAGTCGGCCCAGCATACCCCCGCCGTACTCCTCGTACCGGTGGACCAGCGTCTCCGTGTCCGAACGGGACCGGTAGACGTGCCCACGGGCCTCCAGCTCCGGCCGCAGCTCGGCGTGGTTGTAGATCTCGCCATTGAACGCTATCCAGACGCTGCCGTCCTCATTGGCCATGGGCTGGTGCCCCGCCGGCGACAGGTCCACGATGGACAGGCGCCGATGACCCAGCCCCAGTCGACGGTCCGGCGAGACGTAGACACCGGCGTCGTCAGGGCCCCGGTGGGGCATGGTGTCCCGCATGCGCGTCACCGCTTCCGTCGTGTCCCCGCCGCTCCAGCCATAGCTGAAGCTGCCACAGATGCCGCACATGCGTCAGCCTCCCGCCGGGACGAGTGCGGGATGCCCGATGGGCGCCCGGGCCGGTGCGCTCCGGCCGGCCAGCGTCTCGTACAGGTGCTCCAGCCGGCCCAGCGCCGCACGCGGAGAGTGCCTCGTGAACGCGACGTCGTACGCCGCCGCTCCCAGGCGTGAGGCGTCCGCCGGGCTGCGGATGAGCCACGACAGCGCCGACGCCAGCCCGCTGACGTCCCCGGGCTCCACCAGCAGCCCCGACTCGCCGTGCACGACGGCGTCCGCCACCGCGCCCACGCGTGTGCTCACCACCGGCCGCGCCGCCGCCATGGCCTCCAGCACCGTGTTGGGCATGCCCTCGCTGTCCGAGGAGAGCACCGAGATGTCGAACAGGTGGTGCAGGTTCGGGCGGTTCGGCAGCCGGCCGGCAAACGTGACCGCGGCGCGCAGGTCGAGCTGGTCGGCGAGCTGCTCCAGCCGGCCTCGCTCCGGGCCGTCCCCTACCATCACCAGGTGGAAGGCCAGGTCCTGCTCCCGCAGCACCGCCGCCGCCCGGAGCAGCAGCGCGTGGTTCTTGATGGGCAGCAGGTTCGCCACGATGCCGATGACCGGCACGCCCGATGGGATGCCCAGTTCGCTACGCAGTGCGCGTACGGCGTCCGCGGGCGGGCGCGTGAACATCTCCGCGTCCACGAAGTTCGGGACGACGAAGACGTGGTCAGGGGACACGCCCTCGCGGTCCGTCACCAGTCGGCCGATGGCGTCCGAGTTGGCCAGCACCGCGTGGGCCATGCCGTACGCCCGCCGGGACGCAAGGCGCCACGCCATGCCGGGACTGCCCTCCCACCAGCGCCGGCTGGCCAGCGTCCGGGCGCCCGCCAGGCGGGCCCAGGGCACGGCGAAGAGGTTGCTGTAGATGTCGTGGGCGTGCACGATCTCCACCCTGTGCTTCCGCAGCAGCCGGACCAGGGCGGCCCCGCGACGCAACACCGAGGGGCGGTACAGGCTCTTCAGCGGCAACGGGTGCACCGGCACCCCCGCCGCGGCATAACGCTCCAGCAACGGGCCGTGATCCTGCAGCGATACGACCCGCAGGTCGAACCGGGACCGGTCCAGCAGCTCCGCCGTTCGGATGGCATTCAGTTCGGTGCCGCCCACCTGCATGTTGTCGATGCACCAGGCGACTCGGATGGCTTCTTTCGTCACGGTCGCCCCGTAATGCAACAAACAGGGCATTCCCGGCCCACGGGTGTTGTCAGACCGCCACAGCCTGACATATCTGCTCAGGACAACGACTTGCGAGGCTGCCGACGAAAATCTGGGTGGCTTCCAGAAGCCCCCGGGGTCAGCTGGTGTGGCCTTGCCGCAACACTGTGTCGCTGCCCGGCAACGCAACGACCTGGAGGGGGATTGGAAAGGAGACGGGGCCCCGCCGCGCGTGGCAAGCGACGGGTCTGCGTGGCTACTCGCCTGCCCGGACGAGCGTCTGTCCCCTGCGTCGATGACCGGAGCCGGAGCGGGGCAGATGCCTGCCCGCCCTGACGCTGGCGACATACAGCACGATCAGGGCGATGATCTGTGCCAGCTGACTGAGGATGGACTTGATCACTGTGAAGTCAAAGCGGCGCACCATGTCAGGCGAGATCTCCCGGCGCACCTGGAGCGCATCGAAGGCGAAAAGCGCCACCGCTATGGTGAGCCCTATACCTCCCACCAACGCCGCTGCGGCCGCGATGCGAAAGGGCCACTTGTGCCCGACGGCGACCGCCGTAACGAGCGCCAGGAACACACCGACAATGGGGATCAGCACGGCACTGGTGATCATGCCAATGGCCCCGAACCGCCACATGGCACTGCCGGGATCAGTGGTCGGCATGCTGAAATAGACATCCAGTGGCGGCAACAGAACCATCAGAACGGCGAGGAAGTAGGCAGCCGGCACAAAGGTCCGGACAGTCTGCGGCGCCTGAAAACCATTCTGGTTCATGATCCTGCCACTCTGGTACGGGCGAAACTCGTTTGCTTCTGAAGTCTGGCGAGGCGAGCAACCGATTTCAACCCGGCTGCCCGCCCGTGTCCGGTCATGCCAGATCGTCTTGGACCAGCGTCCGACGACGACGGCCGACGAAACCCACACCCAGGAGCCCTGTTCCGAGCAGCACCATTGACATGGGCTCCGGCACCGAGGCCGTTACGCGGCCCGTAATGGGAGCAGCAAAGTGCGTGACTCCCATGGCCGGGGAGGTCAGGTCAACGTCATTGACGGCGACCGAGTACTTCGCCCCGTTGAACCAGAACCTCGGCGTGTTGTCGAAATCAACATACACACCGCCCAGCTGATTGCCCTGCACCCGACCCGTGAGCGCCGCCGTGAACAGCTCGGTGTGCGCTGTCGGGTTGATGAAGGTGATCAGCAGCGTGAACGAGTGGCCGTTGTAGTTGAACGGGTCCGCCGTCAGGTAGAACGAGCCGAAGTTGTCCACGTTCTGCACGCCCTGGGCTGACGCTCCGTTACCGATGGAGAGATTGCCGTCAACCGTGGTTCCCTCGAACTGCG
>DATHVP010000046.1:0-8140 GCA_035461245.1 Longimicrobiales bacterium | reverse complement strand
TGTGCGTCCGGTCGATGCCTTCATTGCGGAAGTCCTTGCCGATCTCGTAAACGCGTTCCAGCCCGCCGACGATGAGGCGCTTCAGGTACAGCTCATCGGCGATGCGCAGGTACAGCTTCATGTCCAGCGCATTGTGGTGAGTGGTGAACGGTCGGGCGCTGGCACCACCGTACAGTGGCTGCAGCACGGGCGTCTCCACCTCGATGTAGCCGCGCTCGTCCAGGAACCGGCGCACGCCGCTGACAATTCGGCTGCGGGCGATGAACACGTCGCGCACGTCCGGATGCACGGCGAGGTCGGCGTAGCGCTGGCGGTAGCGCTGCTCGACGTCGGCAAAGCCGCCATGGACGCGCTTTTCGCCGGTGACCTCGTCCGTCTCCTCCTTGCCGAACGGCAGCGGCCGCACCGATTTCGCCAGCAGCTCGAACGATGCGACCTGTAGCGTGACCTCACCCATGCGCGTGCGCATGAGCGTGCCCTCGACACCGATCCAGTCACCGATGTCCAGCAGTTCCAGCACGCCGAAGGCATCACCCAGGTCGTTCTTCCGGAAGTACAGCTGCAGCCGGCCCGACCGGTCGGCCAGGTCCGCGAACAGTGTCTTGCCGTGGGACCGCATGGAGACCAGCCGCCCACCCAGCCGAACACGCAACCCGGTGTCGGGTTCCGCTGGTGATTCCTGTGCCCCGGCCTGCCCCTGCTCCCCTTCCTCGAACAGACGCCGGGCGTCCCGGGTGCCGTGTGTGACCTCGTACCGATAGCCGTACGGTTCGATGCCCTGCCTCTTCAGCTGCTCCAGCTTGGCGAGGCGGTCCTCCAGGACCTGTGTGCGGCGCTCCTCCATCCCCCCTCCTGCCATCACGCTGCGTCTCAGGCGACGCGCGCGCCGAATTCCTTCAGGAACTTCTCGATAAACGGGTCCAGGTCGCCGTCCATGACCCGCTGGACGTCGGCGATCTTGAGCTCCGTCCGGTGGTCCGTGACCTGGGTGTACGGCTGGAAGACATACGAGCGGATCTGGTTGCCCCACCCGATCTCCGTCTTTTCCGCCTCGACCTTGTCCTTCTCCGCCTGCCGCAGGGCCAGCTCGCGCTCGTACATCGCCGCACGCAGCATCTTCATGGCCGTTTCCTTGTTCTGGAACTGGCTGCGCTCGTTCTGGCACGCCACGACGATGTTCGTCGGCAGGTGCGTGATCCGGACCGCCGAGCTGGTCTTGTTGACGTGCTGGCCGCCGGCACCGGAGGCCCGGTACACGTCAATACGAAGGTCCTTGTCCTCGATGTTGATCTCGATGGCGTCATCAACGACCGGGTAAACGAACACGCTGGCGAATGACGTATGCCGCCGGCTCTGCGAGTCGTAGGGCGATATGCGCACCAGGCGATGCACGCCTTTCTCCGCCTTCAGGTAGCCGTAGGCGTGCATTCCCGTGATCTCGATGCTTGCGCTCTTGATACCCGCCTCCTCGCCCGGCTGCCTGTCCAGCAGCGAGACCTCGAAGCCATGGCGCTCTGCCCACCGCGTGTACATGCGGAGCAGCATTTCCGCCCAGTCCTGCGATTCGGTGCCGCCGGCGCCCGGATGGATGGTCAGGATGGCGTCCCGTCCGTCGTCGGGGCCGCTGAGCATGGCCTTCACTTCCAGCCGTTCCGCCTCCTGCTCGAGACGTCCCAGCTCGGCCTGCCATTCCGCGTCCAGCGTCTCGTCGGGCTCCAGATCCAGCAGCTCGGCGAGTTCAATGAGGTCCCGGCCGCGGCGGGTCAGTGACTGCCACGGCTCGACCCAGCCCTTGAGCTGGTTTGACTCGTTGATGATGTCACGGGCAGCGTCCGGCGAGTCCCAGAAACCGGGCGCGGACATGCGTGCGTCGAGGGTCGCTATGCGGTCCTGCTTTGCGGCAACGTCAAAGATAGCCTCCGAGCGCCTCTACGCGCTCGCGGATCTCCTGCAGTCGCTCCAGCTGCTGCGGTTCCATGTTCGGGTCGTCCTCCTGTAATGCGCGGGGGCCGCCCAGCACCTGGACGGCCCCGTACGAAACGGCGTGCAAGGTAATGCACCTGCCGGTTCCGTCAACATCAAACCCCGCACGCCTTCCGCCGTTCCCGCCCGGCGCCGGTTGCAGGCAGGATCTTCCGGTGGCCGCACCTGCCGGGGGCCGGATTTCTATCAGAAGATCTGCTGACCGCGGGCCAGGATGTCGTTCAGGGCGTTCCTGAAGTAGGGTGTCGCCTTTGCGGTGTCCAGTCCCACCTGGGCCACGTATTCCTCCCAGCTCTTCATGATCTCGTCACGGAACTCCGTGCGCAGCGTGCCGGCAGCCAGGCACTCGTCCCGCCGCTTGGGATGATATGCCACGATGTCCGATACCAGCGCCCTGGCTATGCGCTGGGCGCGGGCCTTGGGGTCCCGTGAGCCAAAGACCGGAACGCGGCCCTCCCGGCCGGACGGCGGTGCCGGCGTCGGGGGTGCCTGGGGTGCCTGGGGTGACGCCTGCTTCGACGGTGTGGTACCGGTTGATGGGGCGCCGGACACCCGCTTGTCGGGGCCCGTCGCCGGCGCGCTGGCCGTCGGCCTGACCGGGGCGCCCGTCTGCGGGACCTGGCTCGCCCCTACCGGTGCCGGGGCGCGGTCGGGCTCCGCAGGCCGGGCGGGCGGCTCGGCAGGGGCCGCAGGCGCACCACCCGCCTGTGGTGATGCCGTCGTTTCAGGCGGCTTCTCGCGGGCCGTCGGGCCGCCGGCATGCGGCTGGGTGCGAGGGGCACCGTCGGCCGCAACGCCCTGGCGGGTCAGAGCGAAGGTGGCGCTGCATCGGGCGCAGCGAGCCCGGACACCGGCTTCCGGCACGCGAGCCGGGTCAACGCGAAAAACGGTCTGGCAGCTGGGGCAGCGGACGTTCATGATTCGGTGGAAACCTCGAGCTCGTCAGCCGTGACATGGGCCCTGCCGTAGAAGCCTTCCGTGTCGGTGCGGCGGTCCACCGCGTAGACGGAGCCGGGCATCTTCTTGGCGAAGGTCTTCATCTCCGTGGCCAGTTCGCTGACGCGAGCGGTGTGCGTGAACTTGCGGTGCTGGTTCGTCACCACCCCGATGGACAGGGACATGATGGGCACCCACAGGATATTACCGCGACGGTCGCGTCCAAGAAAGTAACCGGCGCGTCGATCGTCCTCCGTGTACTGATACGGGATCAGCTCGTCGAAGACTTCGAGGATCTCCTCGCACGCCGGCTTCATCTGGTCCAGTGCGATGTTGAAAATGAAGTCGTCGCCGCCGATATGGCCGATGAAACCGTCCGGTGAGTAGCCCTTCACCACATCCCGGAGCAGCCGGGCGAGCATCCGGATGACCCGGTCGCCCTCATTGTAGCCGTAGCGGTCGTTAAATTCCTTGAAGTGGTCCAGGTCCGCGTAACACACGGCAAACTGCTCCCCGCTGCGGATCCGGTTGCCGATGTCCCGCTCAATCTGGATGGTCCCGGGCAGGCGCGTCGTGGGGTGCACGCTCACGTCCCGGTCCGCACGGCGCAGCAGGGTGCGGAGCCGTCGCAACTGCTCCTCCGGCTCCATCACCGGAGTCAGCACCTCGTCGGCGCCGCCGTCGAGGGCATCCAGGATGACGGCCCCTCCATCAGTCGGTGCCAGCACCACGACGGGGACGATGGCGCTGAAGGCGTCCCGCTTGAGCAGCCGACAGACGTCGCCGATGTGCGGATAGCTGCCATCCACGCATACGCCCGCCGGGAACCCGCGGTTCACGAGGGCGACGACGTCGTCGGAGGCATTGCAGTCCACAATGCTCAGCGACTGCTCCGCCGCCAGGGCGTGCAGGATATCCGGGACCTGGCCCTGCCCCGGCGAGAGGTAAACGAAAACGCTTCGTGCGCCCATTCAATTCGGAGGGTGTGCCGGGGAAGATCAGGGGGCAAGGTACCATGCACCGGGACGCGGTGTCAATGCACGGTTGTCCCCGTCAGTCATGGCCGTCGGCCGGCCGCCGCGTACCGCCGTCCACCAGGTCGAAGTCGATCTTGCGTTCCTCGATATTCGCGCGGGCGACGCGAATGGCTACGCGGTCCCCTGTCCGGAACCGGCGTCGTGTGCGTTCGCCAATGAGGGCGTACTGCTCCTCCACGAACAGGTAGTAGTCGTCCTCCAGGGAACTCACGTGGACCAGCCCCTCCACGAAGAAGTCGTCCAGGAGGACGAAGAAGCCGAACGCTGTAACGCCGCTGATGGTGCCCTCGAACTCGTCGCCCACGTGCCGGCTCATGAACTCGACACGCTTCAGGTCCTTGCTGTCTCGCTCGGCGGCGACCGCTACACGTTCCCGCTCGCTGGAATGCCGGGCCACGTCCTGGAGGTACTCCTCCGTCGGCGAGTCTCTCGATTCGTCCAGGAATCGGGCGGCCAGCAGGCGGTGCACCACCAGGTCCGGATAGCGCCGGATGGGCGAGGTGAAATGGGCGTAGTGGGTGGTGGCCAGGCCGAAATGGCCGACATTCTCTGCGCTGTATCGGGCCTGCTTCATGGAGCGCAGCACCACGGTGGACACCAGCCCCTCCTCTGTCCGCCCTTCCGCGGCCCGGATCAGCCGCTGCAGGTCCCGGGGCATGGGCCGGCCTGCCCGCCCCGGCAGGCGATGTCCAAAGGTGGCGACAAACTCGCGAAGTTGAACCATGCGAGACTCGTCCGGCGGCTCGTGGATCCTGTACACGAACGGCACCTCGGCCTGGGATGCCTTGCGGGCGACGACCTCGTTGGCCAGCAGCATGAAGTCTTCCACCAGCCGGTGCGCGTCCAGCCGGACCACCTTCTGAATGTCCACCGGCTGACCGCTCACATCGAGCACGACCCGCGTCTCCGGCAGGTCGAAGTCCAGACTGCCCCGCTCAACCCGTGCCTGCCGCAGACGGAGCGCCACCTCGTGCAGTTCCCGTATGGCGGCGTCGGCGTCGTCGGCCACCGAGCCGGTGCCATCCAGGACCGCCTGCGCCTCCTCGTAGCTGATACGCTGGCGACTGCGAATCACGCTGCGGGCGAACTGATGACCGCGGATTCCGCCGTCGGGCGCCATATCCACGAAGAGGCTGAGGGTCAGCCGGTCGGTGTCGGGGACCAGGCTGCACAGGTCCGAGGACAGCGCGTGCGGCAGCATGGGCACGACCCGATCCACCAGGTATACGCTGGTGCCCCGGCGCAAAGCCTCCGCATCCAGCGGGCTGTCGGGCCGGACATAGTGGGAGACGTCGGCGATATGCACCCCGACTCGCCAGCCGCCCCGGGGCAGTGGCTCGATGGACAGTGCGTCGTCGTGGTCACGGGCGTCCGCGGGATCGATGGTGAATACCAACAGCTCCCGCAGGTCTTCCCGCCCGTCCAGGTCCGCCTCTGTGACGCCCCGGTCCCGGGCCGCCTCGGCGGCGGCTTCCGCTTCCGCCGGGAAACCGACGGCCAGTTCGTGGCCGTGGAGTATCGCCAGCACGTCCACACCGGCGTCGCCCAGCCGGCCCAGCACCTCCGACACCTCCCCAGACGGACCCCGATGCTCGCTGCCCCAGTCCGTGATCCTGACGACGACGACGTCACCATCCGATGCATCGCCCCGACCGCCAGGCGCCACAAAGACGTCCCATGGCAGCTTGCGGTCCTCCGGGACGACGAAACCGTGGGATGCCCGCCCGCTGCGGCCCGGCTGGGCCCGGTGGAACACACCCACCACACTGCTGCGGGAACGCTCCAGTACCCGGATGACCGTACCCTGCGGTCGATCCGTGCGGACCTTGCTCTCCACGCGGACAACGGCACGATCCCCGTCAAGCGCCGTGTTCAGTGCCTGCACGGGAATGAAAACGTCCGGACCGCCCTCATCGGGAATCAGGAAACCCGCGCCGGACCGTGTCGTCTGGATCCGGCCCACCTGCAGATTGATACGCTCCGGTGCCGCATATCGCTGGCGCTGCACGCGGTACAGCACCCCCTCCCGCTCCAGCCGATCCAGCTGTTCCCTGAACGCGCCATGGTCCGCCTCCGGCACGCGCAGAGCCCTGGCCAGCTCCCGGGCTTTCAGCGGCCGGCCTGCTTCAGTGCGGAGAAATTCGACGATTCTGCGCGGATCCATGGTCACGACCGCTTCACTCCAGTGGACGGGCCTCGTCCACCAGCATGATGGGGATGTCGTCCCGAACTTCATAGCGAAGGCGGCATGCATGGCATACCAGTTCCGCCGCGTCCGAGCGGTAATCGAGTTCGCCCTTGCACTTCGGGCACACCAGGATCTCCAGAAGCCGCTGGTCCAGCATCAGTCTCCTCGCCTCCTGTTCAGACGTCGGTTCCGGCCGCCACTGCCGTGTTTGTCTGCCCGACCCTTCCGTCCCGCCGGGCCCTGCGCATCCGGTGCGCTGACCTCTACCTGACCACCCCCACCGTGCCCCGTCGCGGCGGCGCCTGCATCCTGAAAGTTGCGCGGCAGCCGGTAACCCAGGTATCGGAGGGTATCCACCCTGGCACGCCAGTTTGGCAGCGTCTTGACCCACAGGTCCAGGTAGACACGCTGGCCCAGGAACCCTTCGATCTTTTCCCGCGAGCGGCTACCGAGTTCGCGGATGCCGCTGCCGCCCTTGCCCAGGATGATGGGTTTCTGGCTGTCCCGTTCAACATAGACTGTCGCCGCGATGTAAACCGGATCCGTGGACTCCCGGAATGTTTCCACCCGGGCGATGGTCGAGTACGGGACCTCCTGATCGTACAGTTCGAACACGGTCTCCCGGATCAGCTCGGCTACGAAGAACCGCACCGGCTGAACCGCAAGCTCATCCTCCGGATAGTAGAACGGACTCTCCGGCAGCCGCTCCGCAATCTCCTGCCACAGTTCCGGAACGCCTTCTCCGACGGCTGCCGAGATGCGCCGGGGCTCGAGGCCAAGCTCCTGGATGGACCAGGCGGCCAGGTTCTCGACATCACTTTCAGTGGCGGCATCTATCTTGTTGACCAGCACAATGATGGACTCTGCACGACGACGCAGCTCCTCCACCACTTCTGGCGATGGCAGATCATCCCCCCGGGTGGCGTCCAGCAGGACCAGGACGAGATCGGATTCCCGCAGCACGTCCAGGGCCGTCTCATGCATGGCCCGCTGCAGCGTGTATCTCGGTTCCAGCAAACCCGGCGTGTCCACGAAGATCGCCTGTACGTTCCCCTCCGTAAGCAGCCCGGTCACACTCTCCCGCGTCGTCTGCGCCTTCGGCGTGACAATACTGAGCTTCTCGCCCACCAGCGCATTCAGCAGTGTGGACTTGCCTGCGTTCGGCCGGCCCACCAGGGCAACATGACCCGCCCGTGTTTCCATTCGTTCGCTCATGGGGCCGAATCTAGGCTGGGGAACGGCACTCGGACAGGCCGGTGGTTCAGGCAGAGAGGTTTCACGCAGGGACGCGGGGGGACGGACGGGGCGCTGAGGGTCGGGCCCGCGGGCGTGGTATTCGGTTGGTGGCCAAACACGAGAAGGCCCTGCCGGGGAGCGGTGCTCCCGGCAGGGCCTTCGAAGACAGGCCGGCGACGACGTACTCTCCCACCGAGTCTCCTCGGCAGTACCATCCGCGCTGCGAGACTTAACGACCGTGTTCGGAATGGGAACGGGTGTGGCCCTCGCGCTATAGTCACCGGCCATGATCCGTTGCCGCGGGCGGCCCCTCTACGGGACTCACCGTTGGCAGAAGATCGTGGTGATTGGGATTCATCGCGAGACAAGCGCTCGCGGCGACAGTCGTACTGGTGGTCCAGCATAATGCAAGCTGGACTGATCAAGCCTCTCGGGCGATTAGTACCGCTCGGCTGAGCATGTTGCCATGCTTACACCTGCGGCCTATCAACGTCGTCGTCTCCGACGGCCCTTCTGAGAGCTTTCGCTCTGGGAAGATTCGTCTTGGGGGGGGCTTCCCGCTTAGATGCTTTCAGCGGTTCTCCCGTCCCGACTTAGCTACCCGGCGCTACCCCTGGCGGAATAGCCGGTACACCAGAGGTCAGTCCATCCCGGTCCTCTCGTACTAGGGATGGCTCCCCGCAATCTTCCTGCGCCCGCGACGGATACAGACCGAACTGTCTCACGACGTTCTGAACCCAGCTCACGTACCGCTTTAACC
>DATHVP010000045.1:0-29068 GCA_035461245.1 Longimicrobiales bacterium | reverse complement strand
GTGGAGTGGCCCGGCGCCGTGGACGTGTTGGCGTGGTCCTGCTCGCCGGCGGGGTAGAATATGCCGGCGTCCCGGAACCGGAGCAGGCCGCCCGTCAGGTTCGGCGCGAACCGGTCAATGTAGTCGCCCCGCAGCTGGTCCACGGTCACCACCACCACCAGGTCCGGCGCATGCGATGTCGCGGCCGCCTGCTGCTGCCCGGGCACCGGCTGCCCGTGGAGGCCGGGGCCGCCGGCGAGCCAGGGCAACGCCGCCACCAGCGCCACGGTCGAAGTGCGCACCGTTGTCCGGCCCATCGCAGTACTCCACCTGTCTGTGTTCACACCTGCGCGTTCGGTCCCCGCGACGTCAGCGCCGCGCGTAGACCTCGATGTTGCCGTCGTCGTCGAAGGCCAGGACGTCGTAGTCGTCCTTCCACGGACCCTCCATGCCAGGCGACCCCACGGGCATGCCTGGCACCGTCAGGCCACGAAACCGCGGGCGCTCGGCCAGCATCTTCTGGATCAGGTCGGCAGGCACGTGGCCTTCCACGGTGTAGCCGCGGACCACCGCTGTGTGGCACGACACGCGACCGGCAGGTACGCCAAGCTGCTGCTTCACCTGCGTCAGGTCGTTCAGGTCCTGCGTCACAACCGTGTAGCCGTATTCCCGGACGTGGTCCACCCAGTCGTTGCAGCAGCCGCACGTCGGCGTCTTGTAGACGACGATGGTGTCCGCCGCGTTCGCCAGGCGCTGCGCCTCCGACGGCGGCGCCACGTCATCCGCCGTGCCCCGGCTGCACGCAATCACCGCAAATGGCAGCAGCAACGCCGCCACACGTGTCATATGCTTCATCGCGTTCTCCTCACGTTGAGCGAATCATGACACTCATACCCCGCTGACGCCAGCAGATCCCGGTATCACTCCGGTAACGATGCGCACCGGGATCCCGCCATTGCTGGTGCGGAGCTGCTCCTGCAACGGCACGCCGATAGCCGACGCCAGGCGATCGTCCGCCGACAGTATCGTCAGCGTCCAGCCGGGTGCGCGAACCCGTGCCGCGCGACCCAGCTCCAGGTACAGCCCCTTCACGGAGGCGCCGGTGCCCACCCGCACGCCGTACGGCGGGTTCGTCACGATGGCGCCGGGGCCGGGCGGCACTTCCAGTTCCGCCAGCGGTCGGACTGCGAATGATACGTCCTCGCTGACGCCAGCGCGTGCCGCGTTGGCCCGGGCTGCGCTGATGGCGCCGGCGTTCCGGTCCCAGCCGTGGATGGTTACGCCCGGCGCACCGCGGATCGCGCTGCGCGCATGGGTCACGACGTCGTCCCAGAGCGAGCCATCGAACCGGGGCCACTGCTCGAACGCATAGCTGCGCGGACGATGGTCCGGGCGGGCCAGCCCCGGCGCGATGTGTCGCGCCAGCAGCGCGGCCTCGATGGGGATGGTGCCCGAGCCGCACAGCGGGTCCGCCAGCGGCGAGTCACCGCGCCAGCCCGATGCCAGCAGCATGGCCGCCGCCAGGGTCTCCCGGACCGGTGCCTTCGCCAGCGCCTGCCTGTAGCCTCGCTGGTGCAGCAGTGCACCTGAGCCATCCACGCTGATGGTGCACTCGTCCCGGTGCAGCCGCACGATGATCAGTTGCGCGACGTCCGCGGCGGATACCGCGCCGCTCCCCGACACCGCGTCGACGCCGGCCGATCCGACGTCGTCAGCATCATCCGTGATAACGACGCCCGCGTCACGGACGCCCGCGGCGTCGCCCAGCACTCGCAGCAGCCGCTCCGCCACGGCATCGGTGTGGTAGAGGCGGGACTTGCGGCTGGTCACGCGCAGGGATACGGCCGCGCCCGGAGCCAGGAACTCGCGCCACGGCAGCTTCGACGCGCGCCGCTCCAGCTCGGCGAACGTACGCGCCCGGAAACTGCCCGCCCGTACCACCACTCGGCTCGCCGTGCGTACCTCCAGGTTTGCGCGGTACACCGTGCGCAGGTCATCGCTGTCCCACGACACGCCGGCGCCGGCAGCGTCCGGAGCGGCGGCGATGCCCAGCTTCCGCAACTCGGCGGCGCACAGGGGCGCGAGACCCGGCGGGGTGATGGCGAAGCACTGCATGCGCCACAGTATGGCATCAGCCAGCGCCAGGCCGCCACCGGTGAAGGGGTGCATGGTGAAGGGTGATGCCCGCTATCCCACTGGCCGCGCGGCCGGGTCGCACGCTATACTGTATCCAATCATCATTGGCCCACCCGACCCGATCCTGACAGCCTGGAGACCCGTCATGTCGCAGAGCGTTGCCCGGCGCGTCCGCCGCGGCGCACTCCCCCGCCCGGTCCGGACCTCTCATGCAGGGAACCCGCGTTTCGCCGCGCCAATCCTGGCATGGCTCCTTGCCATCACCGCGCTGTCGGCCGCTGCCACGCCGCTGGCCGGGCAGGAGCGAGCCCAGGCGAACTGGCCCCTGGCCGAGCGGTTCACGACGCAGGCACTTCGGCCCATCCTGTTCACCCAGTCAGTGAACCCTCGCTGGATCGCGGAGACGGACTCCATGTGGTACTCGTGGAAGGACCGTGATGGCACGCGGTTCATGCTGGTGGTGCCGCGATCACGGACCCGGCAGCCGCTGTTCGACCACGTGAGGTTCGCCGCCGAACTCTCCACGCTGCATCGGAAGCCTTTCGACGGGGCCGACCTGCCCATGACGACGCTGGACTTTGACAGCACGGGCCGCTCGTTCCGCTTCATGGTGGACAGCGTCCGGTATCACTATGACCTGCGTACGGCGGCGCTCTCGAGGCTGGGCGTTCCCACGCGGGAGGAGCTGGAAGCCGAGCGCGCAGCCCGTGGCGGCAGCGGCGGCGGCGGCCAGAACCAGGAGTTCCGCAACTTCTCGCCGGACAGCACGGCGTTCGCCTTTGCCCGGGACCACAACCTGTTCGTGGTGGAGGTCGCCACGGGTGACACCGTCCAGCTGACGACGGACGGCGAGCGCTGGTTCAGCTTTGGCGCCCGGGACACGGCGCAGACGCAGCAGCAGCAGCAGCAGGAGGACGACGAGGAGGAGGGCGGCCAGCGCCAGGCCCGGTCCAGGGATCCACGCGTGCGGGCAAACGTCACATGGTCACCGGACTCGCGGGCGTTCTATGTCATCCGCAATGACTCCCGTGAAGTCGGCGAGCTGTTCCTGGTGAACACGCTGGCGGACCCGCGGCCGAGCCTGATGACGTATCGCTATGCCATGCCCGGCGAGGAGAAGGTGATGCAGCAGCAGCTGTTCACCTATCACCGCGGCCAGCGTGAACTGGCGCCGGTGCCGACGGCGAAATGGCAGGACCAGCGCCTGATGCAGGTGCACTGGACGACGGGCTCCGACCGGCTCCGCTTCATCCGCCGGGACCGCCTGCAGCGGAACCTGGAGCTGGTGGAGATGGCGCTGCCGTCGCACCAGGCCCGGGTGCTGCTCACCGAGTCGGTGGAAAACGCGTACCTGGAGACGCAGCCCATCCGCTACCTCAAGGCCGGCAACGACTTCGTCTGGTGGTCGGAGCGCACCGGCTGGGGCCACCTCTACCTGTACAGCCATGACGGCGAGCTGAAGCGCGCCATCACCGAGGGCCCGTGGCGGGTGCAGAGCGTGGCCGAGGTGGACACCGTCCGCCGTCAGGTCTTCTTCCGCGGCGTCGGCCGGGAGGCCGGCGAGAACGTGTACTATCAGCACATGTACCGCGTCGCCGCCGACGGCGGTGCCATCGGACTCCTCGACCCCGGCAACGCCAGCCACTCGTCCGTGCTGTCGCCGTCGTACCGGTTCCTGGTTGACAATTTCTCGCGAGTGGACATGCCCGGCCGGTCGGTGCTGCGGGATGATCGCGGCCAGCTGCTCATGGAGCTGGAAGCCACCGACGTGTCGCTACTGGAGGAGACGGGCTGGCGGCCGCCGGAGCAGTTCATGGTCAAGGCAGCCGACGGTGTGACTGACATCTATGGCGTCATGTGGAAGCCGTTCGATTTCGACGAGTCGAAGCAATACCCCATCATCGCCCACGTCTATCCCGGCCCGCAGACCGAGACAGTGACGACGACGTACTCGCCGAGCAATGTGAACCAGCGACTGGCGCAGCTCGGCTTCATCGTCATCCAGATCGGCAACCGCGGCGGCAGTCCCATGCGCTCCAACGCGTACCACAGCTACGGCTACTACAACCTCCGGGACTACGGCCTGGCGGACAAGAAGGCGGGCATCGAGCAACTCGCCATGCGCCACCGCTGGATCGACATCAACCGTGTGGGCATCTACGGCCATTCCGGCGGCGGCTTCATGACCGCGGCCGCCATGATGCTGCCGCCGTACAACGACTTCTTCAAGGTGGGCGTATCGTCGGCGGGCAACCACGACAACAACGTCTACAACCAGAACTGGAGCGAGCAGCACCATGGGCTGCGGGAGGTGCGCACCGCCCGCGAGGCCAGCACCGCCCAGCAGTCGGGCAACGGCTCCGACACCGACATCGATCCGGAATATGACATCCGGTTCGAGATCAAGGTGCCGGCCAACCACGAGCTGGCGGAGAACCTGAAGGGCCGCCTGCTGCTGGTCCACGGCGAGATGGACAACAACGTCCACCCGGCAGGCACCATCCGCCTGGCCAACGCCCTCATCGAGGCGAACAAGCGGTTCGACTTCTTCCTCATGCCCGGCCGCGCCCATGGCTACGGCCCCATGCAGGACTACTACAACCGCATGATGATGGAGTACTTCGCCGAGCACCTCATCGGTGATTACTACCGCACGGGCGCGGAGATCAGATAGTGCAGCACTCGGTAATGTCCCGCGCGGTCACGTACGGCACGGTCACGCCCCGTATGAGGACGGGTCGAGTAATGGCGACGGTCGTGCTGCCGATGGTCGCGACGCTGCTGCTCGCGTGCGGAGACAGCGCGCCGGACGCCGCAACAGATGACACCGCGCCCGGCGGCACTGCGGGCGCATCGGGCGCTCCGGACACCGCCGGCGGCCTGGCGGGCCCGCAGGCCGAGTTCTGGGCGAACCTGCAGACCCTGTGCGGCAACGCGTACGAGGGCCGGATCATGGACGCCCAGGAGATGGACACGACGTTCACGGGGAGACGCCTCGTGATGCATGTCCGCGAGTGCACTGACGACGAGGTCCGCATCCCCTTCCATGTGGGGGAGAACCGGTCCCGGACGTGGATCATCAGCAGAACAGGCGACGGACTGCGCCTGAAGCATGACCACCGTCATGAGGACGGGTCTGACGACGAGATCACCATGTATGGCGGCGACACTGTGGACCGGGGCACTGCCACGCGTCAGGAGTTTCCCGCCGACGAGTACACGGCTGACCTCGTACCGGTGGCGCGGACCAACGTCTGGACGGTGGAAGTCATGCCCGGCCATCACTACGCGTACGCACTGCGCCGCGAGGGCACGGACCGCCGCCTGCGGGTCGAGTTCGACCTGACCCGCACGGTAAGCGCGCCGCCAGCGCCCTGGGGCTGGGAATGAGCGCCTGGGGCTGGGAATGAGCGCTCCGGGGCTTGATTGAGCGGCCGGCGCTGGGGGTGAGCGCCTCAGCGTGACGAGACCACCAGCGCGTCGGCCAGCCTGACCAGGGTGTCCGCCTCCATGTCGGCGCTGATCATGATGAACGCGCCGAGGGCAGGCGCACGCAGCAGGACCTCGTGCCGGCCGTCGGCGGTCGGGCCTGCGTTGAGGAACAACGCCGACGCCACCCCGTCCACGGGTGCGACACGGGCGCGGGGCTCATCGGGATCCTGCCACTGCAGCAGCTCCACGAGCGCGCCGTCGGCCAGCCGGTGCCGTACGCGGGTCAGCACCGAGCCATCCGGCAGCGCGGCCAGGTCGATCCCGTCCACCCTCGCACCCTGAAGAACGAGCACGTCCCCCGCGGCCCCGGACTCTGCCGGCCACCAGCGCAGCATCCCGTTACGCGCCGCGGCGATCGACTCCCGGAACGTTACCATGGGCAGGGGCGTGCGCTCCACCGCCCCGGCTGCATCCGCGGCGGCGCGGCCTGCCAGCCGGCCCGCCGAAGGTGCCGCCTGCAGCATGGCCTGCGGCCGAGGCACCTCCCTCCCTGCCGACGAAGAGAGGGTCAGCGGCGCGAAGGTTGTGATTCCCGGAACGACCGGATCCACTGCGACGATGGGATCCTGCGCCGCGGCGACGGCGTCACGCGTTGCGACCGCGACCTCCCCCAGCGGCATGGGCAGCGCAACGGGTGGGGGCGCCGCCTGCGCCACCGGGATCGGGGCGGGCTGCGATACCGCCTGCGACGCCTGCTGCGGCGCACCCGCCGCGGCGACGCGCTCACCGATGCGGGCCGGCTCCGCCGGCACGTCCGCGGCCGGCGGAGACGTTGCCGGCGCGGCGTCCACTGCCGCCATCGGCCCCGCGCCGTCCGCAGGCGCGCCGCCCCCCGTCGGCGCCGCGGCCGCGACTTCCTCGACCGTAGCCGACGGCGCGTCCGTCGGATCCCGGGTGCCTGCGGCAGCCGCGTCGCGGGCGATGGCCCCGTCAGACCGGCCCCCGCCATCCTGCCAGACGACGCTGCCCCACCAGCCGGCGCCAATGGCGAGTAGTACACTGGCGGCCCATGCCAGCGTCAGCCCCCGGCGGGAGCGCCTGGCAGGGAGCGCTCCGGCTTCGGCACCACCAGCGACGCCTGCGGCGATGCGCTCGAAGGGCGGCACGTCCACGGGCGCCCTCGCGGTGTCCTCCAGGATCAGGCCGGCCTCACCACGGACGATCCGTTCGCGCTCCAGCAGCGCCTGGCAGTGGGCGCAGGTGCGCAGGTGCGCCTCCACTGTCGCCACTGTCTCACCCATGGGCAGCCCACCGGCGTCCGCAACCGAATCCAGCGCGCCGTCCAGCCAGGCGTGCAGGATGCCCTCATCCACGTGCCGCATTTGTCACCTCCTGAGCCGGTGTCTGCGGTCGCGCAGCCGCGTGCAGCCGTCCGTGTGCCTCCACCAGCCGCCGACGCGCCCGCGCCAGCGTTGTTCCCACTGCGCCGACGGCAAGTCCCGTCTGCGCGGCGATCTCCGTATAGGTCATGCCTGCGTCCCACAGCAACAGTGCGTCCCGGTCCCGGTCCGTGAGCTGGGCCAGGGCCTGCCGCGCCGCATGCTCACGGGCCTCCTGTTCCATTCTCTCAATGGGGTCGGGTTCCGACGACGGCGTCGCTTCATCCTTCAGCAGTGTCAGGTGACGACGTCGCCGGGCGGCGGCGCGGGCCTCGTCGTGGGCCAGGTTCGTGGCGACGCGGAACAGCCAGGCCCGTGGATTCTGGACTGCGCCATCCGACGGACCCCGGTCCAGCGCCCGGGCGAACGCCTCCTGCGCCAGGTCCCGGGCCCGGTCCGCGTCCCACACCTTGCGGTGCAGGTAGCGGACGAGGTCCGTGAACGTCGTACGGTAGACTTCAGCCCAGTCCGTCATGCCGTCCAGTCACCCGGTAGATGCGTCCGCCGCCCGTTGCCTGAAGGCAGTGACGACGTCGCGTATGGCCTGCTCCGTCATGGTCGAGACGCCGCCCGGCGTCATTTCGATGATGAGCTGTTCGCCCGTCACGCGGACGGGATCCAGCACCCTCAGAACTGCCGCCAGTTCCGGTAGCGCCTGCAGCAGCGCAAAGTACGCCGATGAGTACGGCTCCACGGATATGACGCGCAGCCCCTCGGGTTCATGCACATCCCGCCACACGCCCGCCTGACGGGTGAACAGCCGGCCGGCCACGCCGCGGGTGTCGCCATCGGCGGCCCCCGCACCCGGTCCGTCCGCCACTGACCTCGTCGGCGCGGCGTGCACGGCGTCCAGTTCGGCCAGGCTGCGTACATCCATGGACTGCTGCGCCCGCTGCGCCCGCAGCACGGCCGCCTCGCCGGAGACCGCTGTCACGGCCGGAGCCACGACCATGGCCTCCCGCACCGCGGGCAGCCGCCCCGGCACGGACGGGAACGACGTCGCCACCATGGGTTCCGTCACGAGGTACGCCGTTTCGTCGCTGAGCAGACCATAGCGCAGCGCCAGCTCGCGCATCTCGCCGCGGATCTCGTCGAGCTGCGTCGGCGAGGCGCCGTCGGCCGCCGCTGAGCGCAACCGCCGGTCAAGGTCACCCAGCTTCCTGGATGCCCAGAGCCGGGGCAGGTACTCACCGGTCTCGTCGCGTGCCGGGAACGCGACGCTGGCGGCATACCGCTCCCTGCGCCCCTCCCGCCGGCCGGCGACCGCCAGTTCGCCCGTCCCGCTGCCAGCATAGCGGCCGAACAGGACCAGGTCCTCACCGGCGAACAGGTCCGGCAGCACCTGCGGGTAGATCTCCGTCAGGCGAACCGGTGAGCCGTCCAGCGTCACGTCCGTCAGCACGGGGTAGCGGATCCGCGCCGCCAGCAGCGACACTGGCGGTTCGACGCTTTCGCCGGGGCTGACGTACTGGGTGGTGCCACGACTCGCTGCACCGAGGGCATCCAGCAGGCGCGTGTTCACGTCGTACCCCACGCCGAAGGCGAAGATACGGGTGCGGCCGCGGGCCGCCTCCGTGTGCGCAATGATGCGTCCCGCTCGCGTCTCACCCACGGTGGGCAGGCCGTCCGTCATGAACACGAGAATGGGCAGCCGGTCCGCGGGCGACGCCGCCTGGAGCGCGTGTTCCAGCGCGCCGGAGATGTTGGTTCCGCCGTCCGCCCGCAGCGCATCCACCCACCCCTGCGCCTCGCGGACGCCGGCGCGGGTGGCCTGCGCCCAATCGTCCCGCCATGGCCGGACCGTATTGCTGAAGGCAATAAGGCGGAACCGGTCGCTGTCGTGGAGCGTGCCCAGGAGCTGGCGCAGCGCACTGCGCGCCTGCTCCATCTTCTCGCCGCTCATGGAGCCGCTCACGTCCACCACCGCCGTGATGTCACGGGGCACGCGAGACGCCGCCACGGCGCCCGGCGTCAGTGTCAGCATGAAGTAGCCGTCGTCACCGGCAGGGTTGTGGGTGACGGCCGTCACGCCCACGACAGGCCCCGCCGCGGGCAGCACGACAGCCACGTCCCCGTGCAGCTCCTTCGCCGGCCTCACCATCAGGCGCCCGCCGGTGCGTTCCACGGCCAGCTCGTGCGTCGGCGAGACGGGATCCCGCCACGCCTGCCCGTCCAGCACTGTGATGGTGAACGTGAGGGGCGCCGCGTCCCGCGTCCGCTGTGGCGGCACGCCCATGGGCTGCAGCCCTGCGTGTCGGCCACCCGCCACGTGCCGGAACTGGACGCCGTCGCCCACCCGCTCCAGCAGCTGCGTGTACCGCAGGGTCACGCGCCGCGTCTCGCCGGGCTCGATGGGGAACAGGCGGGCCCGGACCATGCCCTTGCCCAGCAGTTCGATGAGGGCCGGGTCGCGGCGGGCGCGGACGATGCTCTCGTAGATTTCCCGGGCACGGCGGGCGTCCATCATCTCGCCGCGCAGCTCGTCATCGCCCTGGTACAGGGAGTAGCCGGTGAACACGGCCTCGCCCGCCAGGGGATACACGTAGTCGCCCTCGCCGATGGTCCCGCCGTTGTTGCGGAACCATTCCTCCACTTCCACCGTCGCCACCCGCCCGTCCACTGTCACGTTCACCACAGTGCGCAGCTTCTCGATGTCCCACGGCTGCGGGCGGGTCACCGGCCACGGCTCGACCCATCCCTGGGCCGCGACGCCGGACGGTACGGACAGGACAAACAGCGTGGCGCCGAGTGCCAGATGCTTCATGCGGACCTCCAGTCATGGTCTGCACCACATGACGCGCAGGTCAGAACATCGTGCACACAGGGGAAGGTGGTATGGTCGCGTTCCAGCGCTCAGGCGGGCGACGCACCGAGGCCGGCGAGCTCGACCAGCTTCGAGACGGTTCGCCAGTTGCGGAGCGTGACCGGCGAGCCCGCCGCCCGGTCGAGGAGGGCGGGCGACAGTTTGGAGACGGCCGCGCCGCTGACGAAATGGATCCAGATCGCGTCACCGGTCCGCTCGATGCGCTCGCCCGCTGTCGCCCGTTCACGAAGCAGGTCCACGGCGGCATCCGCGAGCGACCCGCGGGCCAGGCCGAGCATCAGGAGGTTCGGCTCCGTCGCGGCGGCGTCGGGGAACGGGTTCCCGTCCCGGTACGATGCCAGCTCATTGACGGCGCGCACGACGACCGGGATCTCCAGCGCGAAATGGGCGGTGATGGCCGACTCCAGGCTGCCGGCACACTTCTCTGCCGGGGCGGCGCTGCGGAACAGCACGTTCCCGCTCTGGATGTACGTGCGCACGTCGTGCCAGCCCAGTCCGGCGCACAGTGCGCGCAATTCGACCATGGGCACCCGGTTGTGCCCTCCCACATTGATGCCCCGGAGAAGGGCGACATGGGGGCTCAATACGGTTCCTCCGTGTCCCTCAGCGGCACGACAATCACCGGACAGGGTGTGCGCTGGAGGATGCTCTGTGTCGTGTCCCCCAGGATCAGCCGGGCCAGGCTGCCACGGCCGCGGGTGCCAACGACGATGTAGGCGGCCCCGACGTCCCGGGCGACCTCGGCGACCCTGTCCGCCACGTCACCCTCAACGATGCGAACGTCGAAGTCCAGGTCCTTCATGTGCGTGTCAATGAAGTCCCGCAGCTCGCTGTTGATGCGGCGGTCTATGCGGTCTCTCTCGGCGGCGGGGTCAATACCGGCCTCCGCAGCGCCTACCTGCAACGCCTGCAGCTCGGTGGCGACATAGAGGACGATGATGCGCGAGCCGAGCTGGTTGGCCAGGTCGGCGGCGACGCGGGCCGGCTCCGCGGACGAGGGGCCGAAGCGCGTGGCCAGGACAATGTCAGCTGCCATCGGACGCCTCCGTTGCTGGTGAGCTGCGCTCGCGGCGCAGGCCGGTGACTGCGGCGTTACCATCCATGGCCTATAGTATCTGCATGAACATCACGCTGGAAGTACTCATCATCCTGCTCCTCATCGTGGTGAACGGGTTCTTCGCCGGATCCGAGATCGCCGTCGTCGCCTCGCGCAAGGCGCGACTGCAGCGCCGGGCCGGCGCGGGCGATCGCCGCGCGGCGCGGGCCCTGGAGCTGGCCAACGATCCGGACCGGTTCCTGTCAACCGTACAGATCGGCATTACGCTCGTCGGCGTCTCCGCCGGCGCGGTCGGCGGGACGACCATCGCGCTGGAGCTGGCCGCCGCGCTCCGGGACGTGCCGCCCACTGCACGGTACGCGCAACCCCTCGCCGTCGCCACTGTTGTCGCCTGCATCACCTTCCTGTCGCTCGTCATCGGCGAACTGGTGCCCAAGCGCCTGGCCCTGGCCCACGCGGAAACCATCGCCAGCCGGACCGCCGGCTTCATGCATCGGCTGTCCCGCGTGGCCACGCCCCTCGTGCGCCTGCTCGGCGCCGCCACCAATGGCGTGCTCCGGCTGCTGCCCGTGCGTGAGCCCGACGAGCCGGCGGTCACCACCGACGACGTGCGCACCCTGCTCGAGCAGGGCGCCCGGGCCGGGATCTTCCTGGCGGCGGAACAGGACATCGTGGAAAACGTGTTCTGGCTGGGCGACCAGCGAGTTGGATCGGTCATGACCCCGCGTCGTCGGATCGTCTGGCTGGACCGTAACGTCACAGCACAGCAGCACGCGGCCACCATGCGCGGCAGCCCGCAGAACCGCTACATCGTCTGCAATGGCGACCTGGACACGGTGGAAGGGGTGGTGACCATGAAGGATCTCTGGCCCCACGTGCTCGAGGGCCGGGCGCTGGACATCACGGCGCACCTCGAAACGCCGTTGTTCGTGCCCGCGGAGACCCGGGCGCTGACGGTGCTCGAGCAGTTCCGCAAGACCGGCATCCACGTGGCGCTGGTGCAGGACGAGTCCGGCAGGACCCTTGGCATCGTCACGCTCAGCGACATCCTGGAGGGGCTCGTAGGCGAACTGGCGGAACTGGCGGAGGACGCAGTGGTCCAGCGGGCCGACGGCTCCTGGCTGGTGAGTGGCAGCGTGAGCATGCATGATGTGCGCGACCTCCTGGGCCTGCCGGAACCCGGCGACGACGAGGCCGGCCGCCGGCGCCTGGGCGCCTTCGTCGCGGCGCACCTGGGGCACGTGCCCCAGGCCGCGGAATACTTCGAGTGGGAGGGCTACCGCCTGGAGGTCGTGGACATGGACGGCCAGCTCGTGGACAAGGTGCTGGTCAGCCGGACCACGCCGACGTCAACCTCGCGATGACGGCGGCATCCCGCTCCGCCGGCGAGTCGTACAGACGGCGGGACCGGGTGGACAGCGAGTGCGTCATGCCGAACACGCGGTCGGCCGAGACTGCGTCGCCCAGCTTCAGCAGTGCATTGGCAATGGCCTCCAGCACCTGCTCGCTATCCACTTCCTCCGCCATGGCGCGCAACTGCTGCAGGGCGATGGTCGGTCGCTCCAGCCGGAGCGCCGCCTGGCCGTACTCCGTCACACGCCACTGCGCCTCATCGTCCAGCCCCCGGGCTATGGCCAGCCAGGCCAGCGTGCAACGGGCACGCACGACCTCGGGATTCAGCCGCACCAGCTTCTCGCAGATGGCAGCCGCCGCCGCGAACCGCCGGGCCGTCAGGTAGAGGTCAATGCACGCGTCGAAATAGAGCAGGGCCCGCTCCCGCTCGCCCGCTTCGATGCACAGGTCACCGGCCATGTTCATCAGGCGGGCCCGCTGTTCGGGTGCGAGGTTCCACTGCATCCGGCGGGACAGTTCCCGGAGCGCGTCCTCCAGTTCCACCTCAGTCCCCTGTGACGCCCTGGCCGTCAATGCCACAATCCTACCTGCCCCAGCCGTAGTTACTGCCCTGCAGCGCGCTCAGTTGCGACGCCGCGACATCATCCGATCGAGTACAACTTCCCAGCGACGCTCCGGCTCATCGGGCAGCTTCCGCGAAGCCAGCTCGCCACCCTTCGCGGCTGAGTATGCCCGCTGTGCCCCGCGCGCATCGCCCAGCATGTAAAGCGCCTCGCCCACAGCCTCCAGGACCTCCGGCGAGTCCGCCACCTCCGCCATCATCCGCAGATGGCCTCGGGCCAGGCGGTGATCATCCTGCGGCACCGCAGCGGTCGCGTAGTCCGTGATGCGCTCCCGCGCCTCGCGGCCCTGCCCACGCGCAATGGCTACCCACGCCAGCGTGCACCGGGCACGGACCACGTTCGGCGACAGGCGCACCAGCTTCTTGCATACCGCCGCCACCGAGGCATACATGCCCAGGGCAAGGTAGATGTCGATGGCCTGGTCGTAGTAGCTGAGCGCGCGCTCGCGCTCCCCTGCATCGAAGCAGAGGTCACCCGCCAGGTTCAGGATCCGTGCACGCTCGGTTGGGAACAGGCTGTTCTCCGCCCGTCGCTCCATCCGTGGCAGCACATCGTTCAGGTCAAGCGGTGAGAAGGTGCTCATGCCCGGTCCTCCCCGCAGGAAAGGCGCCGGTGTGTACACGACCGGAGGCGTCGAGTGTAATGTGTTGCAGGACAACAAGATAGGGCGCCGGTCACCAACTGTTGCGGCCGGCCGGCGGCGGGTACTCCTTGCGGGCTCGCGGAAAACATTTCGCGGCCCGCTGGCGCCCACGCCGGACTGCCGCTGCCGCCTAGAGCGGGTCGTACTCGGCCTCCGGGATGCGGAACTGCTCGTCCAGCACGGCCGCCGTGGGGCGTTCCATCACACGGTTCGCCACGTACTCGCCGACGACGGGGCCCATCTTGAAGCCCTCTGCGTTGCCGGCCCCGGCGATCCACACATTGGGCGTGCCGGGCACGCGGTCAATGATGAAGTTGCGGCTGCTGCTGGACTCGTAGTGGCAGGCGCGGGTCTCGAGCAACGGCATGCCGACCAGGCCGGGGAACCGCTGTGCGATGAGGTCCCGGGGCCGTTCGAACTGCTCGGGGTCGATCCACCGTTCGACGGTGTCCGGATCGCTGTGTCCGCGGCCGCCGGTGCGGATGCGGAAGCCGCGGTTGTCGGGCCCCAGTGCCGGCCAGCCGGTGACGCCGGGGAAGTTCCAGCTTGGCATGTTGGGGAATGTGTAGCGGTGGTCGCCGGTGGGGGTGCCGAAGTAGTAGACGTGCCCCATGGACGTGCGCATGCGGTTGCCCAGCAGTTCGGGGAACACCTTCCAGAGCCAGGGGCCGCAGGCGAACACGTAGGAGTCGCCGGCGATATCGTCACCGGGCTCCAGCGGCAGCCGCGCCAGGCGGCCGGCCACCGACGACGGCATGGTGGCCTTTGCCTGGACGATGGTGCCGCCCTCCTGGCGGAACACCTCGGCCACGGCCTCGCACGCCCGTCGCGCCCGGACCACGCCGGCGTCATGCTCGTAGAGGGCGACCTGCGTGTCATGCAGGTTCATCTGCGGGAACCGGTAGCGCGCCTCGTCGCCGTCCAGGACCTCGTGGCGGATGCCCAGCTTCTGCCACGTCGCCAGCGTCTGCTCCAGGAACGACTCCATGTTGGTCCGACAGATGAGGTCGCCAGTCTGGTAGAAGAGCCGCATTTTCAGTGGGTCGCCATACTCCTCGTCGAAGCGGATCCACCGGCGGATGGCCTCGCTGGCCCACCACGTCCACGTTTCCCTCTCGCCATAGGCGGTGCGCACGCCGCGTGTTTCGTCGCCGCTGCTCGCCCGGCTGTTGCCTGGGCCGTACTGGTCCACCAGCGTGACTCGCGCGCCCAGACGCTGCAGGTACAGAGCGGTCCAGCCGCCGAAGGCACCGGCGCCGATGACCACCACGTCAGGCGCCTGCCGGGAATGGCCGGGCGCACGTCGCATTGCCAGCGCCTCGTCCAGCGGCGTGGCCACGCCCGTGGCCGCGTTCAGTGGCGACGTCGTTGCCGCCAGTGCACCGGCGGCTGCGCCCGCCGTCTTCAGGAACTCCCTGCGATCCACCATCTCGTGCCCGGATCCCTCTCGAGACTTGACTACGCCCGCGATTTCCGGCTACTTCATTGCAGCCAGATCGCAGACAGCATCAACAGCTTCAGCCAGGAGAGCCGGATGGACCTGCCCATCCTGCCCGTAACCCGCGTCGTCCGTGGCGCGGCCGCCGTCGCCGCCATCCTCGCGGCCGCCATCGCCACGCCTGTCGCCGCCCAACAGAACAGCGACAGCGCCACCACCGGCACCAGCATCCTCGCCGGCGCCTACACCAACGCCCAGGCCGAGCGCGGCCTCGACGTGTTCCGCAACACCTGCGGCAACTGTCACAGCACGTCCGAGTTCAACGGCGCCCCGTTCCAGCGGAAGTGGGCCGGCCAGCCCGTGCTCACCTTCTTCGACCACGTCCGCTCGTCCATGCCGCTGGACAATCCCGGCGGCCTCTCCGCCGACGAGTACGCCGCCGTCATCGCCTACATCCTCAAGCTCAACGGCTATCCCGAGGGCAGCACGGACCTCCCCTCTGACGACGCCAGGCTCCGCCTCATCCGCTTCGAACTCAAGCCCGAGTAAGCGCCGGCCGAAGGCCCGGCGCCCCTTAGCCGAGCCGAAGGCAACGGGCGGCCTCAGCAAGGCCGAAGGCCGTGGCGGCCTCCCTAGGGAAGCCGCAGGGCTACCAGGGAGCCCGGATGCTGCCCGCTGCCCACCGCCAGCACGATATACTGGCGCCCCTCATGCAGATACGTCATGGGCGCGGTATTCGTCGGCGCCGGCAGTTCCACTGACGCAATGGTTTCACCCGTCCGCTTGTCCACCGCATGGAGCAGCGGCGCGCCGCCCCGGCCCTCCCCGTACATGAGCAGCGAGCGGGTCACCAGCGCCGTCGCATGCGTCGCCTTGCCGGTGACGGGGATGTCCACGCCCTGCAGCGCCGGGTGGTTCTTCACGTTGTCGGGCGTGTCACCGTTGGGTATCCACCAGAGGTGCTCGCCGGTGTTCATGTCGATGGCCGTGATGCGGCCGTACGGCGGCTTGAACAGCGGCAGCCCGTCAATGCCGCCGACGCCGCCGGGGCCCGTCGTCACGAAGTCCATGTTCGAGTCTGGATCGCGTTCGGTGCCGGGCAGCAGGATCGGCGCACTGCACGCCTTGATGGACGCGACGTAGATGATCCCCGTCTCCGGGTCCGCCACCGTGCCGCCGGGAATGTTGTTGCCGCCATTGGCGCCGGGGCAGTGGACGGCGGCGCGCTTGCCCAGGTCGTTGTCCCGGTGCAGCGGCGGCAGGAACAACGGCCCGATCTCGTACTGGCTCACGTGCTCGATGGCCCGCTGCCGCAGTTCCGGCGTGTAGTCCACGAGGTCGTCGTGGGTCAGCCCCTGCATCTCGAACGCAGCCGGCCGCGTGGGGAACGGCTGCACCGGCGACGCCCTCTCACCGGGCACCTTCGACGCGGGCACCGGCCGCTCCTCGATGGGCCAGATGGGCCTGCCGTCCTGGCGGTTGAACGTGTAGGCGAAGCCCTGCTTCGTCGTCTGCACGACGATGGGCGTCTCCTGGCCGTTCATCCGCGTGTTCAGCAGGATGGGCGCAACGGGGTTGTCATAGTTCCAGATGTCGTGCTTCACCGTCTGGAAGTGCCAGACGCGCTGGCCGGTGCGGGCGTCCAGCGCGATCACGCTGGTGCCGAACAGGCCGTCGCCGGGACGGTGCCCGCCGAAGTAGTCGTTGGTGGGCGGGTCCGTGGGAATGTAGACGATGCCGCGCTCCAGGTCCGCCGACATGGGCGCCCACGACGAGACGTTGCCGATGACCTGCCAGACATCGTTCTCCCACGTCTCGTGACCGAACTCGCCGGGCTGCGGGACGACATTGAACTTCCAGAGGTGGCGGCCGGTGCGGACGTCGTAGGCGAGGATGTGGCCGGCGGCGTTTTCCCTCCGCGTCTGGTAGTAGCCCTGCTCGTGGGAGTTGCCGACGACGATGACGCCGTTCACGATCATGGGCGGCGAGGAGTTCGTGATGATGCTCAGTGAGTCCGTGATCCCGAACTCAGGGTCGTACGGATACCCGAGGTCCGCGAGCATGTCCACGGTACCGCCGTCGCCGAACGACTCGATGGGCCGGCCCGTCTTCGCGTCCAGCGCGTGCAGGAAGAACGCCGGCGTCACGACGTAGATCCGGCCACGGCCGTCCACCTCGTCGTACGACACGCCCTTGCCATAGTTCTGGCGCATGGACCGCTCCCACCGCGTGGTGTGCGGCTCCCGGAACGTCCACAGCGTCTCGCCGGTGGCCGGGTCCATGGCGATGACGCTGCGCCGCGTGCCCGCCACCGTATAGAGGATGCCGTCCACATAGGTGGCCGTGGCGCGCAGGATGTTGTCCGGGTTCGGCCCGAAGTTGTCGCCGCGCCAGATCCACGCCACCTCGAGGTTGCCGAAGTTGGACGCATTGATCTGGTCGAGGGGCGAGTAGCGGGTGCTCCAGGCGTCGGCGCCCCAGTAGCGCCACTCGCCGTGTGGGTTACCCCGCTCCACCGCCTGCCCGGGAGCCGGACTGCCCGTCGCCTGCGCGTGCCCGGCGGACACGCCGCACACGGATGCCAGACCTGCGAATGCAATGAATGCAAGGCACTGCCGGAGTCCTGCCATGGATTCCTCCACACGAGGGGACGGGCTGCGCTGGGCGCGACGCTCTTTTGATTGGCTGATCGGATTGCTCGCCGATATTACGAAACTCCGGGCCATCGCGCGAGAGGCGGGCGACGGCTGCGGGCGACTCACTGCGGGCGGCGGGCTACGGGCGGAGAGCGGCGCCAGGTGGTGATTCGGGCCGGGTGGTGAGCGGCGCCGGGCGGTGCCGAGCGCCGTCGCGGACTGCACAAATTCAGATGTTCCAGCTTGAGTGTGCAGTCCACGACGCGATTTCTCGCAAATCCGGGCAAAAACACGTCGCGGACTGCACACTCGCCGAAAATGGCGGCGATTTGTGCAGTCCGCGACGTTGCTCTGCAGAGGGTCTCGCCCAACCGGCCGGCCGCCCGGCCGCCCGGCCGCCCAGCCGGCCTCAGTAGGTGAACATGCGATCGTGCGCCAGCGCCAGCCGTACCAGCTCGTCAGGACCGGACATCGCGGCGGGCTTGCCCTCCAGGTCCGCTGCAGACACCCCCCGGGCACGGCTGGACCCGCCGGAAAGATGAAACCGGACGCCGGCGGCGGCGAGTACGTCGTAATGATCCCGGAGCTGGCCGGTCCCGAGACCGGCCAGGGAATCCACTACATCGTCGCGCATGAGCTGCACGGCGTCGCCGGCCAGGAACATGGATACCGCGTGGCCCTGCTCCACCGCGCTCCGGGCCACCAGGAACGCGAGGGCCGCGCGGGTGGGATGCTCCGGCCCGTGGGTGAGGTGGACCAGGATCCGGGCGGCCCCGGCCGGGTCCCGCATCGGGCCCCCGGTCGGGTCGGTGACCCGGTCGGCCTCCGGGACGGCCCCGGCCTCCCCGGTCGGGTCGGTGACCGGGTCGGCACCGGCGGCCGCGGCACCGGCGGCCGCGGCCCCGGCCTCCCCGACCTCCACGCCACCGCCTGCGGCGGCCTCCATCATACCGGCTCTGCCATGGCCAGGACCTGGTCCCGGCTGAGCTCCATGTTGTGCACCTCCCGGGCGTGCTGCTGCACGGAGGTCACGAGTTCCTCGTCGGAAGCGGCGGTGATGACCTTGCCGCAGTCGCACGAAACCTGTTTCTTCGACATCTGATCCTCCTGTCCGTTGTCGCGAATCAGCCGCCGTGGGCGGCACCACGCCCGTATCATGCGACGCTGGCGTTGGCAGCGGATGGGCAACCCATTGGAAAAAGGTTGGCGTGAGCAGCCCCCTGCGGATCTACCTCTCCGGCCGGCTGAGCATCGAGGCCAACGGCGTCCTGCTCGGCCCTGACGCCTTCCCGGGCCAGCAGGGCCGGGCCGCGTTCGCCCTGCTGGCCGGTGAGGCCGGCAGCCCCGTCTCCCGCAACGTCCTCGCCGACGCCCTGTGGCCGGGTCGGCCGCCGCGGGCCTGGAACGCGGCGCTCAACTCCATCATCAGCAAGCTGCGGGCGACGCTGGGCGGCGTCGGCCTTGACGGAGCTGCCGTCCTGCTCAGCGGAGGCGGCTGTTACGAGTTGCGGCTGCCGGCCGGCTCGTGGATCGACCACGCCGCCGCGCTGGACGCCATCCACGAAGCGGAATCCGCGCTGAAGGATGGGGACCCGGCGCGGGCGTACGGGCCTTCCGCCGTCGCGCACCACATTGCCCGCCGGCCGTTCCTGCCCGGCGAGGAAGGCGCGTGGTTCGAGCAGCGGCGGGAGAAGATGGCCAGCATCCTGGCCCGCGCGCTGGAATGCCGCGCCGCTGTCTACCTGTGGAACGACGAACACGCACTGGCGGTGGAAGCAGCCCGCGAGGCAGTGGCACTGCACCCGTTCCGGGAGACCGGCTGGCAGTTGCTCATGCGGGCCCACGCCGCGGCGGGCAACACCGCGGAGGCGCTGCGCAGCTACGACCGGTGCCGGCGCCTCATCGCCGACGAACTCGGCGTGCCGCCGTCGCGTGAGACGCAGGCGGTGCACGGCGAATTGCTGGCCGGCCTGCCCGGCGGGGTGCGTCCGGGAGCTTAGGCCGAGCGCCGCACATAGACCGACTGGCACGTCTTCAGGCGCCCGCCTCCCCGGCCAGCAGCGCGGCGTAGCCCTCCCGGAACGTCGGGAACAGGAACCGGTACCCGGACGCAACCAGTCGCTCGCTGCTGCACCGCTTGTTGCTGCGACGCCGGCGGCCGGGCGCGGACCCGGACGGGTCGGCATCCTCATCAACGACGGGCGGCACCACGCCCAGCCGCGCGGCCAGCCAGCGATGGACGTCGCACAGTTCCACGGGCTCCCGGTCCACGCCCAGGTAGCGGGGGCTGGCATCCTCCATCAGCATGAGGTGGCGCAGTGCGCCAGCGCAATCGTCCCGGTGAATGCGGTTCGACCAGAGCCCGGGCACGCACCTCGCCTGGCCCGAGCGCACCTGCTCGATGAGGCGGGTCCGGCCAGGTCCATAGATCCCGCCCAGCCGGAGCACCGTGGCGGGGAATGGCCCGGCCAGCAGCAGCCGCTCCCCCTCCAGCGGGCGCTCGCCCCGGAAGTCCTCGGGCTCCGTGGGCGAATCCTCGTCCACCCACTCCCCTGCCTGCTGCCCGTAGACGCCCGTGGTGGATGTAAGCAGCACGCGACGTGGTCTCTGGTCCTGCGATTCCAGCGCCGCAAGCAGGTTGCGGAGGCCGTCCACGTAGATGGTGCGGTAGCGCTCGTCGTCAGCGCCGCCGGGCGCGGCGGCATACACCACGTAGTCCAGCGACAGCGGCAGCCCGGCCAGCGTGGACGGGACCGCCAGGTCCGCCGCGATGGGCTGGACTCCCGTCGGCAACGCACCGGTGCTGCGTCGCAGCCCCCACACTGCATGGCCCTCGCCAGCCAGCCGCGCCGCCAGCGCACAGCCCACGTAGCCACACCCCGCAACGAGCACACGGGCCGGGGTATGGGCGGGCGGCCCGCAGTTCAGCCCGTCGTACATCGTGTCCTCCACCTCTTGCCGGATGAGTGCTGGGGCAGGATAGTGAACGAGATCGCAGCATGTTACCCAGGAGCCCCCATGCGACGAAACCTCCGGACCGTGCCCGTCCTGGCCGCCCTGCTCCTCCTCGGGGCGCCCCCCGCCGCTCAGGCACAGGCAGGAGCGGGTCCGTTCCCGCCGGGCAGCAGCCGCGTGGCCGTGGATTTCGACGGGACGACCCTCAACCTCTGGGTGTACCGGCCTGCCAGCTACAGCGGTGAGGGCTTCGTCCTGCTGCTCCATGGCGCGTCCCGGGCCGCCGAGTCCTACCGCGACAACTCGAGGGGCTTCGCCGACGAGCACGGCAGGATCGTCGTGGTGCCGGAGTTCGACGCGGAGCGGTTCCCGAACCGCCGCTACCAGATGGGCGGCGTGTTCCGCGCCGACGGATCCCTCGCCGACCCGGCGGAGCGGACATACGCGTTCATCCCGCTGATCGTCGAGTACGTCCGGCAACGGGAAGGGGCGCAGCAGCTGCCGTGGATCCTGCTGGGCTACTCGGCGGGCGCGCAGTTCGTGTCACGGATGGCTGCGTTCCTGGACACTGACGCCGAACGACTGGTGGCAATGTCTCCCGGTTCCGCCCTCTTCCCCACCCGGGACCTGGATTTCGGCCTGGGCTTCGGCGGGCTGCCGGACCGGTACAGCAGCGACGACCGGCTCCGTCGCTACCTCGCCCTGCCCATGACCGTCGCCATCGGCACGGCCGACACGGAGGACGCCCAGCTGCCCGGAGGCCGCGCCGCCGAGCAGGGGGTCCACCGCTATGCCCGCAACCTCCGCTGGTTCGTCACGGCCATGGAGCTTGCCCACGATCAGGGCTGGGAATTCAACTGGCGGCTGGTCCTGCACGACGGCGCTGGTCACCCCCACCGGCAGATGTTCGAGCATCCCGCCATGGGCGACGCCCTTCTCGGGCACCGGCGGTGAACCTGTGCGTACGTACGGGCCTCAGTGGCTCCGTGTGAGATTACCTGCCGTTCGCCCCGGCCAGCAAGATTTTCATCCCCCGCCTCGGGACTCGTAGCTATATTCTGCCTAGACTCGAAGTACGTTCCGAAGTAGCCGGTCCTGCAGCAACCCAACCCGAACCCCGGAAACCCATGCGCCGGTCATTCCTGATCCCGGCGGCCCTGGCCGCCCTGTGGGTCGTGCCGCCTCCTCCGGCGGAAGCACAGTTCCATCCCGATACCGCCCTGTGGGGCCTGCCGCTCCAGCCGGAGCGCACGACGCGGTTCACTGCGGATCGGGGCACCTGGATGTCCGTAGACGTGAGTCCTGACGGCCAGACCCTGGTCTTCGACCTGCTGGGCGATCTCTATACCATGCCGGTGACGGGGGGCAGTGCCACCCGCATCACCAGCGGTATGGGCCACGACATGCAGCCGCGCTTCAGTCCCGACGGTCGCCAGATCGTCTTCGTGTCGGACCGGAGCGGTGACGAGAACCTGTGGATCCACTCCCTGGACACGGGCCTGGACCGACAGCTCACCCGCGGCTGGAACAGCACCTACCTGTCCCCCGTCTGGACGCCGGACGGCGAGTACATCGCGGTATCGCGGTCGGCGCCGCTGTCCGGACTCGAGAAGATCTGGCTCTTCCACGTGCGCGGTGGCACGGGCGTGGAGATGGCAGCGGGCCCGGCGGCGATCCGCATGCTCGGCCCGGCATTCGGCGCGGACCCGCGCTACGTCTGGTTCGCCCAGCGCTCAGGCACGTGGACGTACAACGCCATCCTGCCCCAGTACCAGCTCGCCGTGTATGACCGGGAGACGGGCACGCGCACGACCATGTCGGCGCGGCACGGCTCGGCGTTCAGGCCGGCGCTGTCGCGGGACGGGAAGTGGCTGGCCTACGGGACCCGGCAGGACGCGGAGACGGGGCTGCGCATCCGGGACCTGGAATCCGGCGAGGAGCGGTGGCTGGCGTATCCCATCCAGCGGGACGACCAGGAGTCGGTGGCCAGCATGGACGTGCTGCCGGGCTACGCGTTCACGCCGGACTCCCGGGCCGTCATCCTGTCCTACGACGGCCGCTTCTGGCGGGTGCCGGTGGACGGCTCGGCAGCGGCTCAGATCCCGTTCACGGCGCAGGTCGAGGTCGCCGTCGGCCCGGAGTTGAGGTTCGAGTACCCCATCTCCGACGAACCCACCTTCAACGTCACGCAGATCCGCGACGCGATACCGTCGCCGGACGGGCGGCGCGTGGCGTTCACGGCGCTGAACAGGCTCTATGTGATGGACCTGCCGTCTGGCACGCCGCGACGGGTGACGAACGGCGAGGCCGGCGAGTTCCAGCCCGCATGGTCGCCGGACGGGCGCCAGCTCGCCTACGTGGCGTGGGACGACAGTGACGGGCACCTCATGCGCGTGAACGCCGGTGGCGGCTCGCCCACGCGGGTCTCGCGCGTGTCCGCATACTACCAGGGGCCGGCGTGGTCACCCGACGGCGGGCGCATCATCGCGACGCGGGCGTCCATCCGCGACCTGCGCGATGCCATTGACCCGTTCGTCGGCAGCGGGCTGGGCGCCGAGTTCGTCTGGTTCCCCGCGCAGGGCGGCGATGCAACGGTCATCGGCCCGACGCTCGGCCGTCAGCGGCCCCACTTCACGCAGGACCCGGAGCGGATCTTCCTGTACGGCTCAGTGCCGGCGCAGGGCGAGCCGGGCTTCCCGAACTACGTGCCACCCACGGTGGCGCTGAGCAGCATGCGATGGGACGGCACGGACGTGAAGCAGCACCTGCGCGTGACGTGGCGCCAGCCGTTCTACCTCGGTCCGTACGACCTGGACGGCCACAGCCACATCGTCATGCCCCGGGACGTGAGTCGGGAACCGACCATCCCGCAGGGCAGCGCGGCGCTGGTCATGATGGCGCCGCAGGGAGACCGGGCCGTGGCCGTGGCGAACAACCAGGTCTACGTGGTGACCATCCCGCAGGTGGGGGCCGTGGCGCCGACGGTCATGGTCACGTCGCCGGACAGCGCGGCCATGCCGGTGCGGCGGCTGTCGGACATCGGCGGCGAGTTCGTGACCTGGGGCGGCGACGGCCGGACCGTGCACTGGTCGCTGGGCAACGCCTTCGTCTCCTACAGCCTGGACGCCATGGAGCAGGCTGAATCGGCGGCACGGGCGGCGGGCCAGCCGGATGTGCAGCACGGCTTCAGCCAGGCGTACCGGCCTGCAGAGCAGCGCATCCGCGTGCAGGTCCCCCGTGACATCCCCCAGGGCACGGTGGTGCTGCGCGGCGGCCGCGCCATCACCATGCGTGGCGACGAGGTCATCGAGGACGCCGACGTCGTCATCACGAACAACCGCATCGTCAGCGTCGGCCCCCGGGGCGCTGCGCCCCAGGGCGCGCAGGTCATTGACGTGACAGGCCGGACAATCGTGCCGGGCTTCGTGGACACCCACGCGCACATGTGGAACCTGTGGGGGCTGCACTGGCGCCGGCCGTGGATCTACCTGGCGAACCTGGCCTACGGCGTGACGACGACCCGTGACCCGCAGACTGCCACCACCGACGTGCTCACATACGCCGACCGCGTCGAGGCGGGCGAGATCCCCGGGCCGCGCGTCTACTCCACCGGCCCCGGCGTCTTCTTCGGCACCGGCGTCCGTACGCTGGACGACGCGCGCTTCGTGCTGCGCCGCTACAGCGACTACTACGACACCAAGACGTTCAAGATGTACATGGCCGGCAACCGGCAGCAGCGGCAGCACCTGGTCATGGCGGCGCGGGAGCTGAACCTGATGCCGACGACGGAGGGCGGCCTCGACTACCGGCTGAACATGACGCACGCCGTGGACGGTTACCCGGGCATCGAGCACAACATGCCCATCATCCCGGCGTACAACGACGTCATCGAACTGTTCAGGACATCGCAGACCGTGAACTCGCCGACGCTGCTGGTGCAGTACGGCGGGCCCTGGGCGGAGAACTGGTTCTACACGAACGAGGACGTCATCGGTGACCGCAAGCTCGCCCACTTCACGCCCGTGGAGGAGCTGAACTACAAGATCCGCCGCCGCAACCCGGGCCCCGGCCCGGGCGGCTGGTTCCACGAGGACGAGTACGTGTTCAGGCGCCACTCCGCGTGGCTGGACGAACTGGTCCGTGCGGGCGGCCGGGCCGGCGTCGGCAGCCACGGCCAGCTCCAGGGGCTGGGCTACCACTGGGAGCTGTGGGCCATGGCCAGTGGCGGCATGGACAGCCACACCGCGCTGCGCATCGCCACGCTCATGGGCGCCGAGGCCATCGGCCTGGGCCGGGACCTGGGTTCCATCGAGCCCGGCAAGCTGGCGGACCTGGTCATCCTGGACGCGAACCCGCTGGACAACATCCGCAACACGAACACCATCAGGTACGTCATGAAGAACGGACGCCTCTACGACGGCAACACGCTGGACGAGCTGTGGCCGCGACAACAGCCGGCGCCGCGGGAACCGTGGCGCAACACCGCGCCCGCCGTTCAGGCGGGCATCCGGGGAGGCGACCGCTGATGCGCGCGCATATCGCAGCCGGCAACGCACCGGCCCGGCCCATCATGGCGCGACTCGCACGGCGTGCCGTGGGCGCTGCCACAGCCGCACTCGTGATCGCCACCGTGATCGGTGCAGGCGACGTCGTCGCACAGGGCCCGCCTCAGGGCGGCCCGAACGCACAGCAGCAGCAACAGCCGCGGCCGCTGCCGCTGAACCCCACACGCAAGGCGGAGTTCACGGCGACGAAGGGCACGTGGATGTCGCTGGACGTGAGCCCTGATGGCCGGCACATCGTGTTCGACCTGCTGGGCGACCTGTACATCATGCCCATCGAGGGCGGCCGCGCAGAGCGGCTTACCGGCGGACTGGCGTTCGACGCGCAGCCGCGCTTCAGTCCCGACGGCACGAAGATCGTCTTCGTCTCCGACCGCAGCGGCGGCGACAACGTGTGGACGCTGACACTGTCCAACCGCGACACGGCGCAGGTCACGCAGGGCAACAACGCGCTGTACATCTCGCCGGCATGGTCGCCGGACGGGCAGTACATTGTGGTTGCCCGCTCGGCGGGACTCGGGGGCGCGGCGAAGCTCCAGCTCCACCACACCGACGGGCGCCAGCCCATCCCCCTGATCCGCGCGCCGGCAACGCTGAAGACGCTGGGCGCGGCGTGGAGCCCTGACGGCCGCTACATCTGGTACGCCGGCCGGGACGGCGACTGGAGCTACAACGCCAACTTCCCCCAGTACCAGCTCTACCGGTACGACCGGGAGACGGGCCAGTCGCAACTCATGTCAAACCGCTACGGCTCCGGCTTCCGGCCTGCGCTCTCGCCCGACGGCCGCTGGCTGGTCTACGGCACCCGCGAGGGCGCGCAGACCGGGCTGCGCATCCGCGACCTGAACAGCGGGCTGGAGGACTGGCTGGCGTACCCGGTGCAGCGGGACGAGATGGAGTCCCGCGCGCCGCTGGACGTGCTGCCGGGCTACGCCTTCACGCCGGATTCCCGCGCCATCATCGTCTCCTACGGCGGCGAGATCTGGCGCGTGCCGGTGGACCGCAGTGCACCCGTGAAGATCGCCTTCGAGGCGCCTGTTCGCCGGGACATCGCGCCGGAAGTGAAGTTCGCGTACGCCGTGGACACGGACTCGCTGGTGACGGCGAAGCAGATCCGCAACCCCGTGGCGTCGCCGGACGGCCGGCGCCTGGTCTTCACGGCCTTCGACCGGCTGTGGATCCAGGACCTGCCGGAAGGCGAGCCCCGGCGGCTGACGGATGGCGACGTCGGCGAGTACCATCCCCGGTGGTCGCCGGACGGTCGCTGGCTGTCCTACGTCACGTGGGACGACGCCCGGGGCGGCCACGTCATGAAGCTGGCGACGACGGGCAGCGCCCGACCGGTGCAGCTCACCCGCGTGGCTGCCCTCTACACCAACCCGGCATGGTCACCGGACGGCAGCCGGGTGGTGGCCACCCGCGCCGCAGCCCGGGAACTGCAGGAGGGCGCGGCGGAATCGTTCTGGGGTGCCGCCGGCGGCCAGTTCGTGTGGGTGCCCGCCGACGGCGGTGATGCCACGGTCATCGCGCCCACGGCGGGGCGCGACGTCGCCCATTTCCGGACCAGCGAACCCGACCGTATCTACGCGTCCAGCTTCATGGAGGGGCTGGTCTCGTTCCGTTGGGACGGCACCGACGTGAAGCAGCACCTGCGCGTGTTCGGCCAGCCGTCCACGGCGGGGACGCCCCACGGCGACGGGCTCCGGTTCCTGCCCGGCCGCGTGTTCCCGCACCGGCCGCCGGACTCGTTCTGGGGCGAGGCCGAGGGCCTGGCGGCCATGCGGGCGACCCACGGCCGCGACGCGTTCCCCGAGTTCATCGACCACGGCTCCTTCGTGCTGAACAGCAGCGTGCCGGGCCATGCCGGCGACGCGGCATCCGGCGCTCCGACCGGCGTCCTGTCTGACACGGCATCCGGTGCGGCCGCCGGGCACGGACACCCGGGCCATGGCGACGGCGGGCAACTCGAGCCGGCCATGCCCGGCCCGCCGGCGGGACTCATCATGATCTCGCCCACCGGGGACTACGCCATTGCCCAGGTGGGGATGGACCTCTACACGATGATGATCCCCACCATCGGCGGGCCGACACCCATGCTGTCCGCGGCCAACCCGCAGGCGTCGCCGGTGCCCATGCGGAAGCTCACCGACATCGGCGGCGAGTTCCCGTCCTGGACGGCGGACGGGCGGCACGTCCACTTCGCCATCGGCAACGCGCTGGTGACGTACGACGTGGCCCGGGCCCAGGCCGTGGACGACAGCACGAAGGCGGCGGCCGTCGCCCGCGCGGACAGCGCGTACCAGGCGAAGCTGATCATCGACTCGCTGAAGTCCGTGCGCGCGCAGGTGGACAGCCTGACCAAGGCCGAGGCGGAGGTGCCGCAGTCCCTGAAGGACCGCCTCAACGCGCTGCGCGCCGATTCCGTGAGGCTGCGCGCCGACTCGCTCATATCGCGCATGAACGCCCTGCGTGCGTCCGCGGACTCGCTGCGCGCCATTGCCGACTCCATCCGTGAAGGCCACGAGGTCGAGCCGGACACGGCCCGCGGCTACAAGCCAGTGGAGCGGCGCATCATCGCGCAACTGCCTCGTGACATACCCCGGGGCACGGTGGTGCTGCGCGGTGCGCGCGTGCTGACCATGAAGGGCGACGAGGTGCTGGAGAACGCCGACGTCGTCATCCGGGACAACCGCATCATCGGCGTCGGGGTCACCGGCGAGGTGGATGTGCCGGCGGATGCCAGGGTCATCGACGTCGCAGGACGGACCATCGTCCCCGGGTTCATCGACACGCATTACCACGCCCAGTGGCTGGTGCCGGAGATCCACACGCAGCAGGCGTGGCAGTACCTGACGAACCTCGCCTACGGCGTGACAACGACGCGGGACCCCCAGACGGCGACGACGGACATCCTCAGCTACGGCGACCGCGTCGAGGTCGGCGGCATGCTCGGGCCGCGCATCTACTCCACCGGTCCCGGCGTCTTCAACAGCGAGAACCTGCGCAACGCAGAGCACGCGAAGCAGGTGCTCAAGCGGTACAGCGAGTACTACGACACGAAGACGCTGAAGATGTACATGACGGGCAACCGCCAGCAGCGGCAGTGGGTCATCCAGGCGGCCAGGGAACTGGAGATCATGCCGACCACCGAGGGTGGGCTGGATTTCCGCATCGACCTGACCCACGCCATCGACGGGTACCCCGGCATCGAGCACAACCTGCCGGTGACGCCCATGTTCGACGACGTGGTGCAGCTCTTCAAGGCGTCCCAGACGACGAACAGCCCCACGCTGCTGGTGAGCTACGGCGGCCCGTTCGGCGAAAACTGGTTCTACGCCACGGAGAACCCCGGCGCCGACCCGAAGCTGCGCCGGTTCATGCCGCAGGCGAACCTGGACGCGCGCACGCGCCGGCGCGGCCCAGGCGCGGGCGGCAGCCCCGGCAACGCCGGCTGGTTCCTGGAGGAGGAGCACGTATTCCCGCGGCACGCGGAGTTCGTCCGCGACCTGCTGGCCGGCGGCGGCCGTGCGGCGGTGGGCAGCCACGGCCAGTTCCAGGGGCTCGGCTACCACTGGGAACTGTGGGCCATGGCGTCGGGCGGGCTGTCGGCTCACGACGCACTGCGTGCTGCTACCATCCTCGGCGCCGAGGCCATCGGCATGGGCGGCGACCTGGGGTCCATCGAGGCGGGCAAGCTGGCGGACCTGGTCATTCTCGACGCCGACCCGCTGGCTGACCTGCGCAACACGGCGCGCATCCGCTACGTCATGAGGAACGGCCGCCTGTACGAGGGCGACACGCTGAACGAGGTCTGGCCGCGCCAGCGGCCACTGCCCGCGCAGTACTGGCAGGATAACGGGCTGGGCAGCGTGAGGTCTGGAATGCGGTAGGCGACGGGTCGCGGGCGAAGTGCTGCGGGCGAAGTGCTGCGGGCGACGTACTGCGGGCGACGTGCTGCTGGCGACGTGCTGCTGGCGCAGGCAATGGTAGC
>DATHVP010000044.1:0-7197 GCA_035461245.1 Longimicrobiales bacterium | reverse complement strand
CAGCTGCGTGCCGAAGCTGCCCAACGGCTCCTGTGGCGACCTCTTCGAGATGCTGAAGTGGGAGATCCGCATGGAGACGGCGTACCAGGGCTACTTCAGCTCGCCGTGGTACTTCCATGGCCGTGGCTGGGGCGACCTGGCTCAGGGCACGCCGCTGCAGCTGCCCGTACCGGGTCGTGAGGCCGAACTGCTCATGATCCCGACCTACACCTTCGGTGGCATCGGCGGCGAGTCCGCCGCGCCGAGCGGCACGTACGGTCACTGATACCGAGGGCACGGGCGGCATGCCGCCCGTGCCCTACGGGCCCGAACAAAAATCAGGTGGGCGCCGCATGCGGTGCCCACCTGATTCTTTCGCCCCGGTGACGGGTTCTGCGCAGTCCTGGTTCAGCCGGTGTTCGGATCCTCGTCGTCTTCCTCTTCCTCGTCCTGACCCGGAAAGTCCGGTGCGGTGCTGAGTTCGCACGCAGGGAGGAACAGACCCAGCATGGCCGCGAAGCTCACGTACCTGACGAATCGCCGTGCAATTGCTATCTTACTCATTGTCCTGCCTCCGTAGACTGTACACGCCGTTACAGGTACAGCGTTCAAGGGTTCAGAGTTCCCGCAGACTGGAGATCGTCATGACCGTCAAGCTCTCACGAATGGCCTTCCTGCTCGTCGTCGCCGGCTTCGTTGCCGCCGGCTGTGCGTCGTCCGGCGAACGGGTCGGCAGCAGCACCTCGACAACGCTCTCCCAGGAGGACATGGCGCAGGTGCCCGGCGCCACCCTGTACGAGATCGTTGACCGGCTGCGTCCCCGCTGGCTTCAGGTCCGCCACACCATGAGCATGTCCGGTACGCCGGGCCAGATCGTCGTCTTCATGAACAACAGCTACCTGGGTGGCCCGGACATGCTGCGTCAGTTCCAGGCGTCCGACGTCATCGAGGTGCGCTACCTCGACGGGCCCCAGGCGTCGGCCCAGCTCCGGGGCTATGACAGCACCGTCCACGTCGTGGGCGCCATTGTCATGGTAACGTCCCAGCGCTGATTTTCTGACAGACCGCGGCCGGCGGCGCATGTCAGCCGCCGCGCCGCGTCCAGAATGCAATAACGCCACAGCGCGCCTCCGGCGTCAGGAACTCGGCCGGCACCGTGCCGATTCCGCGATAGACTTCCACCCCCTCCAGCGATCCCGGCGCCAGCAGTTCGTCGGGACTCACAGGACCGCCTCGAGTGGCGAGGATACCATCCACGTAGATCTGCACCGGGCAGCCATTGGGCCCACCGCCCATCCCGGGCAGTGCCCGGGCCATCGTCACGATACGGAAACTCTGGTTCGCGCTGCTCTGCAGGTTCACCCCGGTCACGCCAGCCAGCAGGTCGGTGACCCGCGGCGGGTTGCGTGCCTCGATGTCCTCCCGGGTGAACAGCGTGCCGCCCATGCGGCGGTTCAGGCGCTCATAGAAACGGGCCAGCACCGGCGACGCGCTCTGCGCCCGGGCGGTGATCTCCAGCGGCGCCAGCAACACGACTTCCGGGTGCAGCCGGATGCTCACGTCCAGTACTTCGCCGGACCCGATGCGCCACATGGGCGTCTTGGTGCGGCTGTACGCGATGTGACTGGCGCGCAGCCAGAATGGCCCCGGCCGCACGCGCAGCAGCGTGAACCGTCCTTCCTCGTCGGTCACAGCGGATCGCTGGATCCGCTCCACGTGGTCCAGCACCTCCACCACCACGTCGGCAATGCCCTGCCCCGTCCGCTCGTCCAGGACAACGCCACGAATGACGCCTTCCACCGAGTTGTACTGGGCTGAAACCGGCCCGCCGGCCGCAACGGCCAGCACGGCGCCCGCTGCGGCGACTGTCAGTCGTCGCAGAACCGTCCGCAACTTCGAAGTGGTGTCCATGATCCGACCCCTGTGAGCCGGCCGTGAGGCCTGTTGCCGGTGAACGGGACTGCGGACCTGTGCTCAGGACTCCTGGATCAGGTCAGCGCAGGCGAGCCGGTCACCTGTTGCATCGTGTGCCGTAAAGACTTCTGCCGCATAGCTTCCAGCGGGGAGCCGTCGCCTGATGGAGGCCAGGGCGGTCCCCGATCCTGTTTCCGTTATCGTCACCGGCGGGAACGCGTCCATGCCGGCCACTCGATCACCCGTTTCACCGCATGCTCCGTACCGGATATGCCAGCCCATCGTAACCGGTTCCGTTACAGCAGCGTCCAGGAAGATGCCGGCGGACGTGTCGCCGGGGTTGGCCACCATTTCCGTGGTCCCGCCGATGATGAACGGCGCGGACGGGTCGGCGGAGAAGGTGCCGGACCAGAAAATCGCGAACAGGGGCTCCGTTCCGAAATCGCAGGCAGTGGGCGCCAGTGCGGCGACCACGACCAGGGTACTGGCCAGTCTGCGGAATGGACGTACTTTCATGAATCAGTATCCTAAGGGTTGGGTGGGCGCGCAAGGGTTCTGGGGCGAATGGCGTGGTGTCAGATTGCGCAGGTCCCAGCCGTTACTAGTTGCCGGGAATGTACCCGGCGTGAACCAGGGGAAACAGATGCTACGAATTGCAGTCCGCAGCGCCATGGCTGCGCTGGTGCTGGCGATCCTCGCGCCGTGGGGCAGCAGCCCGGTGGCGGCGCAGATGGAACAGACGTTCCTGTCCGGGCCGCGCTTCGGCGTCGGGTACCACGGTGTGATCCCTGACGCGCTGGCTGGTGCCGGTGTGTGGTACCTGAGTGGCCCGCGGCGGTTCGGCGTGTTCGTGGACGGCAAGGTAACGCTGCCGAATCCTGCGGACCACCGGAACTACTGCCCGGCGACGCTGGATGTGGAGTGCAACGTGACGAGTGTGGAGGCGCGCTACAACCACTGGCACCTGAAGGACGACACGCACTGGCTGGCGGTCAATGCCGGCGGGATGTACGCGTTCTCGCGCGAGTTCGCGCTGATGCTGGGTGGTGGCATGGCCCGTCGCAACGTATATCGGGAGTATATCGACGACGAGGACGATGACGACCTCCGGTTGACGTGGGAAGGTAATTACATCGTGCCGGTGGAGCCCCGGGACGAGTGGGTGGCTCAGTTGAGCATTGGCGGGCTGATCCGCGCAGGCAACCGGGTGGCTTTCAGCGTCGGTTATGAGACGGCGGTGGCGGGCATGACCATCGGCCTGTTCGTGGTCCTGCCCTGAGGGAGCAGATGAGCAAGTTTGCGAAGGGCAAGTCGTGGATCGAGCATCGTCTCGATTCCGATCTGGAGGTGGACGGCCGGCACTACACGGCGAACCTTCTGGCGCGGAAGGGGACGGGGGTGTCGGGCTTCCGGGTGACGGCGGTGTTCCTGCCCCATGACGGCGGTGACGCTGTGGAGCGGGACCTGCCGAACGCGTCGAGTACGGCGGATGTGCACCGGATGACCCGGGAGCTGGCGGAGGATCCCGAACAGTTGCGGGTGCTGGTGAAGGGTGGGGAGGCGGCGTGAGCCTGCCGGCGCCGACGGCCCGCGGTCGTTTCGCCGCCATGGTCACCCGGCCGGAGCCGGAGGTGGACCTGGCGACTGCGGCGCTTCTCATCGCGGCGGAGGAGTACCCCCAGCTCGTGCCGGAGCCGTACCTGCGGCGGCTGGACGAGTTGGCGGAGCGGGTCCGGGACCGGCAGTGGGATGCCACGGCGCCGGTGGTGGTGCTGCAGGATCTCAGTCGTGTGCTGTTCGAGGAGGAGGGTTTCCGGGGGAACACGGACAGCTATTACGATCCCCGCAACTCGTTCCTGAACGACGTGCTGGATCGTCGCCTGGGCATCCCCATCACGTTGAGTGTGCTGTACCTGGAAGTGGGCTGGCGGCTGGGCCTGCCCCTGCACGGCGTGAACTTCCCGGGCCATTTCCTGGTCCGCTACGACGGTGAGGCGCTGAAGCTGCTGGTGGACCCGTTCCAGCACGGACGGATCCGCTTCGAGGACGAGGCGCAGGAGCTGCTGGATCACGTGTACGGCGGCAGTGTTCGCATGCAGCCGGACTTCCTGCGTCCTGCGGATCGCAAGGACATCCTGGTCCGCATGCTGGAGAACCTGAAGGGCACGTACCTGAACGCCCGGGACGACGCCCGCGGGCTGGCGGCGCTGGAGCGCATCCTCCTCATCACGCCGGACTCACCGGACCACGTCCGGGACCGGGGGATGGTCCTGACGCGGATGGGCCGCGGGCGGGAAGCGGCGGAGGCACTCAGCCGCTACCTGGACCTGGTGCCCGACGCGCCGGACCGGGTCCGCGTACAGCTCCTGCTGGGCCAGCTCAACGACAATGACTGACGTGTCGGGCATCCGGGCCGGCCCCGCGACGGCGCCCAGGAACTATGGCGACCCGGCTGGCGAGTACGAGGCCGCCCGCCAGGGCGCGGCCGTGGTGCTGCGTCCGGACCGCGTCTTCCTGCGCGTGCACGGCCGGGACCCCGTGCGCATGGTGCAGGGCCTCGTCAGCAACGACGTCGCCGCCGCCGTGGAGCCGGGCGGGGCGGAGGGGGCTGGCGGCTCGCCGGGGCGCGGCGCCGCTGCACCGGGCCGGGCCGTCTATGCCACGGTGCTGACGCCCAAGGGCAGAATGATCGCCGACGTGCGCGTGCTGCGACGGGGCGAAGAGCTTCTGCTGGAGACGGACGCCGGCGCCGTGGAGCCACTGACGGCGCACCTGCGCAAGTTCGTGCCGCCACTCTTCGCCCGCTTCGAGGATGCAGGCGGAACGTGGACGGCCCTCACGTTATTCGGTCCGCGCGCGGGCGGGCTCCTGGCGGACGTGCTGGACGCTGACATCCCCGCGGACGCCACGCCGGACACGGTCCTTGCCGGGGCGTCTGGTGAACACGACGTCGTCATCGTCACGACGTCGTACGGCGACGTACCGGGCTTCGACATCCTGTGCCATCCGGAGCGTGCGACGCCGCTGCGGCAGGCGCTGCTGGACGCCGGGGCCAGGCCCGCGGGCAGCGCCACGCTGGAGGTGCTGCGCATCGAGGCGGGGCTGCCGCGCTGGGGCGCGGAGCTGGACGAGGGCACCATACCACTGGAGGCGGGCCTGCGGCAGCGAGCCATCAGCGAGACCAAGGGCTGCTACACGGGCCAGGAGGTCATCATCCGGATCCTGCACCGCGGCCACGTGAACTGGCTGCTGCGGGGCATGCTGCTGGGTGACATGCCCACGCCGCCCGCCGGTACGGAACTGCACAACGCCGACGGCAAGCGCGTCGGTCGCGTCACCAGCGCCGCCTGGTCGCCCCGTCACGGCCAGGCAGTTGCGCTGGGCTACGTGCGACGGGAGGTGGCCCCGGGCAGCACGCTGCGGCTTGCGACGCCGGTGTCCGGAGACGCCACCGTCGTCGAACTGCCGTTCCCCTCCCCCGACACATGAACCCGACACGGTCACGCTGATGGCCGACGCCGCCGAGAGCGGGCGTTCCGGAGGCCGCCGCTGGCGCGGTGTCGGGCCGGGCGCCATCGTGGCGGCGGCATTCATCGGGCCGGGCACCGTCACCACGGCGACGCTGGCCGGGGCGGGCTATGGCTACGCCCTGCTCTGGGCGCTGTCCTTCTCCATCCTGGCTACGCTGGTGCTGCAGGAGATGTCGGCCCGGCTGGGAATCGTCACCGGTCAGGGGCTGGGCGAGGCCATCCGGTCCCGGTTCACGGCGGGCGCCGCGCGGGTGGTTGCGCTGGTGCTCATCGTCTCGGCCATCGCCATCGGCAATGCGGCATATGAGGCCGGCAACCTGCTGGGTGCCACGCTGGGGATGCGCGGCGTTGTCGGCGGCACGGCCACGGTGTGGGTGCCGGTCTTCGCCGGCCTCGCCTTCGCGCTGCTGTGGACGGGGCGGTACCGCGCCATCGAGGGCGTGATGATCGCCATGGTGGTCATCATGAGCGTCGTGTTCCTGGCGACGGCGCTGGTCCTGGCACCGGCGCCCGGTGACGTTCTCCGTGGGCTGCTGGTGCCGACCGTGCCGGATGACGGCCGGGCGCTGCTCCTGGCGCTGGCGCTGGTGGGCACGACGGTTGTGCCGTACAACCTGTTCCTGCATGCCGCAGCCGTGGGCGAACGGTTCGGCGGGCCGGAAGACCTGCCGGCGGCCCGATTGGACCTGGGCGTCGCCATCGTCGGTGGCGGCATCGTCAGCATGGCCATCGTGGTGACGGCGGCGGCGGCGTTCCATCACGCCGGCCCGGGTGCGGTGGCCAGCGCGTCGGACATGGCGGCGACCCTCGAGCCGTTGCTGGGGCGCTGGGCGCGGGCGTTCTTCGCCGCGGGCCTGTTCGCCGCCGGCATGACGTCCGCCATCACGGCGCCGCTGGCGGCGGCGTACGCGGTGGCGGGCGCACTGGGCTGGCCCCGGGACCTCCGGGACCGGCGGCTCCGCATGGTCTGGGGCAGTGTGCTCCTGGCCGGCGTGCCCTTCGCCATCGCCGGGACGCGCCCCACGATACCCCTGGGCTTTGGCGAGGTCAGCGTCATCGTCTTCGCGCAGGTCGCCAACGGGATCCTGCTGCCGGCCATGGCCGTTTTCCTGCTCGTGGCCGTCAATGACCGGGTCCGCATGGGCGGCCGGAGCAACGGCGTGGTCCTGAACGTCCTCGGCGGGCTGGTGGTGCTGGTCACAGTGCTCATCGGCGGGACGGCAATCTGGCGGGCGCTGGGCTGACGGGGACGTGGCCGCGAAGCGGTGGAGGCGCCGCCCGCCGGCGCGTGACGCCGTAGCCGCGGAAGCGCGGGAAATATGGCAGCCGCAAAGGCGGATCTGGCAGGGCCCGCCGCCGCGTGACGCTGTAGCCGCGGAAAGCGCGGCATATCCGCCAGCGGCCGTGGGCGGCCAGCCGCAGCCCGCGCGCCTGCGGTGCCGCTGTTGCTGCCGTTGCTGCCGTTGCCGTCGTTGCTGCCGTTGCCGTCGTTGCCGCCGTTGCTGCCGTTGCCGTCGTTGCCGTTTCTGCCGTCGTTGCCGCTGCTGCCGTCACTGTCATAGTTTGCGGCATGTTCAATCTCTTCACGTACGGCACGCTCCGACCCGGCAACCCGGCGGCCGGCATCCTGGCGGGCTGCGAGCACATCGGCACGGCCACTGTGTCCGGGATCCTCTACGACATGGACGGTCGCTTCCCCGCCCTGGTGCTCTACGGCACCGAGCCGGTGGAGGGGGAGGTCTGGCGCTGCCCGCCGGACGTGCTGTGGCGCCTG
>DATHVP010000043.1:0-16325 GCA_035461245.1 Longimicrobiales bacterium | reverse complement strand
CAGGCGGTGGCGGGACGGGCTGAGCCCGGCGTGCTGTACCTGCTCAGCGTGGAGCCGCCCATGGCGGCGGGCCCGGGCAGCTTTGTGGACGACCTCATCACGCTGGCGGGCGGGCACAACATCTTCGCCGATGCCGCCCAGGCGTGGCCGACGGTGTCGCTGGAAGAGATCGTGCGGCGACAGCCGGACATCATCATCCGTCCGGGCATGCGCGCGCTGGAGGATCCGCTGGCGGGCATAGCTGGCCGCCCCGGCTGGCGGGACCTGGCCGCCGTGCGCGGCGGTCGCATCCATGGTGTGGACCCTGACCTGTTCAACCGGGCGGGTATCACGGTGGCGCAGACGGCGCGGGAACTGGCGCGCTACTTCCACGGCGCTGCTGTGCTGGCGGAACGGCCATGAGTGGGCAGCCCCTTACCCGAACACTGGGCAGGCTGGGTGTGCTGGTGCTGCTGGCCGCGGCGGCGGCGCTGCTGGCCACCACCACGGGCGCAGCCGGACTGTCGCTGGGGGAAGTGCTGGCGGTGCTGGCCGGCGGCGGCGATGCCACCGCGCGCACCATCGTGCTGGACCTGCGACTGCCGCGCATTGCGCTGGCGCTAGTGGCGGGGGGTGGGCTGGCGGTATCCGGCGCGGTGTTCCAGGCGCTGCTGCGCAATCCGCTGGCGGAGCCTTACATCCTGGGCGTGGCAGGCGGTGCTGCCGTGGGCGCGGTGGGCGCCCTGACGCTGGGCCTGGCGGCGCTTCCCGCCGCCGTGCCACTGGCTGCGCTGGCCGGTGCGGTGGGTGCCATCCTGCTGGTCCTGCGCATCGCGGTGCGCGTGGGCCGCGTGCTGGACACCCGCGTCCTGCTGCTGGCGGGTGTAGTGGTCGGCGCGTTCTTCAACGCCGTCATCCTCATGCTGCTGACCATGGCCGACGTGGAAAGTTTCCGCTCGGCCATTTTCTGGATGATGGGCAGCCTGGCGGCAGCGAGCTGGGGCAGCGTGGGGCTGCTCGCGCTGTACGTCGTGCCGGCCGTGCTGCTGCTCCTGGGACTGGCGCGGCCGCTGAACCTGCTGTCCATGGGCGAGGAGACGGCGCTGTTCCTGGGCACGCGCGTGCAGCGGGTCAAGCTGATGGCCTACCTGACGGCGTCCCTGCTGGTGGCCGCGGCTGTGGCGACGTGCGGCGTCATCGGCTTCATCGGCCTCATCGTGCCCCACGGCATCCGCCTGGTCTGGGGCAGCGACCATCGCCTGCTGCTGCCGGCCTGCCTCATCGGCGGCGGCACGTTCCTGCTGCTGGCCGATACGGCGGCGCGCACCCTCACCGCACCCGCAGAGCTGCCCGTGGGCGTGGTCACTGCGCTGGTGGGCGTGCCCATCTTCATCGTGCTGCTGCGCAGGAGTCCTGCGCTGTGAGCGACGACCTGGTCTTCGACGCCCGCAGCGTCTCGTTCCGCTACCCCGGCGCCGACACCGACGCGGTGCACGACGTCTCCCTTCGCGTGGCGCCCGGTGAGTTCGTCGCGCTGCTGGGTCCCAACGGCTCCGGCAAGTCCACGCTGCTGCGGCTGCTGCTGGGCGCGCTGCGACCGGGTGCCGGTACCATCGCGTTCGAAGGCCGCCCGCTGCACGACTGGCCGCGGGAGCAGCTGGCACGCCGCGTGGGCGTTGTCACCCAGTCGGAGGAGATGCCGTTCCCCGTCACCGTGCGGGAGCTGGTGGCCATGGGCCGCTATCCGCACCTGGGCGCGTGGCGCACGGAGTCGGACCACGACCGTGAGGCCATTCGCCGGGCACTCGAGTGGTGCGAAGTCGCCGGCTTCATGCATCGGTCGGTACTGGAACTGTCCGGCGGCGAGCGGCAGCGCGTCCGGCTCGCTCGCGCGCTGGCACAGGAGGCCTCGACGCTCGTACTGGACGAGCCCACCGCCGCATTGGACATGGCCCACGAGATGGCGCTGTTCGAGATGATGGCGCGGCTGGCGGACGCCGGCGTCACCATCGTCGCCGTCACCCACAACATCAACATTGCCGCCCGCTACGCCCACCGGCTTGTCCTCATGGACAGCGGTGGGACAGCGGCCGACGGCGTGCCCGACGATGTGCTCACCCGGAGCACCATCGAATCCGTCTACCACTGGCCCGTCGTCATTCGACAGGACGATTCGGCGCCCCAGGTGGTGCCGATGCGCCAGGACCCGAAACGAGAAATGACATGAAGCTTATGGATGCCCTCACCGTCACCGCTGCAGCGGCCCTCCTGCTACCTGCCGCCGGGAACGCGCAACGAGCCACCAACGCGGACGCGGACACGTTCCGCCTGGCGCCCGTCGTCGTGACGGCGACGCGCCTGCCGACGCCGATCACGGAAGCGCCGGGCAGCATCACCGTCATCAGCGGCGAGGAACTGCGCGCGCGGGGCGTGCGGACTGTGGCCGACGCGGTGCGGCTGGCACCGGGCGTGGCCGTGGCGCAGAGCGGCGGGCCCGGCGGCCTGAGTGCCGTGTTCATGCGCGGCGGCGAGTCCGATTACGTGCAGGTCCTGGTGGACGGCGTGCAGGCGAACGAACCAGGCGGCGCGTTCAACTGGGCGCACCTGGACGCCGCTGACATCGATCGCATTGAGATCGTGCGCGGCCCCGCCAGCGTGCTGTACGGTTCCGACGCCGTCGCCGGTGTGGTGCAGGTATTCACGCGGTCCGGCGGCGAGCCGCGGATCCAGGCCGGGGCCACCACCCGGTCGGGCAGCCGCATTGACTCCGAGAGGGCCTACCGCACCCACACCCTGGACGCGTCGCTGGCGGGCGGCATGGACGTCATCGCCCTGGCGGGCACCGTACTCGATTACGGGGTGAACGCCAGCCGCACCAGTTCCACCGGCATGTACGCCTTCAACAGCGATTACGGCGCCACCACCGCGTCCACCCGGCTGAACCTGCGTGCGGATCGCGGCGACGTGGCGCTGAGTGCCCGCCTCAACGACAACACCTACCACTACCCCACCACCGGCAGCGGCGCGGTGGTGGATCCCAACCAGTTCGCCACGGGTCGGAGCTGGAGCCTGGGCGCTGACCTGGGCTATCGCGTGGTGCAGGCGCTGGAGCTGAGGCTGCATGCCACGTCGTATCGCACCGACAGCAGGACGGAGGACCCCGCCGACCATGACGACGATGGTTCCTTCTGGAGCACGGGCGAACTGGTGCGCGATCGTGTGGATGCCCGGGCGAACTGGCGGCTGGGTGCCATGACCCTCAGCACGGGAGTGGATCGGCAGTGGCAGCACGGCACCACCGAGCTGGAGAGTGTCAGTGAATGGGGCGTCTACACTGATGAGACGGACGACCGGCGCACCAACACCGGTGGCTACGCGCAGATCCATGGCGTCGTTGTACCGGGCGTGGCCATAACGCTGGGCGGCCGGCTGGACCGGAACAGCGTGTTCGGCAGCTTCGCCACGGGTCGGGCGGCGGCGAGCTGGGCGCCCGCAGCCGGCACGCGCGTGCACGCCGCCGCCGGTACGGCCTTCAAGGAGCCGACCTTCTTCGAGACCTATGCCGTGGGCTTCACCCGCGGCAACCCCGACCTGCAGCCCGAGGAATCATTCAGCTGGGAGGCGGGCCTGGAGCATGGGCTCCTCGACGGCCGCATCAGCGGCAGTGCGACCCTGTTCAGGCAGCGCTTCCGCAACCTGATCCAGTACACGGCGGCGCCGCCGTCGGAAACCGCCCCTCACTACAACAACGTGGGCAGCGCCTCCGCCAACGGTCTCGAGCTGGGGGCCGCCGCGGACCTGACGCCACGGCTGGCGCTCAACGGCCACTACACGCTGACCCGGACGAACGTCACCGACGAAGGTTACGGTACCGACGTCGCATTCCGTCAGGGCGAGCGCCTCCTGCGCCGGCCGGAGCACCTCGTCACCGTGGGCGCCACGCTCCGCGCCACTGACGCGCTGCGCGCCATGCTGGACGTGCGCCACGTCGGCGAGCGGGAGGACCTGGACTTCACCGACCCCGCCCGGTGGGAGGGTATCCGCACCACGCTGGACGCCTACACCACCGTGGATGCCGGCGCAGAGCTGGGCCTGTTCCGCCGTTCAGCTGCGGCGATGACCGTTACGCTGCGAGTCCGCAACGTATTCGACACGGACTACGTGGAGATCTACAACTTTCCCCGTCCCGGGCGGGTTTTTGAGCTCGGCGGTCGGACGCGGGTGCCGCTGCGCTAGCCGGGGCCTCCGGACCGGGGCCTCCGGACCAGCGCCGACCGGGGCCTCCGGACCAGCACCCGGTTGTCTGTTATGACCCATCGGGACATGGAAATGCCCGATGGGCGGGCTTATCGTCGTGCCAGGCATCCAGTCCGCCCTCGTGCCGACGGCCATGTCGCGGCATCGTCACGCCCGAGTGGCTCACAGCTCCATCCTGACCCACTGAGTCCGAGCGGGGAATGTGGAAAGTGCATGGCGGGATGCGCCGTACCCGACAACCGGGGGCTGGTCCGCCGTGTGTGGGGGTCACACCCCCTGCACATCCATGAACGCGTGGGTGGTCTCGTCCCGGATGGCGCCGTTGCGGATGGCGATGGGACGGGTGAAGCGGGGCCCGTCGTGGACGAACGAATGATATTCGCCGCGCTCGCCAGCCACGTCGATGCCGGCGGCGCGGAACTCCGTGATCAGCCCCGCATCGATGTCGTGCCCCAGCCATCGCGTCGGCGCCACGGACGTGTCGACGCCCGTGATCCGGGCCCGGTAGCCTGCCCGGACGAATTCGTCCACGACACGGTCCGGCCGCCAGCCCCAGAGGGGCTCCACGTGGGCGAGCCCGGCGGCGGCGGTCCGCTCCTCGTACCAGGCCCGCACGTCCGCCAGGTGGATGTTGCCCAGGACGAGTGTGTTCACGCCGCGGCGCACCAGTTCCGCGAGGCCCGCCTGGAAAACCGCCTCGAAGGTGTCCGGCGCGGTGCCGCATTGGATCAGGTCCAGCCCCAGCGCGTCCGCCTGTGCCTGGATCAACTCGCGGCGCACACCGTGGAACCGGACGCGAGCCGACGCCTCGTCGTAGAGATTGAACAGGGTGGTAACCCGCACACCGTCACCGAGGGCACGCTGCAGGGCCAGTGTGGAGTCCTTGCCACCGCTCCACAGGACGGCCGCCGGGGCGGTGCCCGGTGTCACCACCTGGGCGCTTCCTGCGTTTCCTCGGCCATGGCGCGGTAGCTGTCGTAGCGCGCCCGGTCCACCGCACCGCTCTCAACGCCCTCGCGCACGGCGCACGCCGGCTCGTGCATGTGGGTGCAGGTGGAGAACCGGCAGTCCGGCGCCCGCTCCCGGAACTCGGGGAAGCAGTGTGGCAGCAGGTCCGACGCGATGCCCCAGAGGCCCAGTTCCCTGAGGCCCGGCGTGTCCGCCACGTAGCCGCCTGCTTGGAGCGGGATGAGCTGGGCCGTGACCGTAGTGTGCCTGCCCTTGCGCACGACTTCGCTGACGCCGGCCACCCGCAGTCCGAGACCGGGCTGCACGGCGTTCAGCAGGCTGGACTTGCCGACGCCGGACGGCCCCGTGATGACGCTGTGCCTGCCCGCCAGGCAGTCGCGCACCTCGTCCACACCGGTGCCGGCCACGACGCTGGCGCGGATGGTGGCGTAGCCGATGGCCTGATAGGGGGCCAGGAACGCGGTGGCGACGTCGTCATCCACCAGGTCCGTCTTGTTCAGGATGATCACCGGCTCCAGCTCGTTCGCCTCGGCGATGACCAGGAACCGGTCCAGCAGCCGGCGGTTGGGGTCAGGCAGCGCGGCGGCAAAGACGATGACCACGCGGTCCACATTGGCCACGATGACCTTGGCCCTGCGGCCATGCCCGCCCGGCGCCGTACGAGCCAGTTCGCTGCGCCGTTCCGCCACCGACTCGATGGTCAGGGACCCGTCCGCCTGCCGCGCGACGTCGACGATGTCACCGGCGACGACGCGGTCGCCCGTGCGCTGCTCCAGCTTGAGGCGCCCCCGCAGCGAGGCCTCTGCCAGCGTTCCATCCTCCAGCTCGACGTCGTAGACGCCGCCGCCGGTGCGCAGCACGGTTGCAGAGACCATGGATGTCAGCGGCCGGGGCCCTGAAACACGGAACGGGCGCTACCGACGGCAGCGCCCGTTGGCATCATGTCCATCGAGACCTCAGGCGGCAAAACTCTCCAGCGCGGTGCCCAGCTCGCCTTCGCGGAGGCGGCGCAGCGCCCGGTCCCGCAGCTGGCGGACACGCTCCCGCGTCACGCCCAGCATGTTGCCGATCTCCTCGAGCGTGTGCTCACGGCCGCCCTCGAGGCCGAAATACAGCCGCACGACCTTGGCGTCACGGGGCTGCAGCGTCTCCAGTGCACGGTCGATGTGCTCCGCCAGCAGCCGCTCCTCCACCGCTGTTTCCGGCTCATGCGCCTCATCCCACATGAAGCGCTCCACGAGCTGGCTGTCGTCGCTGTCGCCGATGGGCGCGTCCAGCCGGATCTCCGCCGCGTTCAGCGTCTGCAGCGAGGTCACGATTTCCGGCGTCAGCGCGGCCGCCTCAGCGACCTCCTCCAGCGTGGGATCACGGCGCAGCTCCTGCTTCAGCCGCTCCCGCTCGCGGAAGATGCGCGCCAGGTCGCTTGCCCGGTTCAACGGCACCCGCACGGCGCGGCCCTGGTTGGCCAGTGCCGCCAGGATGGCCTGGCGGATCCACCACACCGCATACGAGATGAACTTTACGCCCTGGTCCGGATCGAACTTCCGGGCGGCCGTGACCAGCCCGACGTTGCCCTCCTGGATCAGGTCGATGAGGGACACACCACGGTTCTGGTACTTCTTTGCAACGCTGATGACGAACCGCAGGTTCGCCCGGACCAGGCTCGAGACCGCGTCCTCATCGCCCGCCTGCGCCAGCTTGCCCAGCTCGACCTCCTGCGCCGCCGTCAACAGCTCGTGCCGGCTCACCTCGCGCAGGTACTGGTCGAGGGCACTACGCTCCTCCGGCGTGCCGGCGAACGTGTCCGTCCGCTCCGCCGCCCGCCGCTTGCGCTTCTTCCGTGCGTCGTTGACCTCGACCATGTTCCTCTCGCCTTCCATCTATGTGCTCTCAGGCCTGATGCGCCCGCTCACCCCAGGCGAATCCATGCAAGGATTCTGCCCCCACACCGGCGTGGACGCTGCGCCTTCGTGCGTGGCCCTGTAACCCCATAGACGTACCCCAGGTTCCTCCCGTTCATGCCGGGTGCCGCACCCGCTGCGCCAGAATGCCGGAACGTCTCTTGCCACCGCGACTTAGACCACTTTGGACCAGTCCTGACCATCACCTCACCAGGAGTGACCCCATGACGGATCCACCCAGGGAACGCTCGACCGGACACACCACACCCGCGGACGGACCCGGCGGGAAGACGGACCGGGACCAGCACGCCTCCCGCACCAGTGGGACGAATCGCGACTTTGACGAGTCCGGCGAATCCCGCAATCAGGGCCATTCCCATCCACGGAAGGAGGGCCCTGGCGACTCCGGTTCCAACTCCGCCGACAGGTGACATAACACCCGCGGCCCGGGGCTGGTTCCAGCCCGGGGCCGTTCCCGGGCGCGGCTCAGCGGCCGCCGGGCGGGATCGGCTGGCCCAGTGGCCGCGGGCCGGTTGGTCGGGCGGGCTGGCCCTGCTGCTGGATGAACTCGCGGCGGGCCGCGGTGCCGGCCGTGTCACCGCCCTGAAGCAGGCGATGGATATGCGGGGGCGCCGGCGTACCGCCCTGGGCGATGAGTTCGCGTATACGGAGGACGCTCTCGCGTAGCAGCTCGGTATCGGCGACTATGGAGTCCCGGGACGCGCCGATTTCAACCATGGCCAGGATCCTGTCGGCCAGGGACTGGACCTGACGGAGCCGGGCTTCCAGGCTGTATTGCTCGGAGGTGATCCATTCGAAGGGCATGCGCGTTTCGAGGAGCCGGTCACTGATGGCCTCGGCCCGACGGAAATCCTGGAGGGCCTCGCCTTCCAGGCGCCCTTCCAGGGCCCGGACGAGGTGTGCGTCCATGAGCTGGAGCACCTCGTCCAGTGGCGCACCGGGGCGCACCTCCGTCATGATAGCGGCGGTCGCCTGCATGGGCGGCTCGGACTGGGGTGCGGCGCCGCACGCGGCGGCGAGCATCAGGACCGGCATTATTCGGATCACAGCGACATATTTCATGACGGCTGCAAAGGATGGCAATGGTCGTGCCCGGAACGGGACGCATGTTTGACTGGCATGCCCACGGCGTGACAGATCGCGGCCTCCAGCGCCGGCGGAACGAGGACGCGCTGCTGGTGGCGCCGGCGTCGCGGATCTGCGCCGTGGCCGACGGCATGGGCGGTCACGCAGCGGGGGATGTGGCCAGCAGGCTGGCGGTGGAGACCCTCGAGGCTGCGTTCCAGCGGCCGCCGTCCCCGCGGATCCGGGTCCCGGCCCTCAGCCGTCGGCTGCACGACGTCTTTGAGGCGGCAAACCGGGCCATCCTCGAGCACGCGGCGACGAACCGCCAGTGCTACGGCATGGGCACGACGATGACGGCGCTGTCGCCGCTGGTCATCGAGCCGCGGTGCGTGATTGCCCATATCGGAGATTCCCGGGCGTATCGTTTTCGAAGGGGCGAGCTGGTCCAGCTGACCCGTGACCACACGTGGGTCCAGACTCAGGTCGACTCCGGAATCCTAACACCGCTTCAGGCCCGGCACCACAAGCTGTCCTCCATGCTGACACGGGTGCTGGGCACCCACGAGGCCGGCCCCGCGGACATCGTGGAATCAGACGTCGAATCTGGCGACCTGTTCCTCCTCTGCTCCGACGGTGTGACCACCATGCTGGACGATGCGGACCTGCGGCTGCTGCTGGACGTGGCGCTCCCGCTGGACCAGCTCGCGGCGGCGCTGGTGGCGGAGGCGAACCGCCGGGGCGGCGCTGACAACATTACCGTGGTCCTCGCCCAGGCGTCCGCAGCATGATCGAGGTCCGGTCCCTCACCCGCCGCTACGGAGACCTGGTGGCGGTCCAGGATGTGTCCTTCACGGTCGCTCCCGGCGAGGTGGTGGGGCTGGTGGGCCCGAACGGAGCGGGCAAGACGACGACGCTGCGCAGCATCGTCGGCATCATCCGTCCCACGTCCGGTCAGGTCCTGGTCGCCGGTCACGACATCCAGGCGGAGCCGCTGGCGGCGAAGTCCGCACTGGCCTTCATCCCCGATGAGCCGCACCTGTTCCCCCACCTCACCGTCATGGAGCACCTCCGCTTCATGGGCCGGATCCACGGTGTGGCGGACGTAACCGAACGGGCCGCGGCGCTGCTGGAAGAGCTGGCACTGGCCGACCGCACGGACGCGCTGCCGGCAGAGCTGTCCCGCGGCATGAAGCAGAAGCTGGCCATCGCCTGCGGGCTCCTCCACGAGCCGAAGGCCCTGCTGCTGGACGAGCCGCTGACGGGCCTGGACCCCGGCGCCATCCGCCGCATGAAGCGGACGATCCTGGGCCGCGCCGCCGCAGGCACGGCCGTGATCCTGAGTTCGCACCTGCTGGGGCTGGTGGAGGAACTCTGCTCCCGGGTCCTGGTCATCGCCGGTGGGCGGCTGGTGGCGTCCGGCAGTGTGGCGGAGATCGCCGGCAGCCGGCCGGAACTGGCCGGGCGCGGTCTCGAGGACGTGTTCCTCGCCCTCACCGGTGCCATGGAGCACGGCGGTGGCGGGACGGAGCGCGGCGGAGCAGGCCGTACCGGATCGTGACGCGCCATTTCCTGTGGTTCGCGGCCGTGTCGGCCCGCAACCGGATGCGGCTCCAGCTCCGGCGCCTGCGTTCGCCCCGCTACGCGGTGGCCGCCCTCGTAGGCATCCTCTACTTCGTATTCATCTTCGGCGACTGGGCCGCGGCACCGGGTGAGCCGGCCATTGGCGAGATGTACATGGAGGCCGCGCGCAGCCTGGGACCATTGTTCATTGGCCTCATGGCGGCGTGGTGGTGGCTGTGGGGCGGGTACCGGCACGCGCTGGTTCTGTCCCCCGCCGAGACGCACCTGCTGGTGCCCGCGCCCATCACCCGGGCGCAGCTCGTCCGGTTCCGCATCCTCCAGGCGCAGGCCACCATCCTGGTCTCCGCCGGCCTCGCCACGCTGCTGACCCGGGGCGCGCCGCTGCCGTGGCCGTTGCGGTTCCTGTCCCTGTGGACGCTTCTGGCCACACTGCACCAGCACCAGATCGCCGCGTCCCTCGTCCATGCCGCTGCCAGCGAACAGGGCCGCCAGGGCATCCGCCGGGTCTGGCTGCCGGCGCTGCTGTTTGCCGTGGCATTCACAGGCGTGGCATGGGCGGTGTGGCAGGCCGTCGGCGATATCCGCGCCCAGGGCCTGGGTGCCGCCGCCGGGCGCGTCATCGAGCTCATGGACGAGCCACTCCCCTGGCTGGCGCTGGCGCCGTTCCGGCTGGTCATGAACCCGGTGGTTGCGACGTCGGCTTCCGAATGGGCGACGTCGTTCCTGCCGGCACTCCTGGCCCTCGCCGCCCACTTCATCTGGGTCCAGCGCACCGATGCCGCCTTCGAGGAAGCCGCCGCGTCGGCCGGCGCCGAGCGGGCGGAGCGGGTCTCCGCCATGCGCGCCGGCGGCATGGCCCGCGCTGCATTCGTCCGGCGGGATCGCAGGCCCTCCGCCGCGCTGCTGCCGCTGCCGGCCACGGGACCGGCGGCGTATGCCATCTACTGGAAGAACGTGCTGTACGTGCAACGCCTGGTGCGCCCGCTGACGGTGCTCCTGCTCCTGGCGGGTGTGGCGGTCGTGGCGGCACCGGCCATCCTCGGCGCCAGTTCCCCGCTCGTCATGGTCCGCAACACGGGCGCTGCCCTGCTCGTGCTGGCCGCCCTGGTGACGGTGGGCGGGCCGTTCGCCGTCCGCAACGACCTGCGCCTGGACCTGGGCTTCCTGGCAGCGCTGCGGACGCTGCCGGTCCCCGGACGCGACGTCGTCGCAGCGGAGGTGGCGGCGTCAGCCACCGTCGTCGTCATCATGCAGCTTGCCTTCGTAACCGTCGGCATCCTGCTCCTCGCCGTTGCCGGCACGCTGGGACCGGGCCATGCCGTCCTGGCCCTCATCGCCGCGCCGCTGCTGCTGCCGCCGCTGACGGCCCTGGGCGTCATCACCCACAACGCCCTGGCCCTGCTCTATCCCGGCTGGATCCGCGTGGGCAGCCAGGACGCCGGCGGTGTCGAGTCCATCGGCCAGAACATGGTGACACTGGTGGGCACCCTCATCCTGCTGGTGCTGGCGCTGGTTCCGCCGGTGCTGGTGGCGGGCGCCGCCGGTGGCGCGCTGCTGGCGCTGTCGCGCACGGTCGCCGCCGGGGTGGCGGGGCTGACCCTGGCCGCGGCCATCGCCGCCGAGTGCTGGCTGCTCATCCGGTGGCTGGGCCGCCTGTACGACCGGACGGATCCGGTCATGGCAGGGCTCATCCAGTAAGCCGCCGACCGATGCGCCCGGCCTCGTCCCTGATACGAGCGGCCTGGGACAGGTTCAGCTGGCGTTGTCCGCTTCGGATAGACATGGCCCCGCTCAGAGCACGCCGTCAGTCCGGAAATGGAGGCGCCAGCCACCACTGCCGCGAGCGCCGCGGGCCAGGTCCACGCGGAGGATCCCGTCCAGGATGCTGAGCCCGATGCCGGCGGCGTGAAGGGGCCGCGCGGACCAGAGGTCGCCGGTGTCGCCAGCCCAGCCGACGTCGCCAAAGACGACCAGCCGGGCGAAGGGCAGGCCGCGGCCGAGCTCCAGCCGACCGGTCCAGAACATCTCGCCTGAGGCGGCGCCATAGTCATGACCGCGGATGGTGGGCGCGCCGCCCACGCGCCAGGCCCGCTGAAGTGGCGCGTCGCCGACAGTCGTCCCGGCGGCGGCCTCGACACCGGCGGACCACCGAGCCGCCAGCGGCAGCGCCGTCCGGACCCGCAGCAGTGGGCGGGCGAAGGTGAAGTCACCCGTTTCGCCATGCAGTTCCAGCTCCGCCGCCCAGCGCGGTGCCGCCACGCTGCCCTGCCCTGCCGCCCGCAGCCGCAGCGTGGCGCCCGCCTGGTCCGCGGCGTCGGCCGGTGGGTTCGGCCGGAACGTGCGCTGGTCGTCAGCCAGACGTCGCACGTGGAAGTCGATTTCGGTGGCCACGGCCTGCTGCCGCTCGGCGAAGAGCCGGACGTCCCACCACTGGGGGTGGACGTCAGCCGGACGGAATGCCAGCTCCGCACCCGTGGCGCGGAAGTAGTCGGCCTCGTCCCGGCCCAGCACGAAGGCGCTGAACGAGTTCGCCAGGCCGAACGGGTCACGGGCCGGGTCCGACACGTCCAGCCGCCTGTAGCCCCCTACCCGGGACTCGACCCTGGCGCCGCGCAGCGTCAGGCCCAGGCCGGCGCCCACCTCACCGGAGGCAGTGCCCACGCGGAACTCGCCGTCCACCGCGGCCCGGCCCAGGTCCAGGCGTGGGCGCACACCTATGGAGAGGCCTTCCACACGGTTGTAGCGGGTCAGCCCGTCCCGCACGCCGAACGAGACCCGCGGTCTGGCCAGGTGCCAGGGCGCCTGCGGGATGCGGCGCACGCGCTCAGCCAGCGCCTCCAGCTCGCCCGGCGGCAGCACCGGTGACGTGCCGGCGTAGATGTCGCCGGGGAGGTAGCGGCTGTCCAGCAGCGAATCCTCTGACGGCTGGGTCACGATGAAGACACGGTCGCAGCCGTCGTCGGCACTGTCCGGCTCGACGACGGCGCCCTCGCGGGCGGCGCGCCGCTCCTCCGCCGTCCGCACGCGCACCGCCTGGAGCGTGTCCACACGGCCGGCACTGCGAATGGCCGCCGTGTCCGCCCGGCCGACATTGGCCTGCACCTGCATGGAGACCCGCGGCCGGCACGGGCGCGGCGGGATCTCGCCGGGCTGCTCCGGCAGCGTGGCCAGGTCCACGAACGCACCACGCACGTCGTAGTCGGCGTAGCTGCGCTCGAAGTTCAGGGGCATGCGCACCCGGCCCAGCTGAAAAACGCCCCGCGCGGCTACACTGCGGGGCAGCCACCAGCGCAGCTCCCAGAGGCCGTAGTCAATGGCGATGTAGTCCAGCTCCGCCCGGGCCGTGACCAGCGGCACGTCCCAATCGTCGCGGCGGGAATCGAGGCCACGGGCCAGCCGGAAATACGCCTGCACTACGGCGTGGGTCTCCATGTCCAGCCAGAAGGAGCCGGCGATGAGGTCCGGGTCCGGGCGCCGGGGCGTGATGCGTAGCTCCCGCAGGTGCACACTGCGGCCGTCCGGCAGCCGGATCAGCGTGCTGTCGCCTGCGGCGAACCGGTAGTGCGCTTCGCTGCCCGTGGCCAGCGGGTGCCGCAGCGACGTGTTCTCCAGCCGCAGCAGCATCTCAGAGTCCACCGGGTCGAACACCATGCTGGGCATGGAGCCGGCCAGTCCCGACGGCACCTGGATCCCGGCATTCACCGGCGGCAGCACCTCCCGGGCGCCCAGCACGTCGATGCGCACCGTGTCCGGCGTCCAGCTCACCCGCGACGCCGTCTCCCGCCGGTACAGCAGCCGTTCGCCGAAGCCCAGGCCGAGGCCCGCCGAGATGCGTTCCGTCACCGTCGTCTCGTACGCCTCGATGCGCCGGTCCACCACGGTCCGCCGGATCCGCGCCTGCCGCACGAGGTCCCGGGCAAGGGCGTCGGCGTACGCGTCCGCCGGCAGCACTGGCAGCGCCTCGTCGCCAACGGCCTGGCCGGATGCACCGGCGGGCAGGCACAGCAGGACCAGGACGGGAAGCGCCAGCAAGGCCAGCAGGGTGGCCAGGCCGGATGAGGACGGCGTCGAGGGTCGCAAGGGCGACATGGTGCTCCCGGTGCAGGGGGATGTGTCCGGATGATACTGGTACGGCCGCAGGCCAGTCATTGTTTCCTGCTACCGGGGGCGCGGTCCATCAGTTGCGTAAGACCCCGCCAACTACAGGTACCGATTCAGGACAATGACAATGGCGACACTCCGGAACACACAGCGAGAAACTGGCGGCACCCCGTGGGGCTGGATCATCGGGCTGGTCGTGCTGGCGGTGGTGACGTTCGGCATCATCTGGTGGATGCGCGCAGGGGCGCCGCCTGCCGGCGTCACCGACCAGCAGGGCGTCGAGCAGACGATGCCTGCCACCCCGCCGGCCGGCAATCCGCCAGCCACCGACCCGGCGCCAGGACAGCCGCCGCCGTGACGATCCGGGGAATCGGCAGGCGCTGCGCACCCGGCGCCGTCAGGCCTCCAGCAGCGGCTCCAGCGGCAGCAGTTCGGCGCCGTTCTCCGTGCACACGCCGTACTGCGCCTCGCCCGTGGCGTACATGGAGCAGCCGGCGTAGTCGCCCGCCTTGTTCAGCGCGAAGAACCGGATGTTGAAGGACGGATTACCGCTGTCGTTCAGCAGCCGCCGTTCCACCGTGTTCGCGCGTATCCGACGCAGTCCCTCCATGCACGCGTCCTTCGGGCTCATGCCCCGGCGCATGTTCTCCACGATGAGGAACGACGTAAGGTTGTACAGGTTCGCCTCGCCCCGGCCGGTGGAGCCGGCTGCGCCCACGTCGTTATCCACGTACAGGCCCGCGCCCAGGATGGGCGAGTCACCCACGCGACCAGGGATCTTCCATGCCAGGCCGCTGGTGGTGGTGACGCCGCAGATGTCGCCATTGGCGTTGACGCCGTCCAGGTTGATGGTGCCGTAGAAGCTGTGCTCGGGGATGAGCCCGTCCTGCACCATGCTCCAGCCCGCGTCCAGTGAGGCCTGCGCCCGCTGCGACGGGTCCAGCCACCGTGACGGATCCGTGCGACGCTTCCATTCCAGCCACAGGCGCCGGGATCGTTCCGTGTTCAGGTCATCCTCGATGTCGAAGCCGAGCTGACGGGCAAAGTCCCGGGCACCCTGCCCCACGAGCAGGTGGTGGTCCGTCAGGTCCATGACCGCCTGCGCCACCTTCGACGGCGTGCGCACCCCCTCGATGCTCGCCACGCCGCCCGCACGCCTGCGCGGGCCGTGCATGCAGCACGCGTCCAGTTGCACCACGCCGTCGCCGTTGGGCAGGCCGCCGAAACCCACGCCCGTCTCCTCGGGGTCCAGCTCCGGGATATTGACGCCGGCAATGAGGGCGTCCAGCACGTCGTCACCGGCGACGATGCGGGAGTACGCCATCTCCAGCGCGTTCATGGGGCCGTTGTTGCGCGAGTCGTAGCCGGTCACATCGGAGATCACCACCGGCCGGGCAACGCGCGTGCGCCGGACATAAGGCGCGGCAGCCACCGTCTCCTCCCCGGTCCCCCCAGTCCCATGCAACGCCGCCGGCACGGCCGCTGCGCCGACCCCGGCGGCTGCGGTACGAACGAAACCCCGACGATCCATCGGTCCCCCTTCATGGTAAGGTTGTCCGCGCAAAGATCCGAGCAAAGATCCGCGCACTGATCAGCGCCAGGTCTGCGCTCCGCCCTTCAGCAGGGCGGTCAGCGCAACTGTTCAGGTGTCACTCGTGCGGCGTCCCAGCTCCGGCCTCCGGGACTGACTGCCCAGATCTCCACGGTCTGGCCGGGGCGGTATGGGACCCGTGCGACATGCGCCTCATTCGCGCCCACCGTGCGGGTGCTCACCTCGTTCCCTTCAGTGTCCACCACACGCACCGTATAACCGGTGATGTCCGACTCCGGCAGCCGCTCCCAGCTCACCTCCACCTCCGCCGTTCCCATGGGCCGCGCCCCCGCCAGCTTCGGCCGCGAGGGGCGGTTGGCGAGCTGCATGAGCGTCGCCACCGTGGTCTTCGAGACCTCCGCCACGAGCTGGTGGTTGATGGTCTCCAGCACGTCGTGGGTCTGGTGGTAGTGCGGGTTGCCCAGGATGGGGTAGCTGCCAATGCCGCCGACGATGTCACCATACGCCTCGTAGTAGGCGTGGGCGTCCGTGTTGCGGTAGTACTTCGCGTCGTAGGTGATCAGGTCCGTGAACAGGAACGCCGCCGCGTGCTGGATGTCGCGGATGCCGTCATTGCTGTAGCGGATGGTGTTGTCCAGGCGCTGGTCATTGGCGAAACCGATCATGTCATTGTTCAGCGCGCCGACGAGCTGGTCGCCGTTCTCCACCGCCCTGCGCACGTACTCACGGGCGCCCAGCAGCCCTGCCTCCTCCCCCGTGAAGAAGGCGAAGTGGATGGTGGCCGGCTGCGGGCGCGTGGCCAGCACGCGGGCCGCCTCCAGCAGTGCCGCCGTGCCGCTGGTGTTGTCGTCCGCGCCCGGACCCCGCTCCACCGAGTCGAAGTGGCTGCTCACCACGTA
>DATHVP010000042.1:0-58279 GCA_035461245.1 Longimicrobiales bacterium | reverse complement strand
CGGGAGGCCCGGGAGTACATGCTGACCGAGCTGAAAGCGCACCGGGAAGGGCTGCCGCCGGACCTGCAGTCGCGGGCGGCCCACTACCTCCTCACCAAGGTGATCGCGGAGAACTCACGCTGGGCCCGGTGGCTGATGTGGTTGAGCGTCAAAGGGAAAGTCGGGAACCCCAGGTACCTGTCGGACCTGCCCTTCAAGTCGACCCTGGCGCTACTGGGCAAGGCCGAGGCCTTCTTCAGCGAGGTCCGGACGCGGCCCAACACCTACCTGTCCGGCTCGCTCATGCAGGTCTGGTATCCCACGGAAGCCGCCCGCTCCATTCGGACCCACCCGGATTTTCCCCAATTCGTGGAGGACATCGGGTTCGTGCGGCTGTGGCAGGAGCACGGCTGGCCGCCCCAGATCCAGCCAAAGCCGGGCACGGACGGGTCGGACCTCCAGTTCACGTGCAGCTGAGGGAGCACCGGTCGCCCGCCCACACCTGATCGCACACCCACCGCCACCGGACGGCCGTTCTTCGTGGGGGGAAATCTCGAGTTCGGAGCTCGGTCGTCCGCGCAGGTTCGACTCCCGCCGGCTCAACTGAACCGCCCGGTGATGTTCGGATCGCCGGGCGCTTTCGTTATCATGCGCTCGACTGGTCGTACCCGCATGCGGTCGCGGGCGCCAGCAACCTGATCGCAGGACAGCACCGAGCTTGGTTATGCTGGAAGGTGTAGATCTGACCTGCCGCGACAGGAGCCGCCGATTAAGTACCGGGTGTTGATCGAACAGGATGAAGACGGTTTTTTCGTGGTCGAGGTGCCGGCCCTGCCTGGCTGCGTCAGTCAGGGCGAGACACGAGAGGATGCGCTCGCCAACATCCGGGAGGCAATCGCCGGCTACCTGGAGAGCCTGACGGAACGTCAGGAGCCGATCCCCCCGTCCATCCACGAGGAGATCGCCGAGGCCTGGGTGGCGGACCTGCCAGCCCGCCGAACCAGGCCCTACCGCCGCCACGAGGTCGGGGCGTCCTTGTTCCTCAGGCCGTATGCCCAGATTTCGTCCATGCCCGCCTCCCCACGAACGGGTTATCGGCAGGGATGCCATAGCCCCGACCTGCGGCAGGCCGGTCGATGAGTACTCTGTCGTAAGGACGGTGACGGCTGATGCGCGAGGCCGACTTACCCCGTCTATCACCGTTCAGAACTGGGCGGACCGCGGCAGACCGTACGTTGCTGTGATCAATGTGCCGGGCGCGGAGACTCGCACCGTAACGGATCCGTTTGTTGTGGGGGCGCCCGGCGACGGGGGCGCGAACACGCCGCTGGCACAAGGCTACGGGTACATGGCACCATCGCCGGGGCGTCGATCTGCATGCAGGGTACCACGCTCAACGTGGACTCCATCGAGGTGGTCGTGGGGCAGACTGACAAAATCGAGGAGATGCCACTGACCGCCCGCCGAGCTTGCACACTCGCGAGCGGTGGATCGAGCGTGGCGCGTGGCTCACCAATGCAGCAGACGTGTCGGTTCCTGCTGTCGGCCCACGCGGGTGGAGCTGCGCTCCGCGGGGCGGCGATCATGGGACCGTCTCTTACGGCTCGTCCTGGAAGAGTGCCAGGTGCCGGAACACGTCGCGGCTTTCCAGCCCGCCGGCGAGCGCACCGGTGAGCACCCCGATCGTGCTGATAAGAGCGGCGATCCGAACCTGATCCACTACGGTGATCAACGCGGAGCCCAGTTCCAGAGACGGCCACTCCCTTACGAGGTCGGGGGGAAAGATGAATACCTGGATGGCCAGCATCAGCAGGACGAGCATGAAGAAGAGGCCGACAACGGTGAAGAGCACGATCAGCAGTATCGCGACGTTCACCACGGCCAGGTGCTCGGTGTGGAAGCGCTTCTCCTTGTGCGGGAGAAAGAGATTCTGCGCCATCGACAGGTATACGGTCGAGGCGATGACGCTGAGCAGCGCAAAGAGCCAGACATCCCGATCCGCCATGTGGAAACCCGCATCCCAGATCTCGGCCGTGAAGACGAGGATGAACGCCGGCGCAACAGCGGCCGTCGTGAGCCTCGGCAGGTAGAGCGGCAGGAGCGGTGCTCGGCTCCGCCACACCGGTGCCAGCACCTTGCCCGGGTGACGCACGGCGCTGGAAAGGTGAAACGCGAGTTCGGAGAGGGTTCCCTCATCGAGGTCCTCCCGCTGCGGGAAATCCGCAGCGAGTCGCTCCAGCCGCTTGCGCGAGCGACTGCTGAAGGCGGGAAGGCTTCGTCGCGCCGGGTCGATGGAGAAGGGAGCCATTATGGTGCCGGCGCCCTCCGAGCGATGATCGAGGCCGAGAGCATGGCCGAGCAGGTGGAGCAGGAGCGTCGCAGCGTTCCACCGGACAGCCTCGGCTTCGAGGGAAAGGGAAGGCTCGCCGCGGGGTGCGAGGCGGAACTTGCGTGTGGAAAGGACAAGCACTCTCCCCACCGACGAGGCGAGACCCGGCACAACCCGCTGGCGCTGCGACACGAGTGCTACATCCGTGACCACCACCACCGCGTCATATGGTCCCTCGACCATGCGCAGGCTCGCCGCGTCAAGGAAATCTGAGGGGCGGCGCGGATCGTCGGTCGAAAGTCGGGTCAGCTCCTCGACGTGGAACACCCAGCGGATGCCCGTCACCTCCTCCAGCGCAGGCGTCACGTCCTCGCCGAGGCGTCGGGCGAACGCACTGAGCTGGTCAGCACGCAAGTGCGGGGAAGGCGCGGGAAGAACGGCCACGTGAATTTCCATATCGCTCAACGTGGTGGGATGAGAGTTGCGCGAGGAGGTCGTGGCGGATCAGCCGACGCTCTTCGCGAGTTGTGCCAGGTACGAACCGCGTCTCGGTATACACCAACGCGTCAGGGTCGTACCCGAGGTTAACCGAGCGTGACCGCGCGGCCGTCCGCGTGCCACCGACGCCGGCCTGTCGAAGCTCGCCCGGGCTCGACACTGCGGCGTCGCTCCACGCAGCCAGCAGCAACGCAGCCACGCCGCCCAGCGTACCCATCAACAGACCTTTCGTCGCAAACTGGGCCAGAAGGCAGCGCCTGGAAATACCCAGCGCCAGTCGGACTGCAGTCTCCCGGCTCTGCCGTACCGCGCGGGCCAGTAGCAGGTTGGCCACGTTGTGGCGGCGGTTCCTGCCCTTACCGACTGCGTCCGCCAGGCAGAGGCGCGGGCGGAGGCTGTCGTCAACATTCGTGAGGCCATCGCCGGCTATCTGGACAGCTTGAAGTAAAATCCGCAACGAGCCGGTGCCCGCTGAGCACTTCCCACCCGAGCAGCGCGAGGACGCCGCCAATCTCGGCGATGGTTCCCCGGCGCTGGATCCCCGGGGTGGCCGTCGATCAGGCGGGGGAGGACGACACTCCGCCCGAGCGCCGGGCCGAGTAATAACGTAGCAGCGAGATCATGACGTGCTGGAGCCCGCGTCCTCCAGTCTCGTGGCGATTCGCACTCCTGCGCTCAGTGTGCGATGAACGGGGCAGCGATCCGCGATCTCCAGCAGCCGCTGGCGCTGTTCGGAGCTGAGTGGGCCGATCAGGGTAAGGTCACGATCCAGCCGGTCAATGCGGGCGTCATCGGTGTCGCAGCGTTCCTCGTCCTCCTCGTGGACGCGCGAGTGCATCAGGGTCACCACCGCCTCCTCCAGCGGCCACTGTTTGCGGTCGGCATACATCCGCAGCGTCATGGTCGTGCAGGCGCCGAGGGCGCTCGCCAGTAGGTCGTAGGGGGTCGGTCCCAGGTTGTCACCACCCACTGCCGTCGGTTCATCGGCCAGGATCGAATGCGTCCCGAGCCGGATCTCCGTGCGGAATGCGCCGGCTGCAGTTCTGGCCGTGACAGCATTGTCTGCGCGCAACTCGCCTATTGTCTGCGGCTCCGGCACGGGCTCCAGGTAACGCTCCACCCAGGCGGCCAGCACTGACCCGACATAAAGCGAATCACGCTCCCGGAGAAGGAGGTGATCCGCGTCGTCGAGCGAGACGAAACTCTTGGGGTGACGGGCCGACTGGTACAGTCGTGCGGCGTTCTCGATGCCGACGGAGTTATCGATGGGGGAGTGGAATATGAGCAGCGGCCGTCCGAGCTCGGCGAGCGTCCTTTCCACATTGTGCGTTTCGAGGTCGCGCACGAAGTCGCCTCCGAGGGTGAACTGGCGGCCCGCCAGCATTACGTCCGCCGACCCGTGGGCCTCTATCGCCGGCAATGCGTCGACGAACAGGTTCCTCACGTGGGCGGGATCGAATGGCGCCCCGATGGTGGCAACCGCCCGCACCGAAGGCAGCCGGCCGGCAGCCTGAAGCACGGCCGCGCCGCCGAGCGAGTGCCCGATGAGGATCGCCGGTGCGCCGAACTCCCGCTCCATGAACGATGACGCCGCGATGAGGTCCTCGATGTTCGACGTGAACGTCGTCCCGGCAAAGTCTCCCTCGCTCTCGCCGAGTCCCGTGAAGTCGAAACGCAGCACCGCGAGCCCGTGCTGCGTCATGGACCGGCTGATGTTCACGGCGGCCTTGAGGTCCTTGGAACATGTGAAGCAATGGGCGAACAGGGCGCACGCGCGCACCTTGCCGTCAGCCGGGAGGCTCAGGCGAGCGCTGAGCAGCTCACCGCTCGCGCCGGGAACCGTGATTCGCTGATTTCGCATATGTGTCCTGACTCCGGGTTTGCAGGGGATGGAGAGCGTTCCTGTGACGTCGCGTCACATGTGCCCGGACGCCTGAAGTAACCGGGAGCCGGCCCCCCAAAATCCCCGGTTTGCGCGTCCTGGAAGACAGCGAATCAGAACACCAGGACCTTGTCCGCCCAGAGCGTCCAGTCAGCCAGTTCCTCCATGGGGCTGTGGCTCGCACCCGCGACCAGATCCTCGCCACGGAGACCGCGCGCGTCCATGCAGGTGCCACAGACCCCGATGTTTCCGCCCTTGAGGTGGACGATCCCGGGCATGCGTTCCAGGCTGTAGTAGTGCCGACGCGCAGCGCATTGAAGGCGTGCTCCGAGCCGTAGGGGAGGGCTGTTGACAATGAATAGTGTTATCATGGTCCGTGGGTAGCAGGTGGTGAAGCGCCGGGGAGGGCAAAGCGGCCGGCCGGCAGGTACCCGCGGGCGATCAGGCCGGAAGCGGCGGTCAGCAGTGCCACGAACCCGATAGCCGCCTCAAATCCAAGCATGTCAGCGAGTACGCCCGCCAGCAGACCGCCCGCCACGTAACCGAGGTCCCGCCAGAGTCGGTAAACCCCCACTCCGCTGGCGCGGTCCCTGGGTGTGACGAGGTCACTGACCTGAGCGATGAGTGTGGGGTAGACGGCCGCAGTGCCGAGTCCCAGGATCACCGCCGCCACAGTCCACCACAGGAAGCTGCTCGCCAGCGCGAAGATCGCGAGGCCGGAGGCCTGCAGCATCATGCCCGACACGATCAGCGGTCGGCGCCCGGTGCGGTCCGAGAGAGCGCCAGTGCCGACCTGCGCCAATCCCCAGACCGCCGGGTAGAGCGCCGCCAGCCAGCCGATCTCACGTAGCGACAGCCCGGACGCTGCGAAGAAAAGTGGAAACAGTCCCCAGGCGAGGCCGTCGTTGAGGTTGTTCACAAAGCCCGCCTGGTTGGCCGCGAAGAGCGGCCGGTGCACCCAGCTCGCATGCCAGAGCCGGGCACGGAATGCCGTCGGAAGGGCGTCCCGCCCGCCCTCGACCGCCTGGTCCGACATCGCGTGCTCGAGTTCGACGTGATCACCCGTATCACGGACAAAGAGCAGCGTGAAGAGCATGCCGAGCAGTGCAGCGGCTCCACCGAGCCACACAGGCCCGCTGCGGGGGCCGAAATCCGCTGCCATGTACGCTGCACCGAGTGCTGCCACCGCGACGGCAAGGTAGCCCGCGAACTCGTTCAGGCCCATCGCGAGCCCCCGCCGCTTCGGGCCTACCAGGTCGATCTTCATGATCACTGTGGCCGACCAGGCGAGGCCCTGGTTGATCCCCAGGAACAGGTTCGCGACAATCACCCAGTTCCACGACGGCGCCCACCAGAGCAGGAGCGGTACGGGCACGCCAAAGAGCCAGCCGATGAGCAGAATACGGCGGCGCCCGATGCGATGCGCGAAATCACCGGCAACGAAATTGGCAATGGCCTTCGTGAGTCCGAAGGCCACCAGGAAGGAGAGTGCTGCTGTGGCCGACGCGACGCCGAACTCCTCCTCGGCCAGGATCGGGAGTACCGACCGCTCGACGCCAACCATTGTACCCACGAAGGCGTTGACCAGCACCAGCAGGGAGAACTGAACCCGGTTCTGCCGGAGCCCGAGCACGGCTGCCGGCCGTCCCCTGTGTGGCGACGCGGTCGTGGGGAGCATGCGTCAGGCCTCCTGAACCTTCAACTCTCTTCCACGGCCACGGGATGGCCGGCCAGGCGCCAGTCGGGAACGCCACTCTCCATGCGCCGTGCGGCGAAGCCATGCCGTCGTAGCGTCTCCGCAGCCTCCATTGCAAGCACGCAGAAGGGTCCTCGGCAGTACGCGATCACCGGCCGATCCCGGGGGATCTCCGCAAGCCTGCGTTCCACCTCCTGCAGCGGCATCGAGACCGCCCCCGGGATATGTGCAGCACGGTACTCGTCCGCCGGACGCACATCGAGCACGGTAACTTCCCCCGCGTCCAGGCGGCGCACCAGCTCACTCATGTCCACCGCCTCCATCTCTGACGGCGACTCGAAGTACAGCCGCGTGATCTGCTCGACTTCGGCCAGCCGCTGCCGCGCGAGGGACTGAAGCTCGCGAACGACGCGCAGCACCGTTTGGTCGGCCAGCCGGTAGACGACATACGGTGGCTCCTTCCGGCTCTCCACCAACCGCGCTTCACGCAGGGCCCGCAGGTGCGCGCTGGTGTTCTTGATGCCGAGCCGGGCGTGCTCTGCCAGCTGTTCGACCGTCTTTTCGCCCTGGGACAACAGGTCGAGAATCTCGAGCCTGGCGGGGCTGGCCAACGCCTTCCCGATCCGGGAGAACTGCTCATATAGAAGATCTTTGGCAAGGTCCTGCATGGTCGCGCCTTCATTCCATGGAACATTAGAATATCGCCAGTCTAGCGGGTGTACGGATTGAGTGTCAAGCCGCCCCGTGCTGGTCCGCCCCTCGGTGTCCGGTCGACTACAGCAGGCGGCCGAAACTGACTCCGACCAGGAGCCCTGCCGCGGCCGCGGCGATCCCGACGCCCGCCGTTACGGCGACGTAGGTCACGGCGGCGCCAATGGCACCCCGCTGGCTCAACCGCGCCGTCTCGAACATCCATGTTGAAAACGTGGTGTAGGCCGCGAGGAACCCCGCGCCAAGCAGGGTCATCACCCATTCCGGGCCGCCCGCCGCTGCCATCGTGCCGACAAGGATCCCGAGCGCGAGGGATCCCGACACGTTGACGACCAGAGTACCGAGCGGCAGGCGGGTGCTCACCCGGGAGGCGACCCGGAAGTCCACCAGGTAGCGGGCGATGGCGCCGAAGAATCCGCCGATCGCCACCAGCAGGAGTGTCATCAGAGCCCCCGCATCCGGTGCATCACAGAGGCTCCGAGCATGATGCCCAGCACGGCCGCGCCCAGCCCGGCCGCTACGCTCACACCAATGTAGAGGGTTGCGGTCGCGGGTGCGCCGGTAGCGGTAAGGTTCACGATTTCGACGCTCACGTTTGAGAAGGTCGTAAATGAGCCCAGGATACCTGTAGCGAGGAAAGGTCTCCAGCGACCGGCAGCGCGTGGGGCACGCAGCAGCGCGATCAGCACCACCCCGAGCATGAACGAGCCGGAGACGTTTTCGGCGAAGGTAACGAGCGGAAACGTGCCTGTATCCCGGGGAAACGCGAGTACAAGGGCGTGTCGCAGGGCCGCACCGATCGCCCCGCCCGCACCGACCGCGAGCACGAAGCCGATCGGCGGGGTGCGGTTCCGAACGCCGCTGCCGGGAGTCGTCTCCCCGGGATAGGGGCGAGGGCAGAAATTGCTTCCAGACTGGTGGTCGGGCATGGGGCTCTCGCAGATCGGGTCCGGTCGATACCGTCCGTGGGAGCCATCCGTCCGGTGCGTACTCGCTCGAGGTCGGCGAGCTCCGTCGCCAGCGAGCGAAATCTGAGCATCCTGTATTTCGCGTCAAGCGCGCCGGCTTCACGGGTGGCGAACCCGCGGTCCGGGGCTCCACGATGGGCCAGCAATGTCGACCGTTCCTCCCCGCGGACCAAGCGAACGTCGTCGTAGGCGAGGTGGTTCCCGGGAACCGTCGAGCCCACCGACTGGGGTCGATCGACATGGTCGGGTTCGAATCCGTGTGGCGGACTGCGCCGTCGTGTACACGTGTTGCCCGCGCTGAGCCCCCTGGTCCCGGGACCGGGAGTTGCGTCTGTCAGGTCCCGCGCGACGCCTAACCGGGCGCGTTGACATCCAGAGGAGGGTCCGATGGGCAGACTCGACGGGAAGGTGGCCATCATCACGGGGGCAGGGAGCGGCCAGGGAGCGGAGGAAGCCCGCATGTTCGCCCGCGAGGGAGCCCGGGTCGTCGCCACCGACATCCAGGAAGCGAAGGTCAAGGCGGTAGTGGCGGAGATCACGAAGGCAGGCGGCGAGGCGATCTCGTTCCTGCACGACGTGACGAAGGAGGAGCACTGGAAGCGAGTCGTCCAGGCGACGGTCGAGAAGTTCGGCAAGGTCGACATCCTGGTCAACAACGCCGGCATTGGCGGTGAGGAAGGCTTCGCGAAGCTCGACGATATTGATCTCGACGCCTGGAACAGGTTCATGACGGTCAATGCAACCAGCAACTTCCTGGGGATCAGGAGCGTCGTCCCGGAGATGCGACGGAACGGCCAGGGCTCCATCGTGAACATCTCTTCCATGGCCGGCATGATCGGCGGCGCGGCGGGCGTGCACTACACGTCGTCCAAGGGCGCCACCCGGCTGCTGACCAAGGGCGCGGCCGTGGAACTCGGCCCGGACAACATCCGCGTCAATTCCGTCCATCCCGGGTTCATCGACACACCCATGACGTCCATCGTGCTCGACGACGAGGAGATGCGCGAGGGTGCTCTGAAGAACATCCCCCTCGGCATCGTCGGCGAGCCCGAGGATGTCGGCTACCTGGTGCTGTTCCTCGCGTCGGACGAGGCGCGCTTCGTCACGGGCGCGGAGTTCCTGATCGACGGCGGCCAGACGGCGCACTGAGAAGGTCGCGGATACTGTGAACGAATCTTGTACAAGCCCCCTGTTCGAGGGCTGACCGGGCCACCGGGGGCACACTTGTTCTCTCCGCCCGTCAGCCCCAGCATTATGACACGTCGTCCACAGCCCTTCAGTTTCGAAAGGTGGCGCCATGGTGACCGGATGCAACCACCTCGACCAGGCTCGCAGAGTCGGGCCTCGCACGCCCGATGGCTGTGAGGAGTGCATGGCAAGCGGCGACCGCTGGGTACACCTCCGCCTGTGCGTCAGCTGCGGGCATGTCGGCTGCTGTGATTCGTCGCCGAACCGGCACGCAACGGCGCACCACCACGAGACGGGCCATCCCATCGTCCGATCTTTCGAGCCGGGCGAGAACTGGGCCTGGTGCTATGTGGACGCCGTGCCGCTGAAATGGTCAACCATCGAAGCTGCCATCGGGAACGCAGCGGAGGGGAGCGGCAAGGCCGCCGCGGAGAGGGCATGAGCGGTCTGCCTTACCCGGATTGGCGGGACACCCTGGAGACGCTCCACATGATGACACAGGTTGTCGGCAAGATCCAGCTGGCCCTGGCTCCACCGGTGAACCACTGGTGGCACGTCGCCCAGCATGTCAGCGCCCGCGGGCTCCGGACGGAGCCGCTCCCGCACGGGGACAGAACCTTTGACATCGAGCTGGACCTGGTGGACCATGTCTGCCGGCTCATGGTCTCGGATGGCGATGTCGCGCACGTGCCCCTTGAAAGTGTGGCTGTGGCAGAGTTCCACGACAGGCTGGTCGCAGCACTGGATGAACGCGGACTCCATGTGGATTTCTGGCGGCAGCCCGTGGAAGTGGCCGATCCCATCGCCTTCGACGAGGATCGCGTGCACCGATCGTACGACGCGACACACGTGACCCGCTTCTTCCACGTGCTGTCCGGCGCCGATCGCATCCTCCGCCGATTCCGGGGCGAGTTTCTCGGCAAGTCCAGCCCCGTTCATTTCTTCTGGGGCAGCTTTGACCTCGCCGTGAGCCGCTTTTCCGGGAGGGAGGCGCCTCCCCACCCGGGGGGTATCCCGAACCTCGCCGACCATGTGACACGCACCGCCTACTCGCACGAGGTATTCAGTGCCGGTTGGTGGCCGGGCAGTGAAGCGTACCCGATGCCGGCTTTCTACGCCTACGCGTATCCGGAGCCAGCAGGATTCGCCGAGGCACGAGTTCCTTCCGGGGGCCTGTACAGCCGGGAACTCAGCGAATTCGTCCTCCCGTGGCCGCAGGAAAGCGACACCGATCCAGTCGGGGAGGAGGTGATCGCCTTTCTGCGCTCAGCGTATGAGGCGGCCGCCGAGTTCGGCGACTGGGACCGGCTCCAGCTTGAGCCACAGCGGTGAGCGCACCGGAACGCGACCCGGCCGATGCACGTGTCAGCTCGCGGGAGGCGCTGCGATTTCTGACGCGGGCGGGGCGGATTCTCTCGGCGTCCCTCGACCTTGATGAAACCCTCCAGCGCCTGGCGCGGCTGGCGGTTCCGCGCGTTGCATGCTTTGCCATCATAGACCTGGTCCAGCAGGACGGACGCCTCGAACGCGTGGCCTTCAGGCACGTGGACGCGGAACTCGAGCGAATGCTAGAGCGCCCGGACCCGTTCCTTCCGGATGAGGCGGGGCTGGTGCCGCTGGCGCGTGTCATGACGACGGCTGAGGCCGTGCTGATTGAGGACGTCGCGCGGGACTGGGCCTGGGAAGGGCAGGGGATGGAACGAGTGCGGAGCGTCGCCGGCCGCTCACTCATGGTCGTCCCGATGGTGGCCGGTGACGGTACCCTCGGCGTGCTGACGTTCGGGTCCACGAGGACGGACCGCTTCTACCAGCAGCAGGACCTGGCGCTCGCCCGGGAACTCGCGCGCAGCGCGTCACTGGCCATTGAGAACGCCCGCCTTTACCGGAAGGCCGAGCAGGCCATCGCCTCTCGCGACGAAGTGCTGGGCGTGGTGTCCCACGATCTCCGCAACCCCGTGAACCGGGTCCGGCTCGCTGCGGAGATGATGACCGAGATGTACCAGCTTCCGGATGGGGCGCATCGCTCGGCGGCGATGATCGTCCGGGCGGCGGACGAGATGAACCGTCTCATCGGGGACCTGCTGGACGTGACGCAGATCGAAGCCGGGAGGCTGTCGATCGAGCGACGCAGAACACCGCTGCCGGACCTTCTCCAGCGACTCGAGGACGCCCATGAGCCCGCTGCCCGGGGCAAGGGCGTGGCGTGGGAAGTCGCCCGCCCGACGCAGCCGATCAACGTCCAGATTGATGAGGGCCGCATGCTCCAGGCGCTGGGAAATCTGGTTGGCAACGCCATCAAGTTCACGCCCGAGGGCGGCACGGTGCGCGTCGTGACCGAGGGCACGGACGAAAGGGTGCGCATCGGCGTGCAGGACACCGGCCCGGGCATGGATGAGGCACAGCTGGCGCACGTGTTCGATCGCTTCTGGCAGGCGGATGGAGGAGATCGCCGCGGTGCCGGTCTCGGACTGTCCATCGCCAGTGGGATTATTGCCGCCCACGAGGGTCGAATTCACCTCGAGAGCAAGCCTGGCGTGGGTACCACCGCGTGGGTGGAGTTGCCGACGTCGCCTGCTGCCTGATCACGCCATCCCTGAGCGCTTCAATTCCTCGTACAGCCCGGTCGTTTGTGCATCGGGACCGGTATCCAGCTCCTCGCGGAGCAAGGTAACCAGCTGCTCGTAATGCCTGATGGCCTGAGCCCGTTCACCGGCCAGGGTGAGACAGCGGATCAGGCGCCGGTGCGCGTCTTCCCGAATGTTGTCTTTCGCAAGGATCCGGCGACACGTTTCCTCCGCAGCCGCGTGGTCGCCGCCCTGCAACAACAGCTCACCCAACGCGGCCATCCCGTCCAGGTATAGCCGCTGCAGGTGCAGGCGGTGCTCGAGATGCCAGTCGCGCGCGCCGTCGTGTTCCAGCAGGTCACCTCGATAGAGTGCCAATGCCGTGCGCAGCTCGTCCACGGAACCCGTGTCTCTCGTGACCTGCCGGAGCGCGGCGGTGATGCGCGACTCGAAGCTGGCGGCGTCGAACTCCACCGACATCCGCGGGTTGATCCGGTAGCGATCGTTCTCCAGGACCACCCACTCACCGGACCCCAGCACCTTGCGGAGGTGGTGCAGCGTCACGTGGAAGCTGTTCTTCACCTGCGCCGCTGTGGACCCGGGCCAGAAGATCACGCCGATCTGATCGCGCGTGCGGCCCTGTGGATGAAAGAGCAAATAGACCAGCAGTTCCTTCGGCCGGGCGTACGGCCATGCATCGTCCCCCAGCAATCGGCCGTGCAATCCGATTTCCAGCGGGCCCAGCGCGCGGACCGTCATGTCCGGTACCACCTGGCCGGCTGGCCCGGATCGCATGGCTGACGTTGACTCCTTCTGCCCCGCCGTGGCAGCGACCAGACTTGTCGGTGCCTGTGACGTGGGTGCGGGGAGCGCTGCGGACGCAGAGTCCTCAGCCCGGCTCACCGCCCCCGCCGCGTATGCGAGGGCGCTGGTGAATGTCATGGCGGCACCATCGGCCCACGCACGGACGAAGGCGTCGCGCGACAACTGGCTTCGTGCCCTGTCAAGGTCGGCATTGGCCGACTCGCGTTCCCCGGTCAGGCTCCGAGCGCCCGCCGAGGAAAGCAGCGTGGCGGCCGCCGCGAACAGGGTTACGGCGCGCTTGAAATGGTTGCGCCGCACGGCCGCAATGGCCAAAACCCGGAGGCTGCGTGAGGCGAGCCACTCGTCACGGCGGGTCTCCAGCTCCCGCAGCGCGAGACGAGCCAGTTCTTCCGCCTGCTCCAGTTCACCGCGTTCGAGGGCTACGAACGCACGGGCATCCAGGACGAACGAGAGACCGTAGGAATAGTCGCAGTCGCGGAAAACGCGTTCCGCTTCCTCGAGGTACTGGTCTGCGCCCGTCCAGTCCTTGCGCCACATCCGCACCGCCATGACCGGGTAGCCGCTGGCCAGCGCGATGTCCCACGGCTCACCGGTGGAACGGGCAGCGCGCAGGCATTCCTCCGCACAGCGTTCGGCGGCGTCGCACCGGCCGTGGGTCAGTTCGATGGTTGTCAGGCAGCTCAGTGTGAATGCCAGCCAGCGCTGGTTCCCGGTCGCGCGCCAGATGGTCTCGGCCGCGCGCAGGCGTTCTTCGGCCAGGTCGAGGTCGCCAACGTAAAGGGCGAAGACGCCCGCCCCGTGCAGTGCGCCCGCTCGCGCGCTGGGCGGCGCGTCAGGCGCACCCGCCAGCGCGGCCTGCAGCAGGCGGAGGCCCTCACGCCAGAGCAGTTTGTGATACCAGTACCAGATGAGTGATGTGGTCAGCGGCAACCCGAGGCGTTCGTCATTGCCCGTGGCATGGCTCCAGGCCACGGCCGAGCGGAAGTTGTCCAGCTCAGCGTCCACGCGTTCCATCCATGGACGCCGCGCCAGGATGAGGTGCGGCTCTGCGTCCCGGGCCAGGTCGAGGTAGTACTCGGCATGACGACGCTGCGCTGCGTCCGCCGCCGCATGCTCGTCCAGGCGGTTACGGGCGTATTGGCGGACGGTATCGAGCAGGTGGTAGCGCGCGGCCCCCGCCGCTTCTCTCACCACCACCAGCGACCGGTCAACGAGACGGGCCAGGAGGTCGAGCACCTCCCATGCGGCGAGGTCGTCGTGCGTGCAAACCGCCTCGACGGCCTCCAGCGTGAAGCCACCGCCGAAAACGGACAGGTTCTGAAGGAGCGATTGTTCTGCCTCGGTGAGGAGCTGATAACTCCAGTCGATGGTGGCGCGCAGCGTACGATGCCGCGGAAGTGCCGTGCGGCTGCCACCCCGGAGCAGGGCGAACGCGTCGTCCAGCCGGTCCAGTATCTGGCCGGGCGAAAGCACCTTGACGCGCGCCGCCGCCAGCTCAATCGCGAGGGGGATCCCGTCGAGTCGGCGGCATATCTGTGCCACCAGCGGCGCATCCTGCTCGCTCAGCGTGAACTGGGCGACGGCGTCCTGGGCCCGCTCCACGAAGAGCCGTACAGCCTCGAACCCTGCGAGGGCGGCCACGTCGGTAGCGGCGCCCGGCGTGGTGAGCGGCGGGACCAGCCAGGCGCGTTCTCCGCCCAGGCCCAGTGCCTCACGGCTGGTCGCCAGTATCCGGATATCAGGGCACGCACGCAGCACCGAATCGGCTAGCGCCGCGCAGGCTTCCGTCAGATGCTCGCAGTTGTCCAGGACCAGCAGCAGGGAGCGTGGCTGCAGGAACGCAAGGACGCTCTCCGTGGCTGAACGGGCGGCGTCCTCGCGCACACCGAGCGCGGTCGCGATCTGCTGCGCGACAAGTTCGCCTTCAGCCAGGGAGGCGAGTTCCACCCACACTACACCGTCCCGGAAGCTCGGACCGGCCTGGCGGGCCACCTCGAGAGCGAGCCGCGTCTTCCCGCTGCCACCCGCACCCGTGAGCGTCAGAAGGCGCACTCCGGCGAGGGATAGCTGCAGCGCTTCGATATCTCGCTCGCGGCCGATGAACGGCGTGAGCTGGATGGGGAGGTGCAACTGCCCGCCCCGGCGTCTGGTCCTGTCATCCATACGGATCGAGCCTACGCGTAAAGGGCGACGCGCTGGGACCACTGCGGAAGCCAGCGCTGGACGGCGTGCCGGCCGCGGCGGGGCATGAGGTACCGTCAACCCCAAGTTCGTGATTTCTGCACCGGCGTGTCAATCCGGACGGTCGCCGCGCTTTTAAGCGCCCTTTAACCATCTCCCTCCATCGTTCCAGGGAATTGTTCGCACTGGATCGGCCGCGAGGGCGGGCCGATCCGGGCGGACTCCATGGTAGAGGGAACGATGAGAATTCTGCTGAGCATGGCACTGTCCGGGCTGTTGCTGGCCGCCTGTACGGATGGAGGTCAGGGACCGCTGCCGGACGCGGTGGAGTCCGTGGTAATCGAGCCGGACAGCGTGGACATCATCGTAGGGGGCAGCCAGGCCCTCACGACGACGGTGTACGGCCGGAACGGTGTGGTGCTCCAGGGACGCGCGGTGAACTGGTCCATGGACGTCAATGCAGTGGCGTCGCTGGACGCCAACGGCACCGTGACGGGCGTAGCGGAAGGCGTCGTCACGCTGACCGCCACCAGCGGCGGGAAATCCGGGCGCACAGTCGTCGTGGTGCATGCCGCGCCGGGTACAACCGACCCGGTGTCCGTCCAGACCGTAACCCTCGCCGAAGCCATCGAGGGCAGGGCGTACAACCAGCAACTGGAGGCCGTGGGTGGCAGCGGCAGCTATAGCTGGGTGTTGGCTGCCGGCAGCCTCCCCGCCGGCCTGACTCTTTCGCCATCCGGGATGATTGCCGGAACCCCCGTCGGGCCCGGGACCGCCAGTTTCAGGGTCCGTGTAACGGACACCGGAGACCTCAGCGCCACAGCAGACCTGTCCATCCCGGTCGTGCAGGCGCTGGCAGTGCATAGCTGGAGGCTGCCCGACGGGGAGGTGGGCGCCGCCTACACCGCCCAGCTCCAGGCCGTCGGCGGACGCGGCACACTCACGTGGACCGTGACAGGCGAGGCGGCCAACTGGATGACGGTCTCGGCGGCCGGGGTCATCACTGGCACGCCCATGACGTCGGGCGTACAGACTGTGACGGTCGGCGTGGCGGATGAGTCGGGACAGCAGGCGACGCGGCAGATCCCTATCGTCGTCCGGGACCGCCTCGCCGTCGTGGACATCAGCCTGCCAGCGGCCACACAGGGGCGGGCCTACGCCGCGCAACTGGTAGCCACCGGCGGCGACGGCGCCTACAGCTGGAGCTTGAAGAACGGTGTGCTGCCCGCGGGCGTGACGCTGACGGCTGGCGGTGCTCTCACGGGGATACCTGCCGACGGCGGTGAATTCAGCTTTACCGTGCAGGTCACCGACGGCGCCGACCGCGCTGCCACGCGCGACCTGACCCTCACGGTGGCCCGGGCACCGACTATCCAGACCGCGCTCCTCCCGGCCGGGGACGTGGACAGCCCCTATTCCGCGCAACTCCAGGCCACCGGGGGGACCGGTGCTTACACCTGGAGCGTCATCGAAGGGACGCTGCCCGCCGGCCTGGCGGTGTCATCCGGCGGGGCGATCACGGGTACGCCCATGACGCTCGGCAGCTCCACATTCACCGTGCGCGTAGCGGACGCCGCGGGCGCGACGCACTCGCGGACACTCACTATCGTCATTGCACAAATTGACGCGCTGTCCAACGGAGTGGCGATCACCGGAATCGGCGGGGCGGCAGGTAGCAACCGCTACTATTCCATCGTGGTTCCGGCGGGGACCACCCAACTGACGTTTGCCACCTCCGGCGGGACGGGTGACGTAGATCTCTACATCCGCTACGGCTCGCTGCCCCAGGAGTACGTGTACGACTGCAGGCCGTTCCGCCCCGGGAACGACGAGACCTGCACCGTCCCGGCCCCGGCCGCTGGCCCCTGGTACGTCATGCTGCGTGGTCACGGGGACTACGCCGACGTGCGCCTGGTGGCGAGTCTCAATGATTAGCTGATTCGGGATCCATGGTGCGGGCGCGGGTGCTGCTGCACCCGCGCCCGCACAGCAGCACCATGACCCGCGGGGTCCCGAATGATGTCTGACCTGCCCGGCCTCTGCTCCCGCCGGGGGTTTCATCACCCCGTCATAATGTCTACCTTGCGACTCATGATTTTTCTGAGCAATGGAGGCAACATGCGCCGCGCGGCGTTGGCAATTTTCGGGACGGCCGCCGCCCTCACCCTCATCATGGCCCCGCCCATCGGCGCGCAGGAACCTGGCGCGGGAACCGTGGACGTGTTTCTCGATTGCCAGACGCGGGGGTGCGATTCATCGCACTTCCGCAACGAGATCCGTTTCGTCAATTGGGTCAGGGACCGCACGGCGGCCGACGTGCATCTCCTGATCACGTCACAGGGAGCAGGCGGGGGCGGATCGGTGTACCAGCTCGCCTTCCTCGGACTCGGCAGTTTCGCTGCCGACAGCATCACCAGCCGCCTGACCGTTGGCCAGACGACGACGGACGCGGAGCGGCGGGACCTGCTTACGAGCCGCATCGCTCAGGGACTGCTCTATTACGCGAGGAACAGCGCCGCCGCGGATCGCATCCGCGTCGTCTATGATGATGCGGGCGGGGGACTGCAGTCTCCTGTGGAGGTGGTGGACGATCCGTGGAACTTCTGGGTCTTTTCCGTCCGTGGGAACGCATCGATGAACGGCGAGTCCCGGGAGCAGTCGCGGCAGCTGGAACTGTCCGGGAGCGCATCGCGGATCACGGCCGACTGGAAGCTGGAGTTCGACGTGGGAGGCGGCTACGAGGAGGATCGGCGGGAACTGACGGACCGGACGGTCACACGCATAACGAAGGACTACGAGGCCGAGGCACTCGTGGCAAAGACCCTGGCGGCCCTCTGGTCGGTGGGACTGGATGTCAGCGCCGGGCGCTCGACGTTCCGTAACCAGGAATTATACACCCGTGTGGCCACGTTGCTGGAGTACAGTGTGCTGCCATACGACGAGTACAGCCGACGCCGGATCCTGCTCCGCTACACAGCCGGGGTACGGCACTTCGACTACGAGGAACTCACCATCTACGACCAGCTCAGCGAGCAGCGCGCGGACCAGCAGCTGGAACTGCTGACGAACTTTCAGCAGCCATGGGGATCCGCGCGCGTCTCGTTGAGTGGTGCCCACTACTTTCATGACCTGTCCCGTTACAACGTGACCGTCAATGGCGGCCTCGACCTGCGGCTGCTGCGCGGTCTGACGCTGGACCTCTCCGGCTTTTACTCCCGCGTGCACGATCAGCTTTACATCCCCAAGGGGGACGCCGATGACGAAGACGTCCTGCTCCGCCGTCGTGCCCTTGAAACCAACTACCGGTACCGCACGTCCATCGGACTCCGCTATACGTTCGGCTCCATATACAACAATGTCGTGAATCCGAGGCTGAACCAGGGTCGATTCTGATCACGCGACGTCTTGCACTCGCACCGTGAAACGGACCGAAACGCTGGACACCACCACCGCGCCGGATGGCACGGAACTGACCCTGTTCCGGCACGACGGCGCGTACTACATCCGGACGCGCGGGGTGGAACTCATGTCCACGCGCCGGCATCACTCCGAGGAGCGGCTGGCGGAACTGGTGTGCGCCCCGCTCTCAGGTGCAGACGGCGCGCGCGTGCTCGTGGGCGGGCTCGGCTTCGGCTTCACGCTTCGTGCCGCACTCCGCCTGCTCGCCGACTGCGCGGAGGTATTTGTGGTCGAACTTCTCGACGCAGTGATCCGCTGGAACCGCAACCCCGAATACGGACTGGCCGCGGACGCCCTCGCCGACCGGCGCGTCACGCTGCTGCAGGACGACGTGTCAGCTGTCCTGGCAGAGGGTTCCAACCGGTTCGATGGCATCATGCTCGACGTTGATAACGGGGCTGCCCCGCTCACGACCGCACGCAACGCCCGGCTCTATCGCGCGGCTGGCATCCGCAGCGCAGTAGCGGCGCTACGGCCGGGTGGCCGAGTAGGGTACTGGTCTGCTGACCGTGACCCGACACTGGAGGCCGCCATGAAGCGGGCAGGTCTCGACGTGGAGGTCACGACTGCGCGAGCGCACGCCACCTCCGGACCCCGCCACTACCTGTACGTAGGGACACGCATAACTCGTTGAGTGCCGCCGGAGCGGACGACAGCGCTTTTCGGCCCCAGCTGGGCCAGCACCGCGCCAGTCCCGATGCCGGCCATCGACATCGTGGCACGCGGCACTGGCCGCGGGGGTCTCAAGCTACCCCAGACTGGAGAATTGGAGGTACTCATCAATCTGCAGCGCGGCCACCGCCGAGGGTTTCGTGTAAGGGCGCACGTACCGCAGAATCCTCAGGGGCGTCGGCTGCCCTCTGTCGCGAAGGGCGTAGATCTCGAGTGCCGCGTCGTTCGGAAGCATCAACCGATCGGCGCCGGTATGCTCGCGCTGCGGAACCTTCACCACCAGATTCGGGTCCGCCACGCGGCCCACGGCGCCGGGGCGTCCCACCGCCTTCATCGGCTTTCCCCTGATGCCCGGCCCGCCCTGCAGGACCGGATTCACACCCCTGCCAGCAACGCCGCCAGACAGTCGCGGCCCCTGTTCAAGGATTCTGGAATCCACAGGGCGCGTGATCGGTACGGCGAGCTGCTCAACCTGCTTGCGGGCACTGCCGCCACTCTCGGTGACGCGCACGTCGAGAAGATCGCCACCTCGCGCTGAGCGGGCGATCTCGCACCGGATCCGGTCCGACACCCACGCGCCAACCCACTCCTGCGCCTTCGAATCCCTCCGCGCGTGCCGGGTGTGCTCGGCGCGGCGTCCGCCGAACGAGGGTGTGTATTCGTTGCGGTAAATGAGCGCGAGGTAGAGTGAATAGTCCCAGTCGGAGTAACCGGTCGGATCGGTGCTCCTGAAGCGGACCTCGACATCATGACGCGTCGCAGTCGGGTTGGTGAACGCTACGTCAGGCAGCTTCACTGCCTGGGAGTGGTTGAGCAGCAGATCATTCCCGTCGAGCGCAACGATGCCGTCCACGACGATGGGCCAGGCCTTCAGGATCTTGGCCGCTACATCCCCGATAATGGGGACGAAACCCACACCCATGGCGAGAGCCGCCATCGTCTCCTTGATCTTCTCCCGGTCGCGCTTCCACGCGCTGTTGTTGTCGATGTCATAGGCGCGCAGAACCAGGCCAATCTCGCGATCGGTCATGTGACCCTTGAATATTGTAGGCTCCGGCCATTCCTCCCGCCCCATGGTGGGAGTGATGGAGATAGGGTCGCGGACAAAGGGTACCCACGCCCCGTCAACGATAACCCCGCCCAGCAGGGCAAAGTTGTCCCGACCGTTCAGCGATTCGGGGTCACGGCAGATCACGTGATCCAGCCTGATCTCGAGCGAGTATCTCATGATGCACCTCAAGGGGGCGGCGGGGCAGCGTTCCAGGACCAGTCCGATCCTGCGTGCAGCGACGGCATCAGCGCACGCGCATCCATACCAATGAACGCGCAATCGAATATCGAATCGAGCCACACTGTCCCTCCCGTGGCGAGCTTGACATTCGTCAGGCTGGCGTGGCCCGGCCCTCGGCCCGCATCTGGCGAAAGTTCGCCCGGCGCGCTAGCCTGCAGGACGCCAGAGACAGCAACCCTCCCCTGAACCCGACCCGTTATGAGAACAGCAGTGACGCTTCTCGCAGGTGCGCTCGCCCTTGGCGGCTGCGCGTCGCGGACGGCAACACCCGCGCCCGGCCCGACACCGCCGACGGCCGCCGCGCAACGCCCTGCGGGAGACCCGCAGGCAGCCGACACCGCCCGGCCCGGCACCGGCACGGCCCGGGTCAGGCCCTACAGCGCCGTGGTAACCCGGGATGCCGAGACGGTTCGCGGCATGTTCGTGGTTCACCGTGTAGGCGACCGCGTCCTCTTCGAGATCCCGCCGTCCGAACTGGAGCGGGATCAGCTGGCTGTGGGGCGCTATGTGCGCGCTGCGGCGCCTGCCGGTACCAGCGCGCCGAGCACGTACGGCGGCGACCGGTTCGTGACACGCACCCTGCGCTGGGAGCGGCAGGGGAGCCGCATCGTCCTGCGGACGCCCTCCTTCAGCATCATCGCGGACCCGGACTCCGCCATCTACGCGTCGGTTCAGAGCACGAACTTCCCGCCCATCATTGCCGTGTTCAACATCGAGGCGTTCGGTCCCGACAGCGCAGCGGTCATCGACGTGACGCGGCTGTTCACAACGGCGATCCCGGAACTGCAGGCCATCTCGGGCACCATCGACTCGAACCGATCGTTCATCGAGCGTGTCCTGGCGTTCCCCGACAATATCGGCGTCGAGGCGACACAGACGGGCCAGCAGCCAGCCGCGCCGGGCGCCGGCGCAGGCGGTGGTCCGCGCCCCGCCATGAGCGTGCTCGCCCACTGGAGCATTGTCCGCCTGCCGGACGATCCCATGATGCCGCGTTTGTTCGACGAGCGTGTGGGCTACTTCTCCAACACCCGCCGGGACTACAGTGCCAGTGAGCACCGGGCCGCGGAACGGCGTTTCATCGTGCGCTATCGCCTGGAGTGCAGCGACCGCCGGGAGGGCGACCTCTGCTATCCCGTCAAGCCCATCACGTATTACGTCGATCCGGGCACGCCCGACTGGCTCAAGCCGTACATCCACGCAGGCATCGTGGAGTGGCAGCCGGCATTCGAGGCGGCGGGCTTCAAGGACGGAATCGTCTCGGCGGACCCGCCGGACGATCCCAACTGGTCGCCGGAGGACCTGCGCAACACCGTCGTACGCTGGCTCGCTTCGCCCACGGAGAACGCGCAGGGCCCGAATGTCCACGACCCCCGTACGGGCGAGATCCTGAATGGCTCGGTGCGCATGTTCCACAACATCATGAACCTGCAGCGGTCCTGGTACTTCACGCAGGTCGCGCCGCTGGACCCCCGGGCGCAGCGGCTGCCATTCCCCGATTCGCTCATGGGCCGGCTGGTCCAGTTCGTGGTGGCCCATGAGGTCGGCCACACCATCGGCCTCCAGCATGACCAGATCGGCAGCTCCACCTACCCGGCGGACAGCGTGCGCAGCCGCACCTGGGTCGAGCGCATGGGCCACAGCCCAAGCATCATGGACTATTCCCGGTTCAACTACGTTGCGCAGCCGGAGGACAGCATCCCCGTCCAGTACCTGCTGCCGACAGTGGGTCCGTACGACAAGTACGCCATCATGTGGGGGTACCGGCCCATCCCTGGCGCCCGCACCCCCGAACAGGAGCGACCCACGCTGGAGCAGTGGTCCCGCATGCAGGACACCATTCCATGGTACCGCTTCTCCGCGGGCAACGCCTTTGGCGGCACCGGTACCATGAGCGAGGCGGTGGGCGACGCCGATCCGGTGAAGTCCACGGAACTCGGGTTCCGCAACATCCGCCGCGTCATGCTGTTGCTGCCTGACGCCGCCACGGATCCCATGGGCGACAACAGCGACCTGCAGGAGCTGTACAACAGGACCGTAAGCCAGTGGGCTACGGAGGCGACACACGTCGCCACGCTGGTCGGCGGCGCCGAACTCCAGTACAAGAGCGGGGGGCAGGCGGGTCCGGTCTACACGCCCATTCCCCGGGCCCGGCAGGTGGAAGCCGTGCGTTTCCTCAATGAGCACGTGTTCGCGACACCGACATACCTGATCCGTCCCGAGATCAGTGCTCGCATCGAGGCCGGCGGGATGGTCACACGCATCAACAACGCACAGACCCGTCCACTCAACACCATGCTGGACGACGGCAGGCTGAACCGGCTGCTCGAGCTGGAGGGGACAACAGCGAACCGGAACAGCGTATACACCCTGGCTGCCATGCTGGGCGACGTGCGTGCCGGCATCTGGTCGGAACTTACCGCTGGCAGGCCCAGCATCGACGTGTTCCGGCGCGGCCTGCAGAATAATTACATCGCACTGCTCGGCCGCAAGATCAATCCGCCGCCGGCGACAGGCGCCGCGGCTGGTGGCGGTGCCGGCAGCGGGCCGTCGCTCTCCGAGGACGCCCGCTCCCACCTCCGTGGAGAACTGGCCACCCTGCGGGAGGATCTGCGCCGCGCCATCCCCCGGACGACGGACCGCGCGACGCAGCTGCACCTGCAGGCGGCGGTTGTCCGCATCGGCGAGATCCTGGAACCGGGACGCTGACCGATCGGTGGAAGGGGGGCGCCCGCCCCCCTTCCACTGCTTACATGGTCAAGAACACGACGGGGCCGTCAGCCCAGCGCCTCCGGCCAGCGCAGGACCGCGCCAAGGGACAGCGTCGCCACGGCCACCCAGAGCAGCATGCCCAGCAGGAAGGGGCGGCCCCCGACCTGCGCCAGTCGGGTACGGCTCAGACCCGCCCCGATGAGGAACAGCACCAGCACGAGACCGGTGCGCGCTGCGCGGGCGACTGCATCCAGGGACCCGTCCGCTGCATCGGGCAGCAGTGACCTCACGACGACGGCCAGGGCGAAGAGGATCACGAACCACGGCATCGCGTCGCCCGTGGTCCGCCATAACCCGGCCCGGTCCGGCACTGACGTTTGTGCAGCCGTTATTCCCCGCGGTGCGTCAGCACTGCGCCGCCGGTATTGCCACGTCATGACCAGCGTCAGGGGCACGATCCACAGGGCCCGCGCCAGTTTCACCACCGTGGCCACAGCCAGTGCGGTGGCGCCGTAGGTTGTGGCCGCCCCCACCACCGAACTCGTGTCATGGATGGCCAGCGCCGCCCATGTGCCGAACTGCTCCTCGGTCAGGCCAAGTGCGGCGCCGGCGGCAGGGAACACGTAGAGGGCGACGGCGTTCAGCAGGAACACCGTCGCCAGTGCCACGCCCATGGATTCCGACCGGGCGCCGGTGGCGGAACCGATAGCCGCAATGGCGCTGCCGCCGCAGACTCCGGTGCCCACGGAGATGAGCAGGGCCGCCTCCCGCTGCACGCCAAGCAGCCGGCCCAGCTGAATGCCGGCCACGGTGGTGAGCAGGACGACCGTGGCCGTCGCCAGCAACGCCGGCGCGCCGGCGCTGCGCAGCATGTCGAAGGACATGCCCAGGCCGAGGCCGATGACGCACGCCTTCAGCAGCAGCGGGGCGCTCCGGGCGGTCATGTCAGGGAAGGGGTTGCCCAGTGCCAGCGCGAAGCCGGCGCCCAGTGCCAGCGCCAGCGCCGGCGGGGTGCCGGGCACCAGCATCAGTGCCGCAAGGGCCAGAAAAATGAATCGTCTCAAGGCAATGCCGTCATAGTCGCCAGGATGTTCCGTTACGTGCCTGATGTTATCCCGCCGCACGCGCATTAACGAGGCCCCGCCGGGATCGCGCCCGTTGACCCCGCCGCTCATCGCGTCTTACGTTCCGCAGAACCCCCGAACGGAAGGTGCAACCATGCGTCGTTCACTTGTGCTGGCACCCGTGCTGGCGGCAGCGGCGATGCTGCTGACGGCGCCCGCCGCCGAGGCCCGCCAGCAGCCGATCGTGATCCGGAACGTGTCCGTTATCCCGATGGACCGGGAAGAGGTGCTCCAGGGCCAGACCGTCGTCGTCCGAGACGGTAGCATAGTGGCGATGGGGGAGAACGTTCCGGCGCCGGATGGCGCCACCGTCGTAGATGGAACGGGACGGTTCCTGATGCCCGGACTGGCAGAGATGCACGCGCACGTGGCGGGCGCGGAGATGAACGCCCGCATCCTGCCGCTGTTCGCGCTGCACGGCATCACCACCGTCCGGGGCATGCTTGGCGCGCCGCAGCACCTGGTGCTGCGGGACAGTCTCGCGGCAGGCCATGTGCTTGGACCTCGGCTCGTCACGTCGGGGCCGTCATTCAGCGGGGCGGGCCTCACCCCCGAGGCCGCTGCCCAGCGCGTGCGGGACCAGCACGCCGCCGGCTACGACCTGTTGAAGATCCATCCCGGCCTCACGCGGGCAACGTTCGACGCCATGGCCTCGGCCGCCGGCGCAGTCGGGCTGCGCTTTTCCGGGCACGTACCGCTGGACGTCGGTCTCGACCGGGCCATTGAAGCGCGTTACGAGACCATCGACCACCTGGACGGTTTCATGGAGGCTCTGCTGCCACCTGGCGCGCCGGTGGGCCGCTCCGATGGCGGCTGGTTCGGCCTGAACCTCGTCCCGTATGTGGACATGGGCGGTCTGCCCGGCATCGTCGCGCGGGTGCGTGCAGCCGGCATCGCCATGGTACCGACGCAGACCCTCATGGAGTTCTTCGCCAATGACATGACCGGTGACGAACTCGCTGCACGAGAGGACTACGCCTACTGGGTGCCTGGACAGGTTGAGCAGTGGCGCCAGCAGAAGAACGCCCGCCTGGCGAGTGCCGATACACCGCCGTCCGGCCAGCGCGCGCGGTACAATGAGATACGCCGCGAGATGATCCGGGTCATGCACGACGCCGGCGTGGCCATCCTCCTGGGTTCCGACGCGCCACAGGTCTGGAACGTGCCCGGATTCTCCACGCACCGCGAGCTGGCGGAGTACGTGGCCGCGGGCCTCACCCCCTACCAGGCGCTGCGGACGGGCACCACCGCAATTGCGGAGCACCTGGGCGAGGTCGGCAGCAGCGGTGTCGTCCGGCCCGGGGCTCGGGCCGACCTCGTACTACTGGACGCGAATCCACTCGAGGACATCGGCAACACGCTGCGCATCCACGGTGTAATCGTGAACGGCCGGTGGATAGGACCGTCTGAACGCCAGCGTCTGCTGGACGGCCTGCGCACCCGGTAGACAGAACGGCTCCGGAGGCACAATACCGCCGGAGCCGCCCCGCACGCTAGCCGCCGCTCACGCGGCGGTAGATGGATCAGCGGCTGTCGTCGCCCGGTCTCTGCGCCGTCAGTTCCCGCACCGCCACCATCATCGCAGCCAGCGATGGCGCCTCATCGCTGGCGATGTCTTCCAGTAGTTCCTGGTACGCCGCGAGTTCCGGGGCGCGATCGTCTCGCAGCCTCCCCAGCAGGGTCTCCACCGATTCGTCCGCGTCACCAGCAGCGAGCAGCGACACGGTCATGTGGCGATGCGCCCGGCTCAGGTCCTCGTCAAGGACGCGGGCCGCGCGCTGTTCCCACCGGCTCTCACCGGCCGCGTTGAAGATGGCCTGCCGGACGCGGGGGACAGCCATGAGTTCGGAGGCCAGGTAGTAGGCCCGGCCCACCCGCTGCGGCGCCTGGCCCGTATCCGTGGCCGTCTTCAGGATCTCCAGCAGCTGGTCCAGGAACCGGAGCGTGATGAGCGATGCTGCCAGGTCTGATTCGCTGGTGTACTTCTGCATCTCGGCGACACGTGCCTCGTACAGGTCACGCTCTTCGCCTGCAACGATGCTCGCAAAGTTGCCCCTGAGGTCGCTCAGGCCATCCAGGTACTCGCCAATGACAGGTGCAGCGGCAGAACCTGCCGCAACGTTGGACAGCACCCAGCGCGTGGTCCGTTCCAGCACACGGGCCAGGCCAAGGAGCCAGCGGTAGATGACGTCCGACGGCAGCACGCCTTCCAGCGCCTCCAGCCGCTGCCGCAACTCCATGGCGCCGCAGAGGCGCGCTGCGATGAACCACCCACGGGCCACCTCCGCCGGGGTGTGCCCGGTGTCCCGGACCAGCCGGAAGACAAAGGCGGCGCCCATGAGGTCCACCATGTCGTTGGCCAGCTCCGTGGCGATTATCTCGCGGCTCAGCCGATGGCCGGCGAGTGTCTCCTCGCCCGCCACCTCCATGGCGGCGGCCGGGAAGTAGGCCGACAGGTAGGTGCCCATGACCCGGTCATCCGGCACCCGGCTGTCCAGCAGTTCCTGCTTCAGCGACAGCTTGGCGTAGGCCAGCAGCACGGACAGCTCCGGACGGGTCAGCTTCTGGCCGCGCTGGCGCCGGTCCATGAGGACCTCCAGCAGCGGCAGCGCCTCGCTGGCCCGGTCCATGACGCCAGCCCGCTCAAGGTCCAGCATGAAGCCGTGGAAATCTTCCAGGTTCTCACCGGCCCGGATCTCATCCAGCGATACGGCCAGGCTCTGCGATCGGTTGTCATGCAGCACCTTCTCCGTCACCGCATCCGTCAGCTCCAGCAGCAGGTCGTTGCGACCGGCCCGGTCCAGTCGGCCATCCGCGACGGCCCCGTTCAGCAGAATCTTCAGGTTGACTTCACGGTCGGACAGCTCGACGCCGCCCGAGTTGTCGATGGCATCCGTGTTACACCGGCCGCCGCACAGCGCAAACTCGATGCGGGCCCGCTGTGTCAACCCGAGGTTGCCGCCCTCGCCCAGCACCTTGCACCGTAGCTCGGCGGCGTCCACACGCACCGCGTCGTTCGTGCTGTCCCCGGCAGCAGCGTGCGTTTCGTCCGTTGCCTTGACGTACGTGCCTATGCCACCGTTCCACAGCAGGTCCACCGGCGCACGCAGCACTGCGCGGATCAGCGATTCGCCGTCCATGGGCCCGGTATCCTCCGGAAGACCGAGGGCGGTGCGCGCCTCCGGCGACAGGTGGACGGACTTGACGCCCCGGGATACGACGAATCCGCCGCGACTGATCAGGTCCCGGTCATAGTCGTCCCAGCTCGACCGACCCAGCTTGAATAGGCGCTCGCGCTCCACGTAACTGCGCTCCGCGTCCGGATCGGGATCCACGAAAATGTGGCGGTGGTCGAATGCGGCAATGAGACGGATCTGCCGGGACAGCAGCATACCGTTGCCGAAGACGTCGCCGCTCATGTCGCCGACACCCACAACGGTGAACGGCTCGGTCTGCGTATCCCGGCCCATCTCACGGAAGTGCCGACGCACACATTCCCAGGCGCCCCGCGCGGTGATGCCCACTTCCTTGTGGTCGTAACCCACGGACCCGCCGGACGCGAACGCATCGTCCAGCCAGAAGCCGTACTCCGCCGCCACACTGTTTGCCACGTCCGAGAACCTGGCGGTGCCCTTGTCGGCGGCCACGACGAGGTACGGGTCGGGTTCGTCGTGCACCACCAGCGCGTCCGGCCGGACCACTTCACCGTCCACCAGGTTGTCCGTGATGTCCAGCAGGCCGCGGATGAAGGCCCGGTACTGCGCCTCCACTTCCGCCGCCTGCTCCTGCTGGTCGGCGAAGTGCCTGCGCGTGATGAAGCCGCCCTTCGAGCCCGCAGGTACAATCACCGCATTCTTAACCGACTGCGTCCGGACCAGGCCCAGCACTTCCGTCCGGAAGTCGTCCGGTCGGTCGCTGTGCCGAAGCCCGCCCCGGGAGACCTTGCCCCGACGCATGTGGATGCCGCCCATGCGGACCGAGTGGACCCAGACCTCTGCCCGGAGCCGGGACCGCACCAGTGGCTGCAGCAGTTCGCTCAGGAACTTGAACGAGATGTATGGCACACCGCCGGCACGGACCGTCGGCTCGTTGCCGCCGTGAAGGTAGTAGTTGGTCCGGGCTGTTGCGTCGACGAGCGTCAGCAGCCGTCGCAGCGTGCGGTCGTCATTGAGGGAGGTGACGTCGTCCAGCGCCCGCAGCAGCGCCTCGCGCAGCGCCTGCATCCGCTCGCTCCGCGCCTCCGTACTGTCTGCCGCGTCCGGGTCGAAGCGTGCCCTGAACATAGCCACCAGCAGCCGGGCGACCGTCGGGTGCGAACGCAGTGCGTTGCTCAATGAGAGTCGGCTCGGCGCGACCTTGAGCTGGAACGCATACTCGGCGTATGCGCGCAGAACGTCCACTTCCCGCCAGGTCATACCGGCTGTCAGGATCAGCGCGTTCAGCGAATCGCTCTGGGCGTCGCCGGCCCGCGCTGCCAGCAGTGCCTCCGTGAGGAGCTCGCCGGTGCGCTCCAGGTCCAGCGGCTGCCGCTGTGGATCCTGCACAGCGAAAACATAGATCATCACCGGCAGCGACGCGTCCACCGCCTGCGTCTCGAAGGGGCTCATGGAGATGACCCGCAGGCCCGCGTTCTCGAGGATCGGCATGAAGTCCGACAGCACGAGGCGCTCGCCACGCAGGTACAGTCGGAGACGAGTGACGGCATCGATGTCCTGACGCTCACTCGGCTCGTTGCTCATGCGCAGGTCGATGGTCCGGCCGGATTCCTCCATGTCCAGGATGACACGAAGGTCTGCCACGGCGTCCGTCGGCGTCGTCGCCGCCTGGTACTCGGGACTCGATGCGGTGGACCACCGCTCGGCCAGCCGGTGACCCTCCGTTGCGCCAAACTCCTCGGTCAGTCGCTGGCCAAGCTCGTCGCCCCACGTCCGGATCATCTCCTGCACGATCTGCTCGATCCGTTCAGGGTCGAGGGCCGCAACACGCTCCTGCGGCACTGCGATGTAGAAATGGAGACGCGCCTGGTCGCCGCCCCCCAGCACCAGATGGAAATTGAGGAGCGTGCCCTGGTAGTGGCGCAGGAACTCAGCCTGCAGGGCACGCCGGGCCCGTCCCGAATACCGTTCCCGCGGCAGCACGACCATGATGGAGACACCCCGGCCAAACGCATCGCGCCGCAACGTCACCTTCACCTGCTGCGTATCGTACCGGGTCAGTATCGTCTCGATCTGTCGCCCGATCTCCTCTGCCGTCGCAAGGAACAGTTCCTCCTTCGGCATGGAGTTGAAAATGGTGACGGCTTCCTTGTAGTCGTGGGAGCCCGGCACCCATCCGGCGGACTCCAGGATGGCGGCCAGCTTGCGCCGCAGGATGGGGATTCGCTCGGCATCCTCGGCGTACGCCCGGGACGTGAACAGCCCCACGAACCGGCGCTCCCCGGCGATCCGGCCCTGCTCGTCGTACAGCTTGATGCCCACGTAATCCATCCGGACGCGCCGGTGCACCCGTGATTCCGCATTTGTCTTGTTGATGATCAGGAGCCGATCGGCGGACACTCGTTCCCTCAACTCCGGTCGAAGCTCCTGCAGCGGCACCGGCTGCACGTAGCCCGACTGCGATTCCTGCCCGAGGATGCCAAGGCCGGAGCCTGCGTCCACACCCACCGCAGGGCCGGCATCGGACTCGGTCAGGGAATAGGAGCGGTAGCCGAGGAAGATGAAGCTGCGCCGGAGCCAGCGCAGGAAATCCTGTACCTCACGGATCTCCTCCTCCGAGTGACGCGTCCGGCCGACGTAGCTGTCGAGCAGCGCCGCCGTCTCGCTGGCCATGCGAATCATGTCGCCGAATGCCTCCGTGGCGTACACGACGTCCTCGAGTACCTCGTGCAGGCGGGCCGCGATCTCCTGCCGACGGCCGACGTCGTTGACGGGAGCGACTTCGCAGTGGACCAGTGCCTCATGCGGCTCGGGCGCGGTAGGGGGACCCACCTCCTCGATGACGCCATCCGCGTCCCGCACCACTCGCAACACCGGGTGCAGCAGCCGTTCGACGGGGATCTCCTCGGCCCGCAGGTATTCGCGGATGGAGTCGACGACGAACGGCCGCTCGGAAACGCTCGCCCGGATGAGCGTCGTCGGGCTCTCCCATGGCGCGGAGTCCTCTTCCGGAGCGATGACCTCCACATCCACCCGGTCCGGACGGGAGCGCTTCAGGTGGTCCCATGCCGATACGCACAGGCTGGCGAGGGTGTCCACAGAGCGGCCGGTAAAGAAGCCGGCGGGCGCGTGGGCCAGGAAACTACGGGTGAACTCGTCTGCCAGGTCGGCCTCGGTAGGTGCGACCCGGCTGCGGACGCCGTCGCGGATCTCCGAGACGACGGTTGCGGATGCTCTGCTCACGAGAAGGATCTATTCAAGTCCAGGGTGCGTACATGTCCATGGCCTTCAGCCGTGCTCAAACTACTGCACTACACCCCTGCATGACAGCCCTGCCACCGGACCCGGGACGCCCTGCGACAGGCCCTCCGAAAACGCCCGGGGCAGGGCACGCCGCCCGCCCCGGATCGGTCAGGCCCCGCGTACCGCGGCGCCCGACCGCAATCGCTCCAGTTCTTCCTCCACTGCCGCCCACTCGACCAGCAGGCGCTCCGCCTGCGCCGCCCTGTGCTCACGCTCCGCCTGCAGCGCTGCCGCTTCCTCCGCCGGCGTCTCGTCGTAGAAGCCCGGCCGGCAGAACAGCGCGTCAATCTCGGCGACCCGCCGTTCTGCTGCCTCCACGTCAGCGGTCATCGCCTCGCCCCGCGCCTCCAGTTCCCGAATCCGGGCCTCCGGCTTTGGCGGTCGGTTGCCGCCGCCGTTGCCGCCGCCGTTGCCGCCGCCGACGCCATGTCGGGACTCGCCACCGCCTCGCCTCCGCGTGTCGGTCTGCCGGTCCCTGCGGCCATCGCGACGGGCACGCAACACCACGGATTCCGCATCCAGGTGGTCGTCCCCACACGCGGCGACATATTCGTCATACGTGCCGTGGTAATCACGGATCCCGTCACGGGAGATCTCCACGACCCGCGTAGCAAGCTGGCCGACGAACCAGCGGTCGTGGGAAACGAGAATGAGCGTGCCCTCGTACGCCTGCAGCCCCGCCACGAGCGCCTCGATGGATTCCAGGTCCAGATGGTTGGTCGGCTCGTCCAGGACGAGCACGTTCGGGCGCTGCAGCATGATCCGGCTGAACGCCAGGCGCGCCGCCTCACCGCCGGACAGGGCGCTCAGCTTCTTGTCTCCCTCATCCCCCGAGAAGAGCATCATCCCCAGGTGGCCCCGCACGAAGCCACGGTCCCGGTCCGGGCAGAAGTTCCACAACCACCGCTCGGCGGATAGGTCCAGGTCCTTGAGGTTCTCGTGATGGTCCTGCGCGAAGTAGCCCACCTCAGTCCCATGCCCCCACGTGACGGAGCCCTGGTCCGGTTTCAGGTCGTCCACGGCAATCTTCAGCAGGGTGGACTTGCCGATACCGTTGGGGCCCAGGATCACCAGCCTGTCGCCCCGCCCGACCTGCAGATCAACCCCGTGCAGGACTTCGTTGTCCCCGTAGGCCTTCCGGATGCCCGCCAGCTTCAGCACGTCCTTGCCACTTTCGCGCCGCTGGCCGAACTTGAACCGCGGGTAGCGCCGGGAACTGCCCGGCAGTTCTTCCAGCTGATCAGCGATCTTCTCGATCATGCGCAGCTTGCTCTGCGCCTGCCGGGCCTTGGTGTTCTTCGCCCGGAACCGGTCCACGAACTTCTGGTGGTGGGCAATCTCCTTCTGCCGGCCCTCGATCTCCTTCTCGCGGCGATCCCGGTCCTCCACCTTCTGGTTCACGAACGCGCTGTAGTTGCCGTGATACAGCGTCACCGTGGCATAATCCACGTCGAGGATGTGCGTGGCGACATTGTCAAGGAATCTATGGTCGTGGGAGATCACCACGACCGGCCCCTGATACGCCGTCAGGAACTTCTCCAGCCAGCGGATGGACAGGATATCCAGGTGGTTTGTCGGCTCGTCCAGCAGCAGAACGTCCGGCGACCCGGCCAGCACCTGCGCCAGCAGCACCCGCAGCTTGAAGCCGCCGGACAGTGTGGACAGTGGCTGCCGGTGCACCTCCGTGGGCAGGCCCAGCCCCTCGAGGATGGTGGCCGCCCGCGTTTCTGCCGTGTAGCCGTCAAGACGCTGGACCGCGTCCTCCAGTTCGGAGAACCGGTCCACGTCGAACTCCTCGTGGGCCCGGGCGAGGAGCTGTTCCTTCTCCATCAGCACCCGCCACAGTTCCTGGTGACCCATCAGCGCCACACTCAGGATCTCCTGGTCCTCATAGAGGAACTGGTCCTGTCGCAGCACGCCCAAACGCGCCGACTTCGGGACGGCGACAACGCCGTCCGAGGGTTCCTGATCACCGCTCAGGATGTTGAGCAGCGTGGTCTTGCCGGAGCCATTGGCGCCCACCAGGCCATAACGTTCGCCCGGATTAAGCTGAAACGACGCGTCGGCAAACAGCGTTCGGTCGCCAAACGCCATCGCGAGATTCGATACGGATATCATGCACATAATGTAAGGCGTCAGTCGGATTTTCCGAAGCCGTCAGTCGCGGACCCGTGATGGCGCAGCACCGTGGGTGGCTTGCTCGCCGCCGCGCTCGCAGCCATCGGCGGCAGGGGGTGGAACCTGACTTGCGGACAAGGCCCGGGAGGGCAGGCCTGGCTGGGGCGGAACGAGGGGGCGGCATGGCAGACACGGAACGGACAACGGACGTGGCGGACGCCGGCAAGGCGATCGCAGTGGCAACCCGGCGCCTGCCGGAGAAGCTCGCGGAACTGCAGGGTGATCGTCTCTATCGGGCCATCGGCCTGCTTTTCCTTCTGGCCCTGCTGTTCAGCCACTTCGACCCCATCTCCCGCGTCCTGCTCATCGCATTCCTGTCCATCATCCTGGCAGTGGCTCTGCACGTGGTCGTGCAGAAGCTGCCCCTGTCCAGGACGCCCGCTCTGATCATCGCGCTGGTCCTCACCCTCGGGGGGATCGGCGTGAGCCTCTGGCTCGGCGTGAGCGCGCTCATCGCCCAGTTCAGGCAGCTGGTCAATGACTTTCCCGCCATTGTGGAAGGCGCCGAGCAGTGGCTGGACGACAAGCTGGGTATGGACGTCGAGCTGCTCGGCCCACGGAGCAGGGAGGTGGTTGAGAGCGTCGTCGGCGGGTCGGACACCGCGGCAATGCTTTCAGGCGCCTTCGGGTTCCTTGAGTTGCTGGCACTGGTGGTCCTCGTACTGGTCGGGGCGTTCTACCTGGTCTTCAAGCCCAACGACCAGTTGCTGACTCCATTGATCCGGGCCATTCCCCGACAACGGCGGCCCGCGTTCCGGCGCATGTTCAAGCTCATGGGCGAGCGCCTGGCAGGCTGGCTCTGGGGCACTGTCATACTGTGCGGCTTCGTGGGGGTCGCCAGCGTGGTGGCCTTCTACCTGCTCGGCACGCCCTACCCCCTGCTGCTCGGCGTGCTCGTCGGCGTCACCAACATCATCCCCATTGTCGGCCCCTGGATCGGCGGCCTGATTGCTATTGCAGTAACCCTCTTTGCCGAGCCCATGACGGCCCTCTGGGTGGCCCTGGCCATCCTCGTCATCCAGCAGGTCGAGGGCGACCTCATCCGGCCACTTGTCATGTCCGGGTCCGCACAGATCCATCCGTTCGTGACGCTCCTGGCGCTGCTCCTCTTCAGCTCCATCTTCGGCATCCTGGGAGCCGTGCTGTCGCTGCCCCTGGCCCTGGCCGTGGGCACGATCATCGAGGTGCTGTGGGTAGAGGAGACGCTGAAGGCCGCTGACGACGAGATTGCCCCCGTCGTCGACACCACCTGACTCCGAGCCCGGCGGCCGCCCTCAGCCCGGCGGTCGCTCCTTAGCCAGCGCAGCGTCGCGGCCCTGGCATCGCGGCCTTAGCAGGCGCAGCGTCGCGGCCTCAAGCGAGCGCAGCTCGCGCGCCTGCAACGTTCAGAAGATATCCACCAGGATGTTCGGCTTGTACTTGCCCGGATTGAGGCGGATGTCATTGATCAGCGTCTGCACATCGACCACCGCCCGCAGGAACTCTTCGTACAGTTCCGGGTCCGCCAGCAGTCGTTGCAGGGCGCCCTCCCCCTCGCTCATCTGACGGACGAATGCGCCGAGGCCGGTAATGGCGGTACCGGCACTGTCCACCGCGCCCAGGGCCCGCTCATACAGTGCATCGTCACGGAGCAGCATGCCAAGGGTCCCGTTGCCGTGCATGATCAGGCCGCCCAAAGAGTCGACCCGCGTCACTGCGCCGCTGAGCTGCTGGTACAGTTCCGGGTCGCGGATCAGTCGGCCGAAGGTGCCGTCGGCGCGGTTGATTTCCGCCAGCGTGCGGCGCAGTTCCAGCGTGGTGCCGGTGAGCGAGGCATAGAGTGCGTCGTCGTGGAGCATGCGGCCAACCGTACCGTCACCGCGGACCAGTGCCCCGGTGATCTGCTGCAGGTCCCCGACGATGTCCGTCGCCTGAGCCAGGGCGTCTGACGCCTGCATCATGAACTCATCCAGATCCAGGGACCGGCCGGCGACGATCTCGTCGCCCGGCTGCAGTACACGACCGGCCACGGACCCGGGTGAGATGTCGATGAACTTGTCGCCCAGCAGCCCCTGTGTGCGGAGGTACGCCCGGGAGTCCGTGCGCACCTGGTCGCGCACATTCTGCGCGATGCCAAGGATCACGCGCAGGTTGTCAGCGTCCGTCTTCCGCTCAACGGGTATGAACTCGATGCGCTGTACCTGCCCCACTCGCTGACCGGCGAGGGTCACGGGGGCGCCCTCCCTGAGCCCCAGGCCCGACGGCACGGTCATCACCACTTCGTACCGGCGGGCGAACAGATCCAGTGTCGCCCCGACCCGGTACGTGGCATAGGCCAGCAGCAGCACGCTCAGAACGATGAGGGCGCCCACCCGTATCTGCCGCCAGTCCACTCCACCTCGTCCTGTCAATCGCGACCGCGCCATGTTCAGCTCAGGAATGATTTTATGTATGAATCATTGGCAGCCACCATCTCCTCCGGGCTGCCATCGAATACGATCTCGCCGTGCCTCAGCAGGTTGACCCGGTCCGCCACCCTGAACCCCGCGCGGATGTCGTGCGTGACCAGGATGGACGTGACCTTCAGCTCCCGTTGCAGCTTGCGGATCAACTCGTTGATTCGACCGACCGTCAGCGGGTCCAGTCCCGCCGTGGGTTCGTCATAGAGCACGATGCACGGGTCAGTGGCGATGGCACGGGCAACCCCCACACGTTTGCGCATGCCGCCCGACAGCTGGCTCGGCAGCTGCAGCATTACCTCGTCCGGATCGAGGTCCACGAAGTCCAGCTTCTCCCGCACCGTCTCGATGATGCGCTCGTCGTCCAGGTCCGTGTTCTCACGGAGCGGGTAGGCGATGTTGTCGAACACGGTGAGCGAATCGAACAGCGCGGCGTTCTGGAACACCATCCCGATCTGCTTGCGCAGTTCCAGCGCTTCCGGGAACGTGAGAGCGCCCACATCCTCGCCCAGCACCGTGATGCGCCCGGAGTCGGGGATCAGCAGGCGCAGGATCAGCTTGAGGATCGTGGACTTGCCCGTCCCTGATTCGCCGGCCACCATGAGCGTCTCGCCCTTGCGCGCCTCCAGGGACACGCCCTTCAGGATCGGTTTGTCGAATGTCAGGAACACGTCCTCCAGTTCGATGAGCGAGTCCGCCACCGCCGCCGGCGAGTCCCGCTCATCCCCTTCCAGTTCCTCCCGGATAACCCGGAGGTGTTCGTCTGCCGCCGTCATCGGCCCGGCCCCAGTACCACGAACATGAACTGCGTCAGGAAGTAGTTGGTCGCCAGGATCAGCACGGAGCACACGACGACGGCGCTCGTCGCCGCCTGACCAACGCCTTCCGTTCCGCCCTTCGTGTTCAGGCCATAGAAGCACGAGGTCAGTGTGATGATGCCGCCAAAGGCGACGGGCTTGATGAGACCCGCAACGAAGTCCTTGGGGATGATGCCCAGCAGGAAGCCCGACTGGGCCAGCGTGCTGAGGACACCCTGGATGTAGGCATCCGCCGTGATGCCGATGCGGAACACCGCGACGATCAGGCCACCGAAGATGCCGATGACGTCCGTGACTACTGTCAGTACGGGCAGCATGAGCAGTCCCGCCAGGATCCGCGGCGTGGCCAGCTTCCGGATGGGGTCGGTGCCGAAGCTCTGCAACGCGTCGATCTGCTCCGTCACCTTCATGGACCCGAGCTCGGCCGCAATCCCGGATGCCGCACGCCCGGCAACCATCAGCGCGCACAGCACCGGCCCCAGTTCCCGCACCATGGACGCGCCCACCAGGTTACCGATGTATACTTCCGCCCCGAATCGTGTCAGTTCCACGGAACTCTGCAGGGCCAGGACCATGCCGGTGAACAGGCCCGTCAGCAGCACTATGGGCAGTGAGCCGACGCCGATCCGGTCCATCTGCACCAGCAGGTCCCGCCAGTAGAACGGCCGGGAAAAGGCGAACCGCAGTGACCGGGCCCCAAGTATAAAATACTCCAGGACCCCGTGCGCCGTGGTACGGATTCGCGTCTCAACTGCACCGGCAAAACTCGACATATCCTCCCGACTCGCGTCGCTTTACAAGCCGCAGGCTGCGCGGTAGCTTCCCGGTCCAGTTCGGCTTATGCCGCTCGCTCTGGTCAATTTCCGTGCCCACTGACGAATGCACCGCCTGTCCATCGACAGAACCGCCCAGATTCTGGATGCCGCCGGCGCCGTCCGCGTCCTCGTAATCGGCGACGTCATGCTGGACGTGTACCTCAGGGGGGTCGCGTCCCGGATATCGCCTGAGGCGCCGGTTCCCGTGGTGCGGGTAGAGGAGGAATGGAGGGCGCTGGGCGGCGCGGCGAACGTAGCGGCGAACGTCACGGCCCTGGGCGCGTCCTGCCATATCATCGGCTGCATTGGCGATGACCACGCCGGGGTGGACCTGGTGGCGGAACTGGGACGTCAGGGGGTTCGGGGGGACGGCATGGTAGTGGCCGCCGGGCGACCCACGACGGTGAAGACGCGGATCCTGGCGCGACACCAGCAGGTTGCGCGCTTTGACCATGAAACCGAGGCTGAACTCGCGACGGCCGCCGCAGAGGACGTCCTGGCGGCTGTGCGGGGCCTGATGGATTCGGTGGATGCAGTAGTTCTGGAGGACTACAACAAGGGGCTCCTGACCCGGGACGTCATCCACGGCGTGCTGGCCGCAGCCACATCGGCCGGGCGGCCGGTGGTGGTGGACCCGAAGCTCCGCCATTTCTTCGATTACCGGGGCGCCACGATCTTCAAGCCGAACCAGGCGGAACTGGCGGCCGCCCTGCGCATGCCCGTCCAGGCCGATGACGTGGAATGGCTCACGAACGTGCGTGATGAGCTGGGCTGCCGGCATCTGCTGGTAACGCTGGGTGAGGACGGCATGGCGTTGCTGACAGCGGAGAATGAACTCATCCGGGTGCCCACCGTGGCACGGTCGGTATACGACGTGTCCGGAGCCGGCGACACGGTGACCGCCGTGCTCGCGGTGGCGCTGGCTGCAGGGGCGTCCGTTGTGGAGGCGTCACTGCTGGCGAACCACGCCGCCGGCATCGAGGTCGGGAAGGCGGGCGTGGCAACAGTCAATCCGGACGAGTTGCTGGGTTCCCTGGCCCTTGAGGGCCAGGGAACCATTGTCTGAACATGCAGAAGAAGAGAGGGACGGGGATGACGAAGCTTCAGACAGTCGAGACCGGCGCAGCACCGGCCGCCATCGGGCCCTACAGTCAGGGCATCATCGTAAACGGTATGGTCTATACTGCCGGCCAGATCCCCCTCGACCCGGCGTCCATGGAGCTCGTGGGCGGTGATGATGTCGCCGCCCAGACCGAGCAGGTCATGACCAATCTGGCGGCCATTCTGGAAGCGGCGGGTGCGTCTCTCCAGTCCGTGGTCAAGACGACGGTCTTCCTGGCGGACATGCAGGATTTTGCCGCCATGAATGAGGTCTACGGCCGCCACTTCGGGGCGCATCGTCCGGCCCGCTCCACGGTGCAGGCCGCAGGCCTGCCGAAGAACGTGAGGGTCGAGATCGAGGCGGTGGCGGCCGCGGGCTAGTCCTCCACCTGCCAGGCCACACCCCAGGCGCCCGGTCCGAGGTGCGTCGCCAGGACCGGGCTCGCCGGGGTGATGATGATGTCGCAGTCGCCGAAGCGCTGCCGCAGCAGCCCGGCCACTCGCTCGGCCCTGTCCGCGCAGCCGACGTGGACCACCGCGACACGGAACTGCTTCGACCCCGGTCGCACTCGATCCGCCACCTCGTCCACCATGCGGGCCTCCACATGCTGGCGCCCGCGGACCTTCGTTACGGGGTGGATGCGCCCGTCGTCGCCCAGCCCGAGGATCGGGCGGATGTCCAGCAGCCCGGCGATCATGACCTGACCGCGGCCCACACGCCCTGAAGCGAGCAGGTTGTCGAACGTCTCTACAGTGAACATGATCCCCGAATGACTGCGGATGCGGCGCAGTTCCTCGGCAATGTCCGCCGGCGGCCAGCCCATTTCCCCCAGTTCCGCCGCCCGCAGAACCAGCAGGCCCAGCGTCATGGATGCGCCCAGCGAGTCCACCAGCGTGACGGGCGCGTCCTCGAACCGGCGAGCAGCGGCCTCCGCCGAGGCGAAGGTGCCGGACAGCGCCGAACTGAGCAGCACGGCCAGCACGTGCTCACCATCCTGCGCGGCCGCCGTGAACGCATCGAGGAACGCCTTCGGTGGCGGCTGCGAGGTACCCGGGTGTTCGCCCCGGCGCAGGCGCTCCACGAACGTCTCTGCATCGATGTCCATGCGGTCCCGCAGCGCTTCGTCCTCGAATACCAGAAGCAGTGGCACGACATGGATGCCGTGGGCCCGTACCACCTCGTCAGGGAGATCGCACGAACTGTCAGTGACGATGCTCACGGGCCGGCGCGCCAGGTGCACGTGCCCTGCCGCCGCCCGCTCAACCGCCTCGTGCTGAACCGCCATGTCCTCGGCCTTGTGGGTGGCCAGCGAGCCGTGGCCCCGCAGGTACCCGAAGACCGCTTCCGGGTCGTCCGTATGAACGTGCACCTTGAGCACGTCGGCGGACCTGATGACAATGACCGAATCGCCCCGCTGCCGCAGCCAGGCCCGCACCTCCGCCTCCGTCGGTAGCTTCTCACCTCGAACCAGGGCTTCGGTGCAGTAGCGATAAGTCTCGCTGGCCGCGGGATACTCGATGCGCGTCACCGGGGCCCCTGACGCCGGCGCCGCAGTCGCCCCCGGCAGCATGGTGAAGGGGTCCCCGTGCATGTAGGCACCGATGCCCTCCAGCATGTGCACGAAGCCAAGGGCCCCGGCGTCCACGACGCCCGCTTCCCTGAGCACGGGCAGCAGGTCCGGCGTGCGGTCGCACGCGTCCCGGGCCTGCACGAGCAGCATCTCCAGCAGGTCCGCGAAGTCGGTGGTACTGGCCGCGGTTGCCGCCTCCGCGGTTTCCCGCATCACCGTGATGATGGTGCCTTCGACAGGCCGCTCCAGCGCCGCGTAGACGTGTTCCGTGGCCCGGCTCAGTGCGCTGGCAAACGCTGCCGCATCCACCCGTGACGAGCCCTCCACGGCCCCGGCGAAGCCCAGCAGGAAGTGGGACAGGATCATGCCGCAGTTGCCCCGGGCACCCATTATGGCCGCGTCCGCTGCCTGCCGGGCGACCTCATCCAGGCGGACGTCCCGCGTGTCCCTGAGATGATCGGCGATGGCCGATGCCGTCAGCGCCAGGTTGGTTCCAGTGTCGCCGTCGGGCACCGGATACACATTGATGCGGTTCAGTTCGCCACGGCGCTGCTGCACGAAATCGCAGCCCGCAACCAGGCCGCGCCGCAGCCGGGCCCCATCCAGGTACTCGATCCTCATCCCCGCTCCTCTTGGGTGGATCAGGCCGTCATGCGCGTTCGCGGATGACGCTCCGTCATGCAGATCACGCGTATATTGCACCACTTGCGCCTGGTGGCCCGTTCGGCGACCCTTCGTGCCTGTGGACGGCGTCGTCCATGATCACACAGGGAAACGCAGGGCACGGCATGAGCACACCGCAGTTCATTTACGTCATGAAGGGGCTCCGCAAGGTGGTGCCCCCCAACCGCGAGATACTCAAGGGGATCTGGCTGTCCTTCTACCCGGGCGCGAAGATCGGCGTTGTTGGCCCCAACGGCTCCGGCAAGAGTTCGCTCCTCCGCATTATGGCGGGCGTGGACCAGGATTTTCAAGGAGAGGCCTGGGCGGCGAAGGGTACCCGCATCGGATATCTGCCGCAGGAGCCGGAACTGGATCCCGCCCTCAACGTGAAGGGCAACGTCGAGGAGGCAGTAAAGCCCATCCGCGACCTGCTCCGGCGCTTCGACGAGGTGAACATGAAGTTCGCCGAGCCCATGTCGGACGAGGAGATGCAGGCACTCATCGACGAGCAGGCAAGCCTTCAGGACCGCATCGACGCCAGCAACGCGTGGGACCTGGACCGCAAGATCGAGATCGCCATGGATGCGCTGCGGCTGCCGCCCGCGGACGCGGACGTCACGAAACTCTCCGGCGGCGAGCGACGTCGCGTGGCCCTGTGCAAGGTGCTCCTCGAGGAGCCGGACATGCTGCTCCTCGACGAGCCCACCAACCACCTGGACGCCGAGTCCGTCGCCTGGCTCGAGCGCTTCCTCGCCGAGTTCCCGGGCACCGTCGTCGCCATCACGCATGACCGCTACTTCCTCGACAACGTGGCGAAGTGGATCCTCGAGCTGGACCGGGGCGAGGGCGTGCCGTGGGAGGGCAACTACTCGTCCTGGCTGGAGCAGAAGCAGAACCGGCTGGCCCAGGAGGAGAAGCACGAGTCGGCGCGCCAGCGGTCGCTGCAGCGGGAGCTCGAGTGGATCCGCATGGCGCCCCGGGCCCGCCAGTCCAAGGGCAAGGCCCGCATCAGTGCCTATGAAGACCTGCTGAACCAGGACCAGCGGGAGAAGCTGACGCGGGCGGAGATCGTCATCCCATCCCCGCAGCGCCTGGGCGATGAGGTCGTCATCGCGGACAACGTATCCAAGGCGTATGGCGACATCGTCCTCTTCGATGACCTGGAGTTCCGCCTGCCCCGCGGCGGCATCGTGGGCGTCATCGGCCCCAATGGCGCCGGCAAGACCACCCTGTTCCGCATGATGACGGGCCAGGAGACCCCCGATTCCGGCACCCTCAGGATCGGCAGCACGGTGGAGATGGCGTACGTGGACCAGAGCCGGGATGCACTGAACCCTGAAAAGTCGGTCTGGGAAGAGATTTCCGGCGGCGAGGATGAGATCCAGCTGGGGCGGGGAACCACGGTCAGTTCCCGGGCCTACTGCGGATGGTTCGGCTTCAAGGGCGGGGAGCAGCAGAAGAAGGTGGGCGTCCTGTCCGGCGGTGAGCGCAACCGCGTCCACCTGGCCAAGCTGCTTCGCACCGGAGGCAACGTCGTCCTCCTCGACGAGCCCACCAATGACCTGGACGTGGACACGTTGCGGGCGCTCGAGGAGGCGCTCCTGAACTTTGCCGGATGCGCCGTCGTCATCTCCCACGACCGCTGGTTCCTGGACCGCATCGCCACTCACATGCTGGCCTTCGAGGGGGACAGCCAGGTCGTCTTCTTTGAGGGCAACTACCAGGAGTACGAGGCGGACCGGCGCAAGCGGCTGGGCGCCGAAGCCGACCAGCCCCACCGCATCAAGTACCGCAAGCTGGTCCGTAACTGATGCGTTCGGCAAAGGGCGGGGAAGCGACGGCGGTGCCCTCGCTTCAACCCGCCCCGGGTGGCCGGCTCGTGGGGGCCGGCCAGGCCACCGGACTCAGCTGTCCGTCGGCTTCCGCTCCGTTGGCTGCTGGACAGGTGCTGCCGCCTGGACAGGCGCTGCCACAGGCTGTGCCGGCGCCTGCTGCGCCGCCATCGGCTGTTGCGCCGTCGCAGGCACCTGCTGCCACGGCTGGGCGGGCGCGTGGAACTGGTTGGGCGGCGGTTCCGGCGCGGTGATCTCCGTGTTCACGTCCCGGATCGTCCGCTTGAACTCGCGGATCCCCTTGCCCAGCCCCGAGCCAAGCTCAGGCAGCCGCTTCGAGCCGAAGAGCAGCAGCAGGACGACCATGACAAAGAGCATCTCCATGGGCGACAGGTTGAACGGCATCACAGTTCTCCGGTACCGGTAATCATGCAGTGGCACATTCCCACCCGGAACGAAAACACATTCCCGGTCATCGCACAACCGGGGGAACTCCGTACACCGGTGGGAGATACCCCGGCACGACCCATCGTTGGTGCGGGAAGTTCGCTCCGTCGGCGGCGCCCATCCGCCGTCCTCCTGCTCCTGACGGTGATGCCAGCCCTGGCCGGCTGTGCCGGCCGGCCGCCGCTGCCCCCCTCGCCGGTAGCCGGCGTCGCGGCTGCGGACACGCGGGTAGTGCCGCTGGGGACGCCCGTCACCGAGCCCACGACGGCCAGCCGTGTGGTGGACAGCCTGGATACACGGCCGGCCCTGGAGACAGCGGCCGGTGAGGCGACCTACTACGCCAGCTTTTTCGACGGCCGGCGCACCGCGAGCGGCATCGTCTTCCGCAATACCGAGCCCTGGGCCGCCCACCGGCACTGGCCTTTCGGCACCGTCGTGCGCGTCACCAACGAACGCAACGGCCGCTCCGTCGTCCTGACCGTCGTGGACCGCCTGCCGCCGGCCACAACGGACCGGGCGCGCCGGACGGTCATTGACCTGTCCCAGAGCGCCGCGGCCGAACTCGATTTCATCCGCGACGGCCGTGTCCCGGTCCTGGTCGAGGTGCTGGAATGGGGCGGTAAGTAACCAAGGGGGTCAGTGCCGTCTGGTGACGGCCCCGGTCTTCAAAACCGGTGGGCGCGGCTCATAACCGCGTCGGTGGGTTCGATTCCCACGGGCTCCCGCCACTTCCAGGCGGGCGGCGCCAGCGCCGCCCGCCCTCTGCGGCCGGGGTTGCATCAGCCGCGGCCGATCTCCAGCTTCCTGCCAACGGCCTGGGCCGTCTTCGGCATGTGAATCCGCAGGATGCCATTGTCGTAATTTGCTTTGATGGCCGCCGCGTCCACGATGCGGGGCAGCGTGAAGGACCGCTCGAAGGCGCCAAAGCTCCGCTCCACCAGCCGGTAGTTCGCTTCCTTCTTCTCCTCCTCCATGCGCTTCTCGCCCTTCACCGTGAGCAGGTTGTCCCCGATGTCGATCTCCAGGTCCTCCAGGCTCATGCCGGGCAGTTCCATGGTGAGGACCAGTTCCTTTTCCTTCTCCACGACATCGACCGGGGGATGCCACCCGAGTCCCTCCGGCAGCTCCGTCCCGAACACATCCTCCATCATGCGGGCTATGCGGTTCGGTCCCGTGCTGAGGCGCGGAAAGACGGGTGTATCGGACAAGCTGGGGCGATACCTGATGATTGACATTACCACCTCCTGTGGCCACGCCGGCGCCCCTTGCACCGGCACCCTGGTTGATTGCAACACAGGGGCCGCTGCCGACATCGGTCCCCGCGTCCCAACCCGTGGTACCGCAACACGTTCCGGACTATCCGGCCATCCCGGTGCCACGCCGGGCCGCGACGTCCGGTCGGAATGCGACGGCGGGTGACGTTTCGTCCCTTCAATGCCGGTCCCGACGCAGTAGCAGTGACCCGGCATGCGCGATACGTTGCGCGGGCGGCGACCGGCGGCGTAGTGTGCATGCACATGCGCATCATCCTGAATCCCATGGCCCGGTACGGCGCCGGCGCCCGGCTGCGCCGCAACATCGAGCGCGCACTGGAACGTCGTCGTGTGCCCTTCGACCTGGTCCTGACCGAGGGGCCCGGCCATGCCACCGAGTTGGCCCGGGAAGCTGCGGCGGCGGGCATCACACGTATCATCGCGGCGGGCGGGGACGGCACCATCCACGAGGTGGCCAACGGCATCGTGACGGCGCCGATGAGCGGTGTCGCCATGGGCCTCATCCCCATTGGGACGGGGAACGACTTCGTGAAGATGTTTCCCGGCGTCCGCTCCCGGGACGCTGCCATCGCCCTCCTCGCCAGCGGCACGCCGTGTCCCGTGGACGTGGGCATCGCTCGCTGGGACGGTGGTACGGAGTACTTCATCAATGCCATGGGCACAGGCATTGACGTCGAGGTGGTGCGGCAGATGCGCCGCTCGCGCTATATGCCTGGCGCTGCCATTTACGTGGGGGCCCTGCTCCGGGCGCTTGCCGCGTACCGGCCGCTGAAGGTGGAAGTGACGGTGGACGACTGTGTCGTCAGCCAGCCCATCATGAACCTGGCCGTGTGCAATGGCCCGTCCATCGGCGGTTCCTTCCGTATCTGCCCCGACGCCAGCCCCGCCGACGGCGCCCTGGATGTCTGCCTGATCAGGGAGATGCCCATGCTGCGAAACGCGCGCATGGTGCCACGTGTAATCAGGGGCACGCATACGGACCAGACCGGCGTCACCATGCTCCGCGGTACTTCCGTCGGCATTCGCCTGCCCACCGGCGGGCGGCTGCATTTCCAGCTGGACGGAGAGTTGCGGGAGGCGCAGGACGGGCAGACCGGCATCGAGATCACACTCGCGCCGGCCAGATTGAACGTGATACGGGGCGCACCGCATGGCGACGCCCCGCGGAAGGACTGACATGCAGCGTAGCACGCTTACGGCGTGGCTGGCGATGGCCCTGCTGTTCCCGGCAGCGCCGACCGCCGCACAGCAGGTCGCAGCGCCTGACACCCTGACGCCGGTGACCGCGCCCATTCCATCGGAAGCCCCGGTCCCGCGCAACGCCTTCATCAAGGCACTGCTCATCCCCGGCTGGGGCCATTTCTCCATGGGCGAGACCCGGCGCGGTCTGGTCTATGTCGGGCTGCAGGGCACGAGCTGGGCCATGCTGGGCAAGACCATCCACGGCCTGAACCAGGTACGGGACCTGGACCGGGGGCTGACCGCGGCCGCCGCTGACTCCCTGGCCGTCGCCATGGCAGCGGATACGGCGCTGGCCCGGGAGCTGGAGAGCCCGACGGCCTACGAGGCGGCGCTGCTCACGTACCCGGGGCTTCAGGACGCCCGCAACCTCGAGCGCTCCCGGCGGCGCCATCGGCAGGACTGGATCGTCTATACGTTGTTCTTCACGTTCGCCGCCGCCGTGGATGCGTACGTCACCGCGCATCTGTCCGACTTCCCCGCGGAGATCACGGCGGATCGCAGTTCGGACAACGGCCTGTCCGTGGGTGTACGGCTGCCAGCCGGCAGGAGCCGCTGATGGCGGACGACCGTCCCATCGGCATCTTCGATTCGGGCATCGGCGGGCTGACGGTGGTGCGCGAGATCCTGCACCGCCTGCCCGGCGAGTCCATCGTCTATTTCGGCGACACGGCCCGCGTGCCGTACGGCCCGAAGTCGCCCGCCACCGTCGCGCGTTATTCCCAGGAGGCGGCGGCGTTCCTGCTGTCCCGGGACGTGAAGATGGTGGTCATCGCCTGCAACACGGCCACCGCCCACGCCGGCGCCCGCCTGGACGAAACGCTGGATGTGCCCGTCATTGGCGTCATCGAGCCCGGTGCGAGGGCGGCGGCGCAGGCCACGCGCACCGGCCGGGTCGGCGTAATCGGGACCGCCGGCACCATCCGCTCCGGCGCGTATGACCTGGCCGTGCGCCGGCTGCTGGAGGATGCCCGCGTTTATGCCCAGCCGTGCCCGCTGTTCGTGCCGCTGGTGGAGGAGGGCTGGCGCACGCACCACGCGTCCCGCCTTATCGCCAGCGATTACCTGACACCGCTCCACGAGATGGACGTGGACGTGCTGATCCTCGGCTGCACCCACTACCCGCTGCTGCGCGAACTGATCAGTGAGTGCATGGGGCCGGACGTAGCCCTGGTGGACTCAGCGGCGGAGACGGCAATGGAGGTGGAGCGCACGCTCCAGCGCCTGGACATGCGCCGTACGACCACGGCACCGCCGAGCTACAGCTTCATTGCCAGCGATGCACCCCTCCGGTTCCGTGATGTGGGCCGTTCGTTCGTTGGAGATGTGGTGAGCGACGTCGAACACGTGGACGTCGAGGGGTTCGTCCACTCCTCGTAGCAGCTGCGTCACCGGGCGTCAGCCGGACGCCGCCTGTCGGTCCCAGTGCTGCAGGTGCGGCCCGGCCGCTGTCACCGTGAAGTAGGTGAAGTGGCTGATCCAGTCGCCGGAGTTCAGGTAGAAGCGGCCGGGCCCATGCTCGTGCATCACCGGCAGGTGGGAGTGCCCGCAGACGACATACGTCAGGTCCGCGTCGGCATCCAGTTGCTCCGCAGCCCAGGCGTGCAGGAACGCTGACCGCCCCTCCGCTGCCAGGTCCGCATCCGCCTTTGCCTCCGTTGTCGAAACCGCCCGCGCCAGGCGCAGGCCCAGTTCCGGGTGCAACGCCCGGAACGCGCCGATGGCAACCCTGCTGCGGAGCACCGACTTGAGGGCGCGATACCTGAAGTCGCCGCGGCCGAGCCCATCGCCGTGGGCCACCAGCGCCCGGCGGCCGCCAAGCTGCATGTGGAACGGGTCCATGTGGAATGTCATCCCAACATGCTCCCGGAGGAACGCTCCGCCCCATGCGTCGTGATTGCCGCCTGCCATGACGACGGGCATCCCGGCGTCAACCAGCCGGGCCAGTGCCGCCAGCGTCCGGAAATGCCGGCCGGGGATGACCTCGCCGTACTCGAACCAGAAGTCGAACAGGTCGCCCGCAATGAGCAGCGATGCGGCGTGCTCGCCAACGTGCTCGAGAAACGTCACGAACTCACGCTCCGTCGCGTCGGGTACGGCGCCGAGATGGATGTCGGAAACCACATAGTCAGGCCGGCTCATGGCCGCCGAAGCTAGGGCGTAGCCGCATGCCCCGCCAGCCGCTAACTTGCCAGCGCAACCGGAATCGTGGAACCAATGGCAACTGCAGAGCGTCACCGGACGCTGAACGAGACCCAGGCCGGCACGCCGCGCCGGCACCGCAACCCCGGCTTCCCCCTGGAACTGGAATGGGTGCGGGACGTCCGCGTCAACACCAGCGCCGTGGAGCGCAGGGCTGCTACCCTGGGCACCCGTCGCACCGTCAAGAGGGACTGGCAGGCGGCATGGCTGCTCCGGGCCGTCACCCTCATGGACCTGACCACGCTGTCAGGCGATGACACGCCGGGCTATGTCCGGCGCCTGTGTGCCAAGGCCGTGCACCCGGTTCGCCGCGATATCCTCGAGGCGCTGGGGGCGGACGGCCTCCACATCACCGCCGGGGCCGTCTGCGTATACCACGAGATGGTGGAGACCGCCGTGCGCGCGCTGCAGGGCACCGGCGTTCCCGTCGCCGCCGTGTCCACCGGCTTCCCGTCGGGCTTGACGCCCTTCCGCCAGCGCCTGGACGAGATCCGGGCGTCCGTTGATGCTGGCGCAGAGGAGATCGATGTCGTCATCACCCGGGCCCACGCCCTGAACGGCGCGTGGGAGGCCCTCCATGACGAGGTGCGTACGTTCCGCGAGGCGTGCGGCGAGGCCCACATCAAGGTCATCCTCGGCACCGGAGACCTGCGCACGCTGCGGAACACCGCCCGCGCGAGCATGGTCGCCATGATGGCAGGCGCTGACTTCATCAAGACGTCCACGGGCAAGGAATCGGTCAACGCCGTGCTGCCCACGGGGCTCGTCATGGCCCGCATGATCCGGGACTACCGTGAGCGCACCGGCCACATCGTCGGGTTCAAGCCTGCCGGCGGCATCCGCACGGCGAAGCAGGCCCTGGAATGGATGATCCTCATGAAGGAGGAACTGGGGAACGACTGGCTGGCACCCGACCTGTTCCGCTTCGGTGCCAGCTCGCTGCTGGGCGACATCGAGCGGCAGCTGGAACACCACGTGACCGGCCGCTACTCCGCCGGCCACCGCCATCCCATCGCGTAGGGAGAGCCCCGTTGAAGGTCGCAGACATCTTCGAGACCCTGGACTACGGCCCGGCGCCCGAGAGCGCCGCGCCCGTCAGGGACTGGCTGGCCGCGCGCCAGCATCGCTTCGGCCACTTCATCAGCGGCGAGTGGCGGGATCCGGCGGAAGGGATTCGCTTCGACAGCGTCAACCCCGCCGATTCCAGCCGGCTGGCCGAGATCGCCCAGGGCAGCGCCGCGGATGTGGACGCGGCGGTCGCTGCTGCCCGTTCTGCACAGAAGGGCTGGTGGAAGCTGGGCGGCCATGGCCGTGCCCGGTATCTGTACGCCATGGCCCGCCACGTCCAGAAGCATGCCCGCGACTTTGCCGTTCTCGAGTCATTGGACAACGGCAAGCCCATTCGTGAGTCCCGGGACATCGACGTGCCCCTCGTCGCCCGGCACTTCTATCATCATGCCGGGTGGGCGCAGCTCATGGAGACGGAACTGGCCGGTTACGAGCCCGTCGGCGTCGTCGGTCAGATCATCCCGTGGAACTTCCCGCTGCTCATGCTCGCGTGGAAGGTGGCACCGGCCCTGGCCACCGGGAACACGGTCGTCCTGAAGCCCGCCGAGTTCACGTCCCTCACCGCCCTGCGGTTCGCCGAACTGTGTCAGGCCATCGGCCTGCCGAAGGGCGTGGTCAACATCGTCACCGGCGACGGCGACACCGGCCGCCTCATCGTCGAGCACCAGGGGGTGGACAAGATCGCCTTCACGGGCTCGACGGAGGTCGGTCGCATCATCCGCAAGGCCACCGCCGGCTCCGGGAAGAAGCTGTCACTGGAGCTGGGCGGCAAGTCGCCGTTCATTGTGTTCGATGACGCGGATCTGGACAGTGTCGTCGAGGGGGTGGTGGACGCCATATGGTTCAACCAGGGCCAGGTCTGCTGCGCCGGCTCGCGCATTCTCGTGCAGGAGGGCACCGCCGGCCGGCTGACGGAGAAGCTGCGCCAGCGCATGGAGCGGCTGCGCGTGGGCGATCCCCTGGACAAGGCCGTGGACATTGGCGCCATCGTCGCGCCGGTGCAGCTGGAACGCATCCGCGCGCTGGTGGACCAGGGCGTCGAGGAAGGGGCCACCCTCTGGCAGCCGTCATGGGACTGCCCGGAGCAGGGATGCTTCTTCCCGCCGACGCTGTTCACCGATGTGGCCCCCGCGGCCACCATCGCCCAGGAGGAGATTTTCGGGCCCGTCGTCGTGCTGATGTCCTTCCGAACACACGATGAGGCCGTGGCGCTGGCCAACAACACACGCTATGGCCTGGCCGCCAGTGTCTGGACGGAGAACATCAACCTGGCGCTGGACGTGGCGCCGCGCCTGAAGGCCGGCACCGTCTGGGTGAACTCCACGAACATGTTTGACGCCGCCTCCGGTTTCGGCGGCTACCGCGAGAGCGGCTTCGGCCGCGAGGGCGGCCGGGAAGGGCTGTGGGAATATGTCCAGCCTGTCGGCCCCCGCCGCACCGGCAGGGTGGCCGAAAACTCGACCCCCGACCCCGCGGCACTCGTTGCCGCCAACGGCCGGGACGGCGGCCCCGCGCTGGACCGCACCGCGAAGCTGTACATCGGCGGCAGGCAGGCCCGCCCCGACTCGGGCTACAGCCTGCCGGTGGCGGACCGCCGCGGCCGGCTGGCGGGTGAGGTGGGACGCGGCAACCGGAAGGACATCCGCAACGCCGTGGAAGCCGCCCACAAGTCCTCCTGGCCCGGCCAGTCCGCCCACAACCGGGCCCAGGTGCTGTACTATCTGGCGGAGAACCTGGAGGCCCGGGGCAGCGAATTCGCCTCCCGGCTTGCCCGCTTCGGCAGCCGTCGGGACGCGCAACGCGAGGTGGAACTCAGTGTCGAGCGCCTGTTCCTCTATGCGGGATGGGCTGACAAGTGGGACGGCAGCGTGCACGCCACGCCCATGCGCATGATCACGCTCGCCATGCATGAACCCGTGGGCGTGATGGGCATCGTATGCCCGGATGAGGCACCCCTGCTGGGCTTCATCTCTACGGTGGCTCCAGCGCTGGCGCTGGGTAACACCGTCATTGCCATTCCGTCCTCATCCGCTCCGCTGGCCGCCACGGACTTCTATCAGGTGGCTGACACGTCAGACCTGCCGGTCGGCGCCCTCAACATCGTCACCGGCCTGCGCTCCGAACTGGTGGACGCCCTCGCCGGCCACGACGACGTGGACGGGCTATGGTACTTCCCGGCGGACGCCGCCGGCGCCCGCGTGGAGGAGCTGGCAGCAGGCAACATGAAGCGGACCTGGCTGTCCGCCCCACGGGACTGGGGCGACGCCGGGCAGGCGACCGGCCGCGAGTTTCTGCGTCGCGCCACGGAGATCAAGAATGTCTGGGTACCGTACGGAGAATGACACAACGTACGGAGGGTGAGATCCGGCTGCGGGTGCGCTACGCCGAGACCGACCAGATGGGCGTGGTCTACCACGCGAACTACCTGGTCTGGTGCGAGATCGGACGGACGGAACTCATGCGGCAGCTCGGCTTCGCCTACGCCGACGTGGAGGCCTCGGGTGTCATGCTTGCCGTCGCCGACGCATCCGTCCGCTACGGCCGCGCCGCCAGGTACGACGACGCCATTCTCGTCCGCACCCGGGTGGCCGCCGTACAGTCCCGGACCATCACCTTCGATTACACGATCCTGAAGGAGAGCGACGGCGAGCCTGAACCACTGGCCACTGCCTCCACACGCCTCATCGCCATTGACCGGAGCGGCGCCACCCGGCGCCTGCCCGCCGACCTGCTGGAAAGGTTCCGCAGCCATGCCATCGACTGAGCCGACCCGCGCACGCATGCGCCGCGTCGCCTGCGCCGTTACGCTGGCCGCCAGCGCCTCCGGCTGTGCGCCCATGGCCGCGCCGGGAGGCGAGCCCATCCCCGCCGTCGTCCGTCTGGAACCGGCGGACATCACGGGCCTGGCAGAGTTGCTGCGCATGGAGGACGCCCGCCAGCTGGATACGGCCCTCGTCGCACGCCACCTGGCGAATCCATTGCCCGAGGTCAGGGCCCGCGCCGCGCTGGCCGCCGGGCGGGTGCCCGGTCCGGCAGCCACGTCGCTGCTGCTCCGCGCCGTTACCGACGGTGATGCAGGCGTCCGCGCCCGGGCCGCATTCGCCCTTGGGATCGCCGGCGACACGAGCGCCGCCGTCATCGAGGCACTGGCCGCCATTGCCGCCGACGGGCGCACGCAGCCCGGCCCGGCCCGGGAAGCCGCCGCTGCGCTGGGCCTGCTGGCCAGCCCTGCCGCCCGGCCGGCGCTGGAAGGCATCCTCGCCGATGCGCAGGCCCCGGCCGTGGTCCGGCAACAGGCTCTGCTGGCCATCTGGCGGCTGCCCAGGGCGGCCTCGACGGTGCCGGCCGTAGCACCATGGCTGGAGGATGGCGACGTCGAAACCCGCTGGCGGGCGGCCTACAGCCTCTGGCGCGTCGGTGGCCCGGACGCACTGCCGCTGCTCCTCGCAGGCAGCCGCGATCCGGATGACCGCGTCCGGGCCAATGCCCTGCGCGGGCTGCGCCCCGGCCTTGCCGACACCGCAAACGCCCGCGCCCAGACCCTCGATGCCCTCCTCACCGCCGCCGGTGACCCGCACCCCCACGTGCGCATCAACGCCCTGCGGCTGCTGCCCGGCTGGCGGGAGCCGGACCGGACCCTCGGCACTCTCGTGCGGCACCTCGACGACAATGACGGGAACGTTGCGGTGACGGCGGCCCAGGCGCTGGGAGAGACGGCGGACCCGCGGGCGACAGCACCGCTGGCCGCGACTGCCGCCGATGCCAACCGGCCCATCGGGCACCGGGCGGCTGCGCTCGCGGCACTCGCCCGGGTAGCACCCGCGCGCGCCGCCGACATGGCTGAGACCTGGGCCAACGCACCCGACTGGCTGTTGCGGATGCATGCGGCCGGGACACTCGCAACCGCGCCACCGCAGCGAGCCGGTCCCGTCCTCGAGCGCCTCGCACGGGACGAGCACTATCTGGTGGCCTCGCGGGCACTGGCGTCCCTGGGCCCCGTGACCGACAGCGTGCCCGCGCTGCGACGCGTCTTCATGGAACAGCTCGCGGCTGGCCACGTCCTCGTCCGGGCCGCCGCTATCAGCGGGCTCGCCCGCCAGGCCACCGTGGGCGACATGGATATGCTGCTGCAGGCGTACGACCGCGCCCTGCAGGACCCCACCCGGGAGGCCGCCACGGCTGCGGTGAACGCACTCGGCCGCCTCATCCGGGACGGTGTCCCCGCCGAGCGGGCGTTCCATGCCCGCTTCGGCAGCCGGCCGCCGGCCGACGCCGCCCTCTACCGCGCCGTCGTCCAGCAGCTCGGGTCGGTGCCTGTTGGCTGGCAGGAACCCTCCAGCCGACCAGAGCCGCGATCGCTGGCCTACTACGAGGACGTTGTCCGGCGCTACGTCGCGCCCGTACTCGCCGGTGAGGCAGGGCCCCGCGTCGCCATCGAAACGCTGCACGGCGTGATTGTGCTGGAGCTCGCCGGGGCCGACGCGCCGCTGACCGTCCACAACTTCCTCAGCCTGCTCGACCGTGGCTATTACGTCGGCACCCGCTGGCATCGCGTCGTGCCCAATTTCGTACTGCAGGACGGCGACCCCCGGGGCGACGGCAGCGGCGGACCCGGCCACGCCATCCGGGACGAGCTGAACCCGTTGCGCTACCTGCGAGGCACGCTGGGCATGGCCCTGTCCGGCCCCGACACCGGTGGCGGCCAGTTTTTCATCACCCATTCCGCCCAGCCGCACCTGGACGGCGGCTACACCATCTTCGGACGCGTGGTGGACGGGATGGACGCGGCGGACGCCGTGGTGCAGGACGAGCCCGTCATCGCAGTCCGCAGGATGCAATGAGCAACATCGGTACGACGACGGGGTATCCAGCCAGCATGTGTACGACGTCATCCTTCTATCGCTCCGGATCCCGGTCCCCTTTCGGCGGCCGGATCTACGTGCGCGTGCTGCGGCTGGTGGCCATGGCGGGCCTCGGTGCGGCACTGGTGGCGTGCGCCGGGACGGCCGCCCGTGACATGGGCGAAGCGGATCCGGTCGCCGAGGCCCGAGCCGTCGCGGCCACGGCGCCGACCCAGCGCCTGCACGTCATCTTCTCCTGGGAGATGCGCGACCGTGACGCCCGCTTCAACGGACAGGGCGTGCTGCGGCTGGACGATGGCTACCGAGCCCGCGTTGACCTGTTCGGGCCGCGCGGCGAGACCTATGCGGCGGCCATTGTCGAGGACGGAACCATGCGGGTCGTGCCTGCGGGCGCCGATGCCATGCTGCCGCCGCCCGCCCTGCTGTGGTCCGTACTCGGCGTGTTCCGCCCCCCGGTGGACGCGCCCCTCACGGGCACGTCCGGCACGGAGGACGGGCTGCGCCTGACGTATCAGAGGGACGGCGTCACCTGGCTGTTCGGTTTTTCCGATGACGCCCTCCGCAGCACCGAATGGACAGCCCGGGATGGCCGCCGGACCGTGCAGCTGTCCGGCAGTGCAGGGCACCGCCTGCCGGCGCAGGCGGCGTTTCGCGACTGGACCGAGTTCCGTGAACTCACGTTGAGAGTGACTGATGTGGAAGTGCGACCGAGCTTCGATGCCGATGTCTGGATTCTCCCGGGCCAGGCGCGCTAGGACCCTGCTGGTCATGGGCCTCGCCCTCGCCACTGCGGCCTGCAACTACGGCTTCAGCGGGGGCGGCGGCTTCCCGTCCCACGTCAGGACCATCTACATCGCGCCCCTCGATAACGAAACGGTCCAGTTCGACCTGGACCAGCAGATCTTCCGTGCCATGAACGATCGGCTGCCCAGGGCCCTCGGCGTCCGGGTGGCCGGCGAGCGCGCTGCCGATGCCATCCTCAGGGCCACCGTGACTGCCTATGAGGACGCCGCCCAGAATTACCGGCCCGGACCCCAGACCGGTGCGGTGGAGGTGCTCCAGCACCAGGTCCAGGTCCGGCTGAACATCCAGATCGTGGACGTCCGGGACAACGTCATCCTCTTCGAGTCCCGGGGCATCACGGGACGGGGCGAATACCGGCCCGATACCCAGTCCGACGAGATCGCGCGCACCCGCGCCATCGAGACACTCATCCAGCAGATCATCGACGGCGCCCAGTCCCAGTGGTGATCGGCGCCCCCATCGGAAACGACTGAACCCATGCTGCGACTTGCATCGCGGGGCAGCACGCTGGCGCTCTGGCAGGCGCACCACGTGCAGGCCCTGCTGCGTTCCATGCACGACGACCTCGACATTGACATCGAGGTCCTGCACACCACCGGCGACATCATCACCGACGTGCCCCTTGCCATGATCGGCGACAAGGGCCTGTTCACGAAGGAGGTGGACGCCGCCGTGCTCGACGGCCGGACCCATGCCGCCGTGCACTCCTTCAAGGACGTGCCCACGAAGCTGCCCGACGGCCTCGCCCTCGCCGCCGTCATGCAGCGGGAGGACCCACGCGACGCGTTCCTGCCGGCGCCCGGCCGGCCGCGGACCCTGGCGGAATTGCCCGCCGGCGCCCGCGTCGGCACCAGTTCGCTGCGCCGCAGGGCCATCCTGCTCAGCGCCCGGCCCGACCTGGTGGTGGAGGACCTGCGCGGCAACCTGAACACCCGGTTTCGCAAACTGGAGGAGGGCGCATACGACGGCATCCTCCTCGCCCTGGCCGGTGTCCGCAGGTTCGGCCGCGAGGCCGAGATCGGCGAGGTGCTGGATCCGCCGCACTGGCTGCCCGCGGCAGGGCAGGGTGCCCTGGCCATCGTCGCTCGCGCCGATGATGAGGAGACCCTCCGTCGGCTGCGCCCGCTGGACGACGAGCACACCCGCGCCGCGACCACCGCCGAACGCACGTTCCTGGCTCGCCTCGAGGGCGGTTGTCAGATCCCCATCGGCGCACTGGCCACCGTCTCCGACAGTGGGCTCCGGCTGCGCGGGCTGGTAGCTTCCCTCGACGGCACGACGGTCGTCAGGGGGGAGACCGGCGGCACAGTTGCCGATGCCGCCAGGGCAGGGGAGGACCTCGCGGACGAGCTCATCGGCCGCGGCGCCGATGCCGTGCTCCGGGAGGTTCGCGCCATGAGCCCCCGCGATGTGCCCGACGCCAGCGCGCCATGACAAAGGCACGTCCCGCCGACGACCCGTCGGCAGCACCGCGGTCGAATGCACCGCCGGATCCCGCCCGCAAGGTCCTGTCCCGCAGCGAGACCGTGGAGCGTTTCGGCCGGCCCCGCCGTGAGCGCGTCGTATTCACCAACGGCTGCTTCGACATCCTGCATCGTGGCCACGTCGCGTACCTGCACGAGGCACGGGCCCTGGGAGATCGCCTCGTCGTCGGCATCAACACGGACGCCTCCGTGCAGCGACTCAAGGGCCCCGGCCGGCCCGTTGTCCCGCAGGACGACCGCGCCTTCGTCCTCGCCGGGCTCGCCTGCGTTGACGCCGTGACACTGTTCGACGAAGATACGCCCGCCGAGCTCATCAATGCCCTCGTTCCCGACGTGCTGGTCAAGGGCGGCGACTATGCCCCCGATGCCGTCGTCGGCCGGGAGACCGTGGAGGCCGCCGGCGGCCGCCTCGTGCTCATCCCGTTCGTATCGGGCCGCTCGACCACGACCATCCTGCACCGCATACGCGAATCGGATTCATGACGCCACAGGGAACACCACGCCTCGGCCGGGAAGTCGGGCAGCTCCGCGACATCCGTCTCCAGCGCGACGTCGCGCCTCATGCCGAGGGCTCCTGCCTCGTCTCCTTCGGGCTGACCCAGGTCCTCTGCACCGCCTCCGTCGACCCGAAGGTGCCCGACTGGCGCCGGGGCTCCGGCAACGGCTGGGTCACCGCCGAGTACGCCATGCTGCCTCGCGCAACCCATACCCGCAGCCGCCGGGAACGCGGCACCGTGGGCGGCCGGACCCAGGAGATCCAGCGCCTCATCGGCCGCGCCCTCCGGGCCAGCATGGACCTGGAGGCGCTGGGCGAGCGCGCCATCATCATCGACTGCGATGTCATTGTCGCCGACGGCGGGACCCGGACCGCCGCCATCACTGGCGCAGCCGTCGCGCTGCACGATGCCTGCGAGTGGATCATCCGGGGCGGCGGCCTCGAGGAAAATCCCATGCGGGAACTGGTGGCCGCCGTGAGTGTCGGCGTCATCGACGGCGAGGTCCGCCTGGACCTGGATTACAGCGAGGACGTGCGGGCCGACGTGGACATGAACCTCGTCGCCCTCGAGTCCGGCCGCCTCGTCGAGGTGCAGGGGACCGCCGAGAACCAGTCCTTCAGCGCCGACGAACTCCAGGAACTGCTGGCCACCGGGCTCGACGGCATCGAGCAACTCCTCGACGCCCAGCGCACTACTCTTGGCCGCTGACACCATCGTCCTGGCCACCCGCAGCGCCGACAAGCTACGGGAGATCCGGCAGATCCTGGCGCCCGTTTTTCACGGGAATATCCTTACGCTGGACGAGACCGGGATCCAGCCATCGCCCGCCGAGGACGGGATCGAGTGCTTCGATTCCTTCGTCGCCAACGCCCGGGCAAAAGCCGCCTGGTTTCTCCGGGCCACCCGTCTGCCCACCCTCGCCGATGACTCGGGAATCTGCGTCGATGCCCTGGGCGGAAACCCCGGAGTAAGGTCCCGGCGGTACGCCGAGGCCGGCTGCGAGGGCGCGGCGCAGGACCTGGCCAACAACCAGCGGCTTCTCCACGAATTGCGGGACGTACCCCGTGACGCCCGCACTGCCCATTATACCTGCGCCGCCGTGCTGCTCCTGCCCGACGGTCGCTGCGTTTCGTCCCTGGGAACCTGCTCCGGTTTCATCCTCGAGAGCCCCCGCGGAGACGGTGGCTTCGGCTATGACCCCCTCTTCCTTGACGCCGAACTCAACGCGTCCTTCGCCGAACTGCCACCGGCCGTCAAGAACCGCCGCAGCCACCGCGCCCGCGCCTTCCGGGCCCTCGCCGCCAACCTCCCCCGATGAACCATCCCCATACACCATCCCCATACACCGTCCCCATACTCCCCATCAACCATCCCTGATCACCTGATTGCGCGTTCCGGCAGCGTCCGCCCCGACCTTGACGGACGCCCCTGACCCCGCTAGTATTGCGTGCTCCCGACGGGGCGTGGCGCAGTTCGGTAGCGCGCCTGCTTTGGGAGCAGGAGGTCCTCGGTTCAAATCCGAGCGCCCCGACTGATGGGTTCCGCGCCCGTAGCTCAGTTGGATAGAGCGGCGGCCTTCTAAGCCGCGGGTCAGAGGTTCGAATCCTCTCGGGCGCGCTGGAAGGGACTCGCAGGACCGCCTCACTGCCGATGGCAGTGCACATGGTGGGCGTAGCTCAGGTGGTTAGAGCGCCAGGTTGTGGCCCTGGAGGTCGGGGGTTCAAGTCCCCTCGCTCACCCTGCCGTCCCCGGATGGCTTCGCTGTTTTGACAAACTCGCGTCCGTAGCTCAACTGGCAGAGCAGGGGACTCTTAATCCCAAGGTTGAAGGTTCGATTCCTTCCGGACGCACTCCCCACCATCCGCCACGGCGGACCCTCATTCGAGGGTTGACGACCCCGGTCGTCCCAATTATAATGGTGGGCTCCGTCGCAAACAGTCGCCTCCGGCAGCATTCGAGGCGCGCTACCCTGGCCAGGCAGTCCGGCAGGACTTGACGACGGAACAGAAGTTTGCTATAATTCATGACTGCGCCCCAACGGCGCATCGTGTTGGATCACCGGCGGGTGCGCCGGGATTGCTGATTGAAAATCGAGGTCGGGTTTAATTGGAGCGGCCCTCTGGAGGAGCACTATTTCTCTTCCAAGTTTTGAGGGACAAACCGTTAAATAGATGATTCCGGACACCTTAACGTGGAAATACGTAGGTGTTCGAGAGAGCTAAGTCAGACTTTTCATTGGAGAGTTTGATCCTGGCTCAGGACGAACGCTGGCGGCGTGCTTAACACATGCAAGTCGAACGAGGCCACTTCCTTCGGGGAGTGAGTCGAGTGGCGGACGGGTGCGTAACACGTGAGCAACCTATCCCTGTACGGGGGACAACCCGGGGAAACCCGGGCTAATACCGCATACACCGGAGTTCTCGAGTGGGGACTTCGGGAAAGATGGCCTCTT